>OZ246014.1:620000-1240000 GCA_965230555.1 Croceivirga sp.
TGTGTTTTACGTTTTTGCAGGCATTTTTATAGTGGCAGCTGTTTTACAATACAATGCATGGTTCGACATAACGGTGTTTACCCAACCCATCTTCGATTTCTTCTATGATATACCATGGTCTGCCGTTATTCCTTGGGTTGTTTTGATCGCATTGTATTTTTGGTCGTTCAGTTATTTTAAAAAGCATATGTATTTGGATGCTGGTTTGGCCACAAAAAAATCAGTGGCCAAGACCGAAAATCTGGATTGGCTGAACCGTTTTGGAAATTTGGGCACCTTTCTCAAGAACGATATTAAACTGATCAAACGCAATAAGCGTTCCCGTACGGCGGTGATCATGGGCTTCTTCTTTATTTTTTATGGTTTGTTCTTTTTTACGGGGGCCGTTGAGGTGTACGACAATCCTTTTTGGAAGATTTTCGCAGGAATATTTGTTACCGGGGGATTTTTGTTCAGTTTTGGGCAATACGTGCCTAGTTGGGACAGTAGCTACTATCCGCTCATGATGAGCCAGAACATCCAGTACCGTGAATACCTGAACTCCAAATGGTATTTGGTCATCATTGCAACAGTGGCCTCCACCATTTTGGCCACCTTCTACATCTATTTTGGGTGGGAAGCCTATGCGGCCATTTTGGTCGGTGCACTCTACAATGTGGGCATCAATGCCTATTTGGTGTTGTGGGGCGGGGCCTATGTAAAAACTCCCATCGATTTAACCTCCAACAAAAAAGCATTTGGGGACAAGCAGGCGTTTAACGCCAAAACCTTGTTGTTGACCCTGCCTAAATTGTTTCTGCCCATGTTGGTTTATGCCATAGGCCATTTTGCGTTGAGTCCGCTTGCAGGCTACATTTTTGTAGGAATGTTTGGTGTAGCGGGGTTCGTGTTCAAGAACCGGGTTTTTGAAATGATCGAAAGAATTTACAAAAAGGAAAAATATAAAACGTTGGCAGCCTATAAGCAGAAGGGATAACCTTTATAAAAAGACGGGCCGTTTACAGCTAAACAAGAAGTTTATATGATTACAGCAAACAGCTTAACAAAAAAATACGGACAACAGACCGTACTCAACATAGAATCTTTGCAGATACCCAAGGGCCAAAGCTTTGGCTTGGTGGGCAACAATGGGGCGGGCAAGACTACCTTGTTCAGTTTGTTGTTGGACCTGATCCAGCCCAGCACAGGACATATTGTCAACAATGAGATCCGGGTGGACCAAAGTGAGGCATGGAAACCGTTTACCTCGGCCTTTATAGATGAATCGTTTTTAATAGGCTACCTCACCCCGGAAGAGTATTTCTATTTTATTGGGGAGCTTCGGGCCAGGAACAAAGCCGATGTGAATGCGTTGCTATCCACCTTCACGGATTTTTTTCACGGAGAAATTTTGGGCCAAAAAAAATACCTGCGCGACCTTTCCAAGGGAAACCAGAAAAAAGTGGGGATCGTGGCCAGTTTTATCGGTAATCCGGAAGTGGTGGTTTTGGATGAGCCCTTTGCGAATCTTGATCCCACTACCCAAATCCGCTTAAAGGCCATCATCAAGGATCTGGCGGCAAAAGAAGGGGTGACGGTATTGATTTCCAGCCATGATCTTATGCATGTGACAGAGGTCTGTGAACGTATTGTGGTCTTGAACAAGGGCGAGATCGTAAAGGACATTCAGACCTCTACAGAGACCTTAAGGGAGTTGGAGACTTTCTTTGCTGGCTAAATGCAACTCCTCAGCTTGGGGTGAGGAGCATTTCATCGACACTTCTTATAATAATCCCCCCTTTTTTCAGTTATGCTAGGGTAGGAAAGATTGAACACCTTGAAGCTAGCAATTCGATTTTTATTTTTTGTCTTTGCCGTCTTACTCATTCTTGGAGGATGCTCCACAAAGAAAGACGCCTTTGTAAACAGAAATTGGCACGCCCTCAACACCAAGTACAATGTGCTGTACAATGGTAACTTGGCCTTTGAACAGGGAAGGAACGAACTTAACGCCGCTTACTTTGATGATTATTGGGAGTTGCTTCCGGTTGAGCGGTTAAAGGTCACGGATGTGATCAAACTAGATTCCGAGGACAACAACCCCAATTTTGAACGGGCAGAGGAAAAAGCCACCAAGGCCATACAAAAGCACAGTATGGACATTAAGGATGTGGAGCGGAACCCCCAGACCGATGGCGCCTTTCTTTTGCTGGGCAAGTCCCGTTATTTTGACCAACGTTACATTCCGGCCCTTGAAGCCTTCAACTATGTCTTAAAAAAATACATTGAAAGCGATAAGTTGAACGAGGCCACCATATGGCGCGAAAAGACCAATATGCGGTTGGACAATCCGGAGTTGGCCATAAAAAACCTAAAGCGTCTCTTTAAATACGAAAATTTGAAAGAGCAAGAGTATGCCGATGCCAATGCAGTTTTGGCGCAGTGCTACATCAATTTAAAAGCCCCCGATACGGCCATCCAAAAACTGAAACTGGCACAGGGCTACACTAAAAAGAACGAAGAAAAGGGTAGGTGCCTCTACATCATCGGGCAGTTATACAATAAACTGGGCTTTAAGGACAGTGCCAACTATGCTTTTGACAAGGTCATTGCCTTGAACCGAAAAATACCAAGAACCTACCACATCAATGCACACCTCCAGAAAATAAACAATGAGGAAATAACTCCAGAAAGTGAAGAGTTCCTACACGAATACTTGACCGATTTGGAGGAGGACAGGGAGAACCGTCCATTTCTGGATAAGATCTATTACCAAAAGGCCCTGTTCTATAGGGCTGTTGAGGAAGACAGCTTGGGCGTTGCCTATTTTAACAAATCCTTGCGGGCCTCTTCACAGGATAAAAAGTTAAATGCCCGCAATTACGAAAATCTGGCCAATTACTATTTTGACGAAAACCAGTATAAACGCTCTGGAAACTATTACGATAGCGTGCTGCCCAATCTAAAGGAGAACAGCAGAAAGCACCGGGCCATCAGCAAAAAATTGGCCAATTTGGAAGATGTCATCGCTTATGAGGACATTGTACTGCATGCCGATAGTGTCATCACCCTATACCACATGCCGGAAGCGGAGCGGAAAGCGTATTTTGAAGCCTTTATCGCGGACTTAAAAGCCAAAGAGGCAGCAGAAGCAGCCGAAAAGGAGGCAAAGGCCAGTGCCGGTTTTGCCACTTTTGGCGAAAGTAAGGGAGGAAAGGAAAACAAGGGCAAGTTTTATTTTTACAACATTACCAGCTTGGGGTATGGAAAGACCGATTTCAAAACCCGGTGGGGAAATAGGGAATTAGCAGATGATTGGCGATGGAGCGATAAAAGTAGAATTACAATCCTGGAGGCCACGGAAGAGGAAGTCGCAGATGCCCAAGAGAACATGGGGAGGGTTTCCGAATCGGAAAAATATGATGTGGCCTATTATCTGGCGCAACTACCAACGGATGAAAAGGTAATTGATAGTCTGAACAAAGAATTGAATTTTGCCAATTACCAATTGGGATTGATCTACAAGGAAAAGTTCAAGGAGAACTTTTTGGCGGCCCAAAAGCTACAACGGGTGCTGGACAATGACCCCGAAGAGCGATTGGTGCTTCCGTCCAAATACAACCTTTACAAAATATACGAAGCGGACAACAGTGTACTGGCAGAGCAGATGCGCCAAGATATCTTGACAAACCACCAGGGAAGCCGTTATGCAGAGATCCTCATGAATCCGCAAGCCGTATTGGAAGCCAATCAAGATGGGCCGGACGCCTTGTATTCCGAATTGTACAAAGCCTATAAAAACCAAGCGTATTTTGCGGTAATCATTAAATCCCAAGAATATATAGATCAATTTGTGGGGGATCCCATAGTGCCCAAGTTGGAAATGCTCAAAGCCAATGCCATAGGCAGGCTACAAGGTTTTGAGTCCTTTAAGGAAGCGTTGAACTACGTGGCACTCACCTACCCCAACAACCCAGAGGGCAAAAAGGCGGAAAACATGGTCGCCAATCAATTGCCCAAATTGGAAAACAAGGAATTTTCACTGGATTCCATTTCCGAGGGCACCAAAAACTGGAAAGTGGTCTTCACCTTTCAAAGAAGCAACAATGAAAAGGCGGAAAAGTTAAAAAAGAGGTTGCAGGAAGTCATTGAGGAATTGAAGTACAAGAGTATTGTTTCCAAGGATATCTATGATTTGGAAACCCAGTTTGTGGTCGTACACGGTTTTAAGGGAAGGGATTTTGCCCTTGGTTTTTCAGAACTCATAAAAAAGAATAAAGACTACTTTATTAAAGATGATAATTTCGTAATTTCATCAACCAATTACCAAACTATCCAAGTTCACAAGAATTTTAAAGAGTACCAAGAAAGAATGTTAACCCCGAAACTGTAAACCCAATGTTTTCAGACAACAAAAAACCAAGACCTATGCAAGAATTTGGAGGGCAACCCAACCGAATAGAGAAGAACACCAAGATCAAAGGTGACATTACCTCTGAGGCCGATTTTAGAATTGATGGCCAATTGGAGGGCAATGTAAAAACTTCTGGAAAGGTGGTCATTGGAAAAGATGGAAGAATCAACGGAAAGGTGGAATGCGTAAACGCCGACGTTGAAGGAAACTTCAAAGGAGAGCTGTACGTGTCCCAGTTACTTACGTTAAAGGCTTCCGCCATGATTGAGGGCACTGTAAATGTTGCCAAATTGGCCGTTGAGCCCGGAGCAACCTTCAATGCATCCTGCTCCATGGGCAAAGCAGCGCCCACAAGCGCCAATGCGGCCACCACGAGAATGCAATCGGCCAAAAATGAGCCAGCAAAAGCCTCCTAAAAATAAAGGGATTAGAAATGCAGCCATGCTTTCGGGCATTGCTTTTGAAATGGGAGCCATCATTTATGTCTTTGTAAAAGGCGGTAAATGGTTGGATGAACACTACGAGACCGAAAAACGAATTTTCACCATAATTGCCACGCTTTTGGGTGTGGCAATTTCTATTTGGGTAGTTTTGCGCCAACTTAAGAAAATAGAATATTGATGGTAAGTCCAGGTAGATTTATACTCCTTTTGTTGGTCGTGTTGGCCATAGTGTTTTCAATACATCTCTTGATGCTTTATAGGGCAGGGTTGCAACTATGGGACAATCTGATTGTCTTGTGCTATGTGCTCAATTGCACATTGGCCGCCCTTATTTTTTATGTGCTCCACCACTTTAGAAACAAACTGTCAAACGCCATTGGCTATCTGTTCATGGGGGGCAGCCTATTGAAGTTTGTTGTTTTTTTCTTGGTTTTTTACCCAATCTTCAAGGAAGATGGTGAGGTTTCCAAGTTGGAATTTGCCTCGTTCTTTGTACCCTATCTTGTGTCCTTGTGTTTGGAAACGTTCTATAGCGCCAAAATGTTAAATCAGCTCAATCCGAAGAAAGACTGATTTATATCATCGGAAACATTAAAAAATAAAAATATAAAGCTTTTTTGTTTCTTTATAAATCACTTACATTTGCACCGATTTTTGAGACCGTTATTTTTAGCGAAATGCGCAAAACTTTTTTGAAGAGTTTTCTTCTATTTTCTGCACTAATTTTAAGTCAGGCTTCTTTTGCCAACAAGGAAGAGAAGCACGGAGATGAAGGTCACGGCGGTGATCTTAAGACTGAGATTAAAGAGTACATTAAGCACCACCTTTTAGATTCCCATGATTTTGGCCTGTTTTCCTATACGAAGGAAAATGGAGAGCACAAGTATGTTGGGTTTCCATTGCCGGTGATTCTTTGGGATGGGGGATTAAAGGTTTTCTCTTCTTCAAAATTCCACCATGGTGAAACCTTGGCCCATGTGGGAGGCAATCACTACAAGCTTTACCACGGCAAGATTTACAAGACCGATGCCCATGGCACCATCAATTACGATGGGGAGCACCACCCAACCAATGTTAAACCCTTGGATTTTTCCATCACCAAAAACGTGGTCATGATCATGTTGACCGGTTTGTTGATGCTGTGGCTGTTCAGTAGTCTGGCAAAATCCTATGGAAAGAACAACGGTATCCCAACAGGGGCCGGACGTTTTTTTGAGCCCATTGTACTGTATATCCGAGACGATATCGCCCGCCCCAACATTGGCGAAAAACGGTACAAAAAATACATGCCGTTTTTGTTGACCATCTTCTTTTTTATTTGGTTCTTGAACATGTTTGGCATGACGCCGCTGGGTGTAAACGTTACCGGAAACATAGCCATTACCACGGCCTTGGCCATATTAACGTTCTTGATCACCAATTTTACGGGAACAAAGGATTATTGGATGCACCAGTTCAATCCATTGGGTAACTCGTTGCCCTGGTACGGCAAAATTCCGTTGTACATCATTTTGGTCCCCATAGAATTGTTGGGATTGATCATCAAACCCTTTTCGTTATTGATTCGTCTGTATGCGAACATGCAGGCAGGTCACATTGTTATTGGTAGTTTGATCGGGTTGATGTTCATCTTCAAGAACTGGTTGGGAAGTCCACTGTCCTTTGGCCTGGCCTTCGCCATTATGTTGATAGAAGTATTGGTAGCCTTGCTACAAGCCTATATATTTACCATGTTGAGTGCCTTGTACTTTGGATTTGCCTCCGAAGAACACGAGCACGAGCATGAGGCAGAAGCGGCACATTAAGATAAATTGAAAATTAATTTTTAAACTAGATAGACATGGAAATTCCAGTAATGGTAGGTGCAGGTTTGGTAGTTATCGGTGTTGGTTTGGGTATTGGTAGAATCGGTGGTTCTGCAATGGAAGCCATCGCTAGACAGCCTGAAGCTTACGGTAAGATCCAGACAGCAATGTTGATTGCTGCTGCATTGATTGAAGGTATTGGTTTTGCTGCTCTTTTTGCAGTGTAATCGACCATCTAAAAAACAAAAGGCTGCAACGGTTGGTTGCAGCCCTAGTTTGGTTTAAGAATTAAAAAAGATAAAAGAAAGACATGGAAAAGTTATTGGAAGAATTTTCACTCGGACTGTTTTTTTGGCAATTGCTCTTGTTCTTGTTGTTGCTGTGGTTGTTGTGGAAGTTTGCTTGGAAACCCATTTTGGGCGCTGTAAACGATCGTGAGGAAGGGATTAAAAATGCTTTGGATGCAGCCGAAGAGGCCAAAAAGGAAATGCAGAACGTTACTGCAGATAGCGAAAAACTTTTAAAGGAAGCACGGGCAGAGAGAGAGGCCATGTTAAAGGAGGCTAGGGAAATCAAGGAGAAAATGATTTCAGAGGCTAAAGATCAAGCTCAGGTAGAGGGCGATAAAATGATCAAGCAGGCCCAAGCAGCCATTGAAAGTGAAAAGAAAGCTGCGGTAGCCGATATTAAGGAGCAGGTGGCCAATCTTTCCATCGACATTGCAGAAAAAGTCATCAAAGAAGAACTGTCCGACAAGACAAAACAACAGAAGTTGGTTGAGAATATGTTGGGCGACATCAAACTGAACTAAACAACGATGAACGAGAGTAGGGCAGCTATACGATACGCAAAGGCAACCTTGGACTATGCCGTTGAGAAAAAAGCAGCGGACAAGGTTGATAAGGATATGAGGAGCATTGCCTCCACCATTGCAGAGAACACAGAACTGCAGCGCTTGCTTTCGAATCCGGTGGTCAAAGGAGCGACCAAGAAAAACGCTTTACAGGAAATTTTCAAGGGCAGTACCGAGATTACCTTGGGCTTGATCAATACCTTGGCAGACAACAAGCGTATTGCCATGCTCCAGGAAGTGGCCTACAAATACATCATCCTTTTTGAAAAGATGAAGGGCGAGGATGTCGCCACGGTAACCACAGCGGTTCCCTTGACCGCGGCCATGGAAAAGCAGATCTTGGCGCAAGTGGAAAAGCTTACCGGAAACAAAGTTTCCATAGACAATAAGATTGATGAAAGTATTGTGGGTGGTTTCATCCTTAGGGTGGGCGATATGCAATACGATGCCAGTGTGGCAAACAAACTGAATACGTTAAAAAGAGAATTTACAAATAGTCTATAAAATGGCAGGAGTAAAAGCTGCTGAGGTTTCAGCAATATTAAAACAGCAATTATCAGGTTTTGAAGCGACCGCTTCCTTGGATGAGGTAGGTACCGTGTTACAGGTGGGTGATGGTATCGCCCGTGTATACGGACTGTCAAATGCCCAATACGGCGAGTTGGTGGAGTTTGATGGGGGTATGCAAGGTATCGTCCTTAACTTGGAAGAAGACAATGTGGGTGTGGTATTGTTGGGACCATCCAAAGAAATTTTGGAAGGTGCCACGGTAAAAAGGACCCAAAGGATTGCTTCCATCAATGTGGGTGAAGGTATTGTGGGCCGTGTGGTAGACACCTTGGGTAATCCCATAGATGGTAAGGGGCCAATTGCTGGAGAGACTTACGAAATGCCATTGGAACGCAAAGCACCTGGGGTTATTTACCGTCAACCGGTAAATGAGCCATTGCAGACTGGTGTTAAGGCCATCGATGCGATGATTCCTATTGGTAGGGGTCAGCGTGAGTTGGTTATTGGTGACCGTCAAACAGGGAAGACCACCGTTTGTATCGACACCATTTTGAACCAAAAAGAATTTTACGATGCCGGTGAACCCGTATACTGTATTTATGTTGCAGTGGGCCAAAAGGCATCTACGGTTGCTGGTATTGCCAAGACCCTGGAAGATAAGGGAGCCTTGGCCTATACGACCATTGTAGCCGCAAACGCATCAGACCCTGCTCCTATGCAGGTATATGCTCCCTTTGCCGGTGCAGCTATCGGGGAATATTTCCGTGATACGGGTCGTCCTGCCTTGATTATCTATGATGATTTGTCAAAACAGGCGGTGGCTTACCGTGAGGTATCCCTTCTTTTGAGAAGGCCACCAGGACGTGAGGCATATCCTGGAGACGTTTTTTACCTACACTCAAGATTGTTGGAGCGTGCCGCTAAGGTGATCAACGATGATAGTGTTGCCAAGAATATGAACGACCTTCCAGATGCTTTGAAGGATAAAGTAAAAGGAGGAGGTTCATTAACGGCACTTCCCATTATTGAAACACAAGCGGGAGACGTTTCTGCCTATATCCCAACCAACGTAATTTCCATTACAGACGGACAGATATTCTTGGAGCAAGATTTGTTCAACCAAGGGGTTAGGCCAGCGATCAACGTAGGTATTTCGGTATCGCGTGTTGGGGGATCTGCCCAAATCAAGTCTATGAAGAAAGTGGCAGGTACGTTAAAATTGGACCAGGCCCAGTTCCGTGAACTGGAAGCTTTTGCCAAGTTTGGTTCCGATTTGGATGCCGCTACAATGAACGTTATTGAAAAAGGACGTCGGAATGTGGAAATCCTGAAACAATCGCAAAACGATCCTTTTACGGTAGAAGATCAGGTGGCCATCATCTTTGCAGGATCTAAAAACTTGTTGAGGGATGTTCCTGTAAACAAGGTGAAGGAATTTGAAAGGGATTATCTTGAATTCTTGAACGCAAAGCACAGGGATGTGTTGGATACGTTGAAGTCCGGTAAATTGACCGACGAGGTAATCGATACCTTGACATCCGTTTGCAAGGATTTGTCTGATAAGTACAAAAGTTAAAAACCATCGCTAACTCCCTCAGGGGAGTTGATGGGAAATTCAAAATAAGTTAATTCTCTCCCCTTTGGGGAGGCTAGGAGGGGCTAAAATGGCAAACTTAAAGGAAATACGAAATAGGATAGCGTCGGTCAAATCAACCATGCAGATAACCAGTGCCATGAAAATGGTATCTGCGGCCAAGTTGAAAAAAGCCCAAGATGCCATTACGGCCATGCGGCCCTATGCCAATAAGTTGACCGAATTGTTGCAAAGCCTGAGTGCCAGTTTGGACGGTGATTCCGGCAGCCAATACGCCGATAACAGAGCGATTAAAAAGGTGTTGGTGGTCTCCATTACCTCCAACCGGGGACTCTGCGGGGCCTTTAATTCCAACATCATCAAAGAAAGTGTGTCGCTCTACCATGGACAATACGGCGGCAAGCAGGTAGATTTTATGACCATTGGTAAAAAGGGCAATGACATTCTAGAGAAAAAGTTCAATATTATTGCCAACCATAGCGGGGTCTATGATGACTTGACCTTTGAAAATGTTGCTGCCATAGCTGAGGAACTGATGCAATATTTCACCGATGGTGCTTACGATAGGATAGATTTGGTGTACAACCGCTTTAAAAACGCTGCCACCCAAATTGTGATGACCGAACAATTTTTGCCCATTGTTCCCACCGAAGGGGAATCCAACAGTGCCGCAGATTATATTTTTGAGCCCTCCAAGGCAGAGATAGTGGAACAGTTGATACCAAAATCATTAAAGACCCAATTGTTCAAGGCCATTCGCGATTCTTTTGCCAGTGAACATGGCGCAAGGATGACGGCCATGCACAAGGCAACGGATAATGCCGGAGAATTAAAGGATCAGCTCACGTTGACCTACAACAAGGAGCGACAAGCTGCGATTACCGGTGAGATTCTGGAGATTGTTGGCGGTGCAGAGGCACTGAACAATTAAGAACACCATACAACTTTTCTAAAAGCCCTTTTCAAGGGCTTTTTTTGTTTGGCATCAATTTTGGTTTTATATCTTTAAACAAAGCATATTCGTTATGAAAACAATCCCATTATTTTTGGTTATGATGCTCTTTTCATTTTCGGCTTGTGTACCCCAGAAAAAACTTGTGGATGATGTACCATTTGAATTGGGCAAACCCACATGCTATGATTGGGTCGGCGGACGAGCAGAATCGGGCAGGGGAACCATATTGCAACTGCCCCTAGTAAAGGACGCTATGGCTACACCAAAACTGCAACAGGCTTATTTTCGTGGGAAAGTTGCAGATATAAAAATGGAGAAAACCACTGATGGTTGGCTGGCCAAGGCCAATTTTCGCAAGAATAGCGGAGAAAAAAGGGATAGGGTCATGCATGCAGACCCCATGAAGGAAGTGGGCAACCAACCGCCAATGATCAAGGAAAAGTTTCCGTTCGAGCTTAAGGATGATGAATGCGTCATCAGCTTTTTGGATGGGGATACCGTCAGGTATTTTAAGGTGTCAAACATCAAGCAGACCAAACAAAAAAACTATCGATAGCAAAGAATACGTACTTTTATAAAAATAAGACCCCGAAGGTAGACTTCGGGGTTTCGTTTAAAACCTTTGGTTTTCTTTGAATCCACTTAAAAAACTATTTCAACAGACGTTCATTTATGGCCTGGCAACGGTTATGCCCCGCATGATTTCATTCATCTTGGTGGCCGTACACACCGATGCCATGTTGCCCAATGTGTATGGGGATGTTTCCTTGATCTTTGCTTGGTTTGCCATTTTTAATGTAATTCTCGCATATGGTATGGAAACGGCCTTCTTTCGTTTTTTCAATAAGGAGGATGACAAGGAATTGGTGGTCTCCACGGTATTGATCTCCGTTTTGGTCTCTTCGTTGTCGTTTCTGTTGGTGGCCTTCGTTTTTAGGGTTCCCTTTGCCTCAGTGTTGGAGGTAAAGGAGACCATTGCGCTGTACATCATTTTAATTTTGGTCATAGACACGCTAACGGTTGTGCCCTTTGCTTGGTTAAGGGCCAAGGAAAGACCCATTCGTTATTCGTTGATCAAAGTGGTGAGCGTGACCATCAATTTTTTGCTGAACATTTTTTTCCTTTCCTTATTGCCCAAATGGGCCAAAGCCGAACCGGGCTCCTACTGGGCAGCCCTGTACAAGGAAGATTTTCAGGTGGAATATGTGTTCTTGGCCAATTTGATCGCCAGTGCCATAGCCTTGATTTGGGTAAGCGGCTTGTATTTTGACACAAAATATCGTTTTGACAAACTGCTGTGGAAACGGATGTTCAACTATGCCCTGCCCATTATGGTGGCCGGTATTGCCTTTACCATTAACGAGGTTTTTGATCGCGTTTTGTTGTCCAAGCTCTTACCAGACACCATAGCCAAGGCAGAAATTGGAAAATATTCTGCCTGTTATAAGCTTGCCGCTTTTATGACCTTGTTTGGTACTGCCTTTCGGCTTGGGGTGGAGCCCTTTTTCTTTAGCCATGCGAATACGGAAGACCCAAAAAGGACCTATGCCCAGATTACCTCATATTTTGTGATGTTGGGAGGAGCAATTTTATTGGGCGTATGTGCCTTTGCCGATCCCTTAAAAAAAGCATTGGTAAGGGATGAAGCCTATTGGGATGCCCTGCAGGTGGTGCCCCTCATACTTTTGGCCAGTTTTTGCCTCGGCATCTACCACAACCTTTCCGTTTGGTATAAAATTACCGATAGGACCAAATACGGGGCTTATATTTCATCGGTCGGGGCGGTATTGACCTTGGTGATCAACATCATGTTTATTCCAAAGATTGGGTATATGGCTTCGGCTTGGGCCACCTTGGCCGCCTATGGCAGCATGATGATCCTTTCTTATTATTTGGGCAGAAAGTATTACTCCATCCCCTATAACCTTCGTAAGATTATGTTCTATGGCGGAACCTCCGTCTTCTTCTCCCTGCTTTCCTTTTATGTTTTTAACCGAAACTTAATAGCGGGCAGCGTACTGCTTTTAGTATTTTTGGGGTTGATTTATAGACTGGAAGGCGATAAATTACGAACCATATTTCTAAAGCGTGAAGATTAACATCATCAACAGATCAAAACATGTTCTGCCCAATTATGAAACTGAAGCATCGGCAGGCATGGATTTACGGGCCAATATTTCTGAAGCCATAACGTTAAAACCATTGGAAAGGGCCATTGTTACAACAGGGCTTTTTATGGAACTGCCCATAGGTTTTGAGGCACAGGTACGCCCACGAAGCGGATTGGCCGCAAAAAAGGGAATAACCGTCCTGAATGCCCCCGGCACCATTGATGCCGATTATAGGGGAGAAATAGGAGTGATTCTGGTCAACCTTTCCAATGAGGAATTTGTAATCGAGGACGGCGAACGCGTGGCCCAATTGGTTATAGCCAAACATGAAAGGGCCGAATGGATTCAAGTTGAAGAACTCTCGGAAACATCTCGTGGCGCAGGGGGATTTGGAAGTACAGGTGTTCGTTAGATTTTCTGCGAAGGCAGGAATCTCAATAAAAGGCATTAAAAAATAAAAACAATAACTATAAAAAGAAAGTCCTTTCCTTTGGAAAGGATTTAGGATAGGCTTATGAAAATAATCGTTCCCATGGCGGGTCGTGGTTCCAGATTGCGGCCACATACGCTAACCGTTCCCAAACCTTTGATTCCCGTTGCGGGCAAACCCATCGTGCACCGTTTGGTGACCGACATTGCCAAGGTCTTGGGCGAACCCATTGAAGAAATTGCCTTTATTCTGGGCGACCCTGCCTTTTTTGGCAGCGATGTGGTGGAAAGTCTGGAAGAATTGGCCAAAGGCCTTGGGGCCAAGGCAAGCATATACCGCCAGTTACAGCCCAAGGGTACCGGCCATGCCATCATGTGCGCCGAACCCTCCTTAAGCGGCCCTGCAGTCATTGCCTATGCCGATACCCTCATACGGGCAGACTTTGATCTGGATAAAGCGGCGGACAGTGTCATCTGGACAAAACGGGTCGATAATCCAGAAGCCTACGGGGTGGTGAATTTGAATGAAAAGAACCATATTGTGGAACTGGTGGAAAAGCCCAAGAAATTTGTCAGTGACCAAGCGGTCATCGGTATTTATTACTTTAAGGATGTTGGCGTGTTACGAAACGAGTTGCAATTCGTCTTGGATAACAACATCATTCATGGAGGGGAATATCAGATCAATGATGGCATCAAACGAATGATGGCCAATGGCAAGGTTTTTGTTACAGGAAAGGTGGATGAATGGATGGATTGTGGCAACAAGAATGTGACTGTGGAGACCAACCAGCGTATGTTGGGCTTTTTGGAGAAGGATGGTGAGCCCTTGATTGCCGATTCCGTCCAACAAGAAAACGCCAATATTGTGGAACCCTGTTTTATTGGGGAGAATGTAGTGCTTAAAAATTGTACGGTTGGTCCATTCGTTTCCATAGGGAACGCTACCGTAATCGAAAACGCCACCGTTAAAAATAGCTTAATCCAAGGGAATAGCGTTATTAAAAATGCTAATTTGGATAATGCCATGATCGGCAACCATGTAAAATACGATGGTAATTTTGAGACCATCAGTATTGGGGATTACTCAGTTTTGGAATAGGTCCCTTTCCTCTAGGGGAGGGCAATTTTTTGGGGATTATGAACAAAACCGTTTTTTATTGGATCTTACTGCTGCTGTTCGTTGTAACATCACCCCATAGTATTGCCCAAGAAGAACTGAAAATAGTGCCGGAAGAGGAGAGCGCAGCGGTTTTCTCGGAAGAATATACCGATGAGTTTCAGGAGAAGTTCTTCGAAGCCCTTAAACAAAAGGGCATAGAGAACTATGATCGCGCCATCAACCTTTTTTTGGACTGTAAATTGTTGAATGAACAAAATTCGACCTTGGATCATGAACTGGCCAAGGCCTATTTTTTGGACAAGCAATTTATCCCTGCGCAGCAATACGCCACAGCAGCCCTGATTAGTGACCCGGAAAATTATTGGTACTTGGACACCATGGTTCAGATTTTGAACAAGCAATCCCAATCATTGGACATGGTCAGGGGAACGATTCCATTGGAGAACCAAGCTTTAAAACAGAATTTGGCCGCCATATATGTTAAAAACAAAAAGTATAATGAGGCCTTGACTCTTTTAAAGAATATTCATGACGGTGATTTCAGAAATGAATTACAGTTAAAAATTGACGAGGCACTAACAGCAACCAGTCCAAAGGCCGTCATTAGAGAGCGTGAGGGAAAGGAACCAATTCAGGTAAAACAGCTTCACAATCCAACCGATGCGCTCAAGCGGGCATTGGAATCGTTGGTTGAAAAGGGAGCATTTGAACAATTAGAGATAAAAGCTAGGGAAGCTGTGGAGGAATATCCCTTGCAACCCTATTTCTATTACGCCTACGGATTGGCATTGAATAAAAACAACAAGGAAAATCAGGCTTTGGGAGTTTTGCATACAGGGCTGGAGTATCTTTTTGAGGAAAACGAACTCTCACAAATGATGTATAAGGAGCTTGCCAATGCATATACCGCCCTTGGCAATGTTTCAAAGGCAAATGAGTACCTTAGTAAGTTAAAATCGGGTCTATAAGATGTTTTTGGGAAAAACAAATATAAAACCATTCGGTACAATACTATTTTTTTTAGTGCTTATGCAGTCCTGTAAAAGCACAAAAACAGTAGTTGGGGGTGATGCAGACCCCTCACTTAGTGTTAAAAAAATAGTTGAAGCACACTATGATAATTCATTGCATTTCAATACATTGGTTGGCAAGGTAAAGATTGATTACGAGAATGGGGAGGCCAATCAGGGCTTTAGTGTAAGTTTGCGCATGAAAAAGGATGAAGTTATCTGGATGAGTGCCACCTTGGGAGTGGTTAAAGCAAGGATCACGCCTGAAAAAGTAGAATTTTACAACCGTTTGGACAATGAATATTTTGAGGGGGATTTTGAGTATTTGAGCAATTTATTGGGGACAGAACTTAATTTTGAAAAAGTTCAGAGCCTACTCATTGGGGATGCGGTCTTGGATTTAAGGGAAGAAAAGTATGTGGCAAATGTACAGGACGGGAAGTATACCCTAAAACCAAAAGCAGCCAAGAAGCTTTTTAAGATCCTGTTCAGTTTGGAGCCCAAAAATTATCGGATCGCCTCCCAAGAAATTTCACAACCATGGGAGAATCGTTTCCTTACCATGGATTATTCCTATCAGGAGATTGGGGGTAAAGTGCTTCCAGACAAAATTGAAATCAATGCGGTCGCCAAGGGAGAATCTTCCCAAATAGGATTGGAATACCGCCATATGGAATTTGACCGGACCACAGGATTTCCCTATAAGGTGCCGAAAGGATTCAAAAGAATTGAACTATAGCAGATGTTGTTGTTCCACATGTTGCCAAAAAAAGGAGTACCCATACTGTTTTGCCTACTTACCGCTTTTACGTTTGGGCAGAGCAGTGAACAACAGGCACTGGAAGCCAAGAAACAGCGTATACAACAACAGATCTTGGAATATAACCGTCTCTTAAAGGCGGAAAAGACAGAAAAGGGCAATGCACTGGAACAGGTAGAGACCCTTGATCGAAGAATAAATATGAATCAGGAATTGATTCGGGTTTCCAACCAACAGGCCAATTTGCTCAACCGGCAGATCAATGCAAACATTAGAAAGATAGGCCTCTTAAAAAGTGAGTTGGAAGCACTTAAACAGGATTATGCCCAAATGATCCAAAAGTCCTATCAGAGCAAGAACCAACAGAACAGGGTATTGTTTTTGTTGTCTTCGGATGGTTTTTGGCAAGCCTATAAAAGATTGCAGTACCTACAGCAGTATGCCAGCTATAGAAAAAGACAAGGGGAACAGATTGTTGAAAAAACCAACAACCTCACCCTTTTAAATACAGATTTGGTGGCGCAGCGCAAGGTTAAGGAACGGCTTTTACAAGAGAACAGGCAACAGAAAAACCTTTTGACGAAAGAGATTACGGCACAGAAAGAATTGTTGAACAGCATTCGGAAAAATGAAAGCCGTTATACCGCATTGATCCAGGAACGTAAAGAGGAATCGCGCAAGATCGACAGGGAAATTGATCGGTTGATTCGTAGTGAGATAGCCAGCAGGAACAAGGCATCGGGCAGTACAAAAACAAATAGTTTTGAACTTACCCCCGAAGCCAAGAAATTGGCAAGCAACTTTTCTTCCAACAAGGGGAGGCTCTATTGGCCGGTGGAGCGTGGCGTCATAAGTCAAGGGTTTGGGGAATATGCAGACAAGGTATATCCGGGAATCAAACACCGAAACAGTGGTATAAAGATTGTTACGGATAAGGGCAGTAAGGCCAGGGCCATATTTGATGGCGAGGTCATGACGGTGAAGACCAATAAAATGGGCAGGAAGGTGGTATTGGTACGGCACGGGAACTATATTGCTGCCTATTATAACTTGGCAAGTACCCGGGTGCATGTTGGGGACAAGGTTGATGCGAAGACAGAACTGGGTGAAGTGTTTACCAACCCGACAAACGGGCGAACGGAATTAAAATTCTTATTGTTTCAAAATACAAACAAACTCAATCCAGAAGATTGGATTGCACCCAACGTTGGAAGATGAAAAAAATAACAGATCTACAGGGTACGTTTACCCTTAATAACGGTATAGCGATGCCGTATTTAGGTTTGGGGGTCTACCTCTCCAAAGACGGACAAGAAGTCATCAATGCCGTAAAATGGGCCTTAGAGGCCGGTTATAGGCATATAGACACAGCATCGATCTATCATAACGAAGAAGGGGTAGGCAAAGGAATCAAACAAAGCGGAATTTCTAGGGATGAGGTTTTTGTGGTGAGCAAAGTGTGGAACAGTGACCAAGGCTATGAAACCACCTTAAAAGCCTTTGATGATAGTTTAAAACGATTGGACACGGATTATCTGGACCTCTACCTTATCCACTGGCCCGTAGCTGGCCAATACAAGGAAACATGGAAAGCCTTGGAAAAACTCTATGACGAAGGTCGGGTGAAGGCCATTGGGGTGAGCAACTTTATGCAGCACCACCTAGAAGACCTATTATCCGATGCCAAAGTGGTGCCAACAGTCAACCAAATGGAATTCCACCCCTATCTGGTACAACAGGGTCTGGTAGACTTTTGCCAAAAAAATACCATACAGTACGAAGCATGGTCCCCCATGATGCAAGGGAAAATTTTTCAACTGGAGGAATTTGGATTGCTGGCCAAAAAATATGACAAGAGCATTGCCCAGATAGTGTTGCGATGGGATTTGCAAAAAGGGGTGGTCACCATACCCAAATCATCCAAGCACGAACGGATTATCGCCAATGCGGACATCTTTGATTTTGAGTTGACCGATGAAGAGGTAAGCTTCTTGGATGCTTTGGACCGTGGACAGCGTTTTGGGCCAGACCCCGATAATTTTAACTTCTAATCCACGAATAAGGCTTTTAGTTCGGTTGCATCGGAAGGATTTAATTTTCCGGCGAGAACCAAGCTTAGCTGTTTTCGGCGCAGGGCACCGGCGTAGCGTTCCTTTTCCAGATCGGTTTCAGGGGTAAGGGGGGGTACTTCCGTGGGGCTTCCCGTATCGTCTACGGCAACAAAGGTGTAAATGGCCTCGTTGGCCTTTGCTTTTTCCCCACTGATCCGGTCTTCCATCCAAACATCAATATAGACCTCCATGGAGGTTTTAAAGGCCCGGGAAATCTTGGCTTCGACCGTTACAACACTGCCCAGGGGTACGGAACGGTTAAAGGCCACATGGTTCACCGATGCGGTAACGGTGATCCTTCGGCTGTGTCTACGGGCAGCAATACTGGCCGCCCGATCCATTCTGGCCAGCAATTCACCGCCAAAAAGATTATTTAGGGGGTTGGTCTCACTGGGTAAGACCATATCGGTCATAACGGTCCGGGATTCATGCGGCGTCTTGGCTTGCATCTAGAAATTTTTCAGCAAAGATATTGAACTGATTTCTGCTTTAGAAACCTTTTGGGTAGGATTGGAGCCCTATTTTTGGGATAACATCCAAGCGTCCGTAGAGACGGTACGCTTAATTTTTCTTAGAAAATTTATGGCCTCACGCTTATCTGTGAACCCAGCGTAGGCTACTTGATGCAGTCCGTAACGATTGGTACCAAGATATTCGGCGTGATAGCCCTGTTCGGAGAGTAGGGCAACCTTTCGATCGGCATTTTGCTTGATGCGGAACGCACCCGCAATAATATAGTGCTTGGGACCCGTGTATGTTTCTTTCTTCTTGACCTTGATGTTCAACGGAGGCAATTCCAATGGGACACCATCAAAAAAAGTAGCCTCTTGAATTCTTTTTGAAACTTCTTCCTGTACATCATTTTCTACCAAAGCCGCCTGATTGTCGTCAAATTTGGAGTAACCCAAGTAGGCAGATGCCCCCATAGAGACCATGAGCAGGAAAACAGCAGCATATCTGTACCAAGCCCTAAAGGAAGTGGCTTCCCTTTTTTCTGGTGTTATGATAAAGGGGATCCGTTCTTCAAGGGCCTCAACTTCTTGTTTGATGACCTCACGCTTAATGGGGATGGCCGAGATGGGAGAAAGACCGAACGAGTCGGGCAGAAAATTGTTGCGATGCTCCGGAGAGAACAAAATTCGATGTTCATTGCTCATCCAAAGCGATCCTATGCCGTCCAACAGTAATTTTTCGCCTTGTTGCAATGTTTTTTTCCAAGCATGTGAAGTAGCGATCACTTCCTGCAAAATATCGTCATAGGGCAATTTCTTTGCCTTGGCGATATGGGACACCAACAGACCATCATTTTTGGACAACTGCTCGTTGAACGAAAGGATCTTTACCGGGGGGGACACCGTATTTGACGAACGGCTCAGTTCTGAGGTTTGCGTATTCGCCAAAAAGGCACCCAGTTCTGGCATTACAATGCAATTGTGCCGGTACAATAAATCAACGATATAGTATTCTACATGCATAAGGACAAATATTGAAAAAAATCAAGAGGTGAAAAACCTACTTGTCAACTTTTTATTAACATTATGTTTGCCTATTTTGTAACCGACACTTGGCCAAATATTTAATGACAGATAAAGAACTTTTAGCGTTGCTCAGGCTTCAGAAAGCCCCGAACATTGGTGACATCAATGCCAAGAAATTGATAGCCCGTTGTGGTAGTGCCGAGGCTATATTTGAGGAACGTAAATCGGTATTGCTTAAAATTGAGGGTATTGGTACGATAACATTGGGATCCCTTTGGGATACGGAACACCAGAAAGCAGCGGAGCGCGAATTGGGGTATATCAAAAAAAAGCAGATTAGTTGTTCTTATTTTGAAAATGATGATTACCCCAAAAACCTTAAGCACTGTCTAGACGCCCCTATTTTATTGTTTAAGAGGGGAACCATGAACTTGGAAGGGAAGAGGATCATCAGTATTGTTGGAACGCGGAATATCACAAGTTATGGTCAGGCATTTTGTAATGAGTTCATGGAGGCCATTGCCCCACTAGATCCGGTCATCGTTAGTGGTTTTGCCTATGGAGTAGATATAGCCGCCCAAAAAGCGGCCATGGAAAATGAATTGCAAACAATTGGCTGTTTGGCCCACGGGCTTAACCAGATCTATCCAAAAACCCACCAAAAGTATGCCGCAAAAGTGGAGGACAATGGCGGGTTCTTTACAGAATTTTGGAGCAGCAGCAATCCGGACAGGGAAAACTTTTTAAAGCGTAATCGTATCATCGCCGGTTTGAGTGAAGCCACCATTGTTGTTGAATCTGCAGAAAAGGGAGGGAGTTTGGTCACCGCCGACATTGCCCACAGTTATAATCGTGATGTCTTTGCGCTACCGGGACGGGCCACGGACAGCTATAGTGCGGGCTGCAACAACCTGATCAAACAGCAAAAAGCCCATGTGCTTACTTCGGCTGCAGATTTGGTATATATGCTCGGATGGAAATTAGAGGGGGAAGAACGCAAAGCAACGGTACAGAAACAACTTTTTGTGGAATTGGATGCAACCGAAAAGTCAATCTATGACTATTTGCAGGCAAACGGCAAACAATTGTTGGACACCATTGCGTTGGAATGTAAGTTGCCCATATTTAAGGTTTCGTCCACGCTGTTGACCCTTGAAATGAAAGGCGTGGTCAGGCCTTTGCCCGGTAAACTGTTTGAGGCAATTTAATCTATTCGTCACCCTGAATTTATTTCGGGGTCACATAAGAACACGCTATAAGTTGGAATATGTGATTCTGAAACAAGTTCAGAATGACTTGGGCAAACGATGCTAAATTGAAAATAGGCCCTTCAAAATTTTGGAAGGGATTTAATATCCAACCTTCTCCCTTACCCTGGCCAAGACCCCATCGGCAATTTTAGCAGCTTTTTCCGCTCCCAAGGCCAAGGCTTCATCCACTTCATCCAGATGGTTCATGTAATAGTCAAATCGTTCCCTGGGCGCTTCAAATTTTTGGAGTACCAGCTCGTAAAGTGCCTGCTTGGCATGGCCGTATCCATAATTTCCGGCCAAATAGTTGGCCGTCATTTCTTCCAACTGTTCTTGGTTGGCCAAAAGTTTGTAGAGCGCAAAAACATTGTCGGTAGAAGGGTCTTTGGGGTCTTCCATCGGGGTGCTGTCCGTAACTATGCCCATAATCTGTTTCCGCAATTTTTTATCGGGTTGGAAAAGATTGATGATATTTCCTTTGCTTTTGCTCATCTTCTCCCCATCGGTGCCGGGTACGTACATGGTACTTTCCTGCAATTTGGTTTCGGGAAGCACAAAGGTCTCCCCAAACTTGTTATGAAAGCGGGAGGCGACATCACGGGTCATTTCCAGATGTTGTGATTGGTCCTTTCCAACAGGGACAATATCGGCATCGTAGAGTAAGATGTCGGCGGCCATGAGCATGGGATAGGTAAAAAGTCCGGTGTTTACATCATCCAGCCGATCGGCCTTGTCCTTGAACGAATGGGCCAAGGTAAGCCTTTGGTAGGGGAACATGCAGCTCAGGTACCATGCGAGTTCGGTGACTTGGGGGACATCGCTCTGGCGGTAGAATACGGTCTTCTCAACATCCAACCCAAAGGAAAGCCAAGTGGCAGCCGTGGCATAGGTGTTGTTTCGTAATTCATCCCCATCTTTTATTTGGGTGAGGGAGTGCATATCCGCGATAAAGAGAAAGGATTCGTTTTTAGGGTCTTGCGCCATTTCAATGGCAGGAACAATAGCCCCTAAAATGTTTCCCAAATGGGGGATTCCCGTACTCTGAATCCCAGTCAAAATTCTGGCCATGGTATTAAATTAAGGGGTAAAAATAGGAATACAAAGGCTATAAAAAAAGCGGCCATGGCCGCTTGGTCTTTGATAAGGGAGCATTCATTTCTTGAACAGTCCGGCAATGAGCAAAACCACAATGGCACCGATGACCCCGGTAATGATATCGCCGACCATTCCGCCTGCAATATGGATTCCAAGGGTGTTAAACAACCAGTTGCCCACGGCACCACCAACAATGCCCAAAATTATATTCACCAAGGCACCAAAACCACCACCTTTCATAATCTTACCTGCAAGCCAACCTGCAATAGCCCCTATGATAATGGCGTAAATAATTCCACTCATGACGTTATGATTTTTTAGGTTCTAAGCTAAAGATAGCCAAAAATTCTACTTTTGGGCTGTGTTAGTGTTGGTTAAAAATATAGGGCATGTCTTATACCGTATCTGGTTCTATTTTTTGGTAGCCTTACCCATTTTGCTTTTCCTTCCCTTTTTGGTGCTGGCTACCCTTTCCGAGAAAACCTACCGCCAATTTTTTTGGCTGGCACGCAACTTATGGGCCATCCCGATCTTATGGGGTATGGGACTCGTTCCCAAAGTGGATGCGGTACGCCATCTGGACAAAAAAAAGAGCTATATGTTGGTAGCCAACCACACCAGTATGATTGATATTATGTTGATGCTGTACGTGAGCAAAAATCCCTTTGTGTTTGTAGGGAAAAAGGAGCTGGAAAAAATTCCAATCTTTGGCTTTTTCTACAAGCGGGTCTGTATCTTGGTGGATCGGGAAGATTCAAGGAGCCGATCTGCCGTCTACAGAAGTGTACAGCGAAGATTAAACCAGGGGCTGAGCATCTGTATTTTTCCGGAAGGAGGAGTGCCAGAAAAGGGCGTGGTTTTGGATACGTTTAAAGATGGAGCCTTTAGAATAGCGATACGGCATAAGATTCCCATTGTCCCCATCGTTTTTTTGGATTGTAAAAAACGATTTTCATGGGATTTTTTTAGCGGAGCTCCCGGTAGCTTACGGGTAAAGATCCATCCTTTTGTAGAAACAGACCATTTAGACAATAAGGACACAAGTACCCTTAGGGAAGCAGTTAGAAATTTGATTCTTGAAAGTTTAGATGGGTTCAATAAAAAAGGGCACCCTTTGTAAAAGGTGCCCCCTGTTGCCACGAGTGTGGCAAACCTAACCAACTAATTTTAAAACTTGAACCTTAGCCCACTGTATACGCCAACCGAATAAGGGGCAAAACTGCCCGCACTATCTGAGAAGGTGCTCAGTTGGTATTTGAACATGGGTTCTAGATTGAATTGTACTTTTTCCGAAAAATTATAATTGAGGCCAAGGCCTACGTTGGTGCTAAAGTTGGTGTTGTTCACATTGTTGGCTTCGCCCACCTCTGTGACCAGACCTTCCGATTCCAATGAGATTGAATTGTCAATCAAGAGCAAGGAACTTACCCCGCCAATAAGGTTAATGCCAAACTTCTTGTCCACCAAGGTATAGCTTAATTCCAAGGGAATCTCCACATAGCCCAACTGCTGCTTCATCCGCCCATCAAAAGTGGGGGTGTTTGCCGTTTCTACGTCGTTAAAAGTTTGGGGCTTGGATTGGTTTTCCACCACAATGGTTCTGGAGGAAAGGGTGTAATCAATATTCTCAAACAACCCCTCTGTAGATAACCCAAAGGATGATGAAAAGGTAATTTGTTCGGTATCATATCCATAATCTACCCGGTGTACCCCAGAACGTACACTAAGCTTGTTGGTGAGTTCATAAGAGACGGAGAGGCCATAGCTTAAGTTGATATTGCCCGATTTGGCATTTCCTGAAAACATGGAATGGATCGGGGATCCTTCTCCAAAAGCATTGTAGTACACGGGGGCTATGGATGGACCCAAAGACCATTTGCCGCGTGGTTGGCTGTCTGCCAAGGCTTCTTCCTCCTGTTCTTGTAGCACGTCAAAGACAGATTTTTTTTCATCCTCCTGTGTTTTGTTGCTTAAGATGCTTTCTTGTTGATTCGTCTTGTCAACTAAGGTTGGAGAGTCTTGTCTTTCAGTAGGTTTTTCACCATTGTTTTGAGCGATTGCATCTTTTAGTGGGGAAACAAACTGATTGTCACTTTCTGAAACAGCATCAGATTTTGACTTCCTTTGGGCTCTGTTTGATGCGGCAACGGTAAGTGACGCTTTGTTTTGTAGTAATGCATTTCCCCGTTCTTGATTGCCTTGTTGAAGGTTGTTGTTCCCGTCAGAATCATGGGTATTTTCTTCTGTACCTGCAATTTTGGTTGTTTCTTCAGAAAGGATTTTAGTATTGACCACCTCCCCATCTTGCTGGGATGTTTGTTCAGGTTGCTGTTGGGCATTGGAAACCGGGTTTTGGTTCAGGGTTTCATCAAGCGTAAACGGGTTGATCAGGAATAGTCCCATCAACAGTACAGCGGCGGCACCTCCCACATACCACCATATTGGGAGTGCCCTCTTCTTGCGTTTCTTCTCCAAGGTGGCTTCAATTCGTTCCCACACATGTGCCTCGGGCTGCCGGGAGAACTCCTTGAGCTTTTGTTGGTAAAGATCGTCTAGATTACTTTCTTCCATTCGTTGTCGAATTAGGCGATATTTATATTTTCTTTTTCAATTTTTTCTTTCAAGATCATTCTGGCCCTGGCCAAATTTGATTTGGATGTTCCCGCGGAAGTGCCCAGCATTTCGCTGATCTCTTTGTGCGAATACCCATCTAGCACATAAAGGTTAAAGGTGAGACGGTATTTATTGGGCAATTCTTGAATGTACTTTAACAATGTTGAAAGGCTGATGTCTATCTCATTTTCCAGAACATCCACTTCTTCCCCCACATTATCGTTGACCACACTCAAATATTTTTCTTTCCTAAACTTCTGCATTATCGTATTTACGGTGATACGTTTCATCCACCCTTCAAAAGAACCCTCATGGTTAAATTGTCCTATTTTTTCATAAATAGTGACAAAACTGTCGTGAAGGTTGTCTTCGGCCTCAGTTTTGTTGCGGGAATACTTTAGGCATATACCAAATAGTATGTTCGAATATTTCCGGTACAGTTCTGACTGGGCCTTTCGGTTTCCCTTGGTACAATTTATTATGAGCTCTTTAAGCGTCAAACTATTGGGTTGTTTAAATTATGCGTGCTATGGCCCGGACAACATATCAACTTGGTATTCCAAGAAAACAGGTTGATTGTTTTGGTCCTGACCACTATAAAAACGAAGCGTATATGTGCCTTCATGTTGAACCTTGAATTCGAAATTGGCGGTACCGCTTTCAATGGCCTGGGTACAGGCAAGATCTTCAATTTCTGTTCCTACGACATATACCTCCTGGGTTGTCGATTCCGTTTCTTCTACATTAAAGCCCTCAAAAAAGACACAGCCGTTAATACGTTCGTAGGTAACCTTAATGTTGTACGTTTTGTCCTGCACAAATTCAAGGGATTCTGGAACTTCGGCGTCCAAAACCCTTAGGGTGACAAAGCGAAAATTTTCACCAGAATCAACCTCACAACCCGAAATGGTCAAAGCTGCCCATAACAGCATTACTCGTAAAATCCTCTTCATTCCACATATATTTGGGAACTTAAGATGCAATTTGCCCAATCGGGTTGCGCGTTGGGGCAAGGGTAAATCTATGTTGCAAACAAAATGGGCAGTGCCTTAGGTGCTCAAGGCCTTGATGGCTTCCTTGATTTTACCTTCAAGTTCTTCGGCCAATTCTGGATTGTCTTCCAAAAGCGTCTTTACCGCATCACGGCCCTGACCTAATTTAGAATCGCCATAACTGAACCAAGAACCACTCTTTTTGATGATTTCATAAGTGACCCCTAGATCGAGAATCTCCCCTATTTTTGAAATTCCTTCCCCATACATAATGTCAAATTCTGCCATTTTAAACGGGGGGGCCACCTTGTTTTTCACCACTTTTACCCTGGTTTTGTTGCCCCGTACTTCCCCGTCGGTATTTTTGATCTGAGACGACCTTCTGATATCCAGACGTACCGAGGCATAAAATTTTAGGGCGTTTCCTCCAGTAGTGGTCTCAGGGTTACCGAACATGACCCCAATCTTCTCCCGCAATTGGTTGATGAAGATTACCGTACACTTTGTTTTACTGATGGTTGAGGTCAATTTACGCAATGCCTGTGACATTAACCGGGCATGGAGTCCCATTTTGGAATCGCCCATTTCTCCTTCAATTTCACTCTTGGGGGTCAAGGCGGCCACCGAGTCGATGATGACAATGTCTATGGCCCCTGATCGAATGAGATTGTCCGTAATCTCCAACGCCTGTTCTCCATGGTCGGGTTGTGAAATGATGAGATTATCAATATCTATCCCCAATTTTTTTGCATAAAATCGGTCAAATGCATGTTCAGCATCTATAAAGGCGGCTATGCCACCGGCTTTTTGGGCTTCGGCAATGGCATGCAAGGTCAAAGTGGTCTTACCGGAAGATTCCGGTCCGTATACCTCTATGATTCTTCCGCGGGGGTAACCCCCAACACCTAAGGCGAGGTCCAGGCCTAGGGAACCGGATGATATGACCTCAACATCCTCAACAATACTGTCGCCCATTTTCATGACGGCACCTTTTCCGTAGGTTTTGTCGAGTTTATCTAAAGTAAGTTTTAGGGCTTTTAGTTTAGCCTCGTTTTCTTTGCTCATCGTCACATTTGTTTAGAAGAATCTAAAATACCACTTCTTTTAATTTTTGGAACCATAACGCAACCTTTTTAAAAGATTACGTCTAATTGGGAACTAACTCAAAAATTGCTTCCCCAGATTTTCCCTTAGACCAGCAGTCTGGCCTAATGAAAAAGAAAGTGAAGTGGTTGTGGCATCCCCGTAAAAGGGATGCCTTTTTTTTGCTGTTTTTGCGACCCCAGTAGGGGGTATTGCCAGCAAAAGGGCAGGTTCAGAACTCTTAAAGTTCATGGGGGCGCCAGTCTCCACTGCTTAATTTGTGCTATATTTACAGAACGATTGATTATGAACCTACATTGGCTTGTCATAGTGGCCAAGCCAATTCTAAGATAATAAGGTATGGGATGTAGCAGTTGTTCAACCGGAAAGGATGGACAACCGCAAGGCTGCAAGAACAATGGTACTTGCGGTTCAGATGGTTGTAATAAACTCACCGTTTTTAATTGGCTTTCAAATATGTCGCTCCCTGCTGGGCAAAGACCTTTTGATTGTGTAGAGGTGCGTTTTAAGAATAGTAGGAAAGAGTTTTTTAGAAACACAAATGAATTGCCACTCTCCATTGGCGACTTGGTGGCCACTCAGGCAAAATCCGGACATGACATTGGCATGGTGACCTTGACCGGGGAATTGGTCAAGGTTCAGATGAAGCGAAAAAAAACAGATGCTGAAGACAAGTCCCTTCCAAAAATCTACAGAAAAGCATCGCAGCGCGATATTGATGTTTGGCAAAAAAGCAGGAATCGGGAAGAAGACATTAAGAAGAGGGCCCGTGAAATTGCCATTTCACTGAAATTGGAAATGAAATTGAGCGATGTGGAATTTCAAGGGGATGGTTCCAAAGCCACATTTTATTACACAGCCGAAGACCGGGTAGATTTTAGACAGTTGATCAAGGACATGGCCAAGGCTTTTGGCATTCGGATCGAAATGCGACAAATAGGCTACCGCCAAGAGGCTCAGCGCCTAGGGGGGGTTGGTTCCTGTGGGCGCGAACTTTGCTGTTCTACATGGTTGACCGATTTTAGATCGGTGAGCACGGCCTCGGCACGCTATCAGCAATTGGCGTTAAACCCCCAAAAATTGGCAGGCCAGTGCGGTAAGTTAAAGTGCTGTCTCAACTATGAGCTTGACACCTATATGGAAGCGCTAAAAGATTTCCCGCCCCAAGACAGCAAGTTGAACACAGAAAAAGGGGTGGCATTTTGCCAGAAGGCAGATATCTTTAAGGAAACCTTATGGTATTCCTACAGAAATGACCCGGCCAATTGGCATACCTTGACCAAGGAGCAAGTGTCAGAGATTTTGGAGTTGAACAAAAAAGGAAAAAAAATTGCCAGCTTGGAAGAGTATGCCCATGAAAATATAGGGGATGAAAAGTTAAGCTTTGAAAATGTGGTAGGCCAGGACAGCTTGAATCGTTTTGATAAGCCAAAGCGAAGGCGGAACAAGAAAAGAAACAACAAAAACCGAAAATCAAGGAACAAAAGGTCAACTTCAAATGCTAAAGCCTAGGTTTTTTGTTTTGATGTCGTTCATTTTGGGGATATCCTGCAATGAAAACATATATTATACCCAGTATTCGCAACTTAATAATGGGATATGGAAAGAGACCGATACCCTTGAATTCTCCATAAAGGATTTGGACACCCTGCCCAACTATGACCTGTTCTTTAACGTACGCAATGATCAAAGCTATGCGTACAGTAATTTATTCGTGATTACAGAATTCCAGCACCCTAAAGGCAAAATAGAGATTGACACCTTGGAATATTTAATGGCGGAACCCAACGGCAAATGGCTGGGCAAGGGGATGGGAAGTATCAAGGAAAGTAAGCTTTGGTACAAGGAAAACATCAAACTACAGGATTCTGGCGTATATAGGATAAGGATAACCCAAGCCATGCGAAAAAACGGGGAGGTTGATGGACTGTCGGCGCTTGAGGGAATAACCGATTTTGGAGTTGAAATTCGATTAGCACAATAGGAAATGAAAACGATATTGCAGCAGGCCAAAGGCTTTATAAAATTCATCAAATGGTTTTGGATAGTTTTTGGTATTGGAATTTTACTGGGCTGTTTGCTCTTTCTTTTGGCCTCTTGGGGCGTTTTTGGAACACTGCCCACCTTTGAAATTTTGGAAAACCCACAAACCAAATTGGCCACAGAGTTTATTTCATCGGACGGCGAGACCCTGGGCAAGATATATTTGGAGGATAACCGTACGGACATTGCCTATGGAGACATCCCCAAGCATGTTGTGGAAGCCTTGATAGCCACCGAGGATGCCCGTTTTCATGACCACGCTGGTATTGATGCCAGGGGAACCATAAGGGCGTTTGCTTTCTTGGGAAAAAAAGGAGGAGCAAGCACCATCTCGCAACAATTGGCCAAATTGTTGTTTACAGGCCAAAGACGTAAAGATATTGTGGGAAGATTGACTCAAAAGATTAAGGAGTGGGTCATAGCTACCCGCTTGGAACGCAACTATACCAAGGAAGAGATCATAGCCATGTATTTTAACATCTATGATTTTGGAAACAATGCCGATGGGCTCCGATCCGCCGCCCGGATTTATTTTGGGAAAGAACCTCAGGAGCTTCGTGTGGAAGAGGGAGCCATGTTGGTGGGTATGTTTAAGAACTCTTCCTTATACAATCCTAGGCCGCACAGAAACCCTGAGGGAACAAGAAATCGGAGAAATGTGGTGTTGGCCCAAATGGCCAAATACGGTTATTTAGAAGGGACGGTAAAAGACTCGCTTCAAGCCCTTCCGTTGAAAATCAACTTTAATCCGGAATCGCACAATGAAGGCCTGGCCACTTATTTTAGAATGTATATGCAACGGTTTTGGCTTAAAAACTGGGTGAAGGATAACCCAAAGCCAGACGGAAGTCAATATAACATCTATTTGGATGGGCTTAAAATTTACACCACGATTGACTCCCGAATGCAGAAAAATGCTGAGGAAGCTGTGGTGCGGCACATGAAAAAGCTTCAGGCCGAGTTTTTTGTGCAGAACACCAAAAAGCGCAACCCCACTACTCCATTTGTAGATTTGGAAGGGTATCAGAGGGATAATATCTATGAACGGTCCATGAAAACCTCAGAGCGGTGGCGGTCTATGAAAAGTAAAGGAATTTCCGAGAATGAGATACGTGCTTCGTTCAAGAAAAAGACCCAGATGACGGTTTTTGATTGGAACAGTGATTCCTATGAAAAAGATACGGTGATGACCCCTTGGGATTCCATTACCTATTACAAAACGTTTTTACGCACCGCTATGATGTCCATGGAGCCCCAGACAGGCCATGTAAAAGCTTGGGTAGGTGGAGTTGATTATAAACACTTCCAATATGACAACGTGATTCAGGGAGCAAGACAAGCGGGATCCACCTTTAAGCCCTTTGTCTATGCCGCCGCCATTGATCAACTTAGGCTTTCTCCCTGTGATTCGTTGCCAGACACCCAATATTGTATTGAGGCGGGCAAACATGGAACCATTGAAAAATGGTGTCCTAAAAATTCTGATGGTAAATATTCCTTGGAACAAAAGACACTTAAGAACGCTTTGGCAAATTCCACCAATACCATAACGGCTCAATTGATAGATATGGTAGGGCCTGGTTCGGTGGTGGAGATTGCCAAAAGTATGGGTATTAAGCGAGAAATACCTGAGGTGCCTTCCATCGCATTAGGTGTTGCAGAAATGAATGTGTTTGATATGGTGGGGGCCTATGGCACCTTTGCCAACCAAGGGGTGTATGTGAAACCCGTGCTCATTACCCGAATAGAAGACAGGAACGGTGCTGTACTGTATGAATATGTGCCAGAGACGAAGGATGTGCTCAGTAAGGATGTGGCCTATACCATGGTCAATTTAATGGAAGGGGTCACAGAAGCAGGGTCTGGCATGCGCCTTAGGCATTCGTCCAACAAAGAAAAACAGGTATACAAGGAAGTGGTCACAGGATACCCCTATGAGTTTGCCAATCCTATAGCGGGAAAGACAGGGACTACACAAAACCATAGCGATGGTTGGTTTATGGGCATGGTACCCAACTTGGTCACAGGGGTGTGGGTCGGTGGCGAAGAACGGGCAACCCATTTCAAAACAATAGATTATGGGCAAGGGGCATCCATGGCATTGCCCATATGGGCCTTGTATATGAAAGCCAATTATGAAAACAAGGATTTAGGGGTTTCTACGGATGAATTTGAAAAACCCGAAGAACTTTCCATTAATGTCGATTGTACCAAGGTTGTAGAAGAGATGAAAGAGGACCTTGATATTGATGATGATTTGGACGACTTAGATTTTTAAGTTAAGTTGCATAGGCAACAATAGTGTTGTAAAGGAACATTTACCAAAAATACTTCATGATTAATAAGACCATAAAAGGAGTGGAGGATGCCCTAGATGGTGTTAAGGATGGAATGACTTTTATGTTGGGGGGCTTTGGACTCTGCGGAATCCCTGAAAACGCCATTGCAGCCTTGGTACGGATGGGGATAAAGGATATTACCTGCATCTCCAATAATGCTGGGGTCGATGATTTTGGGTTGGGATTGCTGCTCCAACAGAAGCAGATAAAGAAAATGATTTCCTCCTATGTGGGGGAGAATGACGAGTTTGAACGTCAAATGTTGAATGGTGAACTTGAGGTGGAACTGACGCCCCAAGGGACCTTGGCCGAAAAATGTAGGGCAGCCCAAGCGGGTTTTCCGGCTTTTTATACTCCTGCAGGTTATGGCACCGAAGTTGCCGAAGGCAAGGAAACAAGGGAATTTGACGGCAAAATGTATGTCTTGGAACCTGCCTTTAAGGCCGATTTTTCCTTTGTAAAGGCATGGAAGGGCGATGAAGCTGGAAACTTAATCTTTAGGGGTACGGCCCGTAATTTTAATCCCTGTATGTGCGGAGCTGCAACTATTACCGTGGCAGAGGTTGAAGAATTGTTGCCTGCAGGCAGTTTGGATCCCAATGAGATTCACATTCCTGGAATTTTTGTACAGCGAATTTTTCAAGGAGAACAGTACGAAAAACGAATAGAACAACGAACGGTAAGGCAAATTCAATGAGACTTAGCTACATATGTTCAGCATGTAAAGCACAGAATTTTATTGATAAAGCTGCAGAAACTAGGCCAGAACTCAAAATGAAGTTAAATGCAGATGAGATAGTGGTTAACTGTAAAAAATGTGGCAAAACAGATAAGAAGCATATTAATAGAATAGATGCGATAATTGATTATAGAATAATCCTTATCGGTTTATTTTTTGGAGCAGTTGCCACAATTTTGGTATTACAGCTTGGATATATTGCTTTGCTCACATTTTTAATACCCATTTTTTTCTGGAGGCAAGAAATGGAAAAAACGAACAGGTTCAATAAAACGTTGATTAAAAGAAAAAATGCTTGATAAAAACGGTATAGCAAAACGGATTGCCAAGGAAGTCCAAGATGGGTATTACGTAAACTTGGGTATAGGGATTCCCACTTTGGTGGCCAATTTTGTCCGCAATGATATCCAAGTCGAATTTCAAAGCGAAAATGGGGTGTTGGGCATGGGACCATTTCCTTTTGAAGGCTCGGAAGATGCCGATATTATCAATGCGGGCAAGCAAACCATTACCACACTGCCGGGTGCTTCGTTCTTTGATTCGGCCACCAGTTTTTCCATGATTCGGGGCAAGCATGTACACTTGACCATTTTAGGAGCAATGGAAGTGTCGGAAAATGGCGATATAGCCAATTGGAAGATTCCCGGAAAAATGGTGAAGGGCATGGGGGGCGCCATGGATTTGGTCGCTTCGGCAGAGAATATCATCGTTGCCATGATGCATACCAATAGAGCCGGTGAATCCAAACTGTTAAAACGGTGTACTTTGCCACTGACGGGTGTGGGCTGTGTAAAGAAAATAGTGACCAATCTAGCGGTTTTAGAGGTAAAGGACAATGCTTTTTGTTTAGTTGAGCGAGCCCCAGGTGTTTCAGTTCAAGACATACAGAACGCTACCGAGGGCAATCTTGTGGTGGCGGGAGATGTTCCAGAGATGCAGATTTGATTTTTAGCCGCAACAAAGAATATAAGAGGCCCCCACAATATTTTTTTTGTTCCAATGTTTAGAAATATAGTATCTTATTAATATCTTAAGGCCCAGATTTATTAACCTGCTAAACCCAAAGGCATGACTTCTGAATTTAACCAAGGACCTGTTGAGGAAGACATACAGGTTTACCACACTGACTTTGTCAGTGGTTTTATGTTGTTGGTTAAAAAACTTTTTATGTTACAATAAACCAACGAACACTACTCAACAACGTACCAAAAAGAGCCTTTTTAACGGCTCTTTTTTTATTGTACAGAACGCTGGATTGTGCATTTCATCGAAAAAACAACTTTTTTCAACGATAATATTTTGTAAGTATTAGATTACAACAATTCTCCTTTGTTTGACAACATTTGGTTTTATTTGTCTATAAGAGTAACTACCTTTAAGGTGTTAATAGGTTGTTTAAGTTCCAAATCATGCTCATATGAATTCCCAAATCGTTCATGAACCTACAAGCAAAAGATTGACCTACAGGGATAGGGTACATTTTGTACGTGCGATTTTTATCCTTACCAAAAAGTTGTTTATGCTTTAGGCCAAACGTATGTTGCGAAAAAAGCGGGATCAATTCGGTTCCGCTTTTTTTGTTTTATGTAACTTATCCCCATGGCATTGAAATTTCATCTGTGTCAACCAAAAGACCTCCATGTTTTGGTTGCCGTTTCAAGAACAACATTTGTCCAAGCCTTTGAAAAGGCCAACAACCCCGAAGATTTTGCGGCATATGTACAAGAGGCTTTTTCCCTAGAGACCATGGCACAACAACTTTACAACAAGGACACCCTTTTTTATTTGGCTTACAAGGGCAATGAGCTCATAGGGTACTTTAAGACCAATGAATATGGGGCACAAACCGAAATTAAGGCAGAAGATGGGCTAGAGTTGGAACGAATTTATGTATTACAGGATTTTTTGGGAAAAGGTTATGGAAAGGAAATGTTGGATAGGGTTTTTGTCATCGCCCAGAGAAAGAAGAAAGGCTATGTTTGGTTGGGGGTTTGGGAGCATAACCAGAAAGCCATTGGATTTTATGAAAAATATGGTTTTGTTAAATTTGGAACCCACCCGTATTATATTGGAACGGACAAACAAACAGATTGGATGCTCAAAAAGAAACTCGTATAACATGAAACAACCTGTACTTATAGCCTTGATTTTGCTTGGGTTCAATACCAATGCCCAGAAAATGTATTTCCCAAAACAAAATGAAGATTGGAAGCAACTGGAACAATTGGGGAAATCTATTGATGTGCAAAAGATGGAAGCTGCTGTGCAGTTTGCCAAAGACAATGAATATGCAGGTTCAAGGGATTTACGGATTGCCATTTTAAAAGGATTTTCAAGGGAGCCATTCCATCAACTTTTAGGGCCAACAAAAAAGCGTGGGGGACCTGCGGGAATGATTCTTAAGAACGGTTATTTGGTGACGAGTTGGGGCGATACCAAGCGGGTAGATATGACTTTTAGCGTAACAAAGAGTTTTCTTTCCACTGTGGCGGGTCTTGCTTATGACAAAGGACTTATTGAAGATACGGATGATAAAGTGGAGCGTTATGTTTGGGATGGAACTTTTAGGGGTGAACATAATTCCAAAATTAGTTGGAAGCATTTGCTGCAACAAAATTCAGATTGGTCCGGGGAACTTTTCGGAATAAAGGATTGGGCCGATAGACCACCCCGAGAGGGCGGCATCGATGATTGGAAATTCAGGGATTTACAGCAACCGGGCACGGTGATGGAATACAATGACGTTCGCGTAAATGTGCTGGCCTATTCGTTGACCCATGTTTGGCGCAAACCCTTGCCCATGGTGTTAAAAGAACATGTGATGGACAGGATTGGCGCTTCTCCCACATGGCGTTGGTTCGGCTATGAAAACGCTTGGACGGTGATTGATGGACTAAAAATGAAGTCTGTGACAGGCGGTGGACATTCCGGTGGCGGAATTTTTATCGCTACAGAGGACATGGCCCGTTTTGGCCTTCTCTTTTTGAACCAAGGAAAATGGGGAGAGGAACACTTGATAAGTGAGGCCTGGATCAAACAGGCAACCACCCCTTCAGCGCCGAACAATAATTATGGGTACATGTGGTGGCTTAACAAGGAAGGGCAGCGCCAATGGGATGGCGTGTCTGAGAAGGTTTTCTATGCAGCAGGTTTTGGGGGTAATTTTATTGTGATCGACCAAGAAAATGGTTTGGTTGTGGTGACCCGTTGGCTGGAGCCCGGAAAGATAGGGGCGTTTATGAAATTGGTGCTTGCCGCTGTAAAGTAACTTCTTTTAAATGCGAAACAACCTGATTTAGACAAACTTCAAGGTCTTTCTTCACTTCGTTTTCCCAAAACCGAAAAACGGTATAACCCAATCGCTTCAATTCGGTGTTCACCTCATGGTCGCGCTGTATGTTTCGTTCTATTTTTGGAATCCAGAATTCACGGTTGCTCTTTATTTTGTGCTTGCGTTCCTCCCAATTGTGGCCGTGCCAAAATTCCCCATCGATAAAAATGACGGTTTTATACTTTTTTAAGGCGATATCTGGCTTGCCAATGAGTTTTTTATAGTCAACCCTATACCGATAACCAGAGGCCCACAGTGCCCTTCTAAAAGCCATTTCCGGTTTGGTGTTCCTGCCGCGTATTTTGCCCATGATCTTGGAACGCTCCGGGGTGGTGTAAAAACCATCTTCTTCACGAAAACGGGGTACTTTAATGGGTGCTTCTGAATAGCTTTTAGGCATACATTGAAGATACAAAAAACCCAAACTCCTATTGGAATTTGGGTTTTGATATTTTGCTGCCTGCAAAGCAGGCCTGTCCATTATCCTTTTACACTGGCAAACAAATATTCCCGATTCATACGGGCAATGTTCTCCAAGGAGATGCCTTTTGGGCATTCCACCTCACAGGCTCCGGTATTGGTGCAGTTTCCAAAACCTTCTAAATCCATTTGCTTTACCATGTTCAAAACCCTATCGGTAGCTTCAACCCTACCTTGTGGCAACAAGGCAAATTGGGAGACCTTGGCAGCGGTGAACAACATGGCACTGGCATTTTTACAGGCGGCTACGCAGGCACCACAACCAATACAGGCGGCGGCATTAAAGGATTCATCTGCTTTAGCCTTTTCAATGGGAATGGCGTTCGCATCTACCGGATGACCGGAAGTGTTCACGGAAATATATCCACCTGCTTGTTGGATCCGATCAAAAGCGGTTCGATCCACAATCAAGTCCTTGATTACAGGAAAGGCTTTGGCCCGCCATGGTTCTATGACAATGGTGTCCCCATCGTTAAAGGTTCGCATATGTAACTGGCAGACGGTAATTCTGGAGTCGGGGCCATGAGGACGTCCATTGATCATCAACGAACAGGTACCACAAATCCCTTCTCTACAATCGTGGTCAAACTCTACGGGTTCTTCTCCTTTGGAGACCAATTCTTCGTTTAAAATATCCAGCATTTCCAGAAAAGACATATCGCTTTCCACCCCGTCTAGGGTATAGTCTGCCATGGCTCCTTTGGTGTTGCTATCTTTTTGCCTCCAAATTTTAAGATATATTTTCATAGTTATTTAAGTTGCTTGTTGTTCGTTGTTTGTTGTTGGATTAACCGACAACCATCAACCAACAACTATTTATAACTTCTTGTTTTTACTTCAATATTTTCGTAAACCAACTCTTCCTTATGCAGATCGGACTTGCTGGGATCTCCTTTAAATTCCCAAGCCGCCGCATATTTGAAGTTCTCGTCATCCCGTAGGGCTTCACCCTCTTCGGTTTGGTATTCTTCCCTGAAGTGTCCCCCACAAGATTCGTTTCTGTGTAGGGCATCCATGGCAAACAGTTCTCCCAATTCAAGGAAATCGGCTACTCGGGCCGCTTTTTCCAATTCTTGGTTTTTACTGTCCATGGTACCGGTCACTTTTACGTTTTCCCAAAAATCTTTTCGTAGTGCGGCAATTTCATCAATGGCTTCTTTTAAAGCTTCCGCGTTACGGGCCATGCCACATTTGTTCCACATGATCTTGCCCAATTTCTTGTGATAATGGTCTACGGAATGAATACCATTGGCCGACATCAATTTTTGCATGCGGTCACGAACGTTTTTCTCGGCTTCATCAAATTCTGGACTTTCAGTAGAAATAGCCCCGGTTCTAATGTCGTCACTCAAATAATCCCCTATGGTGTAGGGTAATACAAAATAACCATCGGCCAAACCTTGCATCAATGCAGAGGCACCCAAACGGTTGGCCCCATGATCACTAAAGTTGGCCTCGCCTGCTGCATAGCATCCAGGTATGGTGGTCATTAGGTTGTAGTCTACCCAAAGGCCACCCATGGTATAGTGTACGGCCGGATAGATCATCATTGGGGTTTTATAGGGATTCTGGTCCACAATCTTTTCATACATCTGGAAAAGGTTGCCATATTTGGCCTCAACGACCTCTTCTCCCAATTTTCTTACAGTAGCATCATCAGGGTTTTTCATTCCTGAGGTCATGGCCTTCTCACGGCCATAACGCATGATGGCAGAAGAGAAGTCCAAATAAACGGCTTCACCGGTTTTGTTTACCCCAAAACCAGCATCGCAACGTTCTTTCGCAGCACGTGATGCCACATCTCTGGGCACCAAGTTACCAAAGGCCGGGTAACGTCTTTCCAAATAGTAATCCCTATCTTCTTCAGCAATCTCGGTAGGTTTTAATTTTCCTTCTCGAATGGCTTGGGCGTCTTCCTGTTTGGCAGGAACCCAAATTCGACCATCGTTTCGTAACGATTCTGACATCAAGGTCAGTTTTGATTGATGGTCGCCGGAAACAGGTATACAGGTCGGGTGAATCTGCGTAAAACAGGGATTGGCAAAGAAAGCCCCTTTTTTATGGGCTTTCCAAGCAGCAGTAACGTTGGCCCCCATGGCGTAGGTGGAAAGAAAGAACAGATTTCCGTAACCCCCAGTGGCAAGAACCACCGCATGCCCTGCATGTCTTTCAATTTCACCGGTGACCAAGTTCCTTGCGATGATGCCACGGGCTTTTCCATCTACCAAAACCAAATCCAACATCTCATGACGGGTGTAGGACTTAATCTTTCCGCGTTGAATTTGACGGTTCATGGCAGAATAGGCACCCAACAACAATTGTTGCCCGGTTTGCCCTTTGGCATAAAAAGTTCTTGAAACCAATACCCCACCAAAGGAACGATTATCCAACAGACCGCCGTATTCCCTTGCAAAAGGCACTCCTTGTGCCACACACTGGTCAATGATACTGGTAGAAACTTCGGCCAAACGATGAACATTGGCCTCTCTGGAACGATAATCACCACCTTTAACGGTATCGTAGAACAAACGATATACACTGTCGCCGTCACCTTGATAGTTTTTGGCGGCGTTTACACCCCCTTGGGCAGCGATGGAGTGTGCCCTTCTTGGGGAATCTTGGTAGCAAAATGTTTTTACATTGTAACCGAGTTCGGCCAAGGTAGCGGCAGCAGAACCTCCTGCCAATCCAGTACCCACCACAATGATGTCTATATTTCGCTTGTTGGCTGGGTTGACCAGGTCAATCTCATTTTTATGTTTGGTCCACTTATCGGCCAATGGGCCCGATGGAACTTTAGAATCCAATACTGCCATGATTAATGTGTTATTGGGTTAAGGTAATGGTAAATGGCAATGAAAGCAAAGGCCAAGGGAACCACAACCGCAAATAATTTTGCAAATTTTGTAAAACCAGGAGTGTATTTGTTGTTCCATCCCATGGATTGGAACGATGATGCAAATCCATGCCAAAGATGCAGACCCAATAGAAAGAAAGCAAGGACATAACCAAACGTTCTTATGGGGTCAGCAAATTTCTCCACAGTTTCAGCATAGTAACGTGTGGGGTCTTCAGGGTTTGCCTCAAGGTACTTGTAGGCCATTTCATGAATCCAAAAATCGTAAAAATGCACTCCCAAAAAGGCCAAAATGACCAAGCCGGAATAAATCATGTTTCGGGAAACCCAAGAAGCATTGGCACTGCCTTGGTATTTGACATAGTTGACCCCACGCGCCTTTCTGTTCTGTGCCTCAAGGACAAAGCCCATTACAAAATGAACAATGACCCCTAGGATCAAAACGGGTTGCATCGCATATTGAATCAAGGGATTATAACCCATGAAGTGCGAGGCCTCGTTAAAAAAATCTGGAGAAACTACAGAAGCTAGGTTGATGGTGACATGGAGTATCAAAAAAATGACCAAGAAAAGACCCGAAAGCGCCATTACAAATTTTCGGGCCAAGGAGGATTTTACAAGTCCGCTCATGACTTAAATATTTTGCACAAATGTACTGTACGCCAATTTTATTAACAAAAGAAACGGACTCATGGCACTATAATTTAGAAGCGTTATAAGCAATAGAAAAAAGATAAGAAAGGGTTTTTTTAAGGGGGGCGCGTATAACAGATATTTGAGATTCCCCAATTTTTTTGAACCAGTTCTTATAGAGTGCTAAATTTTTGGCCGATATTGCTTCCTAAATGTTATTGTGTTACCCCCATGGACATCGCCATACTTTCAGTGAGTTTAAATGTGCATTCCACACGAAGGATAGTCAAAGAGGCTGAAGCACTTGGGCATTATGTGGAACTGATCGACCACACCAAGTGTTCGGTCAAACTAGGGGATGGTAGTCCGAAGATTTTTAGTGGAGCGGAAGACATAACCGATGAGTTTGATGCCATAATCCCGAGAATTGGCACCAAGGTCACCCGTCATGGGGCGTCCATTGTGAAGCAATTTGAGATGAACGGAGTCTTTAGTACCGTACGGTCCTTGGGGATCATCAGGGCCAGAAATAAAGTAAGGACGCTCCAAATTATGGCAAGAAAGGGAGTTCCCATACCGGAAACGCTCTTCTCGATCAATCCAAATAACATTGAAGATCAAATCCGTATTCTTGGGGGTCCTCCCGTTATCATCAAACTGCAGGAGGGCACACAGGGAATGGGGGTGATTTTGGCCGAAAGCAAAAAATCGGCCAAATCGATCATTGATACCTTCTACAATATGGATACCAGCATTTTGCTGCAACAATTTATAGGCGAGGCCAATGGAGAGGATATCCGGATCATTGTGGTGGGAAACAAGGTGGTGGCCAGCATGAAACGCACCAGCGACCTGGATGAATTTCGTTCCAATGTACACCGGGGAGGATTGGCAGAAGCCGTGGAAATCACCACAAGGGAAAAGCAAATAGCCCTTGATGCCACCCGTTATCTGGGTCTTGGTGTGGCCGGGGTAGATTTGATGCGCTCTCAAAAAGGCCCTGTTTTGATCGAGGTGAATGCCTCGCCCGGGCTTAAGGGAATTGAGGCCGTAACGGGCATTAACGTGGCCAAACACATCATTCAATTTATTGAACGTAATGCTTACCGTAAAAGAAAATAATCCCATAGCGATCAATGGGGATGTGGTTGAACCCGGTCAACAAAAGTTGGTGCGTATAGATATAGCACGTTTGCCAACGGGAACCTTGATCGATATACCCGTTCATGTGTTCAACGCCAAAAAAGCGGGACCAACGGTTTTGGTACAGGCAGGGCTTCATGGGGATGAGATCAATGGGGTGGAGACCCTGAGGAGAATGTTGGAGCTAAAGGATTTTACCCTTAAAAAGGGCGCGGTAATCGTAGTGCCCATCCTAAACATTTTTGGGTTCGTCCATTTTTCCAGGGATGTGCCCGACGGGAAAGATGTCAATCGAAGTTTTCCCGGAAGAAAAACAGGGTCGCTGGCCAGTAGAATAGCCTACAGTTACACCAATGAGATCCTGCCGCAAATAGATTACGGCATAGACCTGCACACAGGTGGGGGCCAGCGGGAAAATTATCCCCAGGTTCGTTACACGGCCGAAGATAAAAAAAGTAGGAAACTGGCCGAATTGTTCAATGCCCCTATATACTTTTCTTCTCGGTTGATTCCCGGTTCATTTCGTAAAACGGCCTTTAAAATGGAGAAACCGATCGTGGTCTACGAGGCGGGTGAAAGTATGCGCTTTGACGAAAAGGCAATTGAAATGGCCAGAAGGGGCATCTTAAAAGTGTTGGAGGGTTTGGGAATGCTCAAATGGGATAAGGCTCCCCAGGGAATATCCGCTGCATTGCTGGCCACCACAAGATGGATCAGGGCCCCAAGGGCCGGGATGTTCATTCCACAGGTTGAAAATGGCTCACGGATTGAAAAAGGACAGGTGTTGGGGAAAGTGACCGATACCTTTGCAAAAAAGAGCAAATTGGTCAAATCCCCCGTTACAGGGTATGTTTTTTGCATCAACCATCAAGCAGTGGTCAACCAAGGTGATGCCCTTTTTCATGTGGGCAGCTGATCTAGTCATGGTCATCCCTCTTTTTTCTCTTCAAATTTGGATAGGGTCCATGAAATCGCTTGCTCTAAATCGGCGAATTGATGAATGGGATGTTTATGGAACATTTTCTTGAGTACAAGGCATGGAAAGCAACTTTTTGCTTGGCCCACTACACAATAGAAATCCAGTTGACGCCTGTTTTTGTAAAATTTTGACCAATCGGCTGGCAATACACTGTATTCATGGATTCGGTTGGAAATAAAGGCTATGGGTTTGTCATTCCCAAAGAGGGTTATGGCTGCATCAATGGCCCTTTGGGCCATATCCCAACCATAAATGACCCCTTTGTTGATTTCTGCGATGACAATTCCGTCAAAAAAATAGAACCTACCAAATTGGTATTCCCGAACTTCCCGGATATTTTTGAAAAAAGGGATATCCCTTACCTTTTTCATAGGGGTTATTGTGTTGGTTTAACGGGCCAAAAATAAAATAACCAAACAATTGGCCCCTATTTTATAGCGGGATATTTCTTTCGAATGGTTACGTCTCCATGTTTCTTAATTGAATACCCAATGCCTTGGTGGACAATTGCACTTCAATAAGGCTCAGTACCAAGGAGGCCATTAAAAAAACAAGACTGATGCCAAAAATCACGTTGGCCCATACCGTCAATTGAATGTAGATCAAAAACATGGTCACTGCGGCGAGCAAGAAACTTAGGATGGCCGTAGCCTGCATATTTTTAATGATGTTCAACCGTTTTCGAAGCGATTCAATCTGTCTTTTCAAGGGTGATGCTTGGGTTTCTTGAAACTGGGCGTGCAATTGCCTGATCAAGGCCGCAATGGCCAAGTAACGGGCATTATAGGCCAACATGGTCAGGGAAACTGCGGGGAACAATAGGGCTGGGATGGTTAAGCTCAACTGCATTACTCTATGTCAAATTCAATGGTTTCACTGGTTCCGTTGCCCAAAAGCTCAATGGAATAATTGCCCTTGGGCAGATAGGTCTTGCCATTTTTGGCTTCGGTCAGTTCCATTTTGTTCTTTTTCAAAAAGTTGCTTTTGCCCTTTTTGGAAAAGGCAAGGTTCAAGGATAAAACATTGAACCCTTTATCAGCGTTAATTTCTGTGGTGCTTACCGAGATACCGTCAGCGGTTTTTACGGTGGCGGTGCATTCTTGAGCAGCACCACTGTAAAAGGTCACCCCAAGTTCTGGGGTGTAGGGCTTGGCCCACGCACTCCAACTTTGGCCCCATTGACTGGAGTGTTTAATATTGTCAACGTCAAAAACAATAAGATCACTGTTCGTTTTTTCAGGGGTCATTTGTTGCAGCGCGGCAAGGTTGGCTTTATAAATGCTGCGCCCATGGGTGCCCACCAAGAGGTGTTTTGCTTCGGGTTGAATGACCAGGTCATGAACGGCCACATTGGGCATGCCGTTTTGGAAAACTTCCCATGAACTTCCCCGGTTAAAGGAAACATAAAGCCCGTTATCGGTTCCAACAAAGAGCAGGTTTTCATTTTCAGGGTCTTCGACCAGAGCGTTTATGGGCGACGTTGGAATGCCGTGGGCAATGTCCTTCCATGTTTTCCCAAAATCATCGCTCACATATACATAGGGGGTAAAATCATCCCAACGATACCCGTTCAAGGTCACATACACCCTGCCCATTTGGTGTTTGGAGGCCGCAACCTCACTCACCCATAAATTTTTGGGGAAAGAAGACGAAATGGTTTCCCAATCTCCCCCGGCATCTTTAGATACATGTACCAGACCATCATCGGTGCCCACATAAAGCAGCCCAAATTTGAAGGGCGATTCGGCTATGGTGGTAATGGTGCCATAGGCCACATTCCCTTTTTTGCCCCCTAGGGTAAGGTCGTCTGAGATGGCGTCCCAATCATCCCCTTGGTTCATGGAACGGTGCAGCTTGTTACCACCCAAGTACAGGATATCCTGATTGTGTGTTGAAAGTAAAATAGGGGTCTGCCAATTAAAGCGATAGGGATTTTCGCCCAAATGGTGTTTGGGCTGAATGGGCTTTCTCTTCCCCGTGGCCACATTCAAACGGTAGTAATTTCCAAACTGAAATCCGGTATAGACAATATCCGAATTGCGATTGTCAATTTGCACCTGCATACCATCACCTCCCATGATGCTCTTCCACGGGTTTTGCCCAGATGAATGCCAGCCGTTGTTCTGCCCACTGTTGTGGGCACCTTTCCAAACCCCATTGTCCTGTAGCCCTCCATATACATTGTACGGCTTTTCGTGGTCAATATTGATGGCATAGAATTGACCAACATTTGGGGAATTGTTTTTCATCCATACCTCCCCGTCATTATAGGTGATATTGATGCCACCATCGTTTCCGTTGATCAAATGGCCCGGGTTTTTTGGGTTGATCCAAAGGGCATGGTGGTCGGAATGTACATTTTCCTTATTGATGGATGTAAAGGTGTTACCACCATCCTCGGACATGATCAACGGAACCCCTGCCAGATAGATTTTATCCTTGTCCTTTGCATCCACGCGAACTTGGGCAAAGTAGTACCCATAGCTATAAAAGAGGTCATCTATATAGTCTTCGTTCGTTTTTTTCCATGTTTTCCCGGCATCATCGCTGCGATAGACTTCTGCGCCAACAACAGGGGTATCAAAAAGTAGGGAATTGGCATCTTCCAAATATTTGGCGAGGTCTATGGGCTGTACCGCACCGTCACGAACCATGTTCTTTACATTTTCGGCACGGTATTTTTCTTGAAAACCATTGCTTTTTAAAAAGGTGTTCAGCTTTTTATTGTCTAAGGCCAAAAAAGCGGCCTTGTCCATGGTCTTAAAATCTTCTTTGGTCAAACCATCAGACTTTTTCCCTTCTTTTTCCTCCCTTCTAAACTGGCTGTCGTGCACTGCATAAACGGTGTTGTCGTCAAAAACGGCCAACCCTATTCTGCCAACGCCCACCCCGGTGGGAAAACCGCTATCTGGAGTTGAGACCAGGCTCCATGTCACCCCTCCGTCCACGCTTTTGTATATACCAGACGCATTTCCGTTGCCCGTAAAATTCCATGCTTTCCTGTCTTTTTCCCAAGCGGCGGCATACATAATATTGAAGCTGGCCGGCGAATGCGCTAGGTCTATAATTCCGGTTTCGTCATTCACAAAAAGGGTCTTGTTCCATGTCTTTCCCCCATCAATGGTTTTGTAGACGCCCCGCTCCCTGTTTGGGGAATACAAATGTCCGGTAACCCCAATGACCACATCATCAGGATTACGGGGATTGATAAGGATCCGTCCAATATGGTGGGAATCGTGCAAGCCCATGTTTTGCCATGTTTTGCCTTGGTCTTTAGATTTTAAAATACCGATGCCCGCATAGCTGGAACGCGAGGAATTGTTCTCGCCCGTACCCACCCAAATGGTGCCAGAGGCCCAATGAATCGCGATGTCGCCAATGTTCTGGGTATCGCTACTGTCCATAATGGGCGAAAAGGAGATACCGTTATCGGTCGTATGCCAAAGCCCCCCTGAGGCATAGGCCACATAAAATTCGGTAGGATTTTCTGGGTTTACCTCCAGATCTACTACGCGGCCACTCATTACGGCAGGGCCTATATTTTTTAAGGGAATGTTCTTGACCAAAGAACTTTTGGCCATGGTAGCTTTTTCCCCCAATCCTTGCATAACCGTTTCAGAGGAAGAGGCAATGGGTTGGGCAACACAAATACTGGCCGTTAGCAAAAAAAGGATGACATGTTTCATCAGGTTTTGATTTGATTTTGGTTTGGAAGGTATGAAGAAGATTCCTTGGGAACAAATGCGGCACCCCACGGTGGATTGTTGCAAAGAACCTTGTTCAGTCCACTATTGTTTCCCCAAATTGGTACATTTGAAAAAATTGAACCAGCATGAAATACAAAACCATTCCCAGCACATTGTTCCAAAAGAACAGGAAAAAGTTTGTAACCCAAATGAAACCCAAAAGTTTAGCGGTTTTCAACTCCAATGATATCTATCCCATAAGTGCAGACAGCACCATGCCCTTTGAACAACAGCGAGACATTTTTTATCTGAGCGGGGCAGACCAAGAAGAAACTATTTTGCTGTTGTTTCCAGATGCACTGGACAAAAAACACCGCGAAATTCTCTTTGTTCGTGAAACCAATGAGCATATCGCCATTTGGGAAGGCGCCAAGTTGACCAAAGAACAGGCGACCAAGGTTTCCGGTATTGAAACTATTTATTGGTTGACCGATTTTGACAAGGTATTTTTTGATCTGATGACCGAAGCCGATACCATTTACTTTAACACCAACGAACATTACCGCCAGGCAGTTGTGACCCAAACCCGGGAAGACCGTTTCATTGAAAAATGCAAAAAGGACTTTCCTGCCCATCAATGGGCCAAAAGCAACCCTATTTTGCAGCTAATACGCGGTGTAAAGGAACCCGAGGAATTGGAGTTGATGCAGCACGCCTGCAATATTACCGAAAAAGGGTTCCGAAGAATACTGGGCTTTACAAAACCCGGCGTATGGGAATTTGAACTGGAAGCGGAATTCCTGCACGAGTTTATAAGAAATAGAAGTAAAGGGTTTGCCTATACACCGATTATTGCTTCTGGCAATAACGCCAATGTGTTGCATTATGTAGAGAACAACCAACAATGTAAGGATGGCGATCTGATCCTGATGGATTTGGCCGCCGAGTACGCCAATTATTCCAGCGATATGACCCGTACCATTCCGGTCAATGGAAAATTTACCGATAGGCAAAGAACAGTTTATGAAGCCGTTCTTCGGGTAAAAGACGAAGCCACCAAAATGTTGGTGCCGGGTACCATTTGGGCGGAATACCACAAGGAAGTAGGGAAAATAATGACGTCGGAACTATTGGGATTGGGACTGCTGGACAAGGCCGATGTGCAAAATGAAAATCCCGATTGGCCGGCCTACAAAAAATACTTTATGCATGGCACCAGCCACCATATTGGCTTGGACACCCATGACTATGGTGAATTGAAGACCCCAATGAAACCAAATATGGTCTTTACAGTAGAACCCGGAATTTATATTCCTGATGAAGGCTTTGGAATCCGTTTGGAGGATGATGTGGTCATACAAGAGACCGGGGAACCGATCAACCTAATGAAGAGTATTCCAATTGAAGCGGAGGAAATTGAGGAGTTGATGAATAGCCCCCTCTAACGCTCCCAAAGGGGGAGAATCTATGATGATTCGGCAAAAGAGCAATAAAAAGTTCCTCCCCTTACCAAGGGGAGGTGGATTGCGAAGCAAGACGGAGGGGTTGGCTCTTGGTCTTGTACTATAAAATGGTTAAACAGCCTAGATAAATTGAGAAACCTATGTTAAGTGGATTATCTTTCCTTTTACAGCAACCCGATATCGAAAAAAAGATGCAGGAAGCCCCGGACAGGGCCTATGAGATCGGGGTGGTCATTGGCACCTACCTGCCCTTTGTGGTATTGGTGGTGATTGCCTATGGTATTTACTATTATCAAAAGAAGCGTAGGGATTCGGAATGATAAGCTAGGCTTTTCCCTTTGCCAGACCATTTGAGGCCACAAAAACAATCAATGCCGGAACCACCCAACCCATATGGTGCTGGGCCAGGGGCAGCCATGCAACAACGCTTTCCATGGCAGATGTATACCCCAAAGAGGCCATAAAGTCCGGAATGCTAAAAACCAAGGTCGTGAGCGCTACCCAACGGAAAACCCTTTTTGAGGCATATTTTTCGGGCAGGACATTCAACAGGATCAACACAATGGTCAGGGGATAAATGAACATCAATGCCGGAAGGGCAACGGTAATGATATAACCCACATCAAATTGCCCCATGACCACCCCCAAAATACTGCTTATAACGGCGGTAATCGTGTAGGCGTTTTGCGAATGGTTAAAGCGGCCCTTGATAAAATCGGCGGCTCCGGTCACAATGCCCACGGCGGTGGTAAAGCAGGCGAGACTTACCAAAATGCTCAACAATAAAGTAGCGGAACTCCCCAAAGTTTTTAGGCTAATTCCTGTTAGGATGGCCGTTCTAGAGGCGTTGGCATCAAATTGGTTTTGAAAAAGGGCACCGGTCAGGATCAATCCACCATAAATCAAAAAAAGCGCAGCCCCAGCCAATACCCCACCTTTGGACAGCATGGCTTTTTTGTCGCGATACGAACTGTTAGTATGCTTTAGATTGATGGAGATGATGACCACACCGCCAACGACCACAGATCCAATGGCATCAAAGGTCTGGTAGCCCTCCAAAATTCCAGCGGAAAAGGTATGGGGAAATTTGGATGTCCCGAAGGAAAATTCAACCCCAAAAACCGCAGTAACAATGATGGCCAAAAGAATAAGGATGATGGCCGGGGTCAAAAATTTCCCGATGATGTCCAAAATTTTGGAACGGTTCAGTACAAAAATCAAGACCAGACAAAAATAGATACTGCTGGTCAACCAAGGAGAAGTGGCAAATAAAGGCTGTATGGCCATTTCGTGGGTGACCGAGGCCGTCCTTGGCGAAGGTAGGGCAATGGATATGGCGTAGATGAACAGACAATACAATAAACTGAACCTAGGAGACACCTTTTTGGAAAAATCGAACAGGGTACCCTGTAACCTGGCATGGGCCAAGAGACCAAAAATGGGGATGAGCACGGCTGAAATGGCAAATCCAAAAATGACCCAAGGCCAGCTTTCGCCTGCCTTAAAGCCAAGCATTGGGGGTAAAATGAGGTTTCCTGCCCCAAAAAAAAGGGAAAAAAGTGCGAAACCGATTACAAGCTCCTTTTTATGGAAAGATTTGGGCATTAAATTTTTTGTTAAAATAGTCCAATATTGTATATTTCACCGTATACAAACCAAACAATGTTCTTAGGATTTTTGTGCGGTTTGCCAATTTTAACGAAATAACCAACAAACTAACTAAAATAATTTTCTATTTAAAACCGTTGTCAATAGAAGATATTGCATTTGTTTTATAATCAGGGAATTATAAGCTGCATGAATTCTGCCCCAAATGATGAAGTGCGACCAAACCTAATTTGTAACATGAGTAAAGCTACTACCCCCCAGGAAGGCAACAAGATTGCTGGTGTTTATTGCCAGATTTTTGGACACCACTATGTTGTTTCAAAAAAAATCACGGAGCATATTAAAGAGTACACCTGCGTGCATTGCCAAAAACAAGTGACCACGGATGCAAGTGGTAGATTGACGGCATTGACGGAAAGAATGCGGGAAATTAATGCTGCCCTGCACGATATGTACCAAAGGCGGAATCGTCTAGGCAGGCCAAAAAAGGCTCCTGTAAGAAAAGTGGCCTAATCCGAGAGAAAAGGGTTCCAACCTCTGGCCTTTATTTGGATTTTTTCGCCACTTCTGCTAATTAAATGCGCTCCCTCCGATTCATCGGTCATGTGTCCTATGACCGTAAGGTTCGGATTCCCCTTTATCTTTTCATAATCAGACTGTACAATCGTAAACATAAGCTCATAGTCTTCCCCGCCACTTAGGGCAATCATGGTACTGTCCAATTGAAATTCTTCGGCCGTGGTGATTACGGTTGGATCCAACGGAATTTTATCCTCAAATAAATTACAGCCCACCTTACTGGATTTGCACAAATGCAGGATTTCAGAGGATAATCCATCACTAATGTCAATCATTGATGTGGGCCGTACTTCGAGTTTTTCAAGAAGATCAACAATATCTTTCCTGGCCTCGGGCTTAAGCTGTCGTTCCACAATATAGGAGTAGGGCTCCAAATCGGGTTGGTTGTTCGGGTTAACCTTGAACACCTCATTTTCGCGCTCCAAGACCTGAAGTCCAAGGTAGGCTCCGCCCAAATCCCCAGAAACGACCAGAAGGTCTTTGGATTGGGCCCCAGACCTATAGGTGATGCTGTTAGGGTCAACACAGCCTATTGCGGTGACGCTTATGAGCATTCCTTTTGTAGATGAAGTGGTGTCACCGCCAACCAAATCAATCCCATACACCTTGCAGGCTGCGGCAACCCCGGCATAAAACTCTTCCAAGGCCTCCAGCGGAAACCGATTAGATACAGCCAAGGAAACCGTAATTTGGCATGCTTTGGCGTTCATGGCATAAATGTCAGAAAGATTGACGACGACTGATTTGTACCCCAAGTGTTTCAGGGGTACGTAGGCAAGGTCAAAATGGATGCCTTCTATCAAAAGGTCTGTAGAGACCACGGTTTGCTCTTGGGTAAGGTCAAGTACTGCGGCATCATCGCCTATTCCCTTTATGGAAGAACGGTGCTGTAGCCCAAATCCTTGGGTCAAGTGGTTGATCAGGCCAAACTCACCCAATTGTTCAATTGGGGTGCGCCCTTGGTTTTTATCTTCAAGCATGGGGCAAAAGTAAGGGCTTAATTTTTAAAGTCTCTATCTTTAGTAAAAATCTGGATTGCTATGAAAAGAATAAGGATGCTTACGGAGTGTACTCTCATTATCTTTTTGGTGTACTCATGTGGCGCTGATGATGGCGGGATATCCGCTAACGAGGATGATACCACCCAAATGGATGACAATGTGGACACGACCGATGACGATCCACAAACCACTATGATGATTCCCTGTGAAAATGGTATGGCGGGAGATTACCCCTGTAATGGATTTGATTTGATGGCAAGGATTTCTTTGAACACCATGGGCGCAACTGCGGGGAATGATGTCTGGGGCTGGCTGGACAGTACCACCGGGAAAGAATATGCCTTGGTGGGATTGGACAATGGGACCGCTTTCATAGATATTAGTGATGGGGAGAATCCGGTTTATCTGGGAAAACTGCCCACAGGTTCCGTGTCCAGTATTTGGAGGGACATCAAGGTATATGAAAACTACGCTTTCATTGTGGCCGACCACAGTGTTGAGACAGACCATGGAATGCAGGTTTTTGATTTAACACAACTTCGAAATGTGGAAAATCCCCCAGAAACGTTTGCGTCAGATACACGATATACGGGAATAGGGAACGCACATAATGTAGTGGTCAATAAAGAAAGGGGTTTTGCCTATCCGGTGGGCACGGCCAGAAATGATGCCTATGGAGGGGGCGTGCATTTTGTAGATGTACAAGACCCAACCAACCCTATTGGTGTGGGAGGATATGGGGCCAATGGTTATACCCATGATGCCCAGGTCGTTACCTATAATGGCCCCGATGCCGATCACACCGATCGGGAAATCTTTATTGGCGCCAACGAAAGCCAGATAGCCGTGGTGGATATCACGGACAAATCAAATCCAAGGGAGCTTTCCACCCTAAGCTATTCCCAATTGGGGTATACCCACCAAGGGTGGTTTACAGAGGACCAACGCTTCTTTTTGTTGGGGGATGAAACCGATGAGATCAATTTCGGTTTCAACTCCCGCACCTTGGTCTTTGATCTACAGGATTTGGACAATCCGGTTTTGTTCACCACCTATACAGGCCCCACATCGGCCATAGACCATAATGGCTATGTAAAGGGAGATGAGTTTTATTTGGCCAATTATACGGCGGGGCTGCGTTTGGTCAACATATCGGATATTGAAAACCAAAACCTCTCGGAAATAGGCTATTTTGACACCTACCCACAAAACGATACTGCAAGTTTTGATGGGGCATGGAGTGTTTATCCCTTTTTTGAAAGTGGCAAGATTTTGATCAACGACATCAATTCCGGACTTTTTATTGTCAGGAAATCACAATAAACAGGGATATGAAAAAATGGGTTTTTTCTTTGGGTTGTTGTATGTGCCTTTCCTGTGCCCAGGATCCCTACACCATTGAGGCCATAGACAATACCCCCAGTAGTTTTAACAATGTGGTCTGGGTCAAAAGCTTTGGGGGTTCGGGTGAAGACACACCGCGATCGGTTATTGAGACAAATGACGGGGGAATAGCTGTTTTTGGATTTACAAACAGTACCGATGGCGATTTGGCTTTTAAGAACCAGTCAGTCAACGATTATTGGTTGCTAAAGCTAGATGCTGATGGAAATCTGGAATGGCAGAAAACCTATGGAGGCAGTGGTGATGATCGTGGGCAAGCCATTATTCAGACCCTAGACGGAGGTTATGCCATTACAGGCTATGCAGAGAGTGATGATGGCGACGGCAGCAATAATGAGGGTTTTCACGACAATTGGGTTTTGTGGTTGGATGCTTCGGGAACTATTGTCTGGGAAAAAAGTTTTGGGTATGCCGGTCATGACCACTCCTATGATTTGGTGGAAACAGTTGATGGCGGATTGTTCTTTTCGGGTTTTTTGGATGTGACTTCCTCCAATGGAGAGGGGGCCACGGATAAGGGTTCCACACTTTCTGCCCATGGGGTGGGCGAATTTTGGGGTACTAAGGTAGATGGCAACGGCCAATTGCAATGGCGTAAGTTTTTTGGCGGTAGCAACAATGACCGCGCATATGGTTTGGTCAAAGCCCATGATGGCGGTTATGTCATGGCAGGATTTTCCGAAAGCAATGATTTTGACGTCTCCAGCCCAAAGGGAAGCTATGATTTCTGGGCGGTAAAGGTGGATAAAAATGGGGTCTTGGAATGGGAGCAATCCTTTGGGGGCAGTGGGATAGACCAAGGACAGGATATTGCCCAGACAGCAGATGGGGGCTATGTCATGGTGGGCAATACCTACAGTACTGACCATCAGGTGACCCAAAATAACGGGTTGTCAGATATTTGGATGGTTAAATTTGATGAGGTAGGGCAATTGGTATGGGAACAAAGTTTTGGTGGCTCTGCTTTTGATTCGCCCCACAGTATAGCATCCACGGCTGATGGTGGATTTCTGGTCTCGGGCAACTCCAAAAGTTATGACAAGGACGTCACTTCCAATTTTGGCGAGAACGACATGTGGTTGCTTAAGACCAATGCACAGGGCAAGCTCATGTGGCAACAAAGTTTTGGGGGCACGGGGCTGGACTTTGCATACGATGCCATTGAGATTGCTGACGGGGCTTATATCATGGTAGGGGAAACCGCAAGCAAAGACTTTCCCCAAGTACAGTTCAAAGGAGGAATGGATCTGGTGATTATGAAGATTTTGCCACAAAAATAGAATAGGGAAATCTTATTGGATTATTCGTTATTATAATGTTAGGGAATACGGCAGAATCCACCAAATACGGTATATTTGCTTGCTATTTAGATTAAATCCAATCAGTATGATCAAAGTTTCAGAAAATGCTCGCCTAAAAGTGGTGGCTTTGATGGCAGAAGAGGGTTTTGATGCCTCCAAGGATTTTGTTCGTGTTGGTGTAAAAAGTGGAGGATGCAGTGGGCTTTCCTATGAATTGAAATTTGATAGTGCCACAGCGGAAGACGATAAGGTCTTTGAGGATAATTCTGTTAAGATCGCGGTGGACAAAAAAAGTTTCTTATACCTTGTGGGCACCACTTTGGAATATTCCGGCGGATTGAACGGAAAGGGTTTTGTCTTTAACAACCCCAATGCTCAGCGTACCTGTGGGTGCGGTGAAAGTTTTTCACTTTAACAAAGAACAACGGGAACATGGCCTATACCGAAGAAGAATTAAAGAAAGAGCTGGAGACCAAGGAGTATGAGTATGGTTTTTATACCGATATTGATGCGGACACCTTGCCCAAGGGACTCAATGAAGATATTGTCATTGCAATCTCCAAAAAGAAGGAGGAACCGGAATGGATGACCGAATGGCGTTTGGATGCGTTCCGGGAATGGCAAAAAATGGAAGAGCCAGAGTGGGCCAACGTCACCTACAACAAACCCGATTTCCAGGACATATCCTATTACTCCGCACCCAACAAAAAGCCCAAGTACAACAGCTTGGATGAGGTAGACCCAGAATTGTTGGATACCTTTAAAAAATTGGGCATCTCCTTGGATGAACAGAAGAAACTGGCCGGAGTTGCTGTAGATGTGGTGATGGATTCCGTTTCTGTGGCCACCACCTTTAAAAAGACCTTGGCCGAGAAGGGAATCATTTTCTGTTCCATATCAGAAGCCATCCAAGAACATCCAGAACTCGTTAAAAAATATATTGGGACAGTGGTTCCAAAGCGTGATAATTTTTACGCGGCCTTAAATTCGGCGGTCTTTTCCGATGGTAGTTTCTGTTACATTCCCAAAGGGGTCAGGTGCCCCATGGAACTCTCCACCTATTTCCGCATTAACCAAGCGGGTACGGGACAGTTTGAAAGAACCTTGGTTATTGCCGATGAAGGCAGTTATGTCAGTTATTTGGAAGGATGTACCGCCCCAATGCGGGACGAGAACCAATTGCACGCGGCCGTGGTCGAACTCATTGCCCTGGATAGTGCCGAAATCAAGTATTCAACGGTACAAAATTGGTTTCCGGGAGACAAGGAAGGTAAGGGCGGTGTGTTCAATTTTGTGACCAAGCGCGGTCTTTGTGAGAACAACGCCAAGATTTCATGGACCCAGGTAGAGACCGGTTCGGCGGTAACGTGGAAATACCCTTCCTGTGTGTTAAAGGGCAATAATTCCATCGGGGAGTTCTATTCCATTGCCGTGACCAATAACTTTCAACAGGCCGATACGGGAACCAAAATGATTCATCTGGGCAACAACACCAGGAGTACCATTATATCAAAAGGCATTTCTGCAGGAAAATCACAGAACAGTTACCGTGGATTGGTACAGGTGGGAAGCAGGGCCGAAAATGCCCGGAATTTTTCGCAATGTGATTCCTTGTTGATGGGAAATGAATGTGGCGCGCACACCTTTCCCTATATCGAGACCAAAAACAAATCGGCCCAGATAGAGCATGAGGCCACGACAAGTAAAATTGGCGAGGACCAAATTTTCTATTGCAATCAAAGGGGCATCGATACCGAAAAGGCGATTGCCCTGATCGTAAACGGATTCAGTAAAGAGGTGTTGAACAAATTGCCCATGGAGTTTGCGGTCGAAGCACAGAAATTATTGGAAATAAGCTTGGAGGGATCAGTGGGTTGATTTTTACTGCGCCAAGTTACCTAGTGGTTTGATGATTGAACAAAGTCGAAATCATATTGATTAAAAAGAATACAATTCTAACAAAATGCTGAAAATCAACGATTTACACGCAAGTGTAGAAGAGAAGAAAATATTAAAGGGAATCAACTTGGAGGTCAATCCCGGAGAGGTTCATGCCATTATGGGCCCCAATGGATCGGGAAAGAGCACCTTGGCCTCTGTGATTGCGGGAAAGGAAGATTTTGAAGTAAAAAAGGGCAATATTGAGCTGGATGGAGACGATTTAGAGGAGTTGGCACCAGAGGAAAGAGCCCACAAGGGTATCTTTCTATCGTTTCAATATCCTGTTGAGATTCCTGGCGTCACCGTGACCAATTTCATTAAAACGGCCATCAACGAATCTAGAAAGGCCAAGGGGCAGGAAGACATGCCCGCCAAGGAAATGTTAAAGATGATCCGGGAGAAAGCAGAGCTCTTGGAAATAGACCGCAAGTTTTTATCCCGTTCCCTTAATGAAGGCTTTTCCGGGGGGGAAAAGAAGCGAAACGAAATTTTTCAGTTGGCCATGATGGAACCCAAATTGGCCATACTGGACGAAACCGATTCAGGTTTGGATATTGATGCCCTTCGTATCGTGGCCAATGGGGTCAACAAACTCAGAAGCGAAAACAATGCGATTATCGTGATTACCCACTACCAACGTTTATTGGAATACATTGTGCCCGATTTTGTCCATGTGCTCCATGATGGTAAGATTGTAAAATCTGGGAACAAAGATTTGGCGTTGGAGCTTGAGGAAAAGGGTTACGATTGGGTAAAGCAAGAAGCAACGGTATAAATAAGTAAACAGTTGCCGTAGGCAGAAAACATACTGTCAACTGAAAACTGTCAACTGAAAACTTATGAAAATGGATTTAAAAGAGAAACTGGTATCATCCTTCATGGCCTTTGAGAACACGATCAACGTGAACGACCCAGTCCACGATATCCGTTCAGAGGCATTTAAGACCTTTGAAACCAACGGGTTTCCGTCCAAAAAAGATGAGGCATGGAAATATACCTCTTTGAACAGCCTTCAAAAAATAGATTTCAGTGTCTTCCCAAAGCAGGAAAATGCGTTGGAATACAAGGACATAAAAAAGTATTTTTTGCATGAGATAGACACCTACAAAATAGTTTTTGTTGACGGTATCTATAGCAGCTACCTTTCCGAAACAACGCACGATGGTGTTGATGTTTGCCTGATGAGTTCGGCCCTGACCAAACCCATGTACCGTCAGATCATTGAGTTGTACTTTAATAAAGTGGCGCATAATGAGGACTCGTTGACATCGTTGAACACCGCTTTTAGCAAAGAGGGAGCCTATATCTACATTCCAAAGAACAAAGCACCCAGAAAGCCAATTCAGATAGTACACTTTTCAACGGGTAACGAAGCATCCTTAATGCTACAGCCACGAAACTTGATTGTTGCCGAAGAAAATGCGGAGCTACAGATCATAGAACGCCATCAAAGTTTAACCGCCAACGAGGTGTTCACCAATTCGGTGACCGAGATTTTCGCCGCCAAAGATGCTAGGGTCGACTATTACAAGGTGCAGAATGACAACGCCTCGGCATCCTTGATCGACAACACTTATATTGACCAAAAGGACAACAGTGTGGTACGGGTGCACACCTTTTCTTTTGGAGGAAAGTTGACACGAAACAACCTGAACTTTTATCAGAATGGCGAACGGATAGATTCTACCCTAAAGGGCGTCACCATTCTTGGCGAGAAGCAACATGTGGACCATTACACCTTGGTGCACCATGCACAGCCCAATTGCGAAAGCCACCAAGATTACAAAGGCATTTTTGACGGACAGTCCACAGGAGTGTTCAACGGAAAGATCCTGGTGGATAAAATTGCCCAAAAGACCGATGCCTTTCAGCAGAACAACAATGTGTTGATCAGTGATAAGGCAACGGTGAACACCAAACCACAGTTGGAAATCTTTGCGGATGATGTAAAATGCTCCCATGGTTGTACGGTGGGCCAATTGGACAATGATGCCTTGTTCTACATGCAGTCACGGGGAATTCCAAAAAAGGAGGCATCAGCACTGCTCATGTACGCTTTTGCCAACAACGTTTTGGAAAGTGTGCGCATCCCTGAATTAAAAGCGCGGATCAACAAGATCATTGCCAATAAATTGGGGGTACGATTGGGGTTTGAATTGTAATACTAAACTTTATTCCCCACATAGGCGGGAATCTTTTTTATGGTTGAGTCCAAATTTCATGTTGAACGAATTCGAAAAGACTTCCCAATTCTCAATCGTGAAGTCAACGGAAAACCTTTGGTCTATTTTGACAATGCGGCCACCTCACAGACCCCACAACATGTCATTGATGTGATTGTGGATTACTATCAGCGCTACAATGCCAATATCCATCGCGGGGTGCACTCCCTGTCACAGGAAGCCACCGATGCTTATGAACAGGCAAGGATTAAAATCCAAAAGCATTTTAATAGTACCAAGCCCCATGAGGTCATTTTTACCTCGGGTACCACCCATGCCATCAATTTGGTGGCCAACGGATTCACCTCCATGGTAACGAAAGGGGATGAGATTGTGGTCTCTGCCTTGGAACACCACAGCAATATTGTGCCTTGGCAAATGCTGTGCGAGCGGACTGGGGCGCAACTCAAGGTGATTCCCATGAACACGGATGGGGAATTGCAGATGGATGAGTTTCACCAATTGCTTTCCAACAAAACCAAATTGGTCTTCTGCAACCACGTATCCAATGCCCTGGGCACCATAAATCCCATAAAAGAGATAATTGATGCCGCACATAATGTAGGTGCTGCGGTTTTGATTGATGGGGCACAGGCAGCACCGCACATAAAAGCGGATATGCAAGAATTGGATGTTGACTTTTATACCGTGTCCGCCCATAAAATGTGTGGCCCAACCGGAGTGGGAATGCTCTACGGAAAAGAAGAGTGGCTGGAAAAGTTGCCGCCATACCAAGGTGGGGGCGAAATGATTGCAGAGGTCACCTTTGAAAAAACCACTTATGCCAATCTGCCCCATAAGTTTGAGGCCGGTACCCCAAACATCTGTGGGGGCATTGCCTTTGGTGCTGCGATCGATTATATGAATGCCATCGGATTTGAAGCTATAGCATCCTATGAAGCAGGGTTATTGGAATATGCAACGGAGCAATTGCTTCAAATTGATGGATTGAAAATTTACGGTCCGCAAAAAGACAAGGCTTCGGTCATTTCTTTTAATATCGAGGGAATCCATCCCTACGACATAGGAACAATCTTGGACAAATTGGGCATTGCCGTCCGTACAGGCCACCATTGTGCGCAACCCATTATGGATTTTTATCAAATTCCGGGTACGATCAGGGCCAGCTTTAGCTTTTACAACACCAAGGAAGAGATTGATGCTTTGGTGGAAGGTGTAAAACGCGCCAAAGCAATGTTGCTTTGATCAAAGAGAATTCCTCGCAGCCTGCTGCAGGATTGTTCATTTCTTTACCCAGAAACACAATAGTATCCAAAAGGAATTCGTTTTCTCTCATACCTATGCGGTCTACGATCAACTATATTTTCTTTTTGCTTTGTTCCATTTCAATAAGGGCGCAACAGTATAACGAGGCAGAGCGTATTGAATATACGCAGTACATGTACAATGCTTTTACGGTTAATCCGGGCATGACAGGAATTGAGGGTACTCCTAATTTCGCCATTAATTACCGAACGGAGTTGGTCAAGGATTTTAACCATTACAAAAGGGAATCGGCTTTGTTCAGTTTTCCCGCCACGGACCAAAGGAAGGTTGCTTTTGGTTTTTCCATCATAAATGATGAGTTTGACAATATACAATACACCTACTTTGACCTTGCTGCCGCCTATGTTCTCAAACTTGGTGGCGCATCGGATTTTTCATTCGGATTAAAGCTCAGAGGTAATTTATTGGACCACCGTTTTCCCGAAACCACCTTCCAGCCTTTGCAGAATTTTTATGATGGTCTGGTCAATAAGTTCGTGTTCAACATTGGGGCAGGTGCCGTATATAGCAATGACTGGTTTTTTGCAGGAGTTTCCATCCCCAGTTTTTTAAGTACGGTACATTATGATATTTCGGCACTTGAAGTCGATACTAGAAATCTGCCCATAGTATTTCATACGGGCTATGTTTTTTTGTTGAACAATGATTTTGCCTTTATGCCCATGTTCTATACCCGAATCCAAAATGGAGAGGATACCGATATTGATATTTCCGCAAACTTTTTGTTCAAGGATAAGTTTGGGCTTAATGCGGTATACCGATTTGATGATCATTACGGCATATTTGCCAATTTTCAAGTGCTGAATGCAGTTCTTATTAGCCTTGGCTATGGTAACCAAACCAGTTTAAGAACGGAAGGCACGGCAACCAACGACGGCATTTTTCAAATCACGCTGCGCTATGAAAACATATTAAAAAGAGGTGGTAAACTGTTCACCCGTTTTTAATCACAAGATTTTCAAGGTATAGGCAAGACTATCTTGTAATTTTATTCTGTAAGGTTTTCCAAAAGCCTTTGACTTCCATTTTATTGAATTGTATTTTTGCAAAAAAGAACGCATGACCATTTCAGAGATACAAGAAGAGTTAAAGGACGAATTTTCAATGTTCGATGATTGGATGGAAAAATACGAACACATCATTGAAATGGGAAAATCCCTTCCACTCATAGATGAGAGATACAAGACGGAGGATAATATCATCAAAGGCTGCCAGAGCAAGGTTTGGGTCCATGCAGAATTGGAAGGGGACAAATTGGTCTTTACCGCAGATAGCGATGCCATCATCACCAAGGGCATCATAGCCATTTTGGTCAGGACTTTCAGCAACCAGAAACCACATGAAATTATTGATGCCGACACTTCCTTTATAGATGAAATAGGTCTAAAGGAACACTTGTCGCCCACGCGAGCCAACGGCTTGGTGAGTATGATCAAACAATTAAAGTTGTATGCAGTGGCGTACCAGACCCAGCTGAATTAAGTGTAATAGTTTAGCCTTATGGGCAGATTAATGGGTTTAGCTCCATAAACGACTAAACCATCAAACACCGAAACAAAAAAATGAGCGAAGAAACGACGATAAATACAGCAGAATTGGGCGAAAAAATAGTTGCGGTACTAAAAACCATTTATGATCCCGAGATTCCCGTGGATATTTATGAACTGGGATTGATCTATGATGTTTTTGTCAATGAGAATTATGACGTAAAGATTTTGATGACCTTAACATCACCCAATTGCCCCGTGGCAGAGACCTTGCCCGTTGAGGTAGAGGAAAAGGTCAAATCCATAAATGAAATCAAGAGTGCCGAGGTAGAGATTACCTTTGATCCCCCTTGGACCCAGGAATTGATGAGCGAGGAAGCTAAATTGGAACTGGGGATGTTGTAAGTGTAAGTCTTAAGAAATTAGAAGTAAGATGTAAGAGTATATGGGTTTTGAGCAAATAATTTCTTGGCAAAGGGCGTGGGATTTGAACAAAATCATTTATGTATTGACTGATGAAATTTAGAGAACCATTTTGGGCTAACAAACCATTTAAAATCTATAACCTGACCACTAAATTCTGAGTATTGATGTCTGAAATCGTAAACAGGGTCGCGCAGAGCCAATTGATTACCTTCGATTTGGAGGAATACTATCCAGGAGGGGAACGGATTGTTCTCGATATCAAGGATTGGCTTTTTGAAGGACTTATCCTTCGGGAAAAGGATTTTAGAACAGCTGTGGAAGCCCATGATTGGATCCAGTATACGGGAAAGTACTTGGCCTTGGCCTGCACTTCAGATGCTATAATCCCGGGCTGGGCATTTCCCTTATTGGCCTCAAAGGCACAACCCTATGCCCTAAAAGTGGTCATTGGCAGTAAGGAAGCCTTAGAGACTTCCATCTACCAAGAAATTCTTCAAGATTTGGATGTTGCCCCCTTTAAGGACAAGCCGGTCATTATTAAGGGGTGTAGTCACAAGCCCGTGCCCCAAAATGCCTATCTGATGGCCATAGAAAAAATTCAGCCAGTGGCCAAAAGCGTCATGTATGGCGAGGCCTGCTCTTCGGTACCGCTCTTTAAACGAAAAAAATAGTCTTCCCTATAAAAGTGACTTTTTCTACTTTTGCGGTTCTAAGCTTAAAACCTTTTGAAAATGAAGCGAATAGCAGCAATTGTAATCACACTTTTAGCCGTGTCTTATGGGCAATCACAGACTGAGGAAGAACTGAAATCTAAACTGGCCACCAAAAAGGATTCCATCGCAGCCATACAGGGCCGGGCAAATGCCCTCCAAGCACAGTTGGATGCCCTTCCTGGGTGGAAATTGGGTGCATTTGGCACCATTGGTGGCAGCCTCTCCAACTTTAGCAACTGGTATGCACAAGGTATTCCCAATAACGCCTCCGGTAATATTGGTTTTACCTTAAATGCCTATGCCAACTTACAGCAGGATAAGTTTTTTTGGAGAAATGCCCTTACCACCAATCTTAACTGGGTAAAGTTGGACGACAAGGACGACCCCGATGATGATAGTGGATTTAGAGAGGCCACCGATGTCTTTAACCTTTCTTCGCTTTACGGTAGAAAAATGAGTGACAAGTTTGCCATATCAACATTAATGGAATACAGGACAACTCTATTAAGCAATTTTAATGATCCCGGTTATCTAGATTTGGGTGTGGGCGCCACATGGACACCAATTACAAACCTTGTCGTGGTCCTACATCCGTTGAACTACAACTTTGTGTTTTCTGACGAGGACACCATTTTTGATTCTTCCTTGGGAGCTAAGATTGTGGCCGATTATACCCGTCAATTAGGTGCGGTGTCCTTCAAATCCAACCTTTCGCTGTTCCAAAGCTATAAGAGTGAAGACCTTAGCAACTGGACGTGGACCAATTCTTTTGGATACACCCTCTGGAAGATGATAGGCGTAGGATTTGATTTTGGACTCCGCAACAACAGGCAAGAGGCCTTGAACTACCAAATCAACACTTTGGGGAACACAACGGCCACTTTTGACAATCTGGACAACGAGCTACAAACGTATTGGACGGTGGGCTTAAGCTACTCGTTTTAAGATTTAGCCCTAGCCATTAAAAAAGCCCCGATGGATCCATCGGGGCTTTTTTCATCAGCTAAGTTCAGTTTGTTTGGTTTGCTTTTGTTGTGATTTGAGGGGTACAACCTAAAAGCAGTACTAAGATATTTTGATCATGTAAGAATTCCATTTTTTTGATGCCAAATACGGGAACCTTGTTGTTATGGGATGACTGTAATTTTTCTGTCAGAAAGCATTAGGAAAAATCGTCCAAATTTTCTGGATACAAAAAATTGTTATAGGGAAAACGGGTCACATGAATCTCCCTGACCTTGTTGTATACCTTTTTTCTAAACGCATCCAGATTTTCCTTATTTAAGGCAGAGATGAACAGCACATCCTCTCCCATTTTGTTAAACCAGGTTTTTTCCCATTCCTCCAATGAAAAATGGAGGGAGGTACGTTCAGTGACCAAGTCATCCTCATCCAAGGGTTCGGGGGCGTATTGATCTATTTTGTTAAAGATCATGACGGTGGGTTTGTTCACGCTCTTGATTTCTTCCAGAATTTGGTTGACCGAAGCAATATGCTCTTCAAAATTTCTATGGGAGATGTCTACGACATGAAGCAGTAAATCGGCCTCGCGAACCTCATCCAAGGTGCTCTTAAAACTTTCGACCAATTGGGTGGGCAATTTTCTGATAAAACCTACGGTATCACTCAAAAGAAAGGGTAGGTTACCTATGACCACTTTGCGCACGGTAGTGTCCAAAGTGGCAAAGAGTTTGTTTTCTGCAAAAACCTCGCTCTTGCTGATCACGTTCATCAAGGTAGACTTGCCCACGTTGGTGTAGCCCACTAGGGCCACCCGAACCAAAGCCCCTCGGTTGCCCCTTTGGGTCTCCATCTGGCGGTCAATTTTGGTCAGCTTCTTTTTGAGCAAAGCTATTCGGTCACGGACTATACGCCTATCGGTCTCAATCTCAGTTTCACCGGGCCCGCGCATTCCAATACCCCCGCGTTGGCGTTCCAAGTGCGTCCACAGACCGGTCAGTCTAGGTAAAAGATACTCGTATTGGGCAAGTTCTACCTGTGTTCTGGCATAGCTGGTCTGGGCGCGTTGGGCAAAGATGTCCAAAATAAGGCCGGTACGATCTAGAATCTTACATCTCAGTAATTTTTCAATATTGTTTTGTTGGGCAGGGGTGAGCTCGTCATCAAAAATGACCGAACCAATTTCATTTTCCTTTACATAGTGCATCACCTCTTCCATCTTACCGCTTCCAATGTAGGTTTTTGGGTTAGGGACCTCCATACGTTGTACAAAGCGTTTGGTGACCTCCCCACCAGCGGTATAGGTCAAAAACTCGAGTTCATCCAGATACTCCGTTACTTTTTCCATGCTCTGGTTTTGGTTGATGACCCCGATCAAAACCGTCTTTTCGTAATCTATGGATTTCTGTTCTAACATCTCATAAAATGAATATGCAAAGCTACACAATGTTTGCAGGCTTTTTTTGTATTTTACCTTCTTTGAATTATTGTGGAGATGAATTCCGATAGGTTTACAACAAATGATGCCGTTATTGCTTTTTACAATTTGGAGAATCTGTTTGACACCACAGATGACCCATACACCTTGGATGATGATTTTACTCCCAAGGGATTTAAAAAGTGGAAGGAAAAAAGGTATGCCCGAAAGATCAAGAAATTGGCCGAGGCCATCTCTAGGATAGGAGAGGATGAAAAGTTGGCGCCACCCGTATTGGTGGGTGTGGCAGAGGTTGAGAACAAAAAGGTGATCCAGAACCTATTGGACACCGGATCTCTTAAAAACAGTTCGTTTGATTTTATCCATTTTGATTCGCCGGATGAACGGGGCATAGACACGGCTTTACTCTACAATCCGGAACATTTTACCGTGCAACATGCCGAAACGCTACCTTTGTTGATTGAAGACGAAGATGGGGAACGGGATTATACTAGGGATATTCTTTATGTATCTGGCCTGTTGAATGGTGAGGAAGTCCACGTTTTTGTCAACCATTGGCCCTCGAGAAGGCAAGGGGAAGATGAGACCCAGTACAAACGCATAAGGGCAGCGGAGACCCTTCTTGAAAAAGTGGGTAAGATCAATGAAGGAACTTCAGAAGCCAACATTATCATCATGGGCGATTTTAATGATGGCCCGGATTCCGAGAGCATTACACTGTTGATGAACAGTGGACTCTTCATCAATCCTATGCAGCAATTGGCTACCCCAAATTCAGGCAGTGCCAACTATAAGGGCAAGTGGAGTTTGTTTGATCAGATATTGGTTTCGCATAGCTTTCTCAATTTTGAACCTGATACCCATAGCTTTAAAAAGGCAGCCATCTTTCGCCCTATGTTTTTAAAAGAATGGAAGGGAAAATACAAGGGCAATCCATTTCGAACGTTTGCAGGGAAAAAATACCTAGGAGGGTATAGCGATCATTTCCCAGTATACATACTTTTAAAGAAAAATTAAAAGTAAGAAAAACTTCACAACAACAATCCGAATTTTCACAACAGAAATAATTCTAGAAGAGTGAAATTCATCGAAAACTAAAGAGTTTTCGGGCGTTTACCATCACAATAAAAATATTTTAGTAGTCCAAATCTTACCTAACAATATATGGGCTGCCGGAATAAAATGTTTGATGTGTCACTTGTCTTGACTTTTGTCCTAATGGGTGTTGGTTGTTTTCCCTCATTTTCCCAAACCACTTCCCAAATTGGACAAGTGACGGAAACCTATAATGTAAATAGGTTGCACCAGCTAAAAGAGCGATTCCAAAAGGAAGACAAGAGCAAACAGCAACAGTTAACGGCAATCCGACAGTCTAAAGCCATGGACAACATAATTAAGGAGAGAGATGGCACCGTTGTGGATCTCTATGACATTGGCGTGGATGGCACTTTATTGTACTATGAGACATTGGGAAGTCCTACCAGTCATGTCACTAGGGCAGATGCCCTCTACGATGATGGTTTGATGGCCTTGGGGATGACGGGGAAACACATGAAAGTAGGGGTATGGGATGCCGGAAAGGCACGGGAGAGCCACCAAGAGTTTCAAGGGAGGGTAAACAATTCTGATGAAAAATCAGACGTTGACTCCCATAGCACCATGGTCATGGGAACAATTGTCTCGGCAGGGGTTCAAAAAGAGGCCAAAGGAGTTGCCTATGCGGCCAATGGCATCAGCAATGATTGGCGGAGCGATAAGGCAGAGGTGGTAAAAGAAGCCTTGAACGGCTTGTTGTTGTCCAATCATTCCTATGGCATTAAAACCTCCAGCGTACCCGATTGGTATTTTGGTTCCTATATACAAGTTTCTAAAGATTGGGACGAAATTATGTACAATGCCCCATATTATCTTATGGTGTCCGCGGCGGGCAACGCGCAAAATTCAAGGGATAATGCAAGTCCGGTCTATGGGCAATCCTCTGACGGATTTGATCTTTTGTTAGGTTTTAGCACTTCAAAGAACGGATTGGTGGTCACCGGGGCCAACTCCAAGGTTGATAACACTGGGAAATTGGAGAACGTTGGGTTAACTTCCTACAGCAGTTATGGTCCAACAGATGACGGCAGGATCAAACCAGATCTTGCCGGGGATGGTTCTTCCGTCTATGCCGCATCTTCTTTGAGCGATACAAGTTATGGCTCCTCTATGGGAACCTCAATGGCTGCTCCCGGGATAACGGCCTCTTTGTTGTTGTTGCAAGAATACCATCAAGAATTGTACGGTTCCTTTTTAAAGGCCGCCACCCTCAAAGGCTTGGCCCTGCATACGGCGGATGATGTATTTGAGCCAGGGCCCGACTATAAATTGGGTTGGGGAGTGATGAATACCATGAAAGCGGCCCAACTATTGCAACGGAAGGATTACACTAGCCTAGTGATGGAGGAAAAATTGGAAGAATCCGCTACGTATTCCATCAATGTGCAGGCCAATGGGGAGGAGCCCCTAGTAATCTCCTTATCATGGACAGATCCCGAAGGGGAACACGTGAACAGAGGGGATTTAAACAGTAAGCTACCCTCATTGACCAATAATTTGGATGTTCGGGTCACCAAGGATGGCACAACCTATTACCCGTGGAAATTAAATCCGGCCCAAGCCAATTCCCCCGCCGTAAAGGGGGATAATCTGGTGGATCCCTACGAAAGGATTAACATTGCCAATGCTTCTGGAATCTATACGATTACCGTGACCCACAAGGGAAATCTAAAATTTGGCGAACAGGATTTTTCCCTATTGGTAAGTGGGATTAAAATTGGACAATGTGAGTTGACACCTCCCGAGGATTTGACCATAGCCGCTTCAAATGAGCACGGTTGTCGGCTGCTCTGGAACCTAAATGAAGATACCCTCTATGAATTTCAGTACAAGCAGACCGGTGATGACCTTTGGAACACACAGGCGCTCTTTGACAATACGTTTGAATTGACAGGCTTGGAATTGGGACAGGAATATAAGGCTCGGGTACGAAGCGTTTGCACGGCCAATTTGGTATCGAGCTTTAGTGAGGAATTGACCTTTGTTTTTAAGGGGGCGGAAACTTCCTTGGAATCTTTGGCTACCAATGATTTCTTTGAAGAAGAACCTTTGATACTCTATCCAAACCCCACGGTACATGAGATCAGGGTTGCCTCCAACCGTGCTGCCGATGATGCCTTTTACTATGTGACCGATATGGCCGGATTTGTCGTCAAAAAAGGCAAACTAGAGACTGCCATCAATGTTTCGGACCTGGCTGCGGGCATGTACATCGTCAATGTTCAAGATTTGGAAGGTTCCTACCGTAGTAAGTTTATCAAGAGGTAAACAACACCAATTCAACATTGAAATACCGCCTAAAAAATGTTTCTTTTTACGTTTGGGCTTCAAAATAAAATATAACCGTAGCTATGGCTATGCTTAGATTTTCTTTTTCGCCCAAAGAAAAAATCCTTGATTTTTTATCCGTATCCCATCTATTATCATCAACTTTTCTTTCCTACTTCCTACTTCCTACTTCCTACTTCGTACTTCCCATTTCTTTTTGCGGGAATGCGATTGGAATCGCGTCCCAACGGGGGAGCGACATGACAAAAAATAAAGATCAAACCCTTTTTACCTCATCATCATCCAGTAAATCATCGCCTTTAAGCCTCAAAAAAACCTGTGCCGTGGTCACCACATCCAGTTCGCAATAGGTAACGATCCTATCCAGGTCGTTGTCCGTATAAAAGACATCGCGTACCATACTGCCATCCATGTCTTCTTTGGGAGAGGGAATGCCTAAGACATGGGCCATCAATTTTAGGGAGGTGAAGTGTTTGTAGTCGCCAAACTTCCAGAGTTCCATGGTGTCCAAGTGGGGCACTTCCCAAGGTTTTTTGCCAAACAGGTCCAATTTGTAGGGAAGCGGTATGCCATGGATCAGCATGCGCCGGGCGATGTACGGAAAATCAAATTCCTTGCCGTTGTGCGCGCAGAGTAGATGCCGGGCTTGGTTAAAATGCTCGTTGAGCAAACGTTTAAACCCATGGAGCAATTTAATCTCGTCACCATGGTAACTGGTCACCCTAAAGTTTCTATGGTCTCCCTTAAAGGTAAAATAGCCCACGGAAATACAGACGATCTTACCAAATTCTGCCCAAATGCCCGCCCGCTCATAAAAGGCTTCGGCGGTAATCTCATCTTTGCGCTGATAGGCCGATTTGTGTTCCCAAAGCAGTTGTTTATCAGCATCCAGTTCCCCAAAATCGGCACATTCGGGTACGGTTTCAATATCCAGAAAGAGCAGGTTTTCTAAATTGATCTTGGTCAGCATAAGGACAAGTTACAAAAAGTGGATCAGCCGATTAGAACAGGCTTTGCTGTTTTACGGGGCTTTCATGGTCCAACAGCCATTTTTTCCGGTGCAGGCCGCCGGCATAACCCGTAAGGTCACCGTTACTGCCAATGACGCGATGACAGGGAACAACGATCCATAAGGGGTTTTGCCCATTGGCCGCGGCCACCGCCCTAATGGCTTTAACATCGCCCAGTTTTTTGGAAAGTTCCAGATAGGAGATGGTTTTTCCGTAGGGAATGTTCAACAACTCGTTCCAAACCTTTTTTTGGAAATCGGTGCCCTGTGGATTCAATTTTAAATCAAATTGGGTTCGGCCGTTCTCAAAATACTCTTGCAGTTGGTATGCGGCATCTTGCAGCACCTCGGGAACAATACCAATTGGTTTTTCAACATCAAAAACGGTAATGGAGGCCAATCCCCGTTCATCACCGACAATTTCGGCACAACCAAGCGGGGTCTGTATAACGGCCGTTTCCATTAGTCGCCAATAGGTTTGTCTTCAATAATGCCCAATCGTTTGGCCCTGGTTTCCCAGTTCTTGCGCGCCAAGACCTGTAGGTCCTCCACATTGTCGCTCTCATCCATGATTTCGAGTCCCAAAAGGGTTTCGATCACGTCTTCCATGGTCACCAATCCACTTACCGAGCCATATTCATCGACCACCAGCGAGATATGCTCTTTTTGTGCCACAAATTTTTTAAAGAGCTCGGGTATGGGCTTGCTTCGGTTGGTAATCAGAATCTCTCTTCTAATGGTTGCCAAGGGTTCTTTGCCCTTTTTGTTGATGATGGCCTCCATCAACTCATCTTTAAGGAAGAACCCGGTGATATTGTCGTCCCGATCCTTGTACACGGGAATGCGGGAAAAACGCAAAGGGCGGTTGTTGTCAAAAAATTCTTGGATGGGCATGTCCTCCGGGGCTATCTTCATCACCGTTCGTGGGGTCATCACATCCTTGGCCTCGATTTCGTCAAAAGAGAGCAGGTTTTTAATGACCTTGGATTCCGATTCTTGAAAAACCCCTTCTTCATGGGCAATTTCGGTCATGGCCGTAAAATCTTCCCGGCTCAGCACACTCCCGTGTTCCCCCTTGGATCCAATCAATTTGGTGAAGAGCTGCAAAATCCAGAGCAAGCCAGTCCACTTCATGATAAATACCATGATATCCAACGCCTTGGCCGTAAAATTGGCCAGTTGTTTCCAATAGGTGGCCCCTATGGTCTTGGGAATGATTTCGGAAGCGACCAAAATCAAGATGGTCATTATGGTAGAGACGATGCCTACCATAAGATCCTCGGTAAATTCCATACCGAAGAGGTGGTGCGTTTTTGATCCGTACAAATTGGCATAGGCTACCTTGGCCTCTACCCCCACCAATATGGCGCCCACCGTATGGGCAACGGTATTTAGGGTGAGTATGGCGATCAAGGGTTTATCCACATCTTTTTTAAGGCTTTCCAATTCATTGGCATAGGCCTTGCCCTCTTGTTTCTTTAGATTGATAAAGGTGGGGGTGACACTCAGCAATACTGCTTCCAAAATGGAGCAGAGGAAAGAGAAAAAGATGGAAATAAGTGCAAAAAAAACGAGGAGGCCCATAAGAATGTTCTGTTCACTCAAAAATATCCAAATAAAATGAACCGCAAAACCTTATTCCCCAATATAGCGATATACGGCAGCTTGCCATTTGGGTTCTGTAATCTTTTTGAGCAGGGTCAGGTCTATTTTTTCCAAAAGGGGACTATCGTCCTGCACGGCTATACCCATATTGTTGCGCAACAGCCAATTGTTCGAAATGTGTAATTTATTCTGAAAATCCGCTTTGTTGTGAAACTTGAGAACGGGCACATTGGAAACCACGGCATCTGCCTTTGACGACAGTACTCGTTCTATGGCCTCTTTTATATCTTGGCAGGGCACGTATTTTATACGCTCGCGCAGCAGAAATTCCTCGCCAGAGGAACCCTTTACCGCTACCACACGGGCCAATCTAAGGTCATCTGCCGTGTTGATCATCCCCTTGTTTTCAGATTTGCCCAATTGGGCACTGGTATTGGCCGTGAACAAGGAAAAAAAGATGATGCTGGTAAAGATCCAGACCACGCCCAATAATTTGCCAATGCGGCTATGGGGCACCTTGTCCCCGTAGCCCACGGTGGTCATGGTCACGGCAGACCACCATAGGCCATCGGCAATGTTGCGAATGCTGCGGTCTGTCGGGTTTTCCTTGGCCTGTTTACGTTCTACCAACCATACGATACATGCTGAAATGAGCAGCATGAGCATGAGTACCCCGATCAATTCCAATAGGTTCAAAAAAATAGGGCCCCATTTTGCCCAGAACCCACCGTTAATGGCTTCAATAGAGGTAGCTATTCCCGTACCCGAGGGATTCACGGCCTGACTAAAATCTACCAATTCCTCCCTTTTTGGGGTGATGGAAATGGCACCTAGGCCCACATCAAAATAGTCGTTCTGTATTCCGCTAAGAATGGTATTCAGATCAGTAAGCTCATAGGTGTAGTGCCATCCATTTTCCTTGGCAATGTCCTCCCAAAGTTCCACCATGAGTCCGCCAATCTCCCCATTGGGGCTTCGCATGCCAAAAGGGGCAGAATCATACACCCCGATCCGTAAGGTGTCTTGTGGACTTTGCGCAAAGACCATTGCTGTTACAAACATAAAGATGGGCCAACCCTTCATGGCAAGAGGACAATCCTTTTGGCTAAGATAATGCTGGCAGGTTACCTTAACATTAAGACGGGTAGTAATTTAAGCCTAATCTTAACCTAAACTGGCCAGAAGCTGTACACAGATGATGAGCAGTACCATGGCTACAGGATACACCGTGGCATAGGCAATGGAAGGGGCATTGGTTTCCGTCATGGGATCCACGGCCGCCAATCCCGGGGTACTGGTCATGGAACCCGTTAGGGCACCGAGCATGGCCAAAACGTTCACCTTAAAGACAAGCTGGGCAATCAACGTACCCAATACCATGGGCAAGAGGGTGAGGGCACCACCTATAAAAAAGAGATCAAAGCCGTATTGGTCAAAGGTTTCCACAATGTGGGCCCCGGCCTTGGTTCCAACACCCGCCAAAAAGAACATTAGTCCCAAGGTGCGCAACAATTGATTGGCACCCCCTGACATGGACCAGATGATGGGACCGGTCTTGCCAAGCCTGCTCAAGATCATGGCAACGGTGAGTACACCGCCGGTCAATCCTAGGGAAAAGGTGAAGGAATCGCCAAAAGTCAACGAAAATTTTCCCAAAAAGTAGCCCAGGACAATACCTGTAGCAATGGGGAAGAAATTGGTGTCCGACAGTTTTTTGGTATTTCCACCAAAGATTTTGGTGGCCATTTCCGTATCGGTTGCGCTACACGATATCTTGATCTTATCCCCAATATGAAGCTTTAGGTTGGGCGTGGGGGTGAGGTCGATTCCTGATCGGCGCACCCGTATTATCCGCACGTTCATCGGAGAGGTCCATTGGTTGATCTCTTGAATGGTCTTGTTGACTACCTTTGCGTTGGAAACCAATATGGAGTGGACCTCAAAACCGTCTTTTAATGGAATCTCTTCGTGGGTTTCCTTCCCAATCAGTAGTTCTACCTTGTCCAAGGCCTCTTGGGTGCCCACCGCCCGAACAATATCACCCTGCTGTAAGACCGTGTCTGACGAAGGAACTAAAGGCTCCCCATTGGACATGAACCGACTGATGACGGCTTCGGTCATGGTTCTTATCCTTAACTGCCCTATGGTTTTGCCCGCCACATTTTCATTTTCGACCATAAAATGCTTGTACACTACGTCTGGGGATTCCACTACCGTGGCATCCTCATAGGCTTTTTCTGCTTTCTTGATGCTGACCTTCGTGATTTTTGGATAGAGCCGTACAAACAAAATAACCCCGATGACCCCAAAGGGATAGGCGATACCGTAGCCGATGGAAACTCCCGGAGACGTGGTGCTTTCTATGGCCGCTGCCAGCCCAGGTGTACTGGTCAATGCCCCGGTCAAAAGGCCAATAGCCACGGGCACATCTATATCGAAAAGGACGATGGCCAGAAAGGTCAGCAAAGATGAAGAAAGGATGACCACGGCGGCCATTAACACCAAGGTTCGTCCCTGTTTTTTAAAGGAATCAAAGAATCCCGGTCCCGCTTGCATCCCTATGGTATAGATAAAGAGGATGAGACCGATCTTCTCGATAATATCGGGCATGACCAGACCAAAATGCCCAAAGACAAGGGCGACAAAAATAACCGCAGAGATATCAAGGGATATGCCCTTGACCCGTATATTGCCAATGATGTATCCCAAACAGATAATGATAAATAGGCCTAGATAATCATGTCCGAGAAATTCCATGGGGTTTGAAAAATTAGGGCTGCAAAGTAGGATGTTTCCCTAGGGGAATTTATGATGTATATCATAAAAAAGTAAGGTTGGGAAGCGTTGGCATTTTTTTTGAAACCTTGTTTTGCCCCTTTATTGGATTGTTCATGGTGTGGAACAGGCCTCTAGGAGGGTTTGTGGAAACCGGAAGGTCTGAGTTTTATTTTTTCTGGGGCCTGAACGGCTTCATTATCTTTTCGTCACAGACCAGATAAGGGCCATCCATAAGATCGATGCAATACGGAACGGCAGGGAAAACGGCATCTAGGCATTCCCTGATAGATTTTGGTTTTCCAGGGAGGTTGATGATCAAACTACTTCCCCTAAGACCGGCAGTTTGTCTGGAAAGGATGGCCGTGGGCACAAACTGTAATGATGTTGCCCTCATAAGCTCCCCAAAACCGGGCATCATACGGTCACACACGGCTTCGGTGGCTTCAGGGGTGACATCCCTTTTGGCGGGACCCGTTCCTCCCGTGGTGATGACCAAACAACACGCTTGGTCGTCGACCATATCAATAAGGGTCTTCTCAATAACTTCTTGTTCATCCGGTATTATTTCATATACCTTTTCCCAACTTGAAGTCAAGTATTCCTTTAGGGTATCTATGATGGCAATGCCACTTATATCCTTATAGATCCCTTCACTTGCCCTATCGCTTACCGTGAGAATCCCAATTTTGGCTGTTGACATAGCTATTGTTCTTTGTTACTGGTTATCGTTTTTTATTGGTCCCAATCGTTGGTTGAACCTCTGCCTGCCTTTCCGTCATGCAGGTATTCATTTTTAGTGCAAGACTTTCAGTATCCATAAAATTCTGACACAAATTTTCACGAAACGAATGTGTAATTTTATCTGTCCGACTTTAAGCCTGCGAAAACTATGGATTTGCAGTCCATAGAGGAATCGTATCCGTTGATACTGTTGCAATAGAACCATATGTGTTTCTGCAAACCTACTTTTATGGGTTAAAAATAATTGATTTTAAACAGTTCATCCATTGGGATGAGGTGATGGTTGTCACAGGGCGATTTAATGTTTAATTGCTTGCATAGGCCTTGTAAAAAATATGGTGCAGGGCCGTTCTAATATTCAACTCATATAATTTTCTGTGCGCCCGGGAAGGATAGACCCTGTTGGAAAGAAATACAAAGACCAAGTCCTTTTCGGGGTCGGCCCAGACAAAGGTGCCGGTAAACCCGGAATGTCCAAAACTGCTTTTACTGGCCAAGGGGGAAGGATAAGCTTCTTTTAGCCGAAGGGTGTCGTTATGGAGCAGGGGCTTGTCAAAGCCCAGGCCCCGTCTGTTTTCGTTTTCGGGGTATTGCACCATGGTAAATGCCTTTACCGTTTCTTTAGAGAGAAGTTGTTTGCCTTCAAAAGCCCCATAATTATTGTAAAAGCACATTATTTTGGCCACATCTTCTGCGGTACCAAACAATCCGGCATTGCCCGATACCCCACCCATTAAGGTAGCATTTTCATCATGTACCCACCCTTTTACCAAGGTTTGCCGAAAGAGGGTGTCCATTTCAGTAGGCACAATAGTTGGCTTTTTAAAGGTTTTGCTAGGGTTGTATCCCAAGGTACCACAGCCCAACTTGGCATAAAAATTTTGGGTCAGATAGGTCTGGTAGTCGGTCTGGGTGAGTTGTTCGATTACTTTTGGAAAGATGAGGAAGGACAGTCCGGAATACCGATATTTTTTTTCATCGGATACTTTTGAACGATTGATGGTGCGGTATACCTTTCGTTCAAAACCGTCCTTAATATACATGTCGGTATAAACCTGTTTTTGGAACCTTTTACTTGGGCTGTTTTTGATCCACCTTTTTTTGATTCCCTTTTTGTTGAGTATTTTTTTTAGAAAAACAATATAGGGAACCAACCCCGCCTGATGGCTCAATATTTCCCGTAACGTTAGATCTTTTTTGTCCGTTCGGTTTTTCCAGGGTTTCCAATAGGTGCTAAAAGGGGCATCTAAGTCAATTTTTTGCTCATCCACCAATTTCATCAGAGCGGGCAGCGGCCCCAGAATTTTGGTTACCGAAGCCAAATCATACCGGTGGTTCTTTGAGACCTTGACCAAGCTGTCATAGGTATGGAATCCGTAGGTTTTATGGAATACTATACTATCCTTATAAGCCACTAGGACCTGCGCTCCCGGAAACGCCCTTTGTTTTATACCATTTGTTATTATTGAATCTACTTTGAATTTAAATTGTTCATATTCAATGGTATTTTGCTGGCAATTTGCACTGTATAACACCAAACAACAAATAATATAGAGAAAGAGTTTATTCATTTAATCGGAAAGCTTTTCTTGTTGTTTTTTCAATAGTTCACCCACCCTTGTTTTCAGGGCTTCTGGCTCCAAGATTTTGGCGTAATCACCAAACATGAGGTACCATCGGGCAAAATGATTATCAATATCATCGGCCATAAAGGTCATTTCCACTTCGTTTTTAAGAAGTTTTTCTTCTACAAAACCATAGCTCTTTCTAGTGCCTTTAAGAAACTTGGCCACTGTTTTGTCCACCACGATCTTCACCTTGGTTTTTTGAACCGGTTCTTTGCTTCGGAGCTTATCCAGTGATGCATGCGATAACAGAAAAGCTTCCTGAGTCCTTTGGATTTTATGGATTCTGTCCGTTCTAAATTGCCGGTAGGCTTGCCGTAAATGACAATAGGCGAGCACATACCAAAAATTATTTTCATTAAAAATACCAACTGGTTCAATTTTTCTGTCCACGGGGGCTTCGGCCTGGATGGATTCGTAGGTCAAAAATACCTGGGTTTTTTCGGCAATGCTTTCAAACAACACTTCCAGGGCATTGGGTACCTTAGCATTGAAAAGTTCCTCTGAGGGGAAAATACTCACTTGGGCCTCCAAAGCCTCCATCCAATCTTTTTGGGCACCCCGAAGCACGGATTTGAGCTTTAGCATGGCCGACTCATAATAGGCTCCCAATGATCGATCCGTGAATTTCTGCATCAATTTTTCCGCAGCCACAAAGCTTCCGGCTTCCTCCCGGGTAAACATTACCGGGGGCAACCGATACCCTTCCATGATGGAATACCCTACCCCGGCCTCACTCACAATGGGTACCCCGGCAGCTTCCAAAGTTCTAACATCCCTATAGATAGTGCGCACGCTCACTTGAAACCGATCAGAAAGTTCTTGGGCCTTTACAATGCGCTTGGATTGCAACTGGATCAAGATGGCAACAATCCTATCAAAACGTTTTACGGTATCCATACCCATAAGTAAGTGGCCTATCTTCCAAAGATAGGATTTCAAATCAAGGTTATGGCGCCACGTATCCCTCATTTTTACTTGGTTAAGAGGCTAAACTAAGCCCGTTGGGTGACAACCCTATGGCAACTGAATTTTTTTTGACCCCATTTTTCCTGCTGACATAGGGTTGTCACCACCCCCTTCTACATTTGTTTTAGAAACATAAATCTTTAAATCGAATACAATGGAAAACACAACAAGTGAAACAGTACAACAGGTAATTTCGCCCAACCAACTTTTAGCATCTTGGCAGGGTCATCGAAGGCTGACGAGAAAGGTCATCGAGGCTTTTCCTGAAAAAGAGTTTTTTGAGTACCGTATTGGGGGTATGCGGCCTTTTGCCGATATGGTCGTGGAGCTTTTGGCCATTGCAGAACCCGGCCTTAGGGAAATTGTTACGGGAAAAACAGCAGCGTTGACCGAAAAAATGGAACACGGTAACCAAAAGGCCAGGCTTTTGGAAGCTTGGGATGATGCTACCCAGAAAATTGACGAGTTGTGGACAGAAATGGAGGGTGTGGATTTTCAGAAAGAAATCATGTCGTTCGGCCAATATCCCGGGACGGTCCAATCGGCCTTGTTCTATTTTGTCGATAACGAGATCCATCATCGGGGGCAGGCTTATGTGTATCTACGCTCTTTGGGCATTGAACCCCCATTCTTTTATGAACGCTGATATGAAGACCATTTTGGTGTTTAAGACCTCGGTGGAGACCCACGGGAACGTAAACCATTTGGCACCGTTCCTAAACCGGTTGATCAATAAAAACGGACGGTGGAATTTTGATCTGGAGGATTGCGACAGCATCCTCCGGGTCGAAACCCAAAGTGCGGACCCAAGGGCCATCTCCAATTTACTTTCATCAAGAGGTTTTTCTTGTGAGGAGTTGGTTTGAGAAGAAGAGGAATCGCTTCACAATAATCAAAAAGCATAGATATACCAATCGGTCTTTGTCCCCATATTGAAATGACACGATGGTTAGGCTTTGTCATTTGTAACCGAACGATGCCCCTGAAGCAAAGTCTCAGGCGTTTTTATGGTTACAGCAATGCAACCACATCCTTGGCAAAATAGCTGGCAATGATGTTCGCACCGGCCCTTTTGATGGCCAACAGTTGTTCCATCATCACAGCATCGTGGTCCAGCCATCCTTTTTCTGCGGCGGCCTTTAGCATGGCATATTCGCCCGATACTTGGTAGACCGCCACGGGCACGTCCACCTCATTTCGTATTTCCCGAACAATGTCCAAATAGGCCAAACCGGGCTTTACCATAACAATATCTGCCCCTTCATCAATGTCCATTTGGGTTTCCTTGATGGCCTCAAACCTGTTGGCGGAATCCATCTGATAGGTCTTTTTGTCCTTGGGCACATTTTTAATGTCCACCGGGGCGGAATCCAAGGCATCGCGGAAGGGTCCATAAAACGAACTGGCGTATTTGGCGGCATAGCTCATGATGGCCGTATTGGTAAAGCCTTCATCTTCCAAAGCTTCTCGAATGGTGAGGATGCGCCCGTCCATCATATCGCTCGGGGCCACAACATCGGCGCCGGCCTTGGCATGGGAGACGCTCATTTCCGCTAAGACTTCGCTGGTTTCATCGTTCAGGATTTTACCTTCGGCCACAATGCCGTCATGGCCAAAAGAGGAATAGGGGTCCAAGGCCACATCGGTCATGACCAACATTTCCGGACAGGCATTTTTGACCGTTTTTATGGCACGTTGCATCAAACCATCGGGGTTCAATGCCTCGGTTCCGGCATTGTCCTTCAGCGCATCGGGAACCTTTACAAAGAGCAGCACGGCGCACAGGCCCATTTGCCATAGGTCCTTTACTTCTTTTTCCAATTGGTCCAGGCTCATACGGTAGTAATTGGGCATGGAAGGGATTTCTTCTTTAACATCTTTACCTTCCACCACAAAGAGGGGCACCAAAAAATCATCTGGGGTAATAAGGGTTTCGCGAACCAATCTTCTGATGGATTCTGAACTTCGGAGTCTTCTGTTTCTTATCAGTGGGTACATCATATTACTTTAAATAGCCTCTGTTTCTTAAATCTTTATGTATTTGAACTATGTCTTCGGGGAAATCGAAATTAATCAACCAGTTTACATCCAATCCATGATAGATGGCCATATCCATAAGGTAGGGGTACTTGCCGATTAAATGGCCCAATTTGGTCGTTAGGTCTTCAAATTCCATCCAATAATCTTCATGGAGTTTAGAGATCATGACCATTATTTTAAATGCCCTTGCTACAATATAAAGTGCAAATTTTCTGGTCTTGGCCATGGCAAAGTCCATAGTGAGTGGCCCAACTTTATCGAGCACCTCGGTGAGCATGACCAAATTAAGGTAAGCCTCACCAAATCTGTCTTTTGTTATGGAAACGTGTTCGTTGATTTCACCACTAAGATACCTCATGTCCATATGCAGATAGCCTGGGGAGTAGAAACGCTCTGCCATCCAACCGACTTGCGTCCTCACGCTTTGTTCCAATTGACTCCTACGTTCATCTACCGTGGTTTCAGAGACCAGTTCGAACATGAGCCTGTTGGCGAGCACCAGATCTTTTTTTAATAACCGGAGTATTAATTTGTCCTTTTCTTTTGACGGAAGTGCGGCAATGGCCTCTTTGAATTCTTTTGGATACGTCATTAATAAGGAATTAAATGTTTATTTCGCCAATCAAGTAGGGGACGGCCTTCCCCGAAATTTTTACCCGTTCCCCCAAATACTCACAGCTTAGATTGCCACCACGTTTTGAGAGTTGTTTGGCCGTTAATTGGGTTTTGTTCAATGTTTTTGACCAAAATGGGATCATGGTGGTATGGGCAGAACCGGTGACAGGATCTTCTGGCACACCACAGGCAGGGGCAAAAAACCGGGAAACAAAATCGACCTCGTCACCTGGGGCAGAAACGATGACGCCCCTACAATCACATTGGTCCAACAAATGGAAATTTGGGGCAATGGCCTCAATTTCTTCTTGTGATCCATAGATGAGCAGGTAATCTGTTTTGCCTTTTATGGTTCGTTCTGGTGTTAAACCAATAGCTTCATTTAGCTCTGTAACGGATTGAATAGGAATGATTTCATCGGCAGGAAAATCCATGGTCATTGATGCATCTTCGTTTTTTCTCACGAACAGCTCACCACTTCTGGGTGATATAAACCGAATGGTATCTTCTGTGTGGGGCAAGAATTCAAAAATAACATATGCAGCGGCCAGGGTGGCATGGCCACATAGGTCTACTTCAACCTCTGGGGTAAACCAACGTAACCTGTAGCCGTTGTCTTCTTGAACGATAAAAGCGGTTTCTGCCAAATTGTTCTCTTGGGCAATCTGTTGCATCACTTCACTGGGGAGCCAATCATCCAACAAACAGACCGCTGCCGGGTTGCCCGAAAAGACTTTTTCGGCAAAGGCATCGATTTGGTAGAGTTTTAATTTCATGCATTAAAGCTAAACATTAAACCCATTCTTTTGGATTTTTTAATACGTTGAGCAGTTTTTCTTCCTTACTGCCCGGTTTGGGGTGGTGGTCATACTGCCATTGTACATGGGGTGGAAGGCTCATTAAAATACTTTCGATACGGCCATTGGTCCTAAGGCCAAATAAGGTGCCCTTATCGTGCACCAAGTTGAATTCCACATAGCGGCCCCGCCTTATTTCCTGCCAATTGCGTTGTTCTTGGTCATATTTAAGTGTTTTACGTTTTGTAACGATGGGTATATAAGCCTCCAAGAAGCTATTGCCCACCTCGGTCACAAAGCTGTACCAGTCTGGCATGGCCATGCGTTCATTTTTTTTCAGATAATCGAAGAAGAGTCCGCCAATGCCCCTGGCCTCGTTCCGGTGGGTGTTAAAAAAGTATTCATCGCAGCGTTTTTTATACTGGGCATAGAAATCGGGGTCATGGGCGTCACAAGCTTTTTTACAAATGGAGTGGAAATGCTTCGCGTCTTCCTCAAAAAGATAATAGGGCGTCAGGTCTTGCCCGCCCCCGAACCATTGGTCCACGATATTTCCCTGTTTGTCGTACATTTCAAAATAGCGCCAATTGGCATGTACGGTTGGTACAAACGGATTTTTGGGATGGATGACCAAGCTTAATCCACAGGCAAAGAAATCAGCATCGTTTACCCCAAAGTACGTTTGCATGCTTTTGGGCAGTTCACCATGCACGGCAGAAATGTTCACGCCACCTTTTTCAAAAACGTTGCCGTTTTCGATGACCCGGGTCCTGCCACCACCGCCTTCGGGCCGTTCCCACTGATCTTGCCTGAATTTGGCCTCGCCATCCACTTCCTCGAGTTTGTGGGTTATGGTATCTTGTAGTTGCTGTATATAGTCGTAGAATTTGTCTTTAGTCCTCATCCCTTATATGTACCAAATGGTTTTTTAATTCATCAAGATTTGTCGTTTCCGTTATGGGTGTTGAACCTTGGGTACGTTCAAGCAATACGTCAATAACGGTTTGAAAAGCTGAAGTACGATGTTCCAGAAAAAGGGATCGCCCTACTTTGTTGTTGTGGAAATCCATTATGCCTGATAGGGTTTGGCCAAAAAATGCCCTCTCATGCCAATCGGTGATGTTCTTGGTCCAGCATAGGATTCGATCATAATTTTTAGACCACTTGGTACATTCTTTGGCAATGGCGTAGTTCCAGAGCGCATGTCTAAAAGCGTTGGCAGGGCCATTTTTATAATGCTCAGAGCCAAAATGCTGTGTTGCCAAAGCCATGGTTTTCTTTGTTGCCCTATATGTGGGCCAGATAAACAGAAGATGGGACGCCACCAATCGGAAGAGGCTAAAAAAATGATTCGGTTTTACCCTTTTCAGGATCTTAAACGGATTCATGGGTGTACGCTTTGACCGCCTCAATAAAAGCTGCGGCATTTTCCAAGGGAATATTGGGCAAGATGCCATGGCCCAAATTGACCACATACCGATCCTTGCCAAACTCACGAATCATCTGGTGGACCATTTTTTTGATTTCTGCCGGGGGTGATAGTAACCGGGCGGGATCAAAATTGCCCTGTAGCGTTATTTGACCCCCGGAAAGATACCGGGCGTTTTGTGGCGAGCAGGTCCAATCGACTCCTAGAGCAGAGGCCCCACTTTTGGCCATATCGTTGAGGGCAAACCAACAGCCTTTTCCAAAAAGGATGACAGGGGCCAACTCTTTTAACGCATCCACTATTTGTTGCATGTACTGCATGGAGAACTCTTGATAGTCGGTGGGCGAGAGCATACCGCCCCAGGAATCAAAGAGCTGTAGGGCATTGCAGCCCGCTTTTACTTTTTCCTTTAGATAGGCTATGGTGGTATCGGTAATTTTTTGCAGCAGGGCATGTGCGGTTTTAGGGTCGGAAAAGCAAAGTCCTTTTGCCAGGTCAAAACTTTTGCTGCCCTGGCCCTGTACACAATAGCAAAGAATGGTCCATGGGGATCCGGCAAAGCCGATCAACGGAATCTCATCGTTTAATTTTTCCTTGGTCATGGCAATGGCGTCCATCACATAACCTAGGGAATCCTGAATATCTGGAACGACCACGGCATCCAAATCGGTTGCTTTCCTGATGGGGTTGGGCAGGTAGGGACCAAAATTGGGTTTCATCTGCACTTCAATGTCCATGGCCTGTGGTATGACCAAGATATCGCTGAACAAGATGGCCGCATCCATCCCGTATCGGCGAATGGGCTGTACGGTAATTTCGGAGGCCAGTTCCGGGGTTTGGCAGCGGGTGAAGAAATCATACTTTTTCCGTATTTCCATAAATTCTGGCAGATAACGGCCCGCTTGGCGCATCATCCAAACTGGAGGCCGGTCTACCGTTTCGCCCTTTAGGGCCCTAAGGAACAAATCGTTTTTAATCATAGTGTTATAAATGCTTTACTGCCTGTACAATTACATTTTCAATCGTGGGCTTGTTCGAAATAATAATCTTATCGGTATATTTTTTGGCTTCCGATGCTGTGGTCTCGCCAATGCAGAATACCGTAGCCTCTCCCATGGTATTTTCTTTTACAAAACTGTCAACGGCACTGGGACTAAAAAATAGGATGCCATCAAAATATTGATCAAACTTTTTTGGGTTGGGAAGGGTTTTGTAAATCGAAACTTCCTCAAATTGAACCTGATGTTCGGTCAACAGCTTTGGGAGTTCGTTTCGGCGCAAATCCCCGGAAAAAAACAAAAACGAACGATTTTTATAGGTTTTTGTTATGATTTTGCCCAATTCCAACGCATTTTTGGCCATTTCAATTACGTTGAAGCCATGTTCCAAGAGTAGGGATTTGGTTTTTTCGCCAACACAAAATGCATCTTTTATTCCATGCCCCTCTCCCTGACCAGCCTTTTGCCGCGACTTGTTTAAAAATGCCCTTACCGCATTTTGACTCGTAAAAATGATATAATCAAATGGATGTGCAGGAAGTTCAAAATCCAAGAATTCAATGGAAATCGCATTGTAATGCACAAAATTCAAGGATGCATTGAGCAAGAGTTCTTGTTGGGATGGGGTCAATACTTTAGTTGATAGAATTGATTTCATCTTTGATCTTTTGCATCAATTCCAACCCACCATTAGCCAACACCTCCTTGGCACAGGCTTCCCCAAACCCCTTGCTGTTGTTTAGCCCAATTTCTTTGGTGATGGCTATTTTTTCCTTTCCATCAAGGGAAAACAGATTTCCCTCAAAATATACCTTTTGGTCCTTTATTTGGGCCAAAGCACCGATCGGTGCGGTACAACCGCCTTCCAGGGTACGTAAAAAATCGCGTTCTATCGCTACTTGAAGCGCACTGGGTTCATGGTTGAGCTTTGCCGAAGCCGCTACCATTTCTGGATTGCTTTCCATGGCAACCACCAACATGGCGCCTTGGGCAGGTGCAGGGAGCATCCAGTCCAGTTCCAGTGCATCCTTGGGTAATAGTTTTATACGTTCCAGGCCTGCTTTGGCAAAAATGGCTCCGTTCCAACCATTTTCAATGAGTTTGATCAATCGGCTGTTTACATTCCCGCGAAGGTCAACCACTTGGTGTTCCGGATATCTGTGCAACCACTGTGCTTTTCTACGGAGACTTCCGGTGCCAATGGTTCCTTGGCCCTGCAAAAAATCAGTGCCGGTATGGACCAAAATATCCGTGGTGTCTGCCCGTTCCAAGACCGCCGTCTGTACAATGCCCTTGGGTAGCTGGGTGGGCACATCTTTCATGGAATGCACCGCAATGTCAATATCCCCTTTTAATAGGGCAACATCCAAGGTTTTGGTAAAGATTCCCGTGATTCCCAACTCGTACAAAGGTTTGTCCAAGATAAGGTCGCCTGTAGATTTAACGGGAATTAAAACGGTGTCAAAACCTAGGGCTTCCAACTGGGCCTGTACAGTTTGTGCCTGCCACAGCGCCAATTCACTGTCGCGTGTGCCTATACGGATAGGTTTTTTCATTGTGAATCTATTTCTAGTTGGAACACTTTCTGGATAAGGACAAGGCTTTCTTCGGTATGGACGTCATCATCCTTTAAATGGTTGGCAAATTGCTTGGTTATTTTTTGAATAATGCGTTGTGACACCATCTCTGCCTGTGCGGCGTTAAAATCCTCAAACTTTTTGGAGTGAAAATTCAACTCTTCTTCCTTGATGGTCATCAACTTGGTCTTTAGGGCCTTGATGACAGGGGCAAATTTTCGGGTTTCCAACCAAGTTAGGAAGTCAGCTTTTACAGCGGCAATGATTTTTTCGGCCTTTGGGATATCCTGTCTCCGCTTTTCCAAGGTTTCATCGGTAATTTGGGAGAGTTGATCCAGATGGACCAGGGTAACGTTGGGCAATTCGGTCACATCATCGGACACATTCTTGGGAATGGATAGGTCTAGGATCCACAGTGGTTTTTTGTTGTGCACCAAGGCCTTTGAAACGGTGGGCAAATGGGCCCCAGTGGCCACCACCAAGATGTCACATTTTCTGATTTCGGTCTGCAGGTCGCCAAAATCCTTGACCCTTAACTGAAATTTATCGCCAAATTTTTCTGCTTTTTCGCGGGTTCGGTTGATTAAGGTAATATGGTCATGTCCGGAATGTTTGATGAGGTTCTCACACGTATTACGGCCAATCTTACCGGTCCCAAAAAGCAAAATTTTCTTTTTTGGGAGATCGGGGACAAAATCCAACAAATATTTTACAGAGGCAAAGGCCACTGAAGTGGCACCCGTAGAGAGTTGGGTTTCATTCTTGATGCGCTTGCTGGCCTGGAGTACCGAGTTGCACAGCCGCTCTAAAAACGGATTGGCAATTTGATGCTGTTTGGAACGATAAAACCCTTGTTTTATTTGTCCAATGATTTCAAAATCGCCCAAAATCTGACTGTCTAGCCCCGTGCCCACATTGAATAAATGCGAAATGGCATCATGGTTTTTATAGACATAGGCAACTTCCTGAAATTCTTCTACAGTGCCAGCCGTTTGTTCGCAGAGTAATTTGATCAACATATAGGGGTGTTGGGCAAAACCATACAGTTCTGTCCGGTTACATGTGGAAATGATGAGAAGCCCATCAATACCCGCTGCTTTTGCCTTGGTTATCACATGGTTGATCTGCTGTTCCTCTAAACTGAACTTTCCGCGAAGTTTGGCATCTGCTTTTTTGTAGCTCAGCCCAACAGCATAAAATGATGGATATTTTGAAAGGTTGTAACTTTTCATCAGTTATTGCGGAGCAAAAGTAACGGCATTATCAAATCAAAAATAACGCTATCGGTTCCATTTTTGTTCAATACACGCCAAAAAGGACAAATTTATCGTTATTTTTGATAAGCTCCTAAAAATAAGGGCTCCCATAAGAAATTATATAATTTAGAGTTGTTCTAAATAAGAAGTTGGAACAATCAACCTAATCCAGTAAAATGAAAAACAACGCTATCGGTTCATTTGAACAAATTTATGCCGAAGATGGGCTTTATGCCCTTAAAGCCCAGAACGATACAATAGGTAATGTACAGGTAATGCACCATGTGGATAGGAGTTACATCCAGTTTCATTTCTGTGCCAAGGGCAAGGCACAGTTTCTTTTTAACCAAGGCAGCTATCAACTAGAGGTTTCTGATGAAAATTCCTTACTGCTCTACAATACGCAGAGAGACCTGCCCATCCATTTACAACTGAGCCCGGACACCTATGTGCTCACCATGGTGATGTCCATTGGAAAATTCCACTCCCTTTTTTCTGAGGATGCCAACCATATTCCTTTTTTGAGTGATTCCTTTGAAGAAAAGAAATATTATGCTCAAGAGGTAATGATGCCGGCCATGGCGGTGGTGCTCAGCCAATTGATGAACTATAACCTTCACCCCTCCATAAAGGAACTGTTTGTAAAGGGAAAAATCTACGAACTCATCGCACTCTATTTCAACAAATCTGCCGATGCCGATTTGGAACAATGCCCCTTTTTGGCCGATGAAGATAATGTACGCCGAATTAAAATGGCAAAGGATATCATTCTCCAGCGGATGGCCGAACCCCCTACCCTGGCCGAACTATCCGATGAGATCGGGCTGAGCCTTAAAAAACTGAAAGAGGGGTTTAAACAGATCTATGGCGATTCGGTATATGGTTTTCTTTTGGACCACAAGATGGATCTGGCCCGTAAAATGTTGGAGTCTGGCAAGTATAATGTGAACGAAGTGGGGCTAAAAGTAGGGTATAGCACGTCCAGTCATTTTATTGCTTCTTTTAAAAAGAAGTATGGTACCACTCCCAAGAAATATCTTTCGGGCATCAATTGATCTGGGGCCACCAATATTGTCCAATCCTATGCCACTATAGTAAAGATGTTGTTTGGACGCCATGCCCATCACATTTCTAATTGTATTTTTGTCAACTGAAAATCAACCCAAAGATCGAGCATCCATAAATGCTGAGCGATCACAAAAATGATAAGATGTGAAAAAAGGTGTGCTTTTGGTGAACTTGGGTTCCCCGGATAGTCCAACCGCAAAGGACGTAAAACCGTATTTGGATGAATTTTTAATGGACGAACGGGTCATTGATGTAAACCCTGTGTTGAGGAACATCATCGTTCGTGGAATTATATTGAATACCCGACCAAAAAAATCTGCAGCGGCCTATGCCAAGATTTGGTGGGACGAGGGATCGCCCCTTATTGTCATTTCAAAAAGGTTCCAAGAAAAGGTCCAACGAAAATTGGACATTCCTGTGGCCTTGGGCATGCGCTATGGCAGTGGCAGTATCAAGGAGGGATTGGAAGAATTGAAAAGCAAAGGTGTGGATGAAGTGTTGTTGGTTCCTTTGTATCCCCATTATGCCATGTCTTCCTATGAAACGGTAGTGGTAAAGGCACTGGATGACCAGCAGAAGTTCTTTCCGGAGATGAAGGTGACCACCATGCCCGCTTTTTATAAAAGCGAAGCCTACATTCAACTACTGTCCAAAAGCATTGCAGAAAAATTGGAGGGCTTTGCCTACGACCATCTGTTGTTTTCCTACCACGGTATTCCAGAAAGGCATATTCGAAAATCGGATCCCACCAAGTTTCATTGCAAAATAGATGGGCAATGCTGTACCACCAATTCTGTGGCGCACCATAGCTGTTATAGGCACCAATGTTTTGAGACCACGGAATTGGTCAAAAAAGAGTTGGGATTGGACGAAGAAAAGGTAAGCTCCTCTTTTCAATCCCGTTTGGGCAGTGACCCTTGGCTGCAACCCTTTACCGATAAAGAGTTTGAACGCTTGGCCCATGAAGGGAAAAAACGTTTGGCGGTAATCACCCCGGCCTTTGTTTCGGATTGCTTGGAAACTCTGGAGGAAATAGCCATGGAGGGCGAAGAAGAGTTTAAGGAAGCCGGCGGGGAAGCCTTTATCCATATTCCTTGTTTGAACGATCGGGATGATTGGGCTGCCCTTATGGCGCAATGGATAAAGAACTGGGAGGATAAGGCTGTTTTGCCTGTTTGATACGTTTTTACCCTGTTATTTTCACAGGAATTCCCATAACCATGGGAACGATTGGCAACGTTTATGAATTTTTAAAAGAAAGCTTCCTGTGGTCAAAATGACTTTCGTTTTTTTGTACTATGGCCAAAGTAAGCTCAGAAGAACTCGGTACGGAACCTATTGGCAAACTGCTCATTAAACAGGCGGTTCCCGCATCCATCGGTATTTTGGTCATGTCGCTTAATGTGGTGGTCGATACCATTTTTGTGGGCAACTGGATCGGCTCCATTGCCATAGCCGCCATCAATGTGGTGCTTCCGGTCTCGTTTTTTATCGCGGCCTTGGGTATGGCCATTGGCATTGGGGGATCAAGCATAATTTCCAGGGCCTTGGGTGCCAACAAAAAGGAGAAAGCCCTTAAGACCTTTGGTAATCAAATTACATTGACTTTGTTGTTGACCATCTCCATGGTGGCCTTGGGATTGTATTATGTAGATGGGTTGATTCCTGCTTTTGGTGGCAAGGGAGCCATTTTTGAACCCGCCAAGATCTATTACATCATTGTGTTGTACGGGGTTCCGTTTTTGGCGCTGTGCATGATGGGCAACTCGGTGATCCGTGCCGTGGGCAAACCCCGGTTTGCCATGAACGCCATGATTATCCCATCTGTGGGCAACTTGGTGCTGGACTATGTTTTTATTTACGTTTTTGATTGGGGCATGCACGGTGCGGCATGGGCCACAACCGCTGGCTATTTGCTCTGTTTTGGCTATATCCTGTACTTTTTTATGTCCAAGAATTCTGAGTTGACCATTAAGCTGCCCCATTTGGCCTTGCACCGTTCCATCTTAAGGGAGATTGGTTCCTTGGGTTTTGTCACCTTATCCAGACAGGCGGTAACCAGCATTATTTATTTGCTGTTGAACAACATTTTGTTTGGTTTTGGTGGAGAGGCCTTGGTGGCGGTCTATGCCATTATCGGGAGAATGCTGATGTTTGCCTTTTTTCCGGTTTTTGGGGTGACCCAAGGGTTTTTGCCCATTGCAGGGTTTAATTATGGAGCCTTGCGGTATGATCGGGTAAAGACAGCCATCTATACGGCAATTACCTACGCGGCCTTTGTGGCGACCCTGGTGTTTGTCCTTTTAATGGTCTTCCCCTCGGAAATAGCCAGTTTGTTTTTAAGTGACCGCCCCGATCTGTCCGTACAGGATAAAGAGACCAATGCCTATGTGCTGGAGCATATTCCCTTGGCCATGCGTTTGGTGTTTGCCGCCACCCCGGTCATTGCGCTGCAGTTAATTGGATCGGCTTACTTCCAAGCCATAGGAAAAGCCGTTCCGGCCCTGTTGCTCACGCTCACCCGCCAAGGGTTCTTCTTTATTCCACTACTGCTACTATTGCCCTATTTTTTTGGAGAGTTGGGGGTATGGCTGTCCTTTCCCATTGCCGATTTGTTGGCGACCCTAGTAACGGGATTATATCTGAGAAAAGAGATAAGGGATAATTTAACTGAAATCAAAAGTTGATTGTAAACTTTAATTTTTTATTGAGGCCCTTACGAACCTAGGATTAAATAAGCACTAAAAATTAAGGCAAGCGTCAGTAATGTGGAAATGATATAAATGGTGAATCTATTACGGATATTCTTTCTGTGTTGTGCCCTTATTTTTTCATTGACGATAGCCATTTCCTCCGGCGTTATTTTTTTAAACTCCAATGCGGTTTTACCAGAGGTTTTGCGAACAAGCTCCTTTAACTCTTTAATCTTTCGCTTCTTCAACAAGGCCCTGTTGTATTTTATGACCAACATTGGTTGACTGGCACTTCCCATGATTATTTGTTTAAAATGGATTTTCCAATACGAATTCTCAACCCAAAAATGACCAAGCATAACAGAGAACGTTTCATAAAAAAAAAGGTTAGTGAAGCGGGGGGAGCTACTTTTAAATGTGCAAATAATCAGCTAATTATCCTTGGGATAGGAATATTATGATTCCAATCACCACTACCCCCAGCAGTATGGCCAAAAAAATCTTCCAGGCACTATAGGGCCGTTTCCCGGAAATGGCCCCGTTTTCCCCGTTCACAAAAAAGTTGTATTCCTTGCCGTTGTAGCGATAGGCACTCACATAAACGGGCAACAGAATATGCTTAAAGGTCTCTTCGGAGAGCTGGACATCCATTCGGGTCACCCTTTGGGTGTCGCCCCCAATATCTTGTCGGCACCAGCGTTCGGCAATACGGTCGGCCTCCCCTTTGGCGGATAAATGCCCCTGTTGGAGGGGTACGGTATATTTTTCGGTGACAAAACCCCTGAGAAAACTGGAATTGAAGGGCTGCAACAATTTTAGGTTCCATCGTGCAATTTTTTTGGGCACTTTTCCCTTTCGTTGTTGCGAGGCTTTGACCAAGGTGTCATCCACAAAGCCGGAAACCGTACCGGATGCGGGATACCATCTGGTTTTCCGTACTCGTTGCGTGACCGTTTTTCCTTGGGAATTCCTCACCCTTCGGGTCTCATAGTAATATTCGCCCCGCTGTCCGGAGTATTGGGCGTAAAGTTGCGCATCAAACGTCCAATAAGGCAGGTACAGCCCTTTGGTAAATTGTGGGTCGAGGGCAGCCTTTTTTAAATTGTTGGGGGCAAACCACAGCCTTTTGACCCATCGTTTAAAAATTTGGTGCGATTTCTTTTGGTCCAGTTGAAAAGGAAGCACTGCCCCAGGTAGAATCCAGTCTTCTTTATACTGATCTTCTAGAACTAATGGGGTACTACAATAGACACAATGAAGTGATTTATGGGCTTCTTCCACATGTTGGACAGCACCACAATTGCTACATGTTAACATGGAGACCTCTTCGCTATGCTTCTGCGCACCCATTTCCTTGAGGTAGGGGTAAAGCTCCAGTTCTTCAAAGCCATTTTCATCCGTTTCTATGGTTTCCTGATTGCCACAGTAATCACAGGTGATGAGCTTTGTGCCGGGTTGATATTTCATTTCGGCACCGCAGTTAGAGCAAGCTTTTTTAAGTTCGGTTTGTTGGTTTTTTTGTTCTTGCATGTTGTCATTCCCGCGAAAGCGGGAATCTTTTAATTATGGATTCCTGTTTTCACAGGAATGAATTCGAAATAAAAACAGAAACTGCAACAAATGTTTGGGTCATTTCGATTGAGCTGTGAAGCAACGATTGAGAATCTAGATTTCTTGCTTTGACTTCGACAAGCTCAGCCACCGCTCGAAATCCCATTAAAATTGAATTATTGTGGCAATGGCGGTGGCGTATTGCCCCCTAAGAACGATTTTAACTCCTCAACCTCTTGTAAAGCAGTCCAATTGGCCATGCCCTGTTTCCATACCAAACTTTCCCGGTTAATGGTGCGGCTGGCAAATAGGGCCTTTAATTGGTCAAAGCTAACCGGTCCCTGCTGCGTGCCGTTCACTGCATAGTAATAGGCTACCTGAACCGGCATGGGTGGTGGAACGGCAGCCCCCCCTGCTTGCGGAAAGCTTTGTTGTTGCCCCATAGTGCTCCCCATCATGCCGCCCATTTGTTGGGCGAGCACAAAGCCCATGCCCATGCCCATACCGGCGCCTGCCGTACCGCCTTCGTTGCTGGCGGCGGCTTCCATGGCCTTGGCCGCTTTAAATTGGGCCAGCTTTTGCATGTCCAGTTTGTCCAATCTGCTGTATTCGAAGATTTCCTTTTTCAAATCTTCGGGCATGGATACGTTTTCTATATAAAACTTCTCCAAGGATATCCCAACGGATTCAAATTCTTGGGCCATCACTTCCCTACAGGTGTCGGAAAGTTCCGTGGTGTTGGCGGCATACAGTTCTATGGGGAGGTTGGCCTCGCCAACGGTATCGGTAAATCGTGTGGCGATCAAACTCTTTAAATGTTCGTTGATCTCAAAATTGGTAAAGTTGTTATCGGTACCTACGATGTCTGTGATGAACTTCCCCGCATCAGAAATCTTAAAGGCATAGGTGCCAAAGGCACGAATCTCCACCAAGCCAAAGCGGTCGTCGCTCAAGGTGATTGGGTTTTTGGTGCCCCATTTTTCATCGGTGAACAAATGGGTGTTCACAAAATACACCTCAGCTTTAAAGGGGGAATTAAAACCGTATTTCCAACCCTTCAAGGTGGTTAAAATGGGCAGGTTTTGGGTGGTCAGGTCATAGGTGCCGGGTGTGAACACATCGGCCAGTTGCCCTTCGTTCACAAAAACTGCCGTCTGTCCTTCACGAACGATCAGTTTAGCGCCATTCTTTATTTCGTTCTGGTAGCGCTCAAAGCGGTGGGCAATGGTGTCATCGGTATAGTCGAGCCATTCGACAATATCAATGAACTCATTGCTGAGTTTTTCCTTGATTTTTCCAAAAATATCCATGAAAGTGATGTTTAGGTGTTTTGATTTTAAAGCTATGAAAAAAGGGGAAAGCTTTTGTTAGGTTAGTATAAAATTGATAGCTTTTGTTACATTGCCAAACGATAACAAATTATTTAGCATGAAAAAACCAACCTTATGCCTTTTTGCCTCTTGCATCCTATTTTTTGCCTCATGTGGGGAAACAGATAAAAAATCAAGGCCACAGGCCGAAACCACGACACCGAACGACCCCATAGTGGAAAAGGTGGAACTGAGCCTTGAACAAGCGAATATTTTGGCCACTTTGCCGTTGAAGTGCGTACAGCAGGAATACCCCAATAAATTGGGACAGGTTTTGGGGGGACAGGAAGATTTGGGTGAACCCCGGGCACTGCACCCTGCCTTTTATGGCTGTTTTGATTGGCATTCGGCGGTACATGGCCATTGGTCCATGGTCAAGTTGTTGAAAATGTATCCGGAATTGGATGAGGCCGATCAAATCAGGGAGATTTTAAAAAGGAACCTTTCCAAAGCGAATATTCAACAGGAAGTGGCCTATTTTGACAATAAGCACAACAAAAACTACGAACGTACCTACGGCTGGGCCTGGCTCTTGAAATTGGCCGAAGCGTTGCATACTTGGAACGATTCTTTGGCCAGGGAATTGGAGGGGAACTTACAGCCCTTGGCTGATTTGATGTCACAAAAGTTGGTGGATTACCTTCCCAAATTGCAATATCCGCAACGGGTGGGCACCCATACCAATACCGCTTTTGGTCTTGCCTTTGCGTGGGATTATGCAATAACACTGAATGATGTGCAATTGCAGGAGGCCATTAAAAAGAGGGCGTTGGATTTTTATCAGGACGATGCCGGATGCCCATTGGCATGGGAACCCAGTGGGTCAGATTTTCTATCGCCCTGTTTTGAGGAACTGGATCTAATGCGTCGAATTCTTTCCAAGGAAGAGTTTTTGGGTTGGATGGACCACTTTCTTCCCCAACTCAAGGAGGCCGATTTTAAGGTTGATGTTGCCGTGGTGGGCGATCGGGAAGATGGCCATTTGGTACATTTGGACGGGCTTAATTTTAGCCGGGCATGGGTTTTCTATGGTCTGGCCAACCAATATCCAGAACAATATGGTCATTTGTTGCCCTTGGCGCATGGCCATTTAGCCTATTCGTTTCCCAATTTGGTGGGGGATGGTTATGAGGGGGGCCATTGGTTGGGCTCTTTTGCCATTTATGCCTTGAGCCAGCAGTAAAATTAATCAGCCACTTTTGCGAATACGTTAAATGATAGGTGTTTAATGTTCAAAAATAGTGTTTAACATAAAATTGAAACACTATTATACTTGTAGTGAACGTTTTATGTGTCAGGATACAACGATTAATGATATGGACACTATTAAATTCACAAAAAGACTTGCTTTAACGCATCTCTTTATATGTTTAAGTCTTTTGGGCATGAGTTGCAGTAATAGCAATGATCAGGAAAATGAACCAGTACAAGACCAAGAACCTACAGGAGAAGTAGCAAACGATAGCCTTGTTCGGGCAATTTATCGCAATCACTGTGGAGGCTGCCATGGGCAAAACCTAGAATCATTTGTAGAAAGGGATTGGCAACATGGCGAATCTTATGAAATGGTATTGAACTCTATTAGAAACGGTTATGAAAGCAATGGCATGCCAGCATATGGGAACACCTTTACAAGTGCAGAATTGGAAGGTTTAACCAATTACATTCTCACTGAAATTGAAGGAAAAACCAAAGCATCACTTCTAGAAGATAATCCAAACCTTTCAGGGGTTATTAGTTCTGATGATATGGATTTTAGGGTTGAAACCTTAACTGACCAAGTAGGTTCAAATCCTTGGGGAATTGCTCAGCTACCAAGTGGAGAATTAATAGTTACCGAAAAAAGCGGGCGCCTTTATAAAATTTCGCTAGAAAATGAATTAACAGAAATTACAGGTATACCAACATCTACCACTAACAATCAAGGTGGACTTTTAGATGTTCATTTACATCCTAATTTTTCGTCAAATCAATATGTATATCTGTCTTATACAAAATCAAACCCAGAAAACAACTCGCAAACTACTACTGCTGTAGCACGAGGAAGGCTTCAAGAAAATGAATTAACTGAAGTTGAAGATATTTTTATAGCGCAACCGTATTCTTCGGCCTCATTACATTATGGCTCACGGCTTTTATTTGATACCGAAGGATATTTATATGTGACTGTTGGCGATAGAGGTAGAAGAGACGATTTTCCTCAAGTACTAGACAATCAATGTGGAAAAGCACATAGGCTTAACGATGACGGTAGCATACCGACCGATAATCCTTTTATAAATACCAATGATGCTTATGGTTCCATATTTTCGTATGGGATAAGAAATCCGCAAGGACTTAGCCTCCATCCAGAAACCGGAGCCGTATGGGAGGGCGAACACGGACCACAGGGGGGTGATGAAATCAATATTCTTGAGGCTGGCAATAATTATGGCTGGCCAGTTATTTCTTATGGGATTAATTATGATGGTACTACTTTTACTGACATTACCGAGCAAGACGGCATGGAGCAACCTGTTCATTATTGGACGCCTTCTATAGCACCATGTGGAATGGATTTTGTCTCTGGAAGCTTTTACTCTGGATGGAGCAACGACCTTTTTGTGGGATCATTAAAGTTTGAATACCTGCACCGCTTAAAAATGAACGGAAATGAAGTTGTAGGGGAAGAAGAGTTGCTGAATGATATAGGCAGGGTAAGAGATGTGTTAATGGGGAATGACGGCTATTTATATATTGCTGTTCAAAGCCCAGGACGGGTAATTAGATTGGTTCCCGAAAACTAAAACTACCCGTGGTGCATTTTGCTATGTTAACCTTAAAAAGATATTTAGCGTCCATATAATGTTAAAATAACAACGATTTTCGTCACCCTGAACTTGTTTCAGGGTCACATTCCATAAATCTTAGTACAAAAATCCATAGTGGGATGCTGAAACGGGTTCAGCATGACGCACTTTTCAAAAAAATCCGTTTCAAAATGCACTACGGGTTTATAAAAATAAAATGGTTTAAATTGCCTTTTATATCAAAAGATTATGCATTTCAAATATTGGTTTTATTTTTTGATTACATTTTACCTGGTGTCATGCACTGCACCTAAATTTTCATTTGAGCACCATGGAATTAGTGAATTGGACTTTGAGAATGGTAAGTGGATTTTAAATGATTTGAGTTCTAATCGCTCAAGTCATGATTTGAATAGGCATTCTTTTAAAAAGTGGGGTGAAATCGTAAAAGATTCTCTTTTTTCTTTAAAAGACCTTAGAGCTAATTATCTAATTAAGGAAAGAATTGACTTTGACATTGATCAAGAGCTTCTCAAAAGTCTTGCGAGGGAATCAAAATGTGATTTTCTTATCAATACAAGAGTTGAGATACTAAATGAAGAATTATTCGCATTTTCAAAACCAAGACAGTCTAGTTGGGGGAATACATTTCGTTCAAATGAAGCTAAAGTTGAAATTAGAATCTATGATTTGAATAAACTTAAGCTGGTTTCTTCTAGAGTGGCATATGGAACAATTAAAGAAGAAGCTCGAAGCGAAGATGAAGGTAGGGTAAGCCTTGCATTAACTGTTGAAGGTATTGCACGAAATGGAATTGATAGAATTTTAACATACTACATGAAAAATTCCATCAAAACAGAGTAACGTTATTTAGTTTTGATGGAATTCTATTGTCGTGTAAAAATGGTAGTATCCAATAAACTGTGTAAACAGAATTTAGGCGGGTATCCATGCCGATGCTCTCCGCAGCAGATTTTATTCCAGCAAGTGATACACCATCCTTAGGGATATTCAGAAATGGTATAAACCCTTGATTATCAGTGTTGTAATTCGTTTTTTATAGCTGATATGAAAATACGAAGATTATCCGAATTCCAAGGCCGTTTTGTCTATCCGAATTTCGATACCGACCATGCTCTATTGATGGGTTCTTTTTTGGAGACCCGTTTGGGGGGCATCTACCAAGCGGTCCCTTGGCCTGAAATGGTCGCATTGTCAGGTCTTAAGGATGCGGCCAAAGGGCCTCGCCCTATTTTCTCTCCCCGCGGCAAGGTGGCCTTGATGTTCCTCAAGCATTTTGTGGGCTGTTCCGACCGTAAGCTGATAGAACACCTGAACTCGAATTCCCACTATCAGATATTCTGCGATGTGGTCATCCCTATCGCCTCGCCCATTGTGAACTATAAAATCGTCAGTGAGGTACGCTGTGAACTGGCGGACAAGCTAAAGGTTGACAGGCTACAATCGGTATTGGCCGGGAAGTGGAAACCCTAGGGATAGTCAATAAAAGTATCTTATTGCAATAAAATCCTAGTAGGAACCCTAATAGGTTATTCTTTTATGACCTTAGCCGTTTTAAGCATTTCCACCACCTCTTTCTTTGGAAGTTCTTTAATGGTATGTCCATTTCTGCCAGTCATGGTCTTGGCAGAAAAAAGGGAATTGAGAATCGCCTCTTCCGTAGCTTCTATAACGGACAAAAACAAAGGGGTCATGGCCTCGTTTCGTAACGAGGGTACGTTTTGAACAGAACGGTCATCCTTATGTGGAATACGACATTCCTTTGCTATGGACAATGCAATCACATAGTCGCCACTACCGTTACTGGCAATACCACCTGTTCGTGCCCATCCGAGCATGGCCCGTTTGGCCAAGCGTTCCAAGTTTCGGGAATTCAATGTGGCCATCGGTCATGATGGCATTTATCACTCAGGTAATGTGATGGTAATTGCCTCTTTGTCTTGGTTCTCCAATTCTGTTAATGTCTCTTCTTTTTTTGAGATGGTACGGATCATATAAATGGTCAATAGCCCAAGAGGTATTTCAAACCCTATCCCGGCAATGTCCATTAGGGAACTTTGCATTAGGCTTTCCACAGTTTCTGCATCCATGGCCGACCGGAAAACATAGCGTCCAATAACACCGTTCAAAATCCATAACGCCCACCAAAAACCGATAAGGCCAGCACTTGTTTTGACTGATTTCTGGGATCGCTTTTCAATTAGGGAACAGGTTTCCTCATCTATTTCCTTCATGATATGATAAGGCCTGAATAGGTTTAAAATAGGGACAAACCAACTTCCAGCAGCCCATCCCTCATCATATTTTGGCGTTATGGTTCTACTGTGCAAATTGTAATATGCCCGTCGGAACCATCTGATAAAGGTCACTACAGAGATGATATAGATCACAATGGTAGCCAGACCAATCCCAAGTTCACGAAAATCATTGATGGTAAGCTCAAAATCAGAAACCGGGAAGCCTTCCTGTACTTTTAACAATAGATCGTATTGCAGATAGGAAGACAAAATGGAGAACAGCCCTACAACCAAAACAGCCCAAATAAGGTATTCTGCTACCTTCGCCCTTTTTTTGTTGGGCCTAATAGTATCTTTCAATGTTGGCACATAGGTGCTGGATGGGGCAAGTTCATAACTTGGACAATCACCTTCAAAATCAGCTTCTTTTTTTGTGAGGTTGCAGAGTAAACCCTTCTGGAAGTCCAAGTATCGGTTTTTACATTTTTTGCAAAAAACGAGGTGTTCTTCTCTTGTCATATAACTGGTTAGATATTACTCACATAACGCTTCCTAATGGTCGGTATTGCGTTTTTTATAAAACTTTAATGGCAATTAAAGGATAATTTTATAAGTGATGGTCTTAGGAGCGTTTCATCAAGTTTGGTAAACAGTTCAATCACGACTCCAGTTTTGCTGTTTGGGTTTATGCTAGGTCACGGAGGTTCTCTGGTCACTGAGGTTCTCTGGTCACTGAGGTTCTCTGGTCACGGAGGTTCTCTGGTCACTGAGGTTCTCTGGTCACTGAGGTTCTCTGGTCACTGAGGTTCTCTGGTCACTGAGGTTCTCTGGTCACTGAGGTTCTCTGGTCACTGAGGTTCTCTGGTCACTGAGGTTCTCTGGTCACTGAGGTTCTCTGGTCACTGAGGTTCTCTGGTCACTGAGGTTCTCGAAGTGACCTCATCACTTATCCTTTTCAATATCCCTATACGCCATAGACAATTTTGGCAGAAGGTTATGTTCCCCATTTATCAGGGCTTCCTTTTTCTTTCGACTCCACCCTTGAATTTGTTTTTCTCTGTAAAATGCCTCATCAATACGGGTAAACGCTTCCATATACACTAATTTAACAGGCAATCTTTTTTTGGTGTGATTTGATCCTGCACCGTTTTGGTGTTGTTGCAGTCTTAGTTCCAAATCTATTGTGCTACCGGTATAGTAACTACCATCCGAACATTCTAAAATGTAGGTGTAACCTTTTTTCATGTTTACTAACCATCGTTGCCTTCGAGTGCGTTTTGAGAGTCTCAACGACCACCTCAGGCAACGGGGGCTTGGTTTATAATTAATCTTTTGGTGGCTTCGAGTGCGTTTCAGCAAGTTCAACGACCACCTCAGCCACCTCGTCATTGAGTTTCTTGATCACTGGGGCTCTCGGTCACTGAGGTTCTTTGGTCACTGAGGTTCTCAAAGTGACCTTCCCAAAACACTCTCAAAGTAACCTTTCTACAAACTCAAAACTCCCGATACCTTCCAGACAAATACTGGTTTGCCTCCTGTTCTGCAAACTCCGCTTTTTTGGCATTCCAATGCAGGGTCTGGTTGGGAAAACGTCCGGCAACCACACCCAGCAAAATCGTCTCGGTCAGGCGGGCTGCATAGGAAAAGGGTGCGGAACATTCTCCCTTGCCCAAACAGGCATCCACAAATTGATGGTAGTGTTTTGGGGCATCGGCAGCATAATTTCTAGAGGGTTCACTAAGGCTGTGCTTTTCCGTCAGTTTGGCAATATCCTTGGAGATATCCACATACTTGCCATTCTTTATTTTTCTGGGCAACTGCATAAAATGGGGCAATAACAACCGGCCTTTGGTGCCCACGAACATGGCGCCCTGTTCGGGCAGTTGCCCTTGCTGCATGGCCTTGGCTTCCAGAGATGTCAATTCTTCCATGCTCTTTGCTTTATGATTCACTTTTGCCACTTTTTTGCCACCGGGTAAAATTAAATCATCATGTGCCTTGGGCATTCCTGGACCATCATACCAAATCCACTTTAAGGTTTTGCCAGTATATTCAGTCTGTGGAAATTCATAGGTGACCAGATTATTTTCCGGAAAGCCAAAACCGTTGGGTTCGCGGCATTCATTTTTAACGGTCATGGGTACATCCAGATTCAAGGCGTTGTAGGGGGTGTCAAAAATATGCACGCCCATGTCGCCCAAGGTGCCACAACCATAATCGATTAATTTACGCCAATTTCCGGGATGGTAATGGCCTTCCTTATAGGGCCGTTCGGGTGATGTTCCCAACCAAAGGTTCCAATCCAGTTGTGGGGGCACGGGGTCTTTCCCTTCAGGTTCTACGCCATTATACCCCCAGTTTTTTGGACTCCAGGCATGCACGGTATGCACCTTGCCTATAATGCCATCTTGGATCAACAAGGTAGCCAGCATATAGTCGTAAAAGGAATGTACCTGAATACCCATTTGGGTGATGAGACCCTTTTCTGCGGCCACTTTCTTCATCGCCCTTGATTCGGAGACATAGTGGGTCAGGGGTTTTTGACAATAGACATGCTTGTTCATCTTCATAGCTAAAAGCGAAGCCGGGGCATGGGTATGGTCTGGGGTGGAGACGATGACGGCATCAATCTCGTCGCCAATTTCCCCCAACATAGTCCGATAATCAAAGAAAACCCGCGCTTTTGGATGTTTTTTTCGAGCGGCGGAAAGGTGAATGGCATCCACATCACAAAGGGCCACCACATCTACTTGGGGGTGCGAGGCAATGTCGCGCATATCTTCAGCGCCCATATTGCCTACTCCAATGTGGGCGGTTCTAAGTCTGTTTTTGGAAGAACTGGTTTTGGCATGGAGCAATGAGGGTACTGCCATGGCCCCCAATAGGCCCACACCACTTTTTTTTAAGAAATCGCGCTTATTCATGGTTTTTGGTTTATAGGAACGGTCTTCAAATTACGAAATAATGGAAAATGGTGTTTCTTCCATTTTCATTACATTTAGAAACTCACTAATTCAAAAGACTCCTTATAATGAAAAAACTACTTTTCAAGTTCAGTATTCCGTTGTTGGCGCTGGCACTTTTACCGATGACCATTGATGCCCAACGAAGGAAACGGAATGCAATCTCCACACCCAAATATCCAGCCGAGTTGTATTCCAGTTTGGAATACCGATTGGCGGGACCGTTCCGTGGTGGGCGTTCCGCAGCAGTGACTGGCGTACCGGGCAAACCCAACCTGTTTTATTTTGGCGCAACGGGCGGCGGTGTCTGGAAAACTTTGGATGGTGGCCGTACTTGGAAAAATATTTCCGACGGCTATTTTGGCGGCAGTATCGGTGCCGTTGAGGTGGCCCAAAGCGACCCCAATGTTATCTATGTGGGCGGAGGCGAAAAAACGCTCCGCGGAAACGTTTCCAGTGGCTATGGTGTCTGGAAAACCGAAGACGGGGGAAAGACATGGGAAAAAGCGGGACTGGAGAAAAGCAGGCACGTACCTCGAATTCGGGTACACCCCACCGATTACAATACGGTGTATGCAGCGGTTTTGGGCAATATATACAAACCCACCAAAGAACGGGGGGTCTATAAAAGTACCGATGGCGGAAAGACTTGGAAACAGGTCTTGTTCGTTAACGACCAAGCAGGCGCGGTAGATTTGACCCTTGACCCCAACAACCCACGCATATTGTATGCCTCCACCTGGAGGGCACAACGGACACCCTATTCCTTGAGCAGTGGTGGTGACGGCTCTGCCCTTTGGAAAAGTACCGATAGTGGGGAAACTTGGACGGAGCTTTCCAAAAACGAAGGCTTCCCAAAAGACACCTTGGGCATTATTGGGGTTTCGGTCTCTCCGGTAAATTCAGAGCGGGTTTTTGCTCTAGTGGAAAACAAGGAAAAAGGAGGACTCTATCGTTCCGATGATGGCGGAAAAAAATGGACGCAGGTCAACAGTGAGCGCAAACTGCGCCAACGGGCTTGGTACTACACCCGGGTCTATGCCGATACCGAAGACGAAGACGTGGTCTATGTGCTGAACGTTCGTTATCACAAATCCACGGATGGGGGCAAGACCTTCAACACCTTCAATGCCCCGCATGGGGACCACCATGATCTATGGATATCCCCGGAAAATTCGAAGCGTATGATCATAGGGGATGATGGCGGCGCCCAAGTGAGTTATGATGGGGGGGAAACCTGGAGCACCTATTACAACCAACCCACGGCCCAGTTTTATCGGGTGACCACCGATAATGCCTTTCCGTACCGTATTTATGTGGCACAGCAGGACAATTCCACCGTGCGCATCAACCATCGTTCCGATGATGGCAGCATAGGCGAAGATGATTGGGAGCCTACGGCGGGGGGTGAGAGCGCGCACATTGCCGTGGATCCCACCAACAATGATATTGTGTACGGCGGAAGCTATGGCGGATTCTTGACCCGCGTTAACCATAAGAACAAAACCGTTAGGGGCATTAATGTTTGGCCCGATAATCCCATGGGTTATGGTGCCGAGGGCATGAAATACCGTTTTCAATGGAACTTCCCGATTATTTTCAGTAAGCACGACCCTAAAAAATTATACACCTTTAGCAATCATGTGCATTTAAGCACCAATGAAGGCCAGAGTTGGGCGTTGTTAAGTGATGATTTGACCCGAAACGATCCAGATAAACTGGTGAGTAGCGGAGGCCCCATCACCCAAGACAATACAGGTGTAGAGTATTATTGTACCATTTTTGCGGCGAATGAAAGTCCACTGAAAGAAGGGTTGATGTGGGTTGGCAGTGATGATGGTCTCATCCATATCACCCAAAATGGTGGACAGACTTGGGAGAATGTGACCCCAGCAGGAATGCCCGAATGGATGATGATCAACAGTGTGGAACCTTCGGCCTTTGATGAAGGTAGCTGTTATGTTGCGGGAACCCGCTACAAATTGGGTGATTTTACGCCGTATTTGTACAAAACCACGGATTATGGTAAAACATGGGCAAAAATCACAAATGGTATCGAAAGTGAACATTTTACACGTGTGGTCCGTGAAGACCCAAAACGAAAGGGATTGTTGTATGCGGGTACCGAAACGGGCATGTACATTTCGTTCAATGATGGGGCCAATTGGGAGAAGTTCCAATTGAATCTGCCCATTGTGCCCATAACGGATTTGACCATTAAGGACAACAATTTGATCGTGGCCACCCAAGGCCGGAGCGTTTGGATCATTGACGATCTAACGGTTTTGCACCAATTGGCATCGGCAGATAAAGCAACGACAATGAAGTTGTTTGCGCCAAAGGCTTCCTACCGTACCAAAGGCAGTGCAAGGTCCAGTGAAAAACCAAGCCTGACCGAAGGACAGAACCATCCGGCCGGAGTAGTGACCCATTTCTATTTAAAGAATTATGACAAGGAAAAAGATACCGTACAGTTGACCTATTTGAGTATGGCGGGGGATACCTTAGCCAACTACAGTACAAAATCAAAAGATAAAAAACGTATGCTGAACGGCATCGAAGCGGGCGGTAATACCCATAACTGGGATACCCGTGGCAAAGGGGCCGAAAAGTTGAAAGGGATGATTCTTTGGTGGGCCAATTTAAACGGGGCCAAGGCGGTTCCCGGGGAATATAAGGTGAGCCTAAACGTCAATGGGGAGGCACAGACCCAAACCTTTACCATTTTGCCGGATCCAAGGGCAGAAGTTTCAGTGGCCGATATGCAAAAGCAATACGATTTTATTACGGACATTAATGAAACGGTGGACAAGGCACATCAATCCATCAATAAAATCAGAAAAATCAATGAAAAGCTGGATGCCTTTATCAAACAGTACAAGGATAATGAGGCAACCAAGGATTTGGTGGAGAAAGCAAAAGCTATGAAAGAAGGATTTAGTGAGGTTGAAAAGGTGTTGTATCAAACTAAAAATAGAAGCAATCAGGATCCGTTGAACTTCCCCATCAAGTTGACCAATAAGTTGGCCCATTTGAACAGCTTGGTGAGCATTGATGATTTTCCCCCTACGGAGCAAGATGTTGCCGTTAAGAATGAAATGACCACAAAAGTCAATGCGCAATTGGCTACTTTTGATAAGCTTGTGGAGGAAGAAATGAAAGCCTTTAATGCGGAGTTCAATAAACTGGGTCTAGAATATTTATCAATTGAAGAATAAGATACATTGTATGAAAAAGTTAGTTTATTTGGCCGCCCTTTTTCTTGGGGCCACTGCCGTTGCACAAACCGCAAATGAATACTTTAAACCGCTAAAATTCAGAAATATTGGACCCTTTAGGGGTGGGCGATCGGTTTCGGCCTCAGGGGTTGTTGGAGATCCCATGACTTACTACATGGGGACCACAGGAGGTGGACTATGGAAAACCGAAGACGCCGGCCAACGATGGAAGAATATTTCCGACGGCTTTTTTGAAATGGGTTCTGTAGGGGCCGTCGCGGTATCAACATACAATTCCAATATCATTTATGTGGGCATGGGGGAACATGCCCCCCGTGGTGTAATGACCTCCTATGGTGATGGGGTCTATAAATCCACAGATGCCGGGAAAACCTGGAAGCATATGGGTTTAAAAGAAACCCATCACATTTCTCGAATTGTGATTCATCCCACCAATCCTGATATTGTATATGTTGCGGCACAAGGCCAACTATATGGTCCAAATGCCGAACGCGGAATTTACAAATCTACCGATGGTGGGAAAACATGGAAAAATACCTTGTTCGTTAATCAATTGACAGGGGCTTCGGAATTGTCCATGGATGCCAATTACCCAGAAATCATGTATGCCGCCATGTGGGAACATCAGCGAAAACCCAATATGGTCATCAGTGGGGGTGAAGGCAGTGGACTTTACAAATCTACCGATGCAGGAGAGACATGGACGGAGATGACTGAAGGTCTTCCTGAAGAAAAAGGAAAAATGGCGATATCTGTGAGTCCGGCAAATTCTGATAAGGTGTATGCCTTAATTGAGAGTGATAGCAATCAGGACAAGGGCGGACTTTTTGTATCCAATAATGCTGGCAAAACGTGGAGTATGGTCAGTGGCGATAACCGTTTGGTTCAACGGGCTTGGTATTATATTGAAGTTTTTGCCGACCCACAAGATGAGGATATTGTGTATGTACTTAGCGCACCAGCATTACGTTCATTGGATGGAGGTGAAAATTGGGAACGTTTGTCAGGCACCCATGGCGATTTTCACGATTTATGGATCAACCCGAAGAATTCGTTGAACATGGTCATTGCCAATGATGGTGGGGCCGCGGTAAGCTTTGATTTTGGGAAGACTTGGTCCTCTCAGGTCAATATGCCCACGGGACAGTTTTACCGCATCAATACCGATAATTTGTTCCCCTATAACATTTATGCAGGGCAGCAAGATTATTCTTCTGCCATGGTGGCCAATATGTCGGTCGGTCGGGGAGGGATTACCATGTCCGATTTTAGCCCTTCGGCAGGAGGGGAAAGTGCTTTTTTAGCTTTTGACCCCGACAATCCCAGATACGTTATGGGCGGTAGTTATTTGGGTACTATCAATGTATTGGATATGGAATCGAAAGCATCTACCCAAGTCATGGCGGCACCGATTCAATATTTGGGTCGGGAGGCTAGAAATATGAAATACCTCTACAACTGGAACGCCCCAACCTTACGTTCACAGCATGAAGAAAACACCTTTTATCATGGGGCACAATTGCTGCTTAGAACCCGTGATATGGGGGTGACTTGGGAAGAAATGTCACCGGATCTGACCCGTGATATTGATGCCAAGCAGGGCAACGGCGGCGGACCATATACCAATGAAGCGGTAGGAGCGGAAAATTATGGCACCTTGGCCTATGTATTGGAATCACCTCATGAAGCGGGCGTTTTTTACACCGGCAGTGATGATGGCTATGTGCATATGACCAAGGATAATGGGGAGAATTGGCAAAATATTACGCCAAAAAACCTTGGGGAATCTTTGGTGAATGCCATTGAGGTTTCTCCCCATGATAAGGCCACGGTATATATAGCCACGACCAAGTATAAGTTTAACGACCATACCCCGGCCCTATATAAAAGCACCGATTATGGAAAATCTTGGTCAAGCATCAATTCCGGTATTCCCGTAGGCGCCTTTACACGGGTGGTTCGTGAAGACCCTTTGCGTAAGGATTTGTTGTATGCCGGAACGGAGAAAGGACTGTACCTTTCTTGGAATGGCGGAAAAACATGGAAACCCTTTCAATTGAACCTACCCAAAACCCCAATTACCGATATTAAGATTCATCAGGGGAATCTTATTGTGGCCACTTCAGGACGGGCGTTTTGGATTTTGGATGATTTGGGTTTGCTATCGCAATATGATCCTTCTAAAAAGGAGATAAAGTTGTACCAGCCCAATGACGCTTTGAATGGTGCTTGGTATGGCCCCATGAATAGCGATATTACCAAATTTGACGGCATGAACACTTTATCCGGGGTAAACCCAGCCAACGGATTGGTGCTGTATTATGAAGTACCGAAATTGAGTGATTCCACAATCATTACGTTGGATGTTTTGGATGCTTCTGGAAAAGTGGTTCGTAGTTTTTCCTCGGAAAAAGACAAAGATTATGTGCCCCACAATGGTGGAGGCCCACGTAGAGCACCAACCTTGCCAAAGAAAGAAGGCTTAAACCGTTTTGTCTGGGATATGAAAACCCCCATTTTACCCGGTATTCCCGGGACGTACATAGAGTCGCGTTTTAGTGGCCATGTAGTGCCTCCCGGAACTTATACCATCAAACTAAAAGTAGGGCAAACCATAAAAACCGTAGAAGGTAAGATCGTGGCTATGCCTACCTATGGCACAACCCCAGAACAATATGCGGAGTATCACAGCTTTATGACGGATATGGAAGAAAGATTGACCGCAATGCACAACATGGTCAATGCCTTGTATAAGGTTCAGGCACAGTTAAAAGAAGTTTTAAAAGATGTAAAAGATGCCACTGTCAAAGCGGATGGAGAAAAATTGTTGGAACAATTGGATGCTTGGGATAAGGAGATGATCCAGCGTAAGTCAAAGGCCTATGACGATGTGGAGAATTTTCCCAATAAATTCACTGCAGAATATTTGTTCTTGATTGATGCCACCAACAGTACCATACCAAGGGTAAACGAACCCTCAAAAGACCGTAAGGCAGAATTGGATACGCAGTGGTCCGGTCTAAAACAACGTGCCGAAAACCTGATGAAAGTCGATATCCCTAATTTCAACAAAAAATTGTGGGATAATGGCATTGGCGCCATTCGATTGTAAAAGGTTCATTGCGGTTCCTTTATGGCCGCGGGTTTGTTTACATTTACCATCCACTGTAAAGAGTGATTGTCATGTTCAAACCTGAAGATTTTTACCAAGCCCAATTGTTACAATATGAAGAGCGGTTGGGCTTGGTAAAAAAAAGGCTCAACACCTCCAGTACCTTACGCATACTCCTTTTTTTACTCATTGTTTTTGGGATTTATGGAACATGGGGCCAGACCCAAATTGTAGTGCCAATAGCCATTGTGGGCGTTACTGTTTTTATTGGGCTCCTCCTTCGCCACAACAAGCTTGCTTATGAAAGAAAATTGTTGGAGGCATTGGTTCATCGCAATGAAAAGGAACTTAAGGTCTTGGCCCATGACTATCACGATTTACCTTCTGGTACGGAATACGCTGACCCAAGCCACTTTTTTAGTCAAGACATCGACCTGTTTGGCAGGGGTTCTTTTTATCAATATTTGAATAGAACGGCGTTGGAGAGCGGTTCAAAAAAGTTGGTCCAACTCTTGCTTTCCAATAATATCCAAGACATTGGGCAAAAACAGGAAGCCATACGGGAACTGTCCGCAATGCCGGAGTGGCGACAAAGGTTCGGGGCCATTGCCACTTTGGTCAAGACCAATAGGAGCGCAGATGTGGTGGTAAAATGGCTGGAGGATTACAGGGCATTCGTGCCCAAGCGTATGAAATTATGGAGTATTGCCTTCTCCACGGTTTCCATAGGGTCACTTCTTCTGTTCTTTTTCGGACTGTTATCGGGTTACTGGGTATTGGCGTTCTTTTCTGTGGGAATGACCATCACGGGAAAGTTTTTCAGGCGAATTGGCAAATTGGCCGCACATCTCACACAAATTCAAAACACTTTTGCGCAATATGCCAAGCTGTTGCAAGAAATAGAGGCCCAAGATTTTTTAAGTACCCTTTTGCTCAAGGCACAGGATAAGGTTAAGGGCAAAACGGTGTCGAGTTCCAAGACATTACATCGGTTTTCAAGACTACTGGATGCCTTGGATCAGCGAAACAACATTTTTATGGGCATCCTTGGCAATGGGCTCCTTTTAAGAGATCTCTTTGTATGTAAATCCATAGAAGAGTGGATTCTACAACATAGGTCATTGGTGCCACAATGGTTTGGGGCCATCGTTATTTTTGATGCCTACAACAGTTTGGGCAATTATGCATTCAACCATCCACACCATGTCTATCCAACCCTTGTTTCAGAAGGAAAGGTGTTGGGCTGTGAACAATTGGAGCATCCGTTGTTGGATCCAGACACCTCCATCGCTAATGATTTTCATATAGACGACAAGGTATTTTTTATCGTGACCGGGGCCAATATGGCGGGTAAAAGCACTTTTTTGCGTACGGTATCCCTTGCCATAATGATGGCCAATGTGGGACTTCCGGTTTGCGCCAAAAAAGTCGCCTATAGGCCAGTAAAGCTTATCACCAGCATGCGCACCTCAGATAGTCTCGTAGATGATGAGAGTTACTTTTTTAGTGAACTGAAGCGTTTGAAGTTCATTGTTGATACCCTTAAAGAGGAACCCCATTTTATAGTGTTGGATGAAATTCTGAAGGGCACCAATAGCTTGGATAAGGAGCAGGGCTCCAAAAGGTTTGTGCAACGATTGGTGCATTTGAAGGCTACTGGGATTATTGCGACACATGATTTGGGCCTATGCGAGCTAGCCGATGGTTCAAACACTATTGAGAACATCCATTTTGATGCTGAGATAGTCAACGATGAACTAATGTTTGATTATAGTTTAAAACCTGGGGTGTGCCAGAACATGAACGCAAGTTTTCTGCTGCGTAAAATGGGGGTGGTCAACTAAATTAAAGGTATTGCTTAATTTTACATCAACATCCAACATATGCTCTATCCGTACATAAAATCACTGCACTTAATTTTTGTGGTCACTTGGTTTGCTGGGCTATTTTATATTCCCAGATTGTTCATTTACCATATTGAGGCCAATGAAAAACCATCCCCCGAAAAGGAAATCTTGACCAAGCAATTAAAGTTGATGACCAAGCGACTATGGTACATCATCACATGGCCATCGGCCATTCTGTGTACCTTGTTTGCCGTAGTATTGCTAGTGTTGATTCCGGAGTGGCTGCAACAGTCTTGGATGTACGTAAAATTGGCTTTTGTGCTTTTGCTTTTTGTGTACCATTTCAAATGCCACCAAATGTTCAAACAGTTGCAACGCGATCAGGTAAAATATACCTCACAATTTATGCGCATTTGGAACGAAGTGGCCACACTTGTGCTTTTTGCGGTTACTTTTTTGGTCATCCTTAAAAATGCATTTAATTGGATTTATGGCGTGGTCGGAATTATTGTTTTGGGCATTCTCTTGATGTTGGGCATTAAATGGTACAAGAAAGTTAGGGAAAGAAACCCCGAAGCTTGACAATTGTAAATCCAGTATTTAAGTTTATGCTCAACCTTTGGTTAATTTTGAGTTTGAACTTGAGTCTTGATCTTGTGTCTTTTTGGTGCGATTCTTGTTAACTTTACGCTAAAACCGTGATTCTTGTTCAGAAACTTGTCCCTTAGGTCGCGCATCTTTGTTTCCATGATTTTGTTGGTGGTCGTGGCTTCGGTATTGATTGCAGGGGTAACCATTTTTCAATATCGGGAACAATCTGAAGACTATCATAAAAATCGATTGGACCGAAAAGAACAGCAGATTTTGCACAGCATAAACTATGTGCTTCGTGAGACGACCTATGAGCCCACTACGGAAAACCTCAAATACATTTTTAGCCAGGAAATTTTCAAAATAGCCGATGTTCAGAACGTGCCTTTCAATATTTATGATTTGGAGGGGGAACTCATTAAAAGTTCAAAACCTTCTTTTGAAGCGGATTCCGTTACCATTTGTTTAGATGTTGGGGTGTTGGAGAATTTGTCGCTGAGCACAAATAAAAGGTATGTAGAAACGCAGCGGGCTGCAGGCGATACCTATCAATCGTCCTACAATTACATCACCAGTCCAAAATTTAAACCCATTGGTATTCTCCATCTCCCCTATTTTGAGGACAATACCTTTAACAAGATGGAACTTAAGGAGTTTCTGTATCGTTTGGGAGCGGTTTATCTTGTAATGTTGATATCTGCCATCATTATGGCCTATTTTATCTCCATATATATTACCCGATCCCTCCAGACCATAGCGGACAAGCTCCGGAAGATGGACTTGACCCGGCGCAATGAAAAAATTCATGTGGACGACTCCAATGATGAGATAAGCAAACTGGTGGATTCCTACAATGCCATGATTGACGAATTGGAACAAAGTGCTGCAAAACTGGCCAGAAGTGAAAGGGAACAGGCGTGGCGTGAAATGGCCAAACAGGTAGCCCATGAGATTAAAAACCCACTCACTCCCATGCGCTTGAGTGTACAGAGTTTTGAACGCAAGTTTGATGTGGATGATGAGAATGCAGGCGAAAAAGTGAAGGAATTTTCAAGGACTATGGTACAGCAGATAGACACCATGACCAATATAGCTTCGGCCTTTTCCAATTTTGCCGATATGCCTGCCCAACAGAAAGAAACTTTGAATGTGGTTAAGGTGACCAAATTGGCTTTGGATATCTTCACGGAACCTTACATTCATTTTATTGCGGATGAGGAAGAGATCATTGCCAAGTTGGACCGTACACAATTGATCCGCATTGTGACCAATTTGGTCAAGAATGCCATACAGGCCGTGCCAGAGGTAGAAAATCCACGTATTTTGGTCACTGTGGCTTCAGAAGATAAGGAAGTTAAAATCTCTGTGGCGGATAACGGCATTGGCATCTCTGACGATTTTAAGGAGAAGATCTTTGAGCCCAAGTTCACCACTAAATCCAGTGGGATGGGACTTGGCTTGGGGATGGTCAAAAACATTGTCGAGAATTATAGCGGCACCATTGATTTTACTTCAAAACAAGGTAGGGGCACGGTGTTTACGGTCAAATTTCCCAAAGAGTAGTTTAGTTCTTAATTGACGGTTTGCTATTTTTACCAACACCAAACACCAAACAATAAATAGAGAACAACGAACCCATGGACTATCAGAACATTTACATAGAAGAAGAAGGAAACATAGCCACCATTACCATAGACCGCCCCAAAAAACTGAATGCCTTAAACAGGCAAACCATTAAGGAACTGCACGAAGCCTTTAAGGAACTGGAAGAGGATAAAGAAATCAAGGTCATTATTATCACAGGGAGTGGCGAAAAGGCCTTTGTTGCCGGGGCAGACATTTCAGAATTTGCCCATTTTACTACTGCCCAAGGAGGACAACTGGCCGCAGAGGGTCAAGAGTCACTTTTTGATCATGTGCAGAACCTATCCACACCGGTCATAGCCGCGGTAAACGGCTTTGCCCTTGGCGGGGGGTTGGAATTGGCCATGGCCTGCCATTTTCGGGTGGCGAGCCACAATGCCAAAATGGGGTTACCGGAGGTTTCATTGGGCGTTATTCCCGGTTATGGCGGCACACAACGTTTGCCCCAACTGGTGGGTAAGGGCCGCGCCATGGAAATGATCATGACCGCAGGTATGGTAACCGCAGCGCAGGCGTTAAGTTATGGTTTGGTCAATTATACAGTAGAGCAGGAAGAATTGATGCCACTTTGTCTAAAGTTGGCCGGTAAGATCATCAATAATTCCTCCGTGGCCATAGCTCAGGCAATAAAAGCTGTAAATGCGGGTTATAACCCTAAAGAAGATGGCTATGCGGTAGAGATTGATGCCTTTGGCCACTGTTTTGGCACAAATGATTTTAAAGAGGGCACTACGGCCTTTTTAGAAAAACGTAAAGCAGATTTCCCGGGGTCATAGCCAGATTAACCCCAAACTATGAAACGACTCCTACCCCTACTTTTTCTGGTGGGTTTTTGGTGCGCTGCCCAAAAAATGCCCATTTCCTATGATTTTGGCAAAATGTTCAAAGATCGGTACCGCTACTCCAACCTTATGACTATTGAAGAAGATGGCACGGGGGGCTATACTTTGGTTCGGGCCTATTATCAAGGACTCATTCTTAGGCCACGGGGCTACCTTATTGAGCGGTATGATAAAGACTTGAACCTCATTCAGGAATACAATTACAAGTTGAACGGAATGCAATTTGTGGAGGGCTACATTAAGAATGGGATTCTTAACCTCATTTTCTTTGCCTATGATTACGAAAAGGAACATTATGAGTATTGGGCACACCAAACAGCCATATTGAATTTTGACTTTAAGGCAAAAAAATTGATGACCATTCCATCGAAAGTGGTTGAAGGTGCCTTTGGCAAAAACTACTACAACCGAAATTTTTCCCGTGGTTTCTCTACCATTCTACTTTTTAATGAAGAAAAGACAGGTTTTTTGATCAGCACCCATCATAAGCGGGGAAAGCAAAACAAGCACACGCTCCATCTTTTTGACACCGATTTGAACAAACGCTGGCAATATGACTTCTCCGATCAGGTAGAGGAAAAGAATTATGCCTTTGAGCAGTTGGCCTTGTCCAACGATTTGAGCGAGGCTTTTTTGGTGGGCAAAGCATACCACAAAAAGAAACGCTTTGCTCCTGATGAACGCAAGTTTTCCTATGAGGTGATCAAGGTGTCCCAAAACGGGTCGGTAACCCAAAGTTTTGATGTTTCGGCAAAATATCCAGAGGCCCTGTTCCCCATTCTAAAAGAAAGGGAACTGTTTTGTGTTGGGTTTTATGCCGATAGAAAAGATAAGCGATACAATGGCTTGGCTTTTTATAAAATGGATTCCAAAAGTTTGGATGTTATGGAGCGTACCCACACTCCATTCTCACAACAGTTTATGTACGATAAATTTGGCAGGGAAGACGATAAGGAAATCAAGAATCTGGTATTTAAAAGTGTGGCCCTTACCCCAGAAAACCATATTCTGTTCAACGCGGAAGAGTATTTTGTGACCAAGAGTTTGCAGAGAACCGGGGCTGGCCAGCGGGTGATGGTAGAGCGCTATCACCATAATGATATTGTCAGTGCCAGGTTAGATGCGGAGGGTACCATGCTTTGGGCCCGCAACATCAATAAGACCGAAGTAACCCAAGGTGATGGGGCCTATGCTTCCTATAGCTCCTACATCAAAGATGGAAAAACTTACTTTTTTATCTGCACCGCGACGGAAAAACCACAATTGATCAATAATGACCGCTTGATTTTTAAACAAGGGATGGGCCGTAACCGAAATGTCTTTACCATTGTCTTGGATGAAAACGGACAGATTGATTATGAAAAGATCATTGATGGCAGGGAGGCCCGTTTGCCCCTGATGGTTTCAAAACCGCTAATCGATAAAGCTGAAGACCAGATGCTTTTTTATGCCAAGCACGGTAATAAAAAGCAATTGGTAACCGTAGAATTTAACGAATAACACATATCAAAAAAGGATTTTATCCATAAATTTGGAATAAATCCTAAAATTGAAATCCAAAGATATCATCAAAGGCCGTGGAGCCCAAGGCAATGTTCACAATCGTTTTCTAAAGGACGTTTATGAACAACGCGATGATTTTTTGGAGTATTGCAGGATTGAGGGCGAGGAAGCCCATAAGACCAAGACGGAATACATCCCTGTTTTTCCCAAGACCATTGTGAACAAGGTGACCAGTCCGGATCTGGGATTGCTATACAGCATGAATCCCTATCAGGGCTGTGAACATGGCTGTGTATACTGTTATGCCCGTAATGCCCATGAGTATTGGGGCTATAGTGCTGGACTGGATTTTGAACGCAAAATCTTGGTCAAAAAAGAGGCCCCCAAGTTGTTGGAAGAATTGCTGAAGAAGAAAAGTTGGAAAGCAAACACCATTGTCCTCTCTGGCAATACCGATTGCTACCAGCCCGCCGAACAGCAATTTAAGATCACCCGTCAATGTTTGGAGGTCTTTTATAAATACCGGCATCCCGTGGGCATCATCACCAAGAATGCCTGCCTGCTTCGCGATTTGGATATCTTCAAAAAATTGAACGAACATGGGTTGGTGGCAGTCAATATTTCCATTACCTCACTTTCAGAAGGGACAAGACGCTTGTTGGAACCCAGGACAGCAAGTATAAAAAAACGGCTAAAGGCCGTTAAGGTCTTATCGGAGCATGGTATTCCCGTTAATGCGATGTTGGCTCCCATGATACCGGGAATAAACAGTCATGAACTGTTGCCCCTGGCCAAAACGGTTGCCGAGCATGGGGCCTTATCTTTTGGACTGACCGTGGTACGATTGAACGGTGCCATAGGGCAAATCTTTACCGATTGGATCAAAATGACCATGCCAGATCGGGCAGAAAAAGTGTTACACTTGATACAGGATTGCCATGGGGGCAGCCTGAACGACAGTCGATTTTGCATACGTACAAGGGGTGAGGGCAAAGTGGCCGAACAGATTCATGCCATGGCACGTTTAGCAAGGCAAAAGTATTTTGCCAACAAGACCTTTCCCAAGTTGCGAACCGATCTTCACCAACAGTATAAAAGTGGACAAATGCGGTTGTTTTTCAACTAGCTAAAAAAAAGTGTAGCCAATGCCTATATGCAGCCAATTGAATGTTCCCCTTATATCGGTTGTAGCGTTTTTTATCCGATTGGTCAATTCAGGTGCGTAACGTGCCTGTATATGAAAATTGTCGTTAATCTCATACCCCAATCCCATACTTAGGTTGACCCCACCAGAGTTGACGTCATCAGTTAACACATCAAACAGATACGTTATTTCTGGACCTGCTTGGACAAAAAACTTTGGTGCCAAATAATAACCTGCCCTAACGGAAGCAAAGGCAAAACTATTGTCATTGAGGTTGCCATAATCCAATTCTGGAATCAGGCTAAATTTTTGAGTCAATTGAATTTTTGAAAACACCCCTAAATAGAATCCGGTATCCGAAGAAGAGGCAGAACCATTGTTCTCTGTAATCCTTCCATTGCCGTTCAGCAGACCGGCTGAGACACCAAAAGATGGGTTTTGGGCCGTTGTGACACTAGTGTGGAATAGGATGATTACGAATGGAAAAAACAGCAATTTGTTCATAGGAATCAGTTTTATATATTCAATAGTTTAATTTTCTTTTTGAAAAGCCTGTGGAGAGACGAAAAGATATTCCGATAGCCCTTGTGCTGTAGGAAGGACGGGTTCCTTCTATTGTTTCGATTACTTCGTTAACGGTCTTGCCCGCATTAAAACCGGTATAGGTAATATAAATTCCAATCTTTGCCACTTTTTCTTCACTCAATATTTCATAACCAGCAGCGAAGGACCAAAAATTAAATGAGGTACGGGCTTCTACTTGAATCAGGAGGTCATCTTCATTATAAAAAGCATCGTTGGACACTTGACTTCCAAAATGATATTTGGGAATGAGCACGAATTGGTTGGGGTCATCATTAAAAATTATTTTTGGGCCAATACCGCCGACCCATGAAGTAAAAGGCACACCTTCCATAGATCCAAAATAAAATGTTGCCTCTACTTCTGGGGCAATAAATTTGTAGGATAACAATTCTCCCCCAACAGAAAAATTGAAATAGCCGTCTTTTTCGATAATATCGGTTGGGAAAAAGGAAAAGGACAGATATGCCTCGGGTTGGTTTATTTGGGAAAAGGATAAGAGCCCCTTTAGCAAAAGGATGGATAGTACGGTTAGCCTCACGGCTTTACATCATCAAGCACTATGCCAAAAAATTGTTGTTATGCAGATTTTCGCTGCGCCCCATTCTTATTGTTTTTTACCACAGCGTATGCAGGCCTGGTGACCCAACTATTTGGGTTTTGTTTTCTAATGACTATCCACCAAAAGAAGAAAAGCGTAGTGGCAATACCCGTTGCAGTAACCGACCATCTGGGTATGGAATTGGACAGATCGATGAGCATTCCATCATTGGGAAAAATGCCAAAACCCACCAAAGCTGGCAGCCTAAACCAGTAATAACAGGAAACTGCTGCGGCAGAAAATAGGGGAATCAAGGTTTTCTCATCTAGAAACTGCTTCACTATTAAGAATAAGGCACTTGTTATAACAAGCCCTATAAAAGGTGTCTGGTAAACGGTGATCAGTTGTTCCATAGTGGTTATGCCTTCATAATCTGGCACTTGGAACCATCCCCATACAAATCCGGGGAAACCACCCACCATAAGGAAACCGGCCAATTTATGGTAGTTTGTCTTTTTAGACGTTAGGGGATTAATGCCCGGAATGGAATCTGGACAAGGGGTTACACAACGAAAACAGCTGTCACAATGGGCATTTGGTATGGATAACCCATGGTTTAAGCCATATAATTTTTCTACCGGATGGATAGGACATAGACTGGAGCACCAACCGCTTTTCCATTCAAAAAACAACCCCATAATGATTGCGACGGCAGTTAAGAACAATATGAGTAGTGCCGTGGCAAAACCATTTGTATCAAAAATGGCATGCCGTAACGGGACAATGAGAAATAGGGCAAGTACCGAAACAAGGTTCAATTTTCCCGTTTGGTTTATGCTCAATTTTCTTCGTTTAGAATATCCCCTATGCCTTGTAAAAAGTGCATTTGATGCCATGGGGCAAACGTTCCTCCATAAACCTACCGCAACCACAATAAGTGCCGGGGCAATAGGGATGAGGATATTCCAAAATAGGTGAATGCCAATGGTGGGGAAAAACAACAAAGTAAAGAGAATCCCCACACCAACGAACCAAACCAATGTTTGTGCCGCCCGCCAGTTAAAAATGGATTTCCGTGAAAACTTATTTTTAGGTTGAGAGTTTGATCTGTTCATTGTGCACAGCTTTGTTCCTGTCTAACGACCCGCGAAACGTAGTGCTGAAATTTTTTGGTAATATAGCGAAATTGGGTAAGAATGTTACCAAAAAAAGGCGTTCTATTTTTCTTTTGATCGGGAACCTACAAATTCGTAAATAAGATCATCTCTTCTGAATTTATTGGTTTTGGTCGGCTAGGAAGTATTTGGAACAGCGATGTCCACATACTTTGATTAGGAGGGATGATCTAAATACTACAACTTAAATAAAGCCCGCTATAGGTTGAGTTCCAGTTCTTGACCCTCACGATTCCCCCGTCACCTATTTCTTAAGATTTCTTAAGGAATTCACATAATCTTTGATTATTATTGTAAATATTACATTTATTCAAGGGGAGAATAGCTAAAAACCACAAACCATGTTTCCTATAATCCCCCTTCATTCATTTTAGGGTAGGGATATTCCTAGTAGGATTCGAGATATAAAATTAATGACTGATTGGTTGTATGGTTTTATTCTATTGCTTGATTTTTTATCAATTCTCCAATGGATATCCCATCTATCAAAACATCCTCCAGAACTGCAACACCATCCTTTATTTTTACCAAGGCATAAGTTGTGCTCAACGAATCTATTTGTGATTCAACATAAATATTTTCAGCAGGTTTTGCCTTGGATTCTTCCAAGTAAAATCTGTTAAAAGGTAGCTCAAAGAACAATTTACCTGGGCCTATTTGAAAATGGTTGTTGATTTTTACCTCAACATAATCTTTTCCATTCGGCTTATCCTTTTCCACAGCTATTATTTTTGCAAATCCTTCATTATTTCGGCTAATCAAAGCATAACCCGCTTTTACCCCATGCCATGCTTTTAAATCTGTAACGGTTACCGATTCTTCCTCAAATCTTAGCGTAATGTATTTTCCTCTGAAAGGATCGTTGGGATCAATTGGAGCAGTTTTAAATTTAAAAGATTTTCCTGTATCAATAACAGATTCTTGCTTAAAAATCATACTTATAGGCACATAAAGCTGTACTAAAACCATTAATATGAATAATGGCAGAATTAGTCTATTATACTTCATTTTTCATTCTTTTTTTAATGGTAAGATAGTTCGCCAAGAAAAAACCTACACCAACAGCCAAAAACATCAATCCCCTTATGACAAAAGTCAATTCGGTGTCAAAAAAGCGGCATATTACTAAAGCTGTTATGATTAGCAATCCATAATTCAATATGCCCAAATGATTTAGTTTAGTCCCTCTTATAATGGTCAAAATTCCGATGGCAAGTATTAAAAGGTTAATAAAGATTACCGCGATACTTGAAAAGAGACCTAAAAAAAACACAAATACAAAGACAAGAAAGGATGAACTCAAGGGTGTATAAATAAAATTCTTTTGTTTATATGGTTTTAATCTGTACCATAAGAACAGTGCAGATAAAGTAAACAAGGCTGAAATTATAATTTCCTGAGAAGCAAAAATTTCCAATGTTAGATAGTACTTGTTTTGCAGGTCTAACCAAAACCATTTAAAACTAAGAATCAACAATACTAAAATTGATCCAAAAGAACCAAAGAAACGATATCCTTGTCTTCCATTCTTTTGATTTTTAAAGAAATCAAGATTAGCGATTAGGTAAAAAAGACCAAACATGCTCATATAACCAACGCTGATTAATTGCCCGTAGTTATCAGATGTGGTACCCAATACAATTACTAAAGACAAGGGTACGATCCAGTTGTGAAAGGTCATGAAATTACCCAATGGTTTTTTCCGATATATCCTAAAGTAATGGGGCAATATCATGAGCAATAGCAACCAGTAATAATGGGTATGCTCATTTGGATAATTCCAATATCCTCTGTTTACAGCGTAATACGTTATAATTACTATGAACAACAAAGATGTAGTGGATGAGTTCATTACATACACAATTGGCAGTGCCAAAAGAGACCATGTAAACAAATACGAACTTAAGTCTCCTGGTATGTGATAGATTTGGCTTACGAGGGATATACCCGCTCCTATTGCAAAAAACAAAAATGCAGATGAACTTTCTTTCCATGCACTGTTCCCTGTCTTTTTGATTAAGGAATAGCCGCACATAGACTGCCCAATGATCAAAGGCAAGAGCGATAGAAATGTTTTAAAACTTTTTGATAGATTATCCCAATTATGGGCTATCATAAGAATGATGCCCATGCCAACAAGAATGGCGCCAAGGATTCCAAAAACTATATAAAGCAATTTTGGATTTCCATTTTTCTTTTCTTCGAAAAAAGTTCTTATTTCATCTGCTTTTTCTTTGCTTAAGATATTGGCAGTTACCAATTCATCTAAATCTTTTAAGAGACTCATAATAATTTATATAGGTTTAACCCAATTCCCAATCCTTACGGTGTTTCCGCCTGATGCATTCATTGACCTTTTATTTTCATGTTCTTCCCATCCCAATGTGGTTTTCTGTGGCTGGGGGTAACCAAACGTTTTCCGTTAAGGTTCCTGTCTAGGAAAATATAGCGTCACAGAACTTTAAGGAAATTTCTTCGTTGAATCTAGATGGGTTTGCCCATGGTTTTTGAAGATACAAAAAGCTGACAATCCGTTCCTTGTTATGTTGTCCAAAAAGTTATTTTCTCCCCAAACAAAGGAAGGCTAGGGTAAAATTATACCTTTCCATTCCATTCGGCATAAAACTGTTCCAGGTAATCCAATAAAAATTGATGCCGTTTTTCGGCCAATGTACGCCCCGTGGTCGTGTTCATCTTGTCCTTGAGCAACAACAATTTTTCGTAAAAGTGATTGATGGTAGGGGCATTTGATTTTTTGTATTCCTCCTTGGTCAAATTAAGATTTGGCGGAATATCCGGATTGTAGAGTTCCCTGTTTTTAAAGCCACCATAGTTAAAGGTCCGGGCAATGCCAATGGCACCCAGGGCATCCAATCGGTCAGCATCTTGCACTACTTGCAGTTCCATGGAATTGAAACGGGGAGTTGTAAGATCCAAGGAATTTTTGAAAGAGATGTTTTGGATAATTTTTTCCACATGGTCTATCACTTCATTTTCAATCCTTATGGATTTTAAAAAATCCACCGCCATTTTTGGGCCGACGGATTCGTCACCGTTATGAAATTTGGCATCGGCAATATCATGGAGTAATGCTCCTAATTCCACCACCAAAAGGTCCACATCTTCAGAGTCAGCAATAAGCTTGGCATTTACAAACACGCGATGCGTGTGAAACCAATCATGGCCACCCTCGGCACCTTTCAAGGTTTCTTTCACAAAAGCAATGGTCGCTTCAACCAATTCAGTATTTGTCATCCGTCAATTCTGATTCCGTTTTTGATCTGGGCCTCAATTTTGGCAATTAATTCACCCGGGGTCCCTGTATTTTCAACGGGAGGATGAACATCAAAGGTCATATGGACGCCCAACCCCATGGGGAACTTGCCATACCGCAACAATTTCCAGGAGTTGTTGATGCTTATGGGTACGATCAGGGCAGATGGGGCGTTGTCCATGATGGCCTCCAAGCCTTTGGTCTTAAATGGTTTGGGTTTTCCGTTTCTGCTTCGGGTGCCCTCGGGAAAGATAACGGCACTTCGTTTGTTTGCCTCAATGTAGCGGCCTAATTTTTCCACCTCGGCAATGGCCTGTTTGGCATCCTTCCTGTCGATCAAGACAGAACCCCCATGCCTTAGGTTGAAGGAAACACTGGGGATACCCTTGCCCAATTCCTTTTTGCTCACAAACTTGGGGTGGTGTTTGCGCATGTACCAGATCAAAGGGGGAATATCGTTCATGCTTTGGTGATTGGTGACAATGATCAGCGGTCTATCGGCAGGGATGTCATGGGCATTGTTAAACGTATAGCGTGTACCCAAGATATTGGTGCAACGCATCGCCAACCAATTTAAAAGGGAGACGCTCCGTTTGTGGGCGCCATAGCCAAAGACCTTCAAACAAAACCATTGAATGGGATGAAAGATGACCAAGGCCATTCCGAAAAAAATAAAATAGAGAATCGTTAAAGGGTACGCTAATAGCTTCATTAAGGCAAAAATAAAAAACCGCCTCACAAAGAAGCGGTTTAATTTTTATTTCCCCTTAATTATCCTTTTCCCTTTGTGGAGGAAGGAAGGGATTTTTAGCAATGCTCGTTGTAGGCCTCCATCAGGTTTTCGGCAATCATTTCTGCCGGACGACCCTCTATATGGTGGCGCTCAATCATGTGGACCAATTCGCCATTTTTGAACAGCGCCATGCTTGGCGAAGATGGCGGAAATGGAATCATGTGTTCACGGGCCGTATTTACGGCATCAATGTCAACACCGGCAAAAACAGTCACCAAATGGTTGGGAGTCTTGTCGTTTTGCAGGCTCAACTTGGCCGCAGGACGTGCATTCGCAGCCGCACAACCACAAACCGAGTTTACGACCACTAAGGTTGTGCCGTCTTGTTCTAAGGCACTTTCAACGGCTTCTCCGGTATATAATTCTTCGAATCCCGCAACAGCCAAGTCTTGTCTCATGGGGGCTACCAATTCTTCTGGATACATAGTCAAATTTTTTTGTGAGAACCAAATATAAGGGTTTTGTCGAATTTAACTAGGAAACCTTAACAAGCGGGTCGGTATCAAAAATGTATCTTTGGGCTCTAAATTTTCTACGGATGATCAAGTGGTTCACGGCCATTTTAGGATATACTTTTTTTCGACTTCCAGGGGCTATTTTAGGGTTTTTGCTCGGGAGCTTTTTGGAAAATTTTTCGGGATCGAATCAAGGAGGGGCACGCACCATTTTGGAAGACTTTACCCGGCAAAGTGTGAGTCCTGCCGATTTTGAACTGAACCTGCTGTCGCTCTGTTCTATAATAATCAAGGCAGATGGTACGGTCAACCAAAGGGAACTGGACTATGTCCGCCAGTATTTTGTGGCCACTTACGGCAAGGAAAGGGCCAATGCCATTTTTAGGACCTTTAACGATGTCATCAAAAAACGGGAGGTTTCGGCACAGCATATCTGCCAGTATTTAAACCAGCGTACCCGCTATGAAGTTCGTTTGCAGTTGGTTCATTTCTTGTTTGGGATTGCCCATGCGGATGGGCAGGTAAGTCAGGGAGAATATGATAAATTAAAAGAGTTGGCGGGGTATTTTAGAATAGGATCCCAAGATTTTGAAAGCATCAAGGCCATGTTCTTCAAGGATGCCGATCAGGCCTATACGATTCTGGAGATTGAAAAGGGTGCCACAGATGATGAGGTGAAGAAAGCCTACAGGCAGATGGCCAAGAAATACCACCCCGATCGTGTGGTCACCCAAAACGAGGCCATTAAAAAAGGGGCCGAGGAAAAATTCAAGGAAGTACAGAAAGCCTACGAGACCATTCAAAAAGAACGGGGAATACATTAACTTAGCTATGTTGTAAGCAAAACCTATTATTTTGGGCAACAGGCAAAAATAACGTTTACATATGCAGGATTTTTGGTTTTACATTCAGTTGGGCTTGGAACATGTTCTAGATTTTTCGGCCTATGACCACATACTTTTTTTGACCGCCTTGGCAGTTCCCTTTACGTTTAAAAGCTGGAGGGAAGTGTTGATTCTTGCCACCATATTCACCGTGGCACATTGTACTTCTTTGGCACTTTCTGTCTATGGGGTGTTATCGGTTGATGTTGGTTGGATCGAATTTTTGATACCCGTGACCATTGCCCTGACCGCGTTCTTCAATTTTGTGAGGTCGTTCAAGAAGGATCAGGTCACTGGGATATATTTTCAGTCCTTGGCAACGGCCTTTTTTGGATTGATACATGGTTTTGGATTTTCAAACTACTTTAACATGCTCATGGCAGAGGAGGAAAACAAGCTTTCCCCACTCTTGGGCTTTGCCACAGGGATAGAGCTTTCCCAGATAATCATTGTCTTATGTGTTTTGGCCATTGCCCATCTGTTTCAGAAATACCTGGGGGTCAAGCAACATATTTTTACCGCTGTGGTCTCCATTTTAATCGTGGTGATAACAATACCAATGCTTATTGAAACGTTTCCCAAGTAAGTTTCCACGTTAATTTTATCGAAATACCGTTGTGGAACGTCATGGATACGGCTATCTTTAAAATTTAATCCAATTCTATGAACGAGAGCAAACAAGAGAAATATGACAGGGCCTATTTGCGAATGGCCAATGAGTGGGCCAAACTCTCGCATTGCAAAAGGAAACAAGTGGGAGCCCTTATTGTTAAGGACCGAATGATCATTTCTGACGGTTACAACGGTACGCCCACCGGGTTTGAGAATTGTTGTGAAGATGAGGAAGGCTATACCAAGTGGTACGTATTACATGCTGAGGCCAATGCCATATTAAAAGTGGCCTCATCAACCCAATCCTGTGAAGGGGCCACACTCTATGTCACATTGTCCCCTTGTACGGAATGCAGCAAACTGATTCACCAGTCCGGAATTAAGCGCGTGGTGTACCAAACTGCATATAAAGACTCCTCTGGATTGGATTTTTTGGATCGTGCAGGGGTAGAGATCCTTCATATTCCCATTGTCGAAGAGTTGGCATGACCCCAAATAGTGTGCTATGAAAAAATACGGATTTCTTGTCCCTACCATTTTGGCCCTTGTTTTGGCCACAGGTATTTTTATTGGGGGTAAACTTCACTTTGGCGACACCCCTGAAAAACTCTTTACCACCAATTCAAAGAAGGACAAGCTCAACCTGTTGATAGATTATATTGACCATGAATACATAGATGAGGTGGATACCGATAGCATCGTAGATGTTACCGTAAACAATATTTTGGGCAAGTTAGATCCCCATTCGGTTTATATCCCCAAGCGGGAAATGAAATCTGTCGCCGAAAGCATGAAGGGGGATTTTGTGGGGATAGGCATTCAATTTAGGAGGATCGGTGTTGGGGACACCGTAACCGTTTTACGGGCCATAGAGAATGGACCCAGTGATAAAAAAGGGATCAGGGCCGGGGATCGGATCCTTATGGCCGATAACGACACTCTTTATGGCAAAGACCTTTCCAATGACGCCCTGATCGAAAAATTGAAGGGCAAGATAGGCACCAGTGTTCGCTTAAAGGTATATCGTAAGGCAACGGGCAAAAGATTTGTGGCCACCGTGGTTCGTGATCTGGTACCCATTAGGAGTGTGGTGGCCCATTTTATGCTTACCCAGGACATGGGCCTTATTAAGATCAACAGATTTGCAGAGACCACTTTTGATGAGTTTAGAACGGCCTTACGGGAACTAAAGGAAAAAGGGGCCAAGAAGTTGGTGTTGGACCTACGGGATAACCCCGGTGGGTATCTTGATATTGCAGAACAATTGGCAGATGAATTTTTACCCGATGGAAAACTGATTCTGTTCACCAAGAACAAAAAAGGCAGGATCGACAAGGTTTTTGCTACCAAAAAAGGAAGGTTTGAAAGTAAACCCATATATGTGTTGATCAATGAGCGCTCCGCCTCTGCGAGTGAAATTATTGCCGGGGCCTTGCAGGACAATGACCTGGGGACCATTGTAGGGCGTAGGTCTTATGGCAAGGGGCTTGTTCAACGGGAAATGGATTTGGGCGATGGTTCTGCCGTACGCCTAACGGTGTCACGGTATTATACCCCAACGGGACGTTCCATCCAGAAATCTTATCGGAATGGAAATGAGGATTATTACCAGAAGTTCATGCACCGTTACCAGAGTGGCGAATTGATTTCCATGGACAGCATTAAGGTTGTAGATTCCCTAAAGTTCACGACCCCAAAGGGAAAGATCGTTTATGGCGGAGGGGGCATTATTCCAGATGTTTTTGTGCCCATAGGCACCTTGGATGAGGAGCGGGTGGAAAGTTTGGATTCCCAAGGCTATTTTTCCGATTTTGTTTTCCGATTCCTTGAAAAGGACCGTAAGCGTTTTTTAAATTATCAGAAAAATGAATTTATGGCCAATTATCGGGTGGACGATATCATTTTTGAACGTTTCATCGATTATTGTACTTCGCCCCACCGGGCCATAAAGATGGACTACTACGGACAGGAACAGAAGATTAAAACCTATTTGAAGGCCAATGTGGCCGAGCAGTTGTATTCCCTTAATGCCGCCGCCATGATCAAGGTGGAACATGATCAAATGCTCAAAAAGGTAAAAGAACTGGACAAGCTGGTCACCCAGAAGATTGAAGACGGAGTAGTAGAGGCCTACTAAGCCTATTTTTCCCTAAGCTTCTGCTGTATTCTTTTGGAGAGCCATAAAATAAGAAGAACCACAATGGCACATAGGGACGCCATGATTCCTATGCAAGCAACTAGGCTATCTCCTTGGAAAGGATGGGAAAGGTCCAAGTGCCATAGATTATATGCGCCCAATCCTATAGCAAAAATCAAAAAAACAAATAGAAAGATCTTGTTCATAATTGGTGGTTATGCAGCTAGGAGCTGATTGATATTGGCCGCAAAAAGTTTTACGGCAATGGCCATCAAAATTACGCCAAAAACTTTTCTGATGACACCAAGTCCGTTCTTGCCCAAGACACCTTCAATCCTTTTGGATGATTTTAGAACAACATAGACAAAAACGATGTTTATGATAATGGCAATGATAATGTTCTCCACATGGAACTCTGCTCGTAAGGATAGCAACGAGGTAAGGGTCCCGGCACCGGCGATCAGTGGAAAAGCAATGGGCACTATAGATGCGGTTTCCGGTTCGTCATCCCTGTAAAGTGTAATGCCCAAGATCATTTCAATGGCCAGAAAAAAGAGGATAAATGCCCCTGCCACAGCAAACGAATTCACATCGATTCCTATCAAATTTAAGATGCTCTCGCCCACAAAGAGAAAGGCGACCATAATGCAAGCGGCAACAATGGAAGCTTTTTCAGATTGGATATGTCCAACCTTTTTCCGTAGCGATATGATGATGGGAATGCTTCCAAGAATATCGATAACCGCAAAAAGAACCATGGTGGTAGTGGCTATTTCCTTAAAACTTAGATTCATTTTTAATCGAATTTTTGGGCAAATGTAGGGTGATTGAAAATGATTTTATTTTTGTTTTTTGGAAAAGTTATGTTTTGGGACTTGTCATTCGTCGAAAAAAAGGAGGCTTTTGTCCACTAGGAATTTGCTAAGATTCCAACAAAATGTCGATATAAGGGACATTTTGAAAGTCAAGAAGTGTATTTTTTATCATTTTCCAAAAGTTCCGCACACTCGAATTAATTTGCTGTAAAAATTCCAGAGTACGATGAGGACAATTACGCATGCTTTACTGGCATTGGCTTTTTGTTGGTCATCTCTTTTGGTGGCCCAGACCGCCAAGGAGAGAAGGGATAGCACAATGAATGATATACGGGCCAAACATTTGGTGTGGCAGTTTGAAAGATCTTTGGTTCTTAATAATAATGAAGTCAAGGAAAGAATTAAGAAGAGCAAGGCTAGAAGGGAAGCTGTTCTCTGGTGTATAGATAATTCCGACCTTAAGGAAAATCAAAAGGATAGGCTAAAAAAGGCTTTGGATAAATGTACCGTTCAGCCACAGCTTAAATTGTTCATAGCGGAACACAAAGATGAAATTGAGGAATATTTAAAGGGAGCATCCGGCTAGTACACCTAAATTTGCAATTTGATCTGCAGTTATGTTTCAAATTGGCAAGACACTTATTTCAGAAGAAATCTTAGAAAATGATTTTGTTTGCAACTTAAGCGCATGTAAGGGGGCATGTTGCATTGATGGAGAATCTGGGGCACCACTTGAGGATGCCGAGACCCAGATTTTGGTCGATGTCTTTCATAAGGTCAAACCCTTTTTACGGGAAGAGGGAATATTGGCCATTGAAGAACAGGGAGCCTTTGTAAAGGGGGATGACGGTGAATGGGAGACCCCATTGGTCAACAATAGTGAATGCGCCTATGTAATTTTTGATGATGGTGGGGTTGCCAAATGTGGATTGGAGGCAGCCTATAACGGGGGAGCAATAAAATGGAAGAAACCCGTTTCTTGTCATTTGTATCCGATCAGGATCCGAGAGTACTCAGCGTTTACGGCGGTAAACTATCACAAGTGGGAAATTTGCGACCCAGCCTGCGGATTGGGGGTCGAATTAAAAGTACCCATCTATAAGTTTGTAAAGGAAGCCTTGATCAGAAAGTTTGGAAAAAAGTGGTATGCGGAGTTGGAAGAAGTAGGGTCCCGTCTTACACCATAGGGATTTTTAGCACAATCTCCGTGCCGGTGGATTGCCCTTGATCATCGTAAAGGTCAAGAATGGTCACATCAAAATCGTTTTGAAAATCCTTGGCAAAGTTGGCCAGGCGTTCGCGTGTAATTTCTATGCCCACCGATTTCCGCTTTAGAATTCGGTTTTCCTTGGCTTTTTCAGAAGCATGCCTGCCAACACCATTGTCACGAACCCTGATCTCCATATGGTAGCCATCAACTTTTGAAACATGTATCCATAGGTTTTTGTCCCCTTCTTTTGGGGATAGCCCATGCCAGATGGCATTTTCCAAAAACGGTTGGAGTACCAAAGAGGGTATTTTTATTTGTTCGGGTTGAATATCATCTTCAATAGTGATCTCATAATTGATTTCATTGGAAAAGCGAATGTTCTCTATGTTCAGATACAGGTCGGCAGTCTCCAATTCCTCGTCAAGGGTTATTTCTTTAACGGAAGATCCCTCAAGAATTTTACGCACCAGTTTTGAGAATTTGTTTAAGTAGTGGACCGCATTTTTCTTGTCATTGTTGATGATGTACAGCTTGATGGAGTTCAATGAATTGAACAAAAAATGTGGGTTCATCTGGCTTCTCAACATATTCTGCTCCAGGCTCAGTACTCTTTTTTCGTTGTTTGATTGGTATTGTCTGTAGAGGATAAAGAGTATTGTTCCGGCCAGAACCGTTATCAGCAAACCTATTAGGACAGAGGTTTTGTTTTTTCTAAGCTGTAGTTCGGCTATTTCTTTCTGGCTTTTTAACGCCTCTATTTGATTGTTCTTTTTTTCGGTCTCGTACCGAACGATCACATCATGAATATAGCTGATATTTTGAGCGTTGGAAATCTCTTTGTGAATTTGGTGCGATTTCTCCAGAAACTCTTTGGAAGCCCTAAAATTTCCTTTTCTTTCCTCGAGTTCGGACAAATGTTTATAGGCTGTCTCTTCCATATTCGGAATGTGACTGTCCAAGGCCAGTGAGAGCCCCTTTTTAATATAGGTTTCCGCTAGTGCATAGTTGTTGAGCATGGAGTGGGCCCAACCTAAGTTTATATAGACAGAGGATGAAATATAATCCTGATTGTTCTTTAACATGGGTTCCACCAGGGGGTCCAATAATTGTAAGGCTTCTTCTGGCAGTTGTTTTTTAAGATAAACCTGTGCTATGCTGTTGTTACAGATAATTTTACCGTATTCTAGATGCTGTTCTTCGTTATAGGCCAAAGATTTTCTGTAGAATTCAAGTGCTTGGTCCAAATCGCCTATAAGTTCCAAACATTCACCAATGTTCTGGTTGTTGATGGCCATGCCACGTTTGTTGCTAAGTTTTATTTCGCGCGATAAGGCTTCTTGGAACTGCTCAATGGCCAAGTCGTATTGTTCCAAAGATTGGTAGAGGTTCCCCAGACTGTTATGGGCTATACTAATGCTGCGTTGTATATGGATCGATGGGTTTTTTACAGATTCTGCGAGTTCAAGGGCCTTTTGGTTGTGGTCCAAGGCAGACATTACGGCATCAATTCTGCGATAGGTAACGCCAATCATGTTTAGGCTCAGAACTTCCATTTCAATATTGTTGGCATTGCGGGCAGTTTCCAATGCTTTTTGATGAAACTCCAATGATCTGTCGTAATCGGATATATTTCTATAGAGGATGCCCAATTGGTTTTGGGCAAAGGATTCACCATCTGGGTAACCGGTTAACTTAGCCCGTTCCACAAAGCGCAGCATTAAGGTGGAATCATATCGAAAAGGGCGCAACGCTCCACTAATGGCCTCATAAGTGGTGGGTCTTGTTTCCATCATTTCTTCCAGTACTGGCTCAAACGCTGTTGTTCTTTCCTGGCCCTTGCCAACAAACGGAAAAAGAAAGAGGCACAAAAAAAAGGAGCAAATCAGAAAATGGGAAAATCGAAATTTAAAGCGCGTTGTAAAATACAGCTTTAACATGCACAAAATTGTCTTATAGCAAATCTAAGAAATTGGATTTTTTTTGCCTTGAGACAGGAATGTTATGTCCAGATTTTAATACCACATATCCGTCGGTCTTTAAAAATTCCTTGATCTTGCTTAAGTTGACCACATACGAATTGTGAATTCTAAAAAAATAATCCTGGGGCAGCATCTTGGTTACTTCTTTAAGCTTTTTGGTCAGGACAATCTTTTGCCCGTCTTCCAGATAAAGGGTGCTGTAATTGCCGTCGGATTCAGCATATAATATTTCATCGGCCTCAAGAAATAAGAGTTTGCCATCTGTATTGATGGTTATTTTTCTATTTAAGGACTTTGCGTTGAAATTGACCAGAATTCGTTCTAACCTACTAGCAGAAAGGTTTCTTGCGTTGTATTTTTTGATTTTTGTTATAGTGTCGTGCAGATCATCAGAGTCAATGGGCTTCAACAAATAGTCGATGGCCTCATTTTTTAAAGCCTTTAGGGCATATTGATTGTATGCCGTTGTGATCACCACAGGAAAATCTTTGTTTTTAAGGTTCTTTATAAATTGAAAACCATCCATGATGGGCATTTCAATATCCAAGAAGAGACAGTCTGGCGTATTTGCCTCCAGATAGTCAAGAGCCTTATGGGCATCGGTAAAAGATGCAATTATCTTGACTTCATCACTTAGGTTGGTGAGTTCCCAACTTAAACTTTCCAATGCTTTTGCCTCGTCATCTACAATAACAGCTTCTAACATAACAGAACAGGTCTATAGTTCAAATGTATATGTATTATTTGGGACTTCTCCAGAATATGTGTAGATGGTACGGATAAAACTATAATTGGCTCAAATTTCTGTAACTGTAGGCAGGGGTAGGGAACGATGGTTTTAAGCTTCCATTTATACAAAAAAAGAGACCATCCATACAATCATGGCAGAACCCCGTGCGATGTGGACTAATTTAGCTCTGAACATTTATTGGTCACTAAACGAACAAATTCAACTAATTAGCTTAAACAACCGAATCCAATGAGAAAGTGCGCGATTCTTTTATTAGCCTTGATGACACTTTTGGTCATTGCAGCCATTTTGGAACACAATGACAAAGGGAGTCAAAATCGTGAAATCACTGCTTTAAGGTAGGTTGATTATAAGTTAAACAACTGTGCGGCCAACCAACATGCTATAAGTATGTATCTGTAAAATAGTTTGAGTCACTACTTTCTCGATAGTGTGAATGTAGAGCTAGGTTTCGGGGGAACTACCTTACTCACAACATTAAAGAACCGTAGTGGCAAAGGCCGCACATGTTTGTTGAAACATTCATTGCCATAAAAGCCCATGAATTCTTCTTCAAGGGCTTTTTTGTTTGGGGTCTCGGTGTTTTTCAAAACAGGGGTTAGGCCCAATAAAAATGGTTTCTCAGCCCACATTTCAACACATTCTGTTAAAAACTTTGATGCTGTTTGCCCAAAACGGACTTTACATTCTGGATACAAATTTGAATCTTTGTTAAGCACTGCCACAAGGTAAATTTCAATCCAAATTTTTAATCTTTAAAAGAGGAACACTATGTCTGCCCCTGAACCCATTTTGCAAGAAAACAAGGACCGATTTGTAATATTTCCGATTGAGCACCATGATCTTTGGGAGTGGTACAAAAAATGTGAGGCTTGTTTTTGGACTGCAGAAGAAATAGATCTGCACCAAGACCTTTCGGATTGGAGCAACAAACTCAACGATGACGAGCGCTACTTTATTAAGCACATTTTGGCCTTTTTTGCAGCTTCAGACGGTATAGTGAACGAAAATTTGGCCGAGAATTTTGTGAACGAGGTACAGTATTCCGAGGCAAAGTTCTTCTATGGGTTCCAAATCATGATGGAGAACATCCATTCAGAGACTTATTCCCTTTTGATCGACACCTATGTGAAGGACGAAAAGGAGAAAAATGTGTTGTTCAAGGCCATTGAGAATTTTGAGGCCATCAAGAAAAAAGCAGATTGGGCATTACGGTGGATAGAATCGCCAAGCTTTGCAGAACGCTTGATCGCTTTTGCCGCGGTGGAGGGTATTTTCTTCTCTGGTGCCTTCTGTTCCATCTTTTGGTTGAAAAAAAGAGGGTTGATGCCAGGGTTGACCTTTTCCAATGAATTGATTTCTAGGGATGAGGGAATGCATTGCGACTTTGCGGTGCACGTGCACAACAAGCACTTGGTGAACAAAGTGCCAAAGGAGCGCATTACAGAGATTATTGTGGATGCCCTGAACATTGAAAGGGAGTTCATTACAGAGTCTTTGCCCGTAAGCCTTATTGGCATGAACGCCAAGCTCATGACCCAGTACCTTGAGTTTGTCACCGATCGTCTGTTGGTGGAACTGGAATGCGAAAAAGTGTACAATGCAACCAATCCGTTTGATTTCATGGACATGATTTCACTTCAAGGAAAGACCAACTTCTTTGAAAAACGGGTTTCAGAATACCAAAAAGCCGGTGTTCTCAACAATGAAAAAGACGAAGATTCGCAAAAGATCAGTTTTGACGCGGACTTCTAGATTTTGAGCCAACCCCTGCCCCAGGGGCATTTAGCCATTTTACTTTAAAAAAGATTAAAAACTTGTGTTTAAGGGTAACCATTAATCACTAAAAAGTTAAAAAACATGTATGTAATAAAGAGAGACGGTCGCAAAGAACCGATAATGTTTGATAAGATCACGGCAAGGGTACGAAAGCTGTGTTATGGTCTTAACAGTTTAGTGGATCCCGTAAAGGTGGCCATGAGGGTCATAGAGGGATTGTATGATGGGGTCACAACTTCTGAGCTGGATAATCTGGCGGCAGAGATTGCGGCCACGATGACCACTGCGCATCCAGATTATGCACGGTTGGCGGCTAGGATTTCGGTTTCGAACCTGCACAAGAACACAAAAAAATCCTTCTCGGAAACCATGAAGGATTTGTATGAATATGTAAACCCCAGAACAACCAAGAAGGCCCCCTTGATTTCTGATGAGGTGATGGAGGTGATTAATGAGAATGCAGAAAAGCTCGATTCCACAATCATCTACAACCGCGATTTTGGGTATGATTATTTTGGGTTCAAGACATTGGAACGTTCCTATCTGCTCAAGATCAACGGTAAAATAGCCGAAAGGCCACAACACATGTTAATGCGTGTTGCCATTGGCATTCACTTGGATGATCTGGAATCGGCCATCGAGACCTATGAGTTGATGTCAAAGAAATATTTTACCCACGCCACGCCCACCTTGTTCAACTCTGGCACCCCAAAGCCCCAAATGAGTTCATGTTTTCTCTTGGCCATGAAGGATGATAGTATTGATGGTATTTACGATACCTTGAAGCAAACTGCCAAGATTTCGCAATCGGCTGGGGGTATCGGGCTTTCAATTCACAATGTTAGGGCCACGGGATCGTACATCGCAGGGACCAACGGAACCTCAAACGGGATTGTTCCCATGCTGCGTGTATTCAACGATACCGCCCGTTATGTAGATCAGGGCGGGGGTAAACGAAAAGGAAGTTTTGCCATCTACGTGGAACCTTGGCATGCCGATATTTTTGATTTTCTGGAATTGAAGAAAAACCATGGTAAGGAAGAGATGCGTGCCCGTGACCTGTTCTATGCCATGTGGATACCGGATCTTTTTATGAAGCGGGTTGAGGCCGATGCCGAATGGACGCTGATGTGCCCCAACGAATGCCCCGGATTGTTCAGTTCGCATAGCGAAGCGTTTGAAGCATTGTACATCCAATACGAAAAGGAGGGCAAGGGCAGAAAAACGGTAAAGGCCAGAGAGCTTTGGGAGAAGATATTGGAATCGCAAATAGAAACGGGAACGCCCTATATGTTGTATAAGGATGCCGCTAACCGTAAGAGCAACCAAAAGAATTTGGGCACCATTCGCTCTTCAAACCTTTGTACGGAGATTTTGGAGTATACTTCTCCAGATGAAGTAGCCGTGTGCAATCTAGCGTCCATTGCTTTGCCCATGTTCGTTAAGGAGGGTGAGTTTGACCATGAGGAGTTGTTCCAAGTGACCAAGAGGGTCACCAAGAACCTCAATAAGGTGATAGACAGGAACTATTATCCTGTTGAAGAGGCGAGAAACTCCAATATGAGGCACAGACCGGTTGGGTTGGGTGTTCAAGGCTTGGCAGATACCTTTATCATGTTGCGTTTGCCCTTTACCTCTGATGAGGCCAAAAAGTTGAACCAAGAAATTTTTGAAACCCTTTATTATGCTGCTGTTACGGCTTCCATGGAGCAGGCCATGGAAGAGGGCCCCTATTCCTCTTATGAGGGGTCGCCCATCGCAGAAGGGCAGTTTCAGCATAACCTTTGGGGGATTAAGGATGAAGAACTCTCTGGCCGATGGGATTGGGCAAACCTCCGTAAGGATGTCTTGAAACACGGGGTCAGGAACTCTTTGTTGGTGGCTCCCATGCCCACGGCATCAACCTCACAGATTTTGGGGAATAATGAGTGTTTTGAACCCTATACTTCAAACATCTATACCCGTAGGGTGCTGTCAGGAGAGTTTATAGTGGTGAACAAACATCTTTTGGAAGACTTGGTGAATTTGGGACTCTGGAATGAAAGCTTAAAGCAGGAATTGATGCGGGCCAATGGTTCCATCCAACATATTAATGGAATTCCTGAGGACATCAAAGAGCTCTATAAGACCGTTTGGGAACTCAGCATGAAGGATATTATAGATATGAGCCGTCACAGGGGTTATTTTATAGACCAAAGCCAATCGCTCAATCTCTTTATGGAAAACGCCAATTATGCCAAATTAACGTCCATGCACTTTTATGCTTGGAAAAGCGGCTTAAAGACAGGCATGTATTACCTAAGGACAAAAGCAGCTGTGGATGCCATTAAATTTACTTTGGACAATACCAAAAAGAAAGAAGTGCCCGTTAGCGTGGCCGCTGATGCGGAGGCAACTTCGGCGGTAATGGCAGAGGACATAAAGGTAGAAACCACAGCGGTGAGCCAACAAGAACTGGATATAGAGCCCATGACCGCAGAAGAGATGAAACAAATGATTGAACGTGCAAAAGACGGACAGGCAGACGATGATTGCCTTATGTGTGGTTCTTAAAGAGCTTAAGAGTACAGTGTGTACTAGTGTTTATTGATATGAATTCACCCCAAGGACTATGTTGTTGGGGTGTTTTTATTTCTGGCGTTTGGCCAGAAACAGCATTTTTTCTTTCCGCTTAAAAAAGGTCAAATAAATGTAGCGTGCGGCCAATATCCAGAGCATGGGGTAAATAAGTTAAGCACAACCATAACGCTATATGGCTCAATTTCTTTTGATTAGCGCCAAAAAATCGATAAAATACAAGTAAACTTCTTACTAGGAGTGCTTATTTTGCTATAGTGACCATGCCTTTCCTTGGGTAAGTTCATTTACATCGCCACAAGGAACATAGCTCCCAGGAATGGATAAATAGGCCAAAACCTCTTCCCCAATAAATTCTGTATTTTTATAGGCCATGGTGGCCAAATCCCTGATGCTGGTGGCAAAGGAAAACTTGGCAATCTCTTCGTCCAATTCCGCTTCTTTTCCTGCCTTAAGCGCTTTTAAATATTGCTTGATCTTATCGTTATGCTCTTCTTCAACGGTATAGGTGCGTTTGCTCAAATAGTGCTCCATGGCGGGAATTAGATCTTCAGCTTTGATCTTGCCAATGGCTTCCTTTTTAGCATCGGTCAATACCTGGTCAAAAAAAGTTTGCATTCCCAAATTGAACAGTTCAAGTTGTTCATCGGTCAGTGCCTCACCCACATACTTGTCTATAAAGACATGGATGTTCATTTCGGTTGCGGAAGGGGTGTCGGTTTTGGGCAATATCATGTCACACATCAAAGCAATGGTAAATCCCTTGTCCTTTTCAAGATAGGTGGGAACCCATTCGGCGTAAGGTACTTTACTTGTACAACTTTGTAAAACACCCAGTATTGTGGGCGTGGCAACGGAATAGCCCAATACCAGTCCCATATTTTTTAGTGCAGCTCTTCTTTCCATTAGACGTTTCCCTTTTTTAATTCTTGTGCGGCATGGTTGGCGGCTCTTGCCGTAAAGGCCATATAGGTCAAAGATGGATTGACACAGGACGAAGAGGTCATAAAAGCCCCATCGGTAACATAGACGTTCTTACAGGCATGGAGTTGGTTATGACCATTGACAACAGAGGTCTTGGGGTCGTGGCCCATTCTGGCCGTGCCCATTTCATGGATGCCCAGCCCTATCGCATAAGTGTTGTCATAGGGCTCAATATCGCGGGCACCTGCTTTTTTCAGCATTTCCACGGCCTGTTGATGCATGTCTTTTCGCATTTTTAGTTCATTGTCCCGAATTTCGGCATCAAAAGTGACCGTAGGCAATCCCCATTGGTCCAGTTTATCATAGTCCAAGGTCATCATGTTGTCGTGGTAAGGGAGTATTTCGCCAAAGGCCAACAAGTTCATGTTCCAGCCTCCAGGGGATAGAATGGCATCTTTGTAGGCGGCACCAAACTTGGCCTCTGCCACTAGGTCATCATAATCTCCCCGGCCAGCACCACCTTGGTACCCATAGCCTCGGGTAAATTCTTTCATATTGGTAGCACCCCCAATATTTCTGAAACGGGGTAGGTAAACGCCACCCGGTCTTCTGCCCTTGTAGTATTTGTCATCAAAGCCATCAAACTTTCCGCGGGCACCCACCAAAAAATGATGGTCCATGATATTGCGTCCCAGTTCATCGGAATCATTGCCAAGTCCATTGGGAAAACGATCAGATTTGGATTGCATCAAAATGGAGGTGGAGGCAACCGCTGAAGCGCAGAGGAAAATAACCTTGGCCTTGAACTCATAGGCTTCTTTGGTTTCCCGATCAATAACCTTTACGCCTGTTGCCTTTTTGGTATTGGGGTCGTAGATGATTTCATGTACGATTGAATCGGGCCGTAATGTCATATTGCCCGTGCGTTCTGCAACGGGCAATGTGGAGGAAAGACTGCTAAAATAGGCTCCGAACGGGCAACCCCGTATGCATCGGTTACGGAATTGGCATCGGATTCGGCCTTCACCTTCAAAACGTTTGTCACTATTGATGTGGGCTATTCTCCCCGAAGTAAGTACCCTGTCCCCATAGTGTTCGGCAATTTTTTCCCGTACATGGTCTTCCACACAATTGAGCGGCATCATGGGCTCAAAAACGCTATCGGGCAATTGTGGCAGTCCCAAGGGTTCTCCCGTAATCCCAATAAAACGTTCTACTTTTTCGTACCATGGCGCAATATCCTTATACCTAACGGGCCAATCAACAGCGACACCCTCATTCTTGTTGGCTTCAAAATCTAGGTCGCTCCAACGGTAACTGTGGCGTCCCCATACGATGGAGCGTCCCCCCAAGTGGTAACCGCGCATCCAATCAAATCGTTTGGTCTCGTTGTAGGGATGTTCCAAATCGTTCACAAACCAGTGTTTGGATTCTGCCCTGACCGTATATTTGGTGCGATTTTGTTTTTTCTGTTGGGAAATATCCTCTTTGGTAGGCCTACCGGCATGGGAAAAATCCCAGGGGTCCATGTGCGCTGTCTTATAATCATCGCGGTGCTTTACCATGGGGCCCCTCTCAAGAACTAAGGTCTTTAATCCGTTCTCAGACAATTCCTTAGCAGCCCAACCCCCGCTTATGCCTGTTCCCACAACAATGGCGTCATAAGATTCCTGCTCTTGATTATAATAGAATTTACCCATGCATTTGGTGTTGTTTACTGTCTAAAAGTATTAAAACTAAAATATATTTTCTACATTTAAAATTCGTTGCCAATGAGAATTTTTCACGACAACGTTTTCAAAAATCAGAATAATTCACTACTTAAAATCAGCTCAGATGAAAAATGAAAAATTGCCAAGAATGATTTTGGCACTTGCTTTAACAGTCGTTCTTTTGGGGTGCAAACAGGACAAGAAAGAATCTAAAAAAGAAGAAATCATGGTTGAGGATGTCCAAGAGGCAGCGGCACCATTTTTTAAACTGTCGTTGGCCCAATGGTCAATACATAAAATGATCTGGGATGATGAAATGAGTCCATATGAATTTGCCGCCAAGGCCAAGGAATGGGGTTTTGAAGGATTGGAATATGTGAGTGGATTGTATTATGATGAGTTGAAAAAAGACAATTTCTCTGAAGAGGCCATGAACCACTTTGTTGAAAAATCCAATGCCGAAGCAAAAAAGCATGGAATGAAGAATTTGTTGATCATGATCGATGGACAAGGGGATTTGGCCGCCATTGATGCCAAGGAAAGGGAAGAAGCCGTGAAAAATCATTACAAATGGGTGGATGCCGCCCTAGCCATGGGGTGCCACTCCATTCGTGTCAACCTAAACGGGGCGCATGAACCTGAAGCTTGGATCAAAGCATCTGTTGATGGACTTACACAATTGTCCGCCTATGCCAAGGATAAGAACATCAACATTATTGTGGAGAACCACGGCGGGCCCTCATCCAACGGTCAGTGGTTGTCCAGTGTCATCAAAACGGTGAACATGCCCAATTGTGGGACACTTCCAGATTTTGGTAATTTCTGCATCAAGAGGGAAGACGGTTCCTATTATGAATCTACATGTCTTGAGGAATATGATATCTACAAGGGGATGACCGAATTAATGCCTTATGCCAAAGCGGTGAGTGCCAAATCCTACAATTTTGATGCGGATGGCAACGAGACCAAAATTGATTATGCAAAGATGTTGGATATTGTCAAATCCGCGGGCTATACTGGTTTTATAGGGGTGGAATATGAAGGTACCGGATTGAGTGAGGAAGAAGGGATATTGGCCACACGGGATTTGTTGTTGAACGCCTCCAAGTCTTTGTAGCACAGGAAACCAAAACAATCCCAACAGGAACAAAACTGACGACTAAAATTCAGCATCCTTTATGGTGTCCTTGGAGTTTTTTATCTGGGGGCAAGGGTTTTGGGCCATGTCCATTTGGGTTTCCGCTTTAATATTTGCTTAGGGAGCCATGTTGTTCAAGAAGAAAAAATAGCATACAAAGAATAAATCAATCAGATAATGCCAAAAAAAATACGATTGGGAATTGTTGGTGGTGGGGGTGAATCCCTTATAGGGGGATTGCATAGAGTGGCGGTCCACATAAATGACAATTACACCATTGTGGGGGCGGTATTTAGCCCTGTCCATCAAGAGAGTTTGGAATTTGCCCAAGAGATAGACATTCCCCTTAATCGCATCTATAGTGATTTTCAGACGCTGGTTCAAGAGGAAAGGAAACTCCCAGAAAGCGACCGTATGCAGGTCGTTGCAGTGTTGACGCCCAATTTTTTGCATTTTTCAATGGCCAAGGAATTGTTGGACCATGGTTTTCACGTTATCTGTGAGAAGCCCATGACCACCACCTATGAAGAGGCTAAAATTTTACGGCAAGCCCATCAGCAATCTGGGAAGGTCTTTGCACTTACCCACACCTATACGGGTTATCCGATGGTGCGGCAGATGCGCGAAATGATCAAGAAGGGGGCCTTGGGCAAGATCCATAAAGTTGATGTCCAATATTATCAGGGCTGGATCAATTCGATTATCCACGATAAGGACAAACGTTCCACCGTTTGGCGATTGGATCCCAAAAAAGCGGGCATCAGTTCCTGTATGGGAGACATCGGTACCCACGCCTTTAATATGATAGAATATACCACGGGCCTTGAGGTAAAATCATTGCTCTGTGATTTTAATTACCTATACGATGATAATCAGATGGATGTAGACGGCACCGTTCTCATCCGTATGGATAGGCATGTTAAAGGGATTATTCGGGCCAGTCAGGTGGCCACGGGTGAAGAGAACAACCTTTCCATAACCATTTATGGCGAAAAGGCTTCATTTAGATGGGAACAGGAACAACCCAACCGTCTTTACATGATGAGCGACACCGAACCCATTAAGACACTAACGCCCGGTAATGCCTATAATTCTGAATTTTCATTGGATGGGACAAAGCTGCCCCCAGGTCATCCTGAAGGTATTTTTGATAGCATGGCCAATATTTATTTAGGAGTGGCTAGGGCCGTTAGGGGCGAGAATCAAAATGATGGGGCTTACCCTACCATGAAGGATGGTGTTCGCGGCATGAACTTTATCGAAGCTACGGTGGAAAGCCATAAAAAGGGAAATATCTGGGTTTCCTTGGATTAAGGAATCTATTTACTCAAATATTTTTTCAAACCTTTCAAAGACCACGATCATCCCATCCCTGGGGACTCTTCCAAAGGCTTCCAGCTCTCGGGTATAGTACTCCCAATGGACTTTTTTCCAATAATCGAGGCTTTTGTCCCCTTCTCCCTCCATACGGGCATGCTCGGCATGGATGGCAAAAAACGGAATCAACTTCACCGATGTGGTCTTCACGATACATTGAGCATTGTCCAGCCAATCGGTGACAATAAAGAGGTTGTCAATTTTTGGCAAGGGATCTTTCCGGTATTGCAGGCCCAAAAGGGAGTGTGAAGTAGCCCTTTTAATCCCTTGCTTGACCAAATTGGCCAATTGGGCTGCATCTTTTTCGTTGTCCCCAAAATTTCCCGAATGGGGCATTTTATGGTTTGTATAGGCAGGGTAGGCCTCTATAAACCTTTTCCAAAGGTTTTGAACCGACTTGCTACTCATCCATTAGACTTTAACGGTTAGGTTGTTTTTTAGTAATTTTCAAGCAATCCTATTGCTTGCTTACAAGGATAAATATAGAGGATAATTCTTTAAAAATCATATATTTCATCCTATGAAACTGGACCTATAATCCAAGTGTTGGACAATGAGGGACATCCAGATACGAAAAATGGCCTGACACGGCAGTCGGAGCCCTATTGGGATACGATTTCCAAGGGTATGTACTTCCACTCTTTCTGCTGCATAGGATGCTTGCCAGTTTCTATGGTTCTGTAGATTGAGATAAACTGAAAAATCTAAGGTCATATACCTTTTACCGCAAACTTTCGATTTGCCTACCTTTGCCTAAATCCATTTCAATCTATGATTCAATCCATGACGGGTTTTGGCAAGCACTCCATACAGCTGCCAACTAAAAAAATTACCGTAGAGCTTAAATCACTCAACAGCAAAAATCTTGACCTTACGGCACGCCTGCCCCAATTGTACCGGGAACACGAGCTGGGGTTTCGCAAGCTTATCTCAGATGCCCTGTTGCGCGGTAAGGTAGATTTTACCCTTTCCGTAGAGTTCACGGGAAACGATTCTTCGGCCACTATCAATAAAAATGTGGTTTCAAAATATATGGATGAGCTTAGGACCATTGCCGCTGGGGATGACCTAAAGCTATTGGAGCTGGCCCTGCGAATGCCCGATGCGATGACCACCGATAAAGAAGAAATTGATGAGGAGGAACACAAGGCCATAAATGAATCGTTAAAAAAAGCTTTGGAGGCCATTGCAGATTTTAGGACAAAGGAAGGTAAGGTACTGGAACAGGACTTTTTGAACCGCGTTGAGGAGATAGGAGCTCTGCTGGAAAAGGTTGAAAATATGGACCCTACCCGTTTGGAAACCATTCGCGAGCGATTGGAAAAGGCGGTGTCCGATTTACAAATAGAGGTCGATCAAAACAGGTTTGAACAGGAGTTGATTTACTATTTGGAGAAATACGACATTACCGAAGAAAAGGTACGATTGGGCAACCACCTCAATTACTTTAAGGAAACGCTGAGCACATCGGATTCCAATGGAAAAAAATTGGGTTTTATCTGCCAAGAGATAGGTCGCGAGATCAACACCATAGGTTCAAAGGCCAATTATGCGCCCATGCAGCAATTGGTGGTACAGATGAAGGATGAACTGGAAAAGATTAAAGAACAAATGCTTAATGTGTTATGAGTAAGGGAGGCAAGCTTATTATTTTTTCTGCGCCTTCGGGCAGTGGCAAGACCACCATTGTCCGGTATTTGTTGCAACAACCCGAATTGAACTTGGCATTTTCGGTCTCGGCAACCTCACGGCCAAAACGCGGCAAGGAAGTGCATGGGGAGCATTATTATTTTATTCCCATCACCATGTTTAAAAAGCACATCAAGAACGAAGATTTTCTGGAATGGGAAGAAGTGTATCGTGATTGTTTTTACGGAACGTTAAAGTCTGAAGTGGAACGGTTGTGGGCCGAAGGAAAAAATGTGATTTTTGATATTGATGTGGTAGGGGGGCTTCGGATCAAAAAGAAATATCCCAAGGAAACCTTAGCGGTCTTCGTGAAACCGCCAAGTGTGGATGAGTTGAAGATCCGATTAAAGAAGCGCAGTACAGAAAGCGAGGATAAGATCAACATGAGAGTCGCCAAGGCATCGGTGGAAATGGCCACGGCCCCACAGTTTGATACCATTATCAAAAACTACGATTTGGAAACGGCGTTGCAGGAAGCCCATAAACTCGTTGCCGATTTTGTTGGGGCAACCATGCCAAAGACATTAGGGGAATGAAAAAAGTAGGGTTGTATTTTGGCACATTCAATCCCATTCACATAGGTCATCTGGTCATAGCGAACCATATGGTAGAGTTTTCCGATCTGGATGAGGTTTGGTTTGTGATTACGCCCAAAAGCCCGTTCAAGACCAAGCAAACCCTGTTGGACAACAACCATAGGTATCAAATGGTTTTTGAAGCCATCAACGATTATCCAAAGCTTAAGGCCAGTACGATTGAATTTGATTTGCCACAGCCCAATTACACCATTGACACCTTGGTGCATATTCAGGAGAAGTATGGCGATGAATTTGTGTTTTCTCTTTTGATGGGGGAGGACAACCTAAAGGGTTTTCACAAGTGGAAAAACTACCAAGCCATCTTGGAACACCACAATATTTATGTGTATCCCAGGATTTCCACAGGTGTTGTGCATTCACAATTTGTGAATGATACAAGGATCCATCGGATTGAGGCACCGGTGATGGAGCTGTCCTCCACCTTCATAAGAAAGTCCCATGCAACTGGTAAAAATGTAAGACCCTTGTTGCCCGAAGCGGTGTGGAGGTATATGGATGAGATGAATTTTTACCGATGAATCAATTCAGGATGTCTGTGCCCAGATACTTGTCGTCCTTATTGTAGAACCATTTTCTTGTTTTGGGCATTTTAATCCCATTAATGGTTTCCATACCTTCCAACAGAATGTATTCCCCATCATTTTTGGCCTCATCATGGTAAAATTGATAAACCTCCAGGGCATAGGTAGTGGGATCAAAATAAAAATACCAGGTGTCTTTGCCAACATTTTTGTCATAGGTGGCTTTGAGCACCAAATACGTTTTTCCCTTAAATGTTTTGCGCGTTACTTTTTCGTGGATAAGGGTTCCCGGGTCATTGAGTTTCATGGGCAGGCCGTAGAGGTACGTATAGTAGTCTTTGTACATGTTGGCCCGCTCACAGCTTAACCGCAATCGTTCTTTGTCTTCCTCCAAGATCTTTGGATCTCCATTTAGCAAAATGGCACAGCTATCTTTGGATAAGTTGTAGGAATAGGTTTCTGCATCCTTGGAAACCCTTAAGGAGAACAGCTCTTTTTGCAAGTCGATTGAGATAGCACTTACCCGGTCACTGCCATTTGGGGTTTGCATGGTCACCTGAAAACTACCCTTAAAATTGTTCCATTGGCCATTGGGGTCATGAAAGGCTATGGCTTGTTGCAAAAGTTGTTTGCCCGTAATTTCCTGTGCATGAATGGTAAAAGCACAGAAAAGCACAAGTAGCAAGATGATAGGACGTTTCATGTTTACCCTATGCTGGCTGGCTCAACAGAGCTATCATGTTCAATGTAGTATAGCTCCAACAACTTCATGGTGGCCTTGATCATATCGTTACTTTCGGTAAGTAAAGAGAAATATAGGGTCGTATTCTTCGGACTGGTTTCCTCGGTTCGGGTCCGGGCAACCTGCTTCTTTATTTTTTCGGCGACCAAGCCCAGATAATCATCCTTGGTGTTCAGGATTCCGATGATGTTCTCAAACTTCTGATGCTCAAATGTTTCAGAAGTGGAATTTAAAAGTTGTTCCAACTTAACATCCAGTTCTTTGAGTTCCCGTATCTGGTTGTATTTTAACTTTCTGTGATTGTTGTTAACGTGTGTATAGCTTGCTTTTGAGATATAACCAAGGGATTGGGCAAAATCCTGAAGCAGGGACAAAAGGGTGATATAAAAATTACTGGCCCCGCCCACGCTCGACTCATCCAGATTTTTGATGAAATAGTAGATGTTGTTCTTTAAGCTTTCAATCTCGTTGGTGAGTTTGTCTACATTTTTGCTGTTTTTCTTAAGATCGTCCAGGTTGTGCTTGGCCAAACCATTTATGGATGCCGTGTAGATTTTATTACAGCGTTTTACCACAGCCGCTATGGTGGTGGCACTTTCATTGATCACCCCTTGGATGGAACTGCTCTCAGCCTTGCGCAGTACCTCTTCTACCTTACTCTCCTTATTTTTCCTATTGTGTGAGAGGTAATTTCTGGTCAACAATACCGCGGCGATGAACAGCAGAATACTCAATGCCCAAATTCCACCCACATGGATCAGATAAGCAATTACGGCAGCGGAAATAAAAGCACAGATAGCTGTAAAAAACCAACCGCCAATAACATTGAGTACACCGGCAACTCTATATACGGCACTTTCTGCACCCCAGGCTCTATCGGCTAAGGAGGTACCCATGGCGACCATAAAGGTGACATAGGTGGTAGATAATGGCAACTTCATGGATGTGGCCACAGAAATCAGTACACTGGCTACCATAAGGTTCACAGATGCCCTTACCATATCAAAAGCGGGTTGCTCGTGCTGTTTTCCCTTGGGGATATAAATGGTGGGCTTCATTAACCGATTGTTGTATTTTTCACGGATGCTCTTTGGGAATACCTCAGAAATACTGTCAAAGGCCCTAATGGAGAACTTTACGATATATCTTGATAAAAAGTTAGGCTGAAACCGTTCTTCCCCTTCCCCTTCCCGGGCAAGGTTAATCTCCGTTTCTGTTACATACCTGGCCTTGGTAGAGAACCATAAGGTCAAAATCATGATAATGCCAGATGCCAATAAAAGGTATGGTTTGGTCCTAACAGCCTCAGAAAGACTCTCCATGGTATAGCTGTCTGCAGGTATGCCCGAAGCTTGCCAATCTTGAAAAGATTGCAATGCTGCAATGGGAACCCCGATAAAGTTGACCAAATCATTTCCGGCAAAGGCCATGGCCAGGGCAAAAGTTCCCAAGGTTATGATAATCCTGTAGACATTTACCTTAAACGCACTGGATATGATCCAGGAAACCAAAGTCCAAAGCACAAAGTTGGCCAACAGGAACAATTCCGTTTGTTCGGCAGCAAATTCGGTAAGACCGCCATTGAATATGGCCGCACTTTTTAATCCTTTGACCAAGATAAAATAGATGATGGCCGAAATGGCGAAGCCACCAAAAATACCACCTACCCATTTCGGTTGCTTGTTAAAATTAAAGGAGATGAGCAATCTTGAGAGTAGTTGCACTATGGCGCCAATGGAGAATGCAATGACGACCGATAAGAGGATTCCCAGTATAATCTCCGTAGCTTTCGCCGTATTGATGTAATTGCCCAAGGACTCAAAGCCACCGCCAGCACCAACGGTCTTGATCAAGGCAATTGCCACGGCGGCCCCCAATAATTCAAACACTATGGATACCGTAGTGGAGGTGGGCATTCCAAGTGTATTGAAAAAATCGAGCAAAAGAACATCGGTGATCATCACCGCCATAAAAATGATGATGATCTCTGCAAAGACAAACTCACTGGGAACAAAAATACCTTTACGGGCCACCTCCATCATACCACTGGAAGACATGGCGCCAAAGGCAATCCCAATACTGGCCACGATCATGATGGTTCTAAAAGAAATGGCTTTAGACCCTAACGCAGAGTTTAAAAAGTTGACGGCATCATTACTGACACCGACAATAAGATCCGTTATGGCCAAAATCCCGAGGGCAATGACCATGAAAATATAGATGTTGTCTCCCATTGGTTGTTTTTGAAAGTAAACAAAAATGCTACTATAATTCCTCACAGAGGTTAATAAATTGTTACGAAATACCGTTTTCCGCTATCGTATTTCAAGTAAAACAAGACTTATCTTCGCTTCAAAACACATTGGCATGAATTGGGAAAAGCTACTCTCATTAAAACGTTACGGAGATAGGGAAAAAAGGCCTAGAAACCAACAGGATGAAACCCGTTTGGGTTTTGATGTTGATTATGACCGCATCATTTTTTCATCGGCCTTTAGGGGGCTTCAGGACAAGACCCAGGTAATGCCCTTGCCCATATCCATGGCCAACAACAAGAACTTTGTGCATACGAGGCTTACGCACAGCTTGGAGGTTTCCGTAGTGGCCCGAAGCTTGGGGAGGTCCGTTGGGAAAAAAATCTTGGAAAGATACCCGGAACTAGACCATGAACTGGGATATAAATTCAGTGATTTTGGGGCTATTGTCGCTGCAGCGGCTTTGGCGCATGATATTGGCAATCCGCCCTTTGGCCATAGCGGGGAGAAAGCCATTGGAGCTTTTTTTAGTCATGGCGACGGAAAAAAATACCAATCTGAATTAAATACCAAAGAGTATCAAGATTTAGTGGATTTTGAGGGCAATGCCAATGGATTTAAGCTTTTGGTCGAGTCCAAAGAAGGGATTCCAGGGGGATTGCGACTAAGTTATGCCACCTTGGGGGCCTTCTTAAAATACCCGAAGGAATCGTTGCCCAAAAAACCGACAACCGATATTTCGGACAAAAAATATGGGTTCTTCCAAGCACAGCAGTCGTTTTTCATGGAATTGGCCAATGAGTTGGGTTTGATCCAAAAAAAGGGTTCTTCCATTCGTTACCACCGGCACCCATTGACCTATTTGGTGGAAGCAGCAGATGATATCTGCTACACAATCATCGATTTTGAGGATGGTATCAACCTTGGACTCATCTCTTATGATTATGCCTTGGAATACCTGATCAATCTGGTGAAGGATACCATCGATACCAAAAAATACAACGGGATCAAATTGCCCAAAGAGCGCTTGAGCTATCTCCGTGCTTTGGCCATTGGCACTTTGGTGAATGACGCTTCCCAGATTTTTTTGGAAAACGAAGAAAAGATCATGAGGGGCGAATTTGAACACGCACTTTTGTCCAAAAGCCGTTTTGAACCCCAAGTATCCGATATTATTGGTCTTTGTGTGGAAAAAGTGTACCGATCGGATGAGGTGGTCGAGAAGGAACTGGCAGGCTATCATATTCTATCCAATCTTTTGGGAGCCATCACAGGGTCCATGATGAACATAAAAGAGGGAAAGGGCAATAATTACGATACCTTGCTGATCAAGAGCCTTGGGGTTGAGGACAGTTTGGAAAGCTTATCGGTTTATGAAATTCTTTTGTTGGCCAGTAGTTATACGGCCGGACTTTCTGATGGGGCAGCGGTACACCTAAACCAAATGCTCTCTGGCAATCAGCTTTAAAAATTATAGTTAAAGCCTATACCCAAAAGTTGCTTGAACTGGATTTTCGGGATGCCCGGATCCACAATGGTGCCATCTTCGGCCTTGACCTCATCAAATTTGATGTCGTCATCAAAGATCAGATGGGTGCCAATGTTGGCATTGATGTGTTGGTTCACCTTTAGGGTAAAGTTCATTTCCCAGTCTACATCAACATTCCCGAAGCTTTTTAGGTAGTCGGTATAGAGGTTGAGTCTGTGGTTCATCAAGATATTCTTCAATATTTCCTTTTCCCAGGTGTTGGTGACCAAAAAACCAAGTTCCATAAAGGTGCTTTTGCCTTTTTCCACCCCAAAGGCCCCTTGGTTGGATAGGTCATCGTCCAAAACAAAGGTTGCTTTTTGGGTGATGGGCGAAATGTAAAGGTTGAATTTTTTGTTGTCGGGCAAAAAAGTGACCCCCGCACCCAAGAACAAGTAGCCGGGCGCCATAAACCGGGAGATGGCATTGTCCCGGTTGGGATATTTAAAACCGTTGGAAAACTGGGTGTTAAAGTTCATTTTTACCGAATAGTACCACGGAGTTATGGTATCGGTCCTATAACCAAAGGATGAGGTTAGGCGTATAAAATCGTCCGTCTTTCTCAATTCCCTTCCTTTTTGTGCATTTATGCCATAGCGCAACCGGAGTTCGTTGTTCCAAGTAATGTGCCTGAATTTATAGTTACGGGTAAAATTGAGATTGGAAAGGCCCGAAACGGAATTTTCACCCCCCGCATTCCAATTCACAAAGGCCACCTCATTTACGTTGAGACCAAAGTTGTTCTTGCTTGTCCAGAAGGAAAAAGGGACAAATTTTTTTGTCCTGGTCGTAAGGGGCCTAGTTTTGTTCAGATAAAAAGTGGTACTGGTCTTCTTTACCCCCCGAGCAATGATTTTTATCTTATTTTCCGGCCTCCTTATGATGATGATATCTGCACTGGTGGTATCCGCAGGGGTTGTCTCTTGTCCATAGCTATTTATGGAAAGCATAGTGATTAGGACACAGAAAAGGATTTGTTTGGTTTGGTGGTTATGGTAGGGTTTCAAGATACTTTAAAATAGTTGTTTTGTTTAGACCACAAATTTCGTGCAATTCTTTGATTGTGCCATGTTCTATGAACAAATCATCTATGGCAAAAATCTTTATGGGGTTTTTGTAATTGTGCGTATTGGCATAGGCTGCGACCGCCTGGCCAAAACCTCCGATCTTACAACCATCCTCTAGGGTGATTATATGGTCATACTTTGTAAAGACCTCATCCAGAACGGTTGTGTCCAAGGGTTTGGCAAAGCGCATATCATAATGTCCCAAAGTTTTCTTGTGATTGGATTGCTCAATTACTTCAGTAATTATATTTCCAATGGGGCCAATTGTCAGAAAGGCAATTTTTGACCCTCGTTTAAGTTCTCGTGCCTTTCCTATTTTCAAGGAAGAAAAAGGCTGTTCCCAATTTATGGTAACCCCCCTGCCACGGGGATAGCGAATGGCCATGGGTTGGTTTAGGCCTTTTTGTGCCGTGTACATCATGTTCCGGAGTTCAATCTCGTTCATTGGGGCAAAAACAACCATGTTCGGGATGCATCTTAGATAGGCAATATCAAAGACTCCGTGGTGTGTGGGGCCGTCTTGGCCAACCAGTCCGGCACGGTCAAGGCAGAAGATTACGGGCAGGTTCTGCAAGGCCACATCATGGATCACTTGGTCATAGGCTCGCTGAAGAAAGGTGGAGTAGATGGTACAAAAGGGGACAAGGCCTTCCGCGGCCATGCCAGCGGCCAAGGTCACGGCATGTTGTTCTGCAATGCCCACATCAAAGGCCCTATCGGGAAACGCTTTCATCATAAATTTTAAAGAACTGCCTGTGGGCATTGCAGGGGTGATGCCCACAATCTTGACATTCTGTTTGGCCAATTCCACGATGGTATGACCAAATACATCCTGATATTTGGGAGGGGAGTTTTCCGTGGTCTTTTTCAGTTTTTCACCGGTAAGGGCATCAAACTTGCCCGGGGCATGGTAGCTTACTTGATCCTCTTCTGCTTTTTTGAGTCCTTTTCCCTTGGTGGTGATCACATGGAGCAAGCGGGGGCCCGTCTCCAATTTTTGACGTTCAAGTTCGGTGATGAGGGCTTTTAGGTCATGCCCATCTATGGGGCCGGAATATTGTAGGTTAAGGCACTCAAAGATATTCTCCTCTTTTGCAGTGCCCGCCTTTACGTTGGTCAGGTATTTTTTTAGGGCCCCAACACTTGGGTCAATACCTATGGCGTTGTCGTTCAAAATAACCAAAACATTGGCATTGGTCTCCCCTAAATGGTTTAGGGCTTCAAAGGCCATGCCGCTTGCAATGGAGGCATCCCCGATTACAGCAATATGGTGACGGTCTTCCTCTTTTAGTTTTGAGGCAATGGCCATTCCCAAAATGGCCGAAATGGAAGTTGAGCTATGTCCGGTACCAAAACTATCGTAGACACTTTCATTCCTTTTGGGAAAACCACTGATTCCGCCCAGTTGTCTATTGGTTTCAAAAATGTCTTTGCGGCCCGTTATAATTTTATGGACATAGGCCTGATGGCCCACATCCCATATTACTTTATCATTCGGAGTATCATAGATGTAATGCAGCGCCAAGGTAAGTTCGACCACGCCCAAACTTGCGCCCAGATGACCTTCTTTGGTCGCCACAATGTTGATGATGAAATTGCGGAGTTCCTTTGCCAAGGGGGGCAAATCTTCCAAAGAAAGCGTTTTTAGATCTTTGGACGTATTGATATGTTGTAACAGGGGTTTCATTCAAACTCCAAAAATACCGAATTAAGGTTGCTTTTTTAGTTAGTTTTGAATCCATGAAAAATCCTTTTGACGATACCTATTTTATGAAGAAGGCCCTGCAAGAGGCAGAAATGGCTTTTGAACAGGGCGAGGTTCCCGTTGGGGCGGTCATTGTGGTCAATGATAGAATCATAGGGAAGGCCCATAACCTTACCGAACAACTGTGTGATGTTACCGCCCATGCCGAGATGCAGGCCATAACGGCGGCTGCCAATTTTTTGGGAGGCAAATACCTTCACGGCTGCACCCTATATGTGACCTTGGAACCTTGCCAAATGTGTGCCGGAGCATTGTATTGGAGCCAAATTTCGAAAATTGTATATGGAGCGCCTGATGTAGAACGCGGATTTAAGGCCATGGGCACTACCCTGCACCCCAAGACCGAAGTCGTGGGTGGGGTCATGGAAGATGAAGCTGCAGAATTGCTGAAGCGATTCTTTATTCAAAAAAGAAATTTGAATTAAAAAACCCTGACGTTTGGGTCAGGGTTCTTAAGTCAATCAAAATAAAATATTGTTAGTTGATTACCTGAACTCTAGTGGCAACCACTCCTTTCCTTCCTTCTTCTTCTTGGTATTCTACTTTGTCTCCATCGTTCAACTGCAAGCCGTTGAGCGCTGTGGCATGAACAAAAATGTCTCTGCCTGTTTCATCGTTGGTAATGAATCCGTAACCTTTGGACTCATTAAAAAATTTTACAGTACCGGTCATTAAAAAATTAGATATAATTAAAACGCGAAAGTAGGTTTTTTAAAACGGAATAAATGGGAGTCGACATTAAATTTAATGAAAATTATTCATTATCTGGGTTATTTTTCTCTTTGTTTCGCATTTTATCAATGTTTTCCTTGGTCAGCATGTAATCCTGCATTTTTTTCCCCTTACTTTCCTTGAACAGAAACAGGGGCATGGCCACCAAGAACAGGCCTATGGTTCCAAAACCAATATAGCGATTGCCCAAAGCCTCTTGTTCGGGTTTGAGATGGAAGCCGTAGCTAATGGAGATGGCCGCAGCCACGACGATCAATACAATAATATATTTTAGTTTCATCTTAACGGGAATAGTTTATCAATTTTCTTCGGTAGGCCGTCAACAATTTTGATTTGGAGACAAACCCAAAATACTTCCCATCTTTGATCACGGGTAAATTCCAGGCGCCACTGTCCTGAAATTTTTGCATGACCTGCTTCATGGAATCGGTTTCATAGAATATATATTCCGGGGCGGCATGCATGATATCCCTGACATGGGTGGTGCCATACCGACTCGTATCGAACATGAATTCCCGGATATCGTCTAAAAGGACAACCCCTATCATCCTTTGTTCGCTATCCAGTACGGGAAAGAGGTTACGGGTAGACTTGGAGACCGATTTGTGCAGCATCTCCCCCAAGGTCATTTCTGGACGAACGGGTTTAAAATTAGATTCTATAACGGCATCCAACTGCATCAAGGTAAGAACCGCTTGATCTTTGTTATGGGTGAGCAACCGCCCTTTTTCGACCAGTTCCTTGGTGTAGATGGTGTAATCCAAAGTGTTTTTGGTGATAAGGTAGGAGATGGAAGCCGTAATCATCAAGGGTACGAACAATTGATACCCCCCGGTAATTTCGGCAATCAGGAATATGGCCGTGAGCGGGGCGTGGATTACTCCGGCAATGAGTCCGGCCATGCCAATAAGCGTGAAATTGCTTTCATTCACACTAAAGCCAAAACCTGCATTGTTGATGAGCTTGGCTACGACATTGCCAAAGGCACTGCCCATGACCATGGTAGGGATAAAGACCCCGCCGCCGCCGCCGGCCACAAAGGTAGTGGTCATGGCAATGGCCTTAAAAATGGTGATGCCAACGAGCAGGGCGATCACGACCCAGATATTGTTTAGATGGCCATCTAAAGGGGTGTTGCCCAAGGCTTCTATATGGTTTCCGTCCAGTAGATTGTTGATAAACCCAAACCCTTCCCCGTAGAGCGGGGGAATAAAGTAGAGCATAATGCCAATGGCAATTCCGCCAACCAGTAATCGGTATTTCGGACTTTTTAAAGGTTTGAACAGCTTGTGGATGCCAAAATACATTTTGGTAAAGTAGATGGAGGCCAAACCCGTGCCTAACCCCAAGACTATATAGAACAAGGTGTCGTTTAACTTGAAGCCTTCTGAGAGCGAAAAACTGACCAATACTTCATTCCCCAAGAAAAAATAGGAGGTGAGCACGCCTGAGATGGAGGCCAAAAGCAGGGGTAGCACGGAAAGCATGGTCAGATCAAGACTAAAGACCTCTACGGCAAAGATGATGGCAGCAATGGGCGATTGAAAAATGGAAGCTATGGCCCCAGCAGAGGCACAAGCAATAAGTAGTGAACGAGTCTTGGACTCTACATGAAACAGGCGTCCTAGATTGGAACTGACCGATGCCCCTGATTCTATGGCGGGACCCAACAAACCCACCGAACCCCCAAAACCAACCGTCAATGGTGCCGTGAGCAAGGGAGAGTACATTTTTTTTTCGGCCAATAAACCTTTGTTTTTGGATAGGGAGGACAGTATGGACGATATGGCATGCCCCAATGGTTTTTTGTTCACATACTTTACATAAAGGTAGACGAGTGTGAGCCCAATGACCGGTAAGCCAAAATAGAGTTGGTTTTCTGAGAAAGCAATCCCTTCCTCCAGCATGGCCTCAATAAAATAGGTCAGGTTTTTTAGGGTAACGGCCACCAGACCGGCCAAAAACCCCACCAAAACGCTCATAATCTGGATAAAGGTCTTGTTGGAGATGTTTTTATACCTCCACTTTAAGAATTTTCTGAGCAGTGTTTTTCTGGTGGGCATGGAAATCTTGGATAAAATTAGAAAAAGTTATTCCAGCCTTAGCATTATGGTTGTTAAATGTCCAGCTTCAAATGGAGCTCTTGTAATTGCTCTTGATCAATAGTAGCCGGTGCATCAATCATTACATCCCTGCCACTGTTGTTTTTGGGGAAGGCAATAAAGTCCCGAATGGTTTCCTGTCCACCCAAAATGGCCACAAGCCTGTCCAGTCCAAAAGCAATACCGCCATGGGGGGGTGCGCCATATTGGAAGGCGTCCATCAAGAAACCAAACTGTGCCTTGGCCTCTTCTGGGGTAAAGCCCAGATGTTTGAACATAATGGCTTGGGTTTCCTTATCGTGGATACGGATAGATCCACCGCCGATCTCATTGCCATTTAAAACCAAGTCATAGGCATTGGCCTTGACCTCACCGGGTTGGGAATCCAACAGTTCCAGTTGTCCGGGTTTGGGCGAGGTAAAGGGGTGGTGCATGGCGTGGTAATTGCCCGTTTCTTCATCCAGTTCCAAAAGCGGGAAGTCAATGACCCAAAGCGGGGCAAATTCATCGGGTTTTCGCAGTCCCAAGCGTTCGGCCAATTCCATACGCAAGGCACTCAGTTGTGCCCTTGTTTTGTTGGTTTCTCCAGAGAGGACTAAAATTAAGTCACCAGCTTTGGCCCCCGTGGCCTCGGCCCAGTTGGCCAAATCTTCTTGCTCGTAAAATTTATCTACGGATGATTTATAAGTGCCATCATCATTGCAGCGGCAGTAGACCATGCCCTTGGCCCCGATCTGGGGGCGTTTGACCCAATCGATGAGTTTATCTATTTCTTTTCGGGTATAGGTGTTGCCGCCGGGTACGGCAATACCCACGACCAATTCGGCCGAATTGAATACATTGAAATCCTTGTGTTGGGCCACTTCATTGAGTTCTCCGAATTCCATTCCGAAACGGATATCGGGTTTGTCGTTGCCGTAGCGTTTCATGGCCTCATCGTAGGTGATTCTAGGGAAGGTGCCAACCTCAACCTCTTTGATCTCTTTGAGCAAATGCTTGGTCAACCCTTCAAAGGTGTTTAGGATATCTTCTTGTTCCACAAAGGCCATTTCACAGTCAATCTGGGTAAACTCCGGTTGTCGGTCTGCCCGTAAATCCTCATCCCTAAAACATTTTACAATCTGGAAGTATTTGTCCATGCCGCCCACCATCAACAATTGCTTAAAGGTCTGGGGCGATTGTGGCAGGGCATAGAACTGTCCCTCGTTCATACGGCTGGGCACCAGAAAGTCCCTTGCCCCTTCGGGCGTCGATTTTATTAAATAAGGGGTTTCCACATCTATAAACCCTTGATCGGACAGGTATTTTCGAACCTCCATGGAAACCCTATGGCGAAAGATGAGGTTGTTCTTTACGGGATTCCTTCGTATATCCAGGTAACGGTACTTCATGCGGATGTCCTCGCCGCCATCGGTTTCATCCTCAATGGTGAATGGGGGAAGCAAGGCTTCATTGAGGAGGATAAGCTCCTGGACAAGCACCTCAACATCGCCCGTGGGCATGTTGGGGTTTTTAGAGGCACGCTCAATCACCTTTCCCTTAACTTGGATGACAGTTTCACGGCCCAATGAACGCGCTTTTTCCAGCACCCCAGTTGAAGTGCGCTCTTCATCAAAAACCAATTGTGTGATACCGTAACGATCGCGAAGGTCTATCCAAACCACAAAACCTTTGTCGCGTAGTTTGGAAATCCAACCGCTCAATATTACTTCTTGATCTATATGGGTGCTGCGCAATTCGCCGCAAGTATGGCTTCTGTACATGCCTTAAAATTTAATGCGCAAATTTAAACATATCATCTTCCATGGCACAGCATACTGGGTTAAAAACCAGCTTTGGAAAACTTTAAAGTGGGAAATATCTGCAAACTACACGTAAAAAGCTTCTGGTTATAAAAAATAACGTGTCTATTTGGGTGAAAAACAGTTGGTTTGCTTAACGTTAAATTTACAATGGGTAACAAATTTTACGAAATTTTTAAAAAATATAAAATGATATAAATCAGGTTTTTATGGATTAAATGTAAATTTAATGTAAATTCAATGTAAAATTAATTAAAAATATTTTGTATCTTTGTACTGTATCAAGGAACAATTAAAACCTAGAAAAAATGAGGAAAGCAGTTTTTATTTTAGCGTTAATGTTATCGGTTTATATGTATCCACAAGATACCGAGCCTAGCTTGGAAAAAGTGGGCAAGATGGTAAAAGCTACATATTTTCATGATAACGGTGAGATAGCCCAAACCGGCTTTCTCTTGAAGGGTAAGTTACACGGACAATGGTTGATGTACGATGTAAATGGCAAAAAAATAGCCTCTGGAAAATACAAGGATGGAAAAAGAGAAGGAAAATGGTTCTTCTGGGAAGCCAATATCTTGAAAGAGGTTGATTTTGAAAACAACCGTATAACGTATGTAAAAAATTGGAACCAGTCAGAAGTGGTTGCAATACACTAATTAATTAGGGTAAGTGTTTTAAAAGCCCCGACCAAATGGTCGGGGCTTTTTGTTTTTAAGGTGTGGGACCATTACGCGGCCATAGGTTGCTCTTCTGCTACTTTTTTATTTCGATTCCCTCTAATCGCCAATTTGATTCGGTACACAATGTTAAACAGTACCGGAACAATGATCAAGGTGAGGAAAGTAGCGACAATGAGTCCGAAGATTACGGTCCATGCCAGTGGCCCCCAGAAGATTACGTTGTCACCTCCCATATAAACTTGTGGATCCAGTTCACTGAACAGCGTCATAAAGTTGATGTTCAAACCAATGGCCAGCGGAATCAGACCCAAAACGGTCGTGATCGCCGTAAGCAGTACAGGGCGTAAACGGGCCTTGCCACCTTTAACAATGGCTTCGCTGGCTTGTTCAATGGTCAAAAGGTCATCGTCTGACACACCGAGTTCAACCTTTTTGCGATCCAGCAGTATTTGGGTATAATCCAAAAGCACCACTCCGTTGTTGACCACAATACCGGCCAATGAAATAATACCCATCATGGTCATCATGATCACAAAGGGCCAGCCCGTGATGATCAACCCCCCAAACACGCCAATAAAGCTCAAGAAAATGGCAATCATGATAATGGTCGGTTTGGAAATACCACCAAATTGGAAAACCAAGATGAGCATGATCAAGCCCAATCCGGCGAAAAAGGCACCCATTAAAAATTGCATTTGTTTGTTCTGCTCTTCTATTTGTCCTGTAAAATCAATATCAACACCCGTTGGAAGCCCCTTAAACTCTTCCATTTCTTTCTGGATCTCGGCAACTATGGCACCCGCATCGGTAAAACCGGGCTTAAGTGCAGAATAAACGGTTACCACCCGTTTGCCTTGAATGTGCTTTATGGCACTGAACGATGATGTGTTTCGTTGCTTGGCCACGGCAGATACCGGAATTTCCATTATCTGGCCATTGGAAGGGTCCCTAAAAATGATGTTCTGGTTGAACAAGGCACTGGTGTTGTAGCGCAGGTCTTCGTTAAACCTTACGTTGATGTCGTAATCTTCGCCATCTTTTTTATAGATGCCCGCCTTGTCGCCAAAAAGGGAACGGCGTAATTGGAGCCCCACCTGTGCTACAGAAACCCCCAGTTCACCGGCTTTTTCCCGATCAACCATAACTTGCATTCCCGGTTTTCCCTTGTTCACATCAATTTTGAGCTCTTCAATACCAGCTATGTTCTTGCTGTTGATAAAGTTGCGCATACGTTCTGCGGTACTGATGAGGGTATCGTAATTTTGGCCCTCGATCTCAATATTGATCGGATAGCCGGCAGGGGGGCCAACAGCGTCTTTTTCCACTGAAATGGTTACCCCGGGATAGACACCCGTTAAAGTGTCCTGGATTTTTAGGCGCAATTCTTCGGTATTCAACCTCTTTCTAAACTTAAATTCGCGCATAGAGAGGGTCACCTTGCCTCGGTGTGGCATTTCTGCAGCCGATCCTCCTTCGGTAAATGGGTTTTCGGCCCCTTGCCCTACCTGGGAGACACTTGATTCTACCAAATAATTGAAATCACCATTCGTATATTTTTCCCGCCGGACAACACCATAGACCCTATCTTCTATGTTTTTGGTGATTAGGTTGGTCTTATCAATGTCTGTTCCCTGGGGATACTCAATGTAGACAAATATTTGATTGGGGGTATTGTCTGGAAAGAACTCCACTTTGGTCCGTTGATTGCCGACAGACATTCCAAAGAACATAAAGGCAAGTATCAATAATAAAAAGATCCCACCCGAATATAGGTAGACATTTTTACCTTTAAGCGCAGCCTTTAACTGTATCTCATAAATGGTTTCCATTTTGGTCAGGGTTTTTTGCTGAAAATTGATGGCCCATTTTTTGAGCGCATACTTATAGATCCAGAACATGCCTGCCGTTACGATCATTAAAGTTCCCAATCCTTTAATGGCCCCTCCTACAAAGAAGATAAACAGCCCAAAACTCACCAAAATGATGGTTAATCGAATCAATTGTTTTCGGGTCAAAACTTTTTCGCCTATTTCCATGAACTGTGATACCAACATGGAGTTCATAAAAATGGCCACAAACAAGGATGAACCCAATACGACCGAAAGGGTTATGGGGAAAAATTTCATAAACTGGCCCATAACACCTGGCCAAAAAGCCAATGGGACAAAAGCGGCAACTGTGGTGAGGGTAGAAACAATAATGGGCAATGCAATTTCACCAATACCCTTTTTGGCCGCTTCTTTGCGGGACATGCCTTCTTTCTCCATTAAACGGTAAACGTTTTCTACAACAACGACCCCGTTGTCGACCAGCATACCAAGCCCCATGATCAGACCAAACAATATCATGGTATTTAGGGTATAGCCTATGGCATCCAATATCATGAAGGACATGAACATGGACATGGGTATCGCAAAACCGACAAAGAGGGCATTCCTGAACCCTAGGAAGAACATTAAAACGGTAACGACCAGTATAATACCGAAGATGATGTTGTTGACCAAATCTTCCACTTGGTTCAAGGTTCTGCTGGAAGAGTCGTTGGCAATACTGATGCTCAGGTCCTTTGGAAAGTGGTTTTCCTTGGCATCTTCAATGATCTTTCGAATTTCATCGGCGGCAATTATGGTATTTTTGCCCGAACGTTTTTTAACATCGAGCATGACTACAGGGGCACCATATTCCCTAGCATAGGTGGTCTTGTCTTCTTCACTGAAGGTGACCTCTGCAATATCCCGTAAATAAATGGCACCATTTTCTGACTTTACCACAAAGTTTTCCAACTCCGAGGGGTCTTCAACTTCACCCAATATCCTTATGGTTCTCCGTTGGCCACTGGTGATCAAATTACCGGCAGACATGGTGGTATTGCCATTGGCGATTGCTTGCATGACATCATCAAAATTGACTTTTGAAGCCATCATTTTGTAGATATCCACTGCAATTTTCACTTCTTTTTCCTGTGCACCACGTATATCGACCTCTTTTATTTGAGGCAGGTCCTCAATTTCATCTTCCAGATATTCGGCAAACTCCTTTAAGCGCTCAACAGGGTAATCACCGGTAAGGTTCACGTTCATGATGGGGAATGACTCCGCCAGGTTCAGGTCAAAGACATTGGGCTCTACCTTGGCGTTGTTGAATATGGGCCAATCTTCGCCAGCTTTCTCACTATCAACCTCGTCCTTTACCTTTTGTTTGGCGTTTTCTACCGAGATTTCCTCATCAAATTCAACGACCACCATGGAGTAGTCCTCCTGTGATGTTGAGGTGATCTCGACCACATTGCTCACGTTCTTTAACACGTCTTCCAAAGGATCGGTAATGAGCCGTTCCATATCTTCGGCCGTGTTTCCGGGGTATATGGTGCTAATGTAGATGTTGGTTTCGGTGACCTCGGGGAAATCTTCGCGGGGCATGGCAAAATAGGCAGACATCCCAATAATCAAAAACAGACCGATCATCACATAGATTACCGATGGGTTGTTAATGGCCCATGAAGATGGTCGAAACTGTTTATTTGCGTTCTTTTTTGCTTTCTCCATGAATTTATTTTTTGGCAGTTTCGGTATTGTTTAAAATTTTTACCTGTTGGTTTTCACGCACACTGCGTGCACCTTCAATAATTATTTTACTGCCGGCTTCTATGCCAGACAATACCTCTAAATAATCACCTTGGGTCTTCCCGGGCTCAATAATCGCTTTGCTTGTTATTGTTGTCCCGTTTTCTTCTTTGATCAGATAGACATATTGTTCACCTTCGGCATTTTCAGAGACCACGCTCTGCGGAATTAAAATTGCTTTTTCGCTGGTGTAGTCGTTGATCTTGACCACTGCGGTTAAATTGGGCTTGATCGTTCCCTTTTTGTTGGGCACCGGGATCTCGACCGAAAATGAACGGTTTCCGGGGTTTATAAAGTTTCCGGTTTGTCTAACCTTAGTGGTTACGCTATCGCCCAAAACGGGAAAATGCACCTGGACCATTTTACCAGTTTTTACGTTTGGCAAATGTACTTCGGGCACCTCAACCTCAATATACATATCGGATAGGTTGACAATTCTGAACACCTCAGACCCGGGCCCTGGGGCCACAACGGTACCTTGGTCTTTGATCACATCGTCAACAATTCCAGAAAAGGGTGCGCGAATGGATGATTTGCCCACTACCGATTCCAGTTGTTTTACGGCACTCTCTTGGGCCTCGTACTGGCTTTTTGCCTGTAGGTACTGTATTTCTGAACCGATGTTCTGCTCCCAAAGCCTTTTCTGGCGTTCAAAAGTGGTCTTGGCCAAATCCAATTGTGTCTTTAATTGTGCCAACTGGCTGGAGAGACCCCCATCATCTATAGAGGCCAACAGTTGCCCTTTGGAAACCCTTTGGCCCTCTTTTACATAGACTTTGTAGAGGGTTCCTGATATTTCAGGATAGACCAATACGTTCTGGTCGGTCATAACACTGCCCTGTAGTTCTAAATAATGATGAAACTCTTGGGGTTTGACCTCTAACGTAGATACCAATGGAAGTTTGGCCGAATCGTCAAGTTCTGCAATGGCAGAATCCAACTTCTTCATTTTATCTTCAGCAGCCTTTAGTTCTTCGGCAACCTTGTCCCTGGTTGCACGGATTGCTTTTATATCCTTGGAAGCCAAGGCATCTTCAATGGAATTGGAACCTCCACCACAAGAGGCTACAAGAATTCCTATAACTGAAAGTTGTATGAGCTTTTTCATTTTCTGATATGTTTAATTGTTGATGAGTTTAAACGTTTATAAGTTTTGATTGAAGTATTCATTAGTTTATTTGAGATTTATAGAGTCCGTCCAACATTGCAAGAATTTCACTTAAATCAATTCTGATTTTCTCATAATCTTGTTTGGATAAAAATTCTAAATCTTGAGAAAGAATGCATTGGTTTAAGAGTTCAAGTGCTGAGCGGTATGCAATTTCAGTAAATCTGGCTTTGTCTTTAAGAGAGTGCCTACCACTACCTTCTGCAATATTGGAGCCAATAGAAATAACACATCTTCTCATTTGAGAGGTCAACCCAAATTTCTCTACGGCAGGAAAATTATTTGTCGTTTTATATATCACTATAGCTAGTTCACGACTTTTTTGCCACACTTTTAATTTTTCGAATGAAAAGATTCGCATAACATCAAACTTTTAAACTAATAAACCCCTAAACTTTAATTTTTGTTTAAAATATTTTCCAATGCTGTTTTCTTGTTGAGCACATCGACCATGGATTGCAAATACGCTTGTTGGGTCGAATAAAGTTGTGTTTGGGCTTGGCGAAGCTCAAAGCTTGTCGCCAACCCTTCCGTATACTTAATTTGATTCTTGTTCTCAATCCTTTCTGCAAGTGAAAGATTGTCCTTTGAGGTTTGGTACTGTTCAATGGCCAAGGTATAGTCACTTTTGGCGCTCTCAAACTGTAGGTTTAATTGCGATTCGGCTTGGGTCAATTGGGTCTTTGCCTTTTCAAAGGCTATTTTGGCCCGTTGGGTCGTGGCACTCCTGCCCAGTGAACTGAAAATAGGAATGTTAAGGTCTACTCCTAAGATGGAAGAGCCAAACCATTGTTGTCCCGATTGTAAAAAATTAAAACTGTCGCTAAAAGAACTACCACCGTAGTTTACAAATGCGTTCAAGGTGGGCAGTGCCCGACTTTTGGCCAGTTTTAACTCAAGTTCGCGCTGTTCGTTCAAGACCTTTACCAATTTATAATCCGTATTGTTTTCCATAAGGAAATTGGTGTCCAAAAGGGTGAAATCTATTTGCTTTTGGGTCATGTTGTCCAAGTTTTCAGACAATTGGGTTGGATGCTCCAACGGAATGCCCAACATCAAATTCAGCATTTGAAGGGTGATTTTTTCCAACCTTTTGGCGTTTTTCAACTGATTGTCTATTGACGACAGCGTAATTTGCAACTGATCAACGCTTTCTTCATCGGTCAGGCCATTCTCAAACACTTTTTTGGTCTCAAAGAGGTTCTTTTCCAGGGTCTCTTTGTTTTTTTCAAAAATGCCCACACTTTCTTGGGCCAATAGGACATTGCCGTAGGCTTCTATCACAGCGGCTTTTACCTCTAGATCACTCTTTTCTTTGGTGTTTTGGGTGTAACGATAAAAGGCCTTGGTTGCTTGAACCCCCACAATGTACGACCCATCAAAAATTTGCTGGGTCAAGGTTGCTGTAGCTGCCATTGATTGGGCCTGACCAAAAACAACTTCTTGAAAGGTGCCTGGTTCCCCTCCAAAAAATTCAGCAGGTATTTGTGCTACAGGCTGTTTCAATTGATTCTGATAAGACACCGATCCTGAAATCTGGGGCAGACCAGTGGCAATGACCTCCCATTTTTGTTTTTCGGCATCCACTAAGTCCCTACTGGCGTTTATCGCGTCATAATTATGCTCTAGGGCATAGGCTATGGCTTCATCCAAGGAAAAGGTCGTTGGGGTATCCTGTGCCTTTAAGGGCACGGACCATAACAATTGTAATAGTAAAAGAATACTGATTGTTCGCATTTAATCGTGGTTTGAATTGATGATTGTGTTTAGTATTGTTCGTCCTTTTGGGGTAACAATACCACGAAGGTGGTATTCCAAAAAGTTCTCCATTAACGCAGTGGTTGTAAAACTTTCCGGAGGAAACAAGGTGGCATCTTTGATGATGTTTGCTCCGGCAAAATAGAAACGGGCAATAAATTGGACATCTATGTTGGGCCTATAGATTCCCTGTGCCAACCCCCGTTCAATATTGTTCACCACGCAGTGCTGCATCTTCTCATATTGCTTGTTCTTAAGGGTGTCAAAAATTTTGGGGTAATACTTTTGGAGTTGATATTGGGGGGAGGCTTTTTCATCTTTAAGGTGAGACATCACAAATTTTTTGATCTCATAGAGTTCTTCGATCGGATTTTTTTCCTGTCCACGGATCTGGTCTATGCCGTTTGAAATTTCACAAAATACATGCATGGTGGCCTCCTCAACCAATTTCGTCTTGTTCTCAAAGTGGAAATAAATCGTCTTTTTGGAGATTCCCATTTCATGGGCCAAATCATCCATGGTAACACTTTTAAACCCTAGGTCTAAAAAAAGTTGACTCGCTTTCTGTAATATTTTTTCCTTCATCAGGAGGCAAATGTAAACCTGGAAACTACAAATACCATAAAAGTTTCCTAGGTTTTACATTTTTTTAACCTTTATCTAATTTTATGACAAACTAAACATTGTGGTTGCTAAACCTATAAGGGACAACATTATGGTATTTGGGTTTGGTCGTGGTCCCCTTCATTATCCTGTACTTTTTCCACATATTTTTTATAGACCGCTTCACCTTCCTCCTTCCAGAATTGATCATAGAGCTTCCATTCCTCAAAGTCTTTTTTTAAAGGGCCACATTGGCCACGTGACCTTATGCTATGTTTTGAACGTGCTTTTTTTCGGCCTCCGCCTTCACCACCACCAAAACCAAAGATGATCTTGGCCAAGACCATAATGCCAACTGCCTGCCAGTAGGTAATCGTGGTCAGTCCGAAAAGATCTGGCATTAACCAGTTCCACAATCGCATCAAGATATATATGACCAAAAGAAAAAGGATTATGCCAAAGAGGATCATAAAGAATATTTTGACCCCTTTGGCCACATAGCGCTCCACTTTTCTCTCCATTCGTTTTTCAATGCTTCTTTCTTTTTTCATAATTCAGTATTGTTTGTCTGTTTCCAATTGTTTTAATAATAAGGATATGGCCCGGTGCCGTCTAGACATTAAGGTTCCTTGGGGAATCCCTGTTTCTTCAGAAATTTCACGATAGGTATATCCTTCAAAATCTACTGCCAATATGATATTCCTATAATCGGGCTTTAGTTTCATAAGGGCTTGTTTCAACTTGTCTTGCATCCTTTCTGGGTAGTTGTCCTCCGCTGTTCCATATAAGCGTTCGCTATACGCGCTCCAGAGTTGTTCCAAGGTGTGTTCATGGTACAGTTTTTCCTTTTTGGTCCTCATGACATCAATGATCTTGTTCTTGATGGAACTGTATACAAAACCCGCAATATTGTTTATGGGCAATGCATCCTCCGGTCTAGAAAACAAGCGTAACGCAACATCCTGAATGATATCTTCGGCATCACTGTCTACCGTATCATGGATTTTGGATTGTACAAAACCCTTAAGGGATTGGTACTCACTTTTAAAAAAACGGGTCAGCAATGTTGTATTGGTTTCCTCCAAAACCGGTATTGTTTTTTGATGGCTCCATCCATAAGGACGAAGCTTTTGGTTTTCATTGCATTTATTTTCATCTATATGTCCACGGAAAGCTAAAATTGTTAACCGAATAGCCCTTATTTTTGACAAAATCTTTCTATGAAATCCATTACATTTTATCGCGAGACGTTCATTGACCATCTTATGTCTTTGATGGTTGATAAAGAGCCGAGCCAGTTGTACGGTCCCATACGGTACATTTTGGGGTTGGGGGGGAAAAGAATGCGACCGGTATTGACCTTAATGGCCTGCGATATGTTTGGGGGCAATCCCAAGGATGCCCTATCTGCCGCCATGGCGGTTGAGGTTTTTCATAACTTTTCATTGGTGCATGACGATATTATGGATGATGCTCCCTTGCGTAGGGGAAAGCAGACCGTACATGAAAAGTGGGATATAAATACAGGGATCCTATCCGGTGATGCCATGCTGATCAATTCCTATGAGTATTTAGAGGCTTATGAAGGCACTATGCTAGGACTGTTACTACAGCTTTTTAACAAAACGGCCATCCAGGTTTGTGAAGGACAGCAATACGATGTTGATTTTGAGAACCGGGATGATGTGACCGTGCCCGAATACCTAAAAATGATTGAGTACAAAACATCGGTATTGGTCGCCGCGGCCTTAAAGATGGGGGCAATTGTTGGTGGGGCAGAAGAAGTGGATCAAGACTTGATCTATGAATTTGGAAAGAATTTGGGCATTGCCTTTCAGTTGCAGGATGATTATCTGGATGCCTTTGGCGACCCAGAAACCTTTGGCAAGCAGGTAGGGGGCGATATTATTGAGAACAAAAAGACCTATTTGTACCTAAAGGCCATGGAACTCGGCACTACAGATGCGCAAAAGACACTCAGTGATCTTTTTGGCATTCAACCAGAACATTCAGACCCTAAAGTAAACTTGGTAAAGAATATTTTTTTGGAAAGCGGTGCGGCTAAAGCTACCCAAAAAGAGGTGGTACAATATACCGAATTGGCTTTTGAAGCCTTGGCCAAGATTGAAGCCCCAGCAGAGGCAAAACAGGTTTTTAAGGCTTTTGGGGAGCAACTGATGAACAGGGAAAGTTAAGACCCTTTCCCGATAAGAGCGGGGGTGTTTAAAGGATTCTTTTGAAAAGGGCTTTGACAAAAGGCCATTTGGGACATGCCCAGATAATCTTCAGTTCTTCCCAAAGCGAACTGTCCTCATCCAGAAATTTTAAAATTTGTTGGGGAGTCCTCTTTCTGAACATGGCTTCAAAGATTTTACTGCCCAAATGATTGTCGCGGTGCAGAATGTCCAAGAGCAACAAATCATAAAACCAAAAACGGGTCTTCTGGTCAAACTTTGAAAGAGGCTTACCCTTTTTTAAGGCAGCAACCAATTCTTTGACTTTCTTGGTCGAACGGTAAAAGGTATAGCCCGTACTGGGTTTGGCCCAACCCCCAGCGATGCCAATTTTGAAGACGTGGTTGGTGTTCGCCTTGGCAAAGTCAAAACAGCTCATGGGGATATTGCCTTGTTCAACGGCTAGGATCTCATAGGATTCAATGTCCAGTTGTGTACGGAGGTAATCCTTAATGGCCTCTTCGTATTCCTTTTTTTGCAAGGGGTGTTCTGAAAACAAGGTGTATTCCACCAAGGCTTCGTTTTCTGAGAAGGGCAACACATACATAAAGCGCGTATTTCCTTTTTGAGGGATGGAAAAGTCCATAAATGAAGCGGTCGACCCATCAAAAACAGACCGGTCTGCTTTAATGTGCCATCCCAAAAAATGTTGTTGTAATACAGGGTATTTTGATGTCGCTATTAATTCGGTATAAGCGAACCTACTGTCAAAAACATAATGGGAAGTATAGCTGCTATTTTGCCCTTTGATCTGGACAATACCTTCCGATTCAGATAGGGAAAGAACCGTATCCTGAACAAAATCGATGTTAGGATATTTTTTTATTTTTTCCAGATAGTGGTTATAAAAATCAATGCCCTGGAGCATTTTGTATCGGTAGGGGGTAATGGATTGTTTTAAATCCATTTGTTGGCCTGCAAAATGGATGTTGGACCAACTTCTGTGGGTGATAAGGTCAAAGTCCCCATCGCCTTGCTCCCAAAAACACCAAGTACGATCGTTTTGGGTTTTATCCTCCTTATCGATCAGTAAAATGCTGTGTTTGGTGAAAAAGGAATCATTGGCCAGTGCCTCTGCCAAAAGTAGGCCAGAGGCACCGGCACCAATGATGATGTAATCGTATTCAGGCATTACCCAAAGGTACACAATTGGAAGACCGTATGCCCAAATACAAAGAACCCACGACTACGCTAGTCCATATACCGTCCTTCCAGTACGTGATGCAATTGCTTGGGCGAAAGGTATTCAAAATGGCGTTGGGTCACTTCAAATCGTTGATTTAAGACAAGTAGGGCCGGTAATGAAAACGGTTGGTTTTCCCGTGAAGCAAGAAGCAACGGGATTTCATGGGTTGGATTTCTGTGTAGGCCGCGTTGTTTGTTTACAAAGATGTCACCACCAAATACAATGGTATCCTTGCTTTCTGCATCCATCTTAACGGCGTAATAGTTTTTTTTCAATTCAGAAATCACCCTTGGATCCCTAAAGGCAGCCTTGTTCAACTTTTTGCAGTACACGCACCAATCTGCATAAAAATAGATAAAGACTTTTTTTGGCTTTACGGCGAGTGAATCTTCCAACTGTTCAAAACTGATCCAGTTGATATGGTTTTCCTGTGCTGTGGCTTTTCCAAAGAAAAGAAGGAGCATCACTGAACAAACCAAAAATGTAAACCTGTTATAGATCATTTTATAGGTTAAAGGCCGTGGCTACTTGGATGACTTTTGAACAATTATGTTGAGCCACGGCTTTTAAAAGAACTAATTTTTAATGCAACTTACCGAATTTTAACCCCAAAAAGAATGCCCTTGGTGCATCTGGGCCATACACATAGTCAGAGTCCCTACCTGGGCCAATATCAAAATCATCCTGATAGCTGTTGAACACATTGGTGACACCCCCGGAAACGCTAACCATGAACGATTCGTTAAAATCAAAATGTGTTTCAAGCTTAATGTTCATATCAAAAAACGGATTGGCCTTGTTCAACTGTAAAAATCCAGAATCGCTGACCACCAAAGGCACGGTCATTTCACCAGTATAGGTTCCCGTAACGTCAACAGTAAAGGTTTTGCTGGGAATCCACGTGGTATTTAAGTACCCATAAAAATTGGGAACACGTACAAATTCATCGATCACAATATCACTTTCGCCCACTGTGCCATCACTTTCAAAAAGCACCTGTGGCTCATCGTATTCCGTTTTCTGTATAGTTCCTCCCAGTTGAAAACGCCATTCAGGGTTTGGGGAAACGCCAAACTCAAAGTTGGAACCAAGAACTTGGGCCCCTTCGCCATTTCTCACTTCTTCCAAGATGGAGCCATTGTCCAAGGTAGCACCTGTGCTCACCAGGGTAAAGGGATTCTGCAAGGTGGTATAGAAACCTTCCACCAAGAAATCCATTTGAAGCAGATTCACCGTTTTGGAGTAGTTGATGGAGCCCGTAAAGGCATTTGAGTATTCTGTATCCAAGTCATTGGACAAGATGACAAACTGGGGTTCGCCCCCCACGCTTGAAATATGCAGATCTTCATTAAACGCCTGTGGTGTCCTAAATCCTCGGGCGTAGCCACCTCTTAGCCGCAGTTCTTCCGATAGTTTGTAAGAGAGCGTAAGTCGTGGTGAAAGTGCCGTTTGGCTTAGATCCACATCCCTGGAAATACCGCCAATGGCGTAATCCCCATCGACCGAAACATTATCCAAGCGGGCACCCACCAATGCAGAAAACGTATCTGTAGGCTTCCACTCGTATTGGGCGTATCCTCCCAAGGACTTCACACTTTGGTCGATGAGACGGTTGTAACCGGGAATCTGGTCTTCGGTATTATTAAAATTATACTCGGCCCCAGCGGTGAACACATCATTGTTTTTGAACGTTTTGGTGAGTTGAAGTCCATTGATCCATGCCAAGTCTTTGGTGGTACCAAAGGCATTGTTGGCGGTGATACTGTCTTGTCGGGTACGTTCACCACCCAAACCACCATAATAACTGCCCCTATTGGTATAGGAAGCAGAGGTGTAGGCTTGAAACTTAGTGCTATTGTCCTTGCTGTTCAATTCATAATCGGCACCTCCCAAGAAGGTATCGTGGTCAAGCTCTTCGGTAATATCGGTAAACTGAGGGGAAAGATCCAAGCGGTTACCCCCACGTCTGTACTCCCTTATGGCGTTCAGGTTTACGGAGACCCTACTTCTATCGGTTGGTTTTACAAAAGCCTTGGCTCCAACGGTGGTGTTGCGCAGTTCCACCATTTCCGTAAACCCATCATCGTTGGCATCGTATGCTTCCCGGTTTCTGTATGATCCAAATAAGGTAATGCCGCTATTGAGGTCATCGGCCACGATGGATGTATTAAAGTTAACGTTACGGTCCACGGCATTCCCATCAATTACCGAAAAGTTGCTGCCCACTTCCCAGGTATTCAATACGGGGTCTTTGGTGATGATGTTTACTGTTCCCGCAATGGCATTGGAGCCATACAATGCCGAACCGCCACTGCGTACCACTTCTACCCGTTCAATGATGTTGGAAGGTATTTGTTCCAGACCATAAACCCCTAAAAGTGAGGTGAAGATAGGTCGGCTGTTGAGCAGAATTTGGGTGTAGGCGCCATCCAGCCCATTTAGTCGCACCTGTGTAAAACCACAGTTTTGACAATTGGTCTCCACGCGAACGCCCGGTGCAAAATTAAGACCTTCGGCAACGGTAATGGATTGCGTAGCGGTCAATAATCTTGGCTTTAGGGAGGAGACGACCACGGGGGCACTCCTGCGCTCCACTCGGTTACGGGTGGCACTGACAACGACCTCCTCTAGGCCCAACGCATCTTCTACAAGCAAAAAATCAACGGTTTTATGGGCGCCGACAACCAAGGTCAATGACTTTTCTTGGGTGCGATACCCCTGTGCTTGGGCTACTAGGGTAAGGGATCCTGAAGGAACCTCCAATAGGTAATTACCATCTTTATCGGCAGTGGTGCCCAAGGTTCCTCCCTTAACATAGATGTTTACAAAAGGAACAGGTTTCTCGTTAGAAGTCACCATTCCAGACACTTTGCTTTCTTGTGCCTTTACAAAGGCCACTGATGAAAATAGCATCACCATGAGGAGCCAATGCATACCGTAAATTTTCAATTTTTTCATTTATTTAGATTAAGAACAAACAAAAATAAACCAAATTATGTACAACAATACTGTTAAGCTTTATTTTTTTGGATGTTAAAATTAAAATTTAGACAAAACTAAAAATTATTTTATATAAATAAAAACGTATTTTTGTAAAAAAATAATTCCATGACCCGTTCAGAGGAAAATTACCTGAAGGCCATATTTCATTTGGGAGGGAGTGAATCGATGTCGATCACGACCAACGCCATTGCAGAGGAGATGGAGACCAAACCCTCCTCGGTTACGGATATGGCCAAGAAATTGGCTGAAAAAGGATTGGTCGATTATGTAAAATATCAAGGGGTCACCTTAACGGTCAAGGGAATTAAAATGGCGCTATCCGTCATCCGGAAGCACCGTTTGTGGGAGGTTTTCTTGGTCAAAAAGTTGGACTTTACCTGGGATGAGGTCCATGAAGTGGCCGAACAGTTGGAACACATTAAGAGCGAAAAACTTATTGATAAGTTGGATGAGTTGCTCGATTTTCCAAAATACGACCCACATGGGGATCCCATTCCCACCAAATCGGGGGAATTTAAGAAGCGTGACAAGCAATTGTTGGCAGATCTGTCCATTGGTACTGTTGGCATTTGTCTGGGGGTTAAGGATACCTCATCCGCATTCCTAAGGTTTTTGGACAAGAACCAAATTGCCTTGGGCGATGAGATTGTGGTGGTGGACAAGGAAGATTTTGATGATTCCCTACATATAAAAATAGCCGATAGGCATTTGCATATCTCAAATCAGATAGCGACGAATCTTTACGTAAAAAAAGAATGACTATGGAACATATTATCACTTACTTTCAAAGTATTGATCCCATTTATGCTGCATTGTATGCTACCTTGTTTACTTGGGCATTGACTGCGGCCGGAGCAGGCCTTGTTTTCTTTTTCAAGAGTCCAAGCAGGGCATGGTTGGATGGCATGTTGGGCTTTACGGGCGGGGTAATGGTGGCCGCCAGTTTTTGGAGTCTTTTGGCTCCGGGCATAGAAATGAGTGAAGGGGAGGGCTTTGTTAAAGTGGTGCCCGCTGCAGTAGGTTTTTTATTGGGCGCCGCCTTTATTTTCGGATTGGATAAGGTTTTGCCTCACCTACACATTAATTTTAAGATGGATGAGGCCGAAGGGGTAAAGACCCCATGGCACCGTACCACACTTTTGGTCTTGGCGATTACCCTGCACAACATACCCGAAGGATTGGCCGTTGGGGTACTCTTTGGGGGCGTGGCCTCAGGTTTTGAAGGAGCAACCATTGGTGGGGCCGTGGCCCTTGCCCTAGGCATTGGCCTACAGAATTTTCCCGAAGGTTTTGCCGTAGCGGTTCCCATGCGCAGACAAGGGTTGAGCCGAAGAAAAAGTTGGATGTACGGTCAGGCCTCGGCCCTTGTGGAACCCATTGCCGGTGTCTTGGGGGCTTGGGCAGTATTGACCTTTGAACCCATTTTGCCCTATGCCCTGGCCTTTGCCGCGGGTGCCATGATATTTGTGGTGGTGGAAGAGGTGATACCGGAGACCCAACAAGACAGATATACGGACATTGCCACCATGGGCTTTATCGGTGGGTTTATCATCATGATGACCTTGGATGTGGGCTTGGGTTAAATCTAATTGGCAATCAAGTCAAAAGTACCTTTGATTAAAAATTCTTGGCCGTCCTTAAAATCAGAATGGTTTTTGATTTGGGTATGGCCATTTTCGGTCAATCCGGGCTCAATGCCCACTTCGATGAATTGAAAGCTCCCATTAGCCTTTAATTGTAGCATAAGCGCATAATGACGGCCATTCTTTTCCACGATGGCCTCATCCGGTAGGGCTAAGAACGCTTTACTGTCCGTAATGATTTGGGCTTCCACAAACATACCGGTCAAAAATTTGCCCCCTTCATTTAAATGACCGTGCACCTCCACAGTACGGGTGGCATTGTCCACTGACGCACCTACCAAATGTACCTCTCCCAAATAGATTTCGTCACCCGTTTCGGGAATCTTAAACGCTATTTTATGTCCCTTTTTCACCTTTAGGGCATCTTTTTCAAAAACGGTCAGTTCTAGATGAAGGTGACTGTTGTCGATAATTTCAAATAATACGGAACTGGGCGATACAAAACTTCCCTTGTTGATGGAGACCTTGGTAATGTGTCCGGAAATGGGTGCAAAAAGGGAACTTTCTGTGCTTATGTTGCCAGATTCCACCAGTTTTGGAGAAATGTTGAGGAGTTGTAACTGTTTCTTTAACGCTGCATGGCTTGCTTTAGCCATTTCAAATTGACTCTTTGCTTGTAAAAAGTTCTTCTCTGAAGTTATGTTTTCCTCAAAAAGGGTTTTGTGGCGATTGTATTCCGCTTTCAGGTAGGCTAATTGATGGTGTATTTCTAGGTATTCTTTTTGCAGTTTAACAAACTCATTATTCTCTAGGGTAAGCATTTTTTGGCCTTTCTCAACCTTATCCCCTATCAATAAATGGGTACGCTTTACAAAACCACCTATGGTTGCAGCTACCGTGACCTTGTTTTGTGGGGGCACATCAATCATGCCCGTAGTGGTAATGGACTGGTGAAAACGTTTTGTTGTCATTTTGCCCAGTTTATACTGATTGGACTCAAATTGTGCTTGGGTCAGTTTTAGATTGTCGCTTGCCGCCTTTTCATTGTCAGAGGTTTTAGGCCTGCAACTGGTGAGCAAGGTAATTCCCATGAAGGCTATTGTGATATGTATACGGTGTCGCATCGTGTTTCTTTTAGAATGAAAGATGGTTAAGGCTAAGTACGGTCTGGTTGTATTCGTTTAATGCATCAAGATGATCAAGACGAATTTCATAAGCGTTTTCCAAACTTTGGATGAATTGAAAGAAATCAATCTCGCCATTTTGAAAACTCCCACGGGCAACTTTTAGGATTTGTTCTGAAAGCTTTTGCCCTTCCTCTTCATAATAGGCAAGTTCCTTTGTTTTTTGATCTAGTTGAATGGAAAGTTCCTTTAGTCTTTGGCCATAGGCGAGTTCAAGCTGTCTATTTTCAAGCAAAGTGATGTTGGTGTTGATTTTTGCAGCCTTAGTCCTGCTGTGATTACCAAAGAAGAGAATGGGCAATTTAAGCCCCACTTGGATACCATAAAGAGACGTGCCCAAACCATTATTGGTGCCTTGAAAGTATTCCAAGCTCAAATCTGGAAACCAAAGATTGTTCTGCAAACGTTTTTTGTTTATGCTCAGTGTTTCCCTATTTCCCAAGAACTCCCTTTCAACCCAATCCAACCCTTGGGAATGAAGGACATTCAATTTTTGTGGAGGTTCCCAATTCAATTGCAATGAATCATTGGTTTGCACCAACTGTTTTAGTTCAATAAGGCCCGCTTTCATTTGCTGTTCTACCTTTGCTTTTTGTAGCTTGATTTTACGTTGTTTTGCTTCGGCGGTCACCTTCTCAAGGTAATTGGTCTCACCAAGTTCAAAACGACGTTTGGCTGCATGGGCAAATTGTTCATATACACTATCCAGCTTTGTGTACAGCTTGGTTTTTTGCCAAAGCATCTGATAATGGTAATAGCTGGTTGAAAGTGATAGAAACAGTTTTTTCTTTTCCATTTCAAAAATGGATTTTTGCACCTCCATTTTGGATTGTTGCAATTTTTGCCTTGCGGTATATACGGTTGGGAATTCAAAGGATTGTTGCAATCCCAAAACCCTGATAGGCTTATTGTTGACAGCTAGGTTGTTTTCATCGTATTGATAATACACTTCGGTCTTGTCAAAATCAAATGCACTGCCTTTAAGAGCCTCGGCGGCCTCAATTCTCAATGCAGCGGCCTTTAATTGGTTATTGTTTTCCAAGGCCAGTAGCTTCAGTTCTTCCAACTGCAATGATTGTTGGGCGAAACCAACAATTGGGGTAGAGCATAACAAAAGGATCATTATTTTTTTAGATGGATGACCTCCCTTTTTTCTTGAATGTACGTGTTGAAAATAAGAATACAATACGGGCAAGACCAGTAGCGTCAACAATGTGGCAGAGACCAAACCACCAATGACCACTGTGGCCAAAGGGCGTTGTACTTCTGCACCGGCACCAGTGGAAACAGCCATAGGTAAAAATCCTAGGGCTGCTGCCGAAGCTGTCAACAGTACGGCGCGTAATCGGTCTTTGGCACCTTGCATGATCAGGGTTTCCATAGTGTCAAATTTTTGTTTTTTTAAATCTTTAAAATGTTCTATCAATACAATTCCGTTCAATACGGCAATACCAAAAAGGGCAATAAACCCAACCGATGCAGATATACTGAAGGGCATGCCCCGTATCCAGAGCAAGAGAACTCCGCCTATGGCAGCCAAGGGAATCGCGGAGAAAATCAACAATGCCTCCTTCACCGATTTAAAGGCAAAATAGAGCATAGTAAAAATGAGCAATAGAGCCAAGGGTACCGCTACTAGAAGTCGGGTCCGTGCATGTTGTAGGTTTTCAAATTGGCCACCGTACGTAATGTAATACCCCGTTGGCAATTGAATGTTGTTTTCTATGCGGTTTTGCACATCGTCCACCACAGATTGCAGGTCTCTGTTTCTAACATTGATGCCCACAACGATACGCCTTCGGGTATCATCCCTGGATATTTTAGCAGCTCCCTTCTCATAGGTGATGGAAGCCACTTCCCGCAAAGGGATTTTCCCTCCGGAAGGCAAGTCAACATATAGGTTTTTTAGGTTGCTTATATCGGTTCTATGCTCCGCATCCAAACGAACCACCAAATCAAATTGTTTTTCACCTTCAAAGACACTGCCCACTGTTTTGCCCGAAAACCCCATGGCAACCATTTCATTTAGGTCGGCCATGTTGAGACCGTAGCGGGCAATTTTTTTTCTGTCATAACTGACCTTCATTTGGGGCAATCCCTCCACTTTTTCTACCGTGATGTCTGAGGCTCCTTCAACATTGGAAATCAAATCTTTGATTTGATTGGCTTTGGTATTTAGTAAGGCCAAATCTTCGCCGAAGATTTTTATGGCGATATCTGCACGGACCCCCGTTATCAGTTCGTTGAAACGCATTTCTATGGGTTGGGTGAATTCCACTTCCATCCCTGGAATAATTGCCAAGGCGTCTTTAAACTTGTCCGCTAGTTCATCTTTGGAGGTTGCCGATACCCAGTCCGATTTTGGTGCTAGTACAATGATAACATCGCTTTCTTCCATGGACATGGGGTCTGTGGGCACCTCTGCAGCACCTATTCTGCTCACGACCTGTTTCACCTCTGGGAATTCATCCAACAAGATTCGCTCTATTTTGGTGGTGGTTTCCACCGTTTTTGATAACGAAGTGCCTGTTTTTAGTACGGGTTGGATTACAAAATCACCTTCGTCCAATGTAGGAACAAACTCAGCTCCCATGATGGTAAACAGATACACAGTACCCATGAGTAAGGCCATTGCCATGCCTAAGACCAATTTTTTTCGGGCCAATACCCATGTCAACATGGTTTCAAAACGAAGTTGGAGCCAATGTTCCAATCGTTTTGAAAAGTTGTTCTTGGCAGGTGATGGTCTAAGAAAAAGTGAGGCCATTACGGGAACGTAGGTAAAGCATAGCACCATTGCCCCGATCAATGCAAAGCTGAACGTCAGCGCCATGGGCTTAAACATTTTACCCTCAACTCCACTTAACGAAAGGATTGGAATAAAGACCAGCAAAATGATCAACTGGCCAAAAATGGCAGAATTCATCATCTTTGAGGTTCCTTTGAATGTAATCTTGTCCTTAAAGACTTGGAGGTCAGTAGCTGTGGAAGAGTTGAACTGTGTTTGGTTTTTGGTTATTTGAAATGCGATATATTCCACTATGATCACCGCCCCATCTATGATGATTCCAAAATCAATGGCACCTAGGCTCATTAAGTTGGCGTCAATGCCAAATACGTACATAAGAGAAAGGGCAAACAGCAGACAAAGGGGAATTACCGAGGCAATCACCAGACCAGAACGCCAATTGCCCAATAGGAGGACCACAACAAAGATGACGATCAAACAGCCTAGCATCAAGTTTTCAGAGATGGTCATGGTCGTTCTCCCAATCAGTTCACTGCGGTCTAAAAAGGCATTGATGTAGACGCCTTCTGGCAAAGACTTTGAAATTGAGGCCACCCGCTTATTTACGGCATCGATGACTTTTTTGGGATTCGCGTTTTTGAGCATCATGACCTGGCCCAACACTTTTTCTCCTTCGGCATTACCGGTAATGGCTCCAAAGCGTGGTGCGCTGCCAAAGCCCACTTTGGCTAAGTCCTTGACGACAATGGGAGTGCCGTTTCTGTTTTCAACCACTATTTCTTCAATAGCTTCGAGGTCATCCACCAATCCCTCACCACGTATAAAATAAGCTTGGTTTACCTTTTCAATATAGCCTCCACCAGCCACGCTATTGTTTTTTTCCAAGGCAGCGAACACTTGTTTGGCAGAAATATTCAAGGCTTTTAATTTTTGGGTGGAAAGAGCAACTTCATACTGTTTTAAAAATCCACCCCATGTGTTCACTTCTACAACACCCGGTATGCCTGAGAGCTGCCGTTTTACAATCCAGTCTTGGATTGTTCTTAACTGTGTAGGGCCGTACTGTCCTTTATATGCTGGTTCAACATCCAAGATATATTGGTAGATTTCTCCCAGACCGGTCGTGATAGGGCCCATTTTTGGCGCCCCAAAACCTTCTGGGATACGTTCTTGGGCTGATTTGATTTTTTCCGCAATCAATTGTCTTGGCAGATAGGTGCCCATTTTGTCTTCAAAGACAATGGTGACCACCGATAGCCCAAACTTTGAGATCGACCTAATTTCTTTTACCCCAGGCAGATTGGCCATTTCCAGTTCAACTGGATAGGTGATGAATTGCTCAATATCTTGGGTTGACAAGTTTCTGGAGGTGGTAATGACCTGAACCTGATTGTTGGTGACATCCGGTACTGCACCAATGGGGATTCTGGATAAAGAGAAAATGCCAAATCCAATGATAAAAAAGGCAAAAAGAAGAACAATAAACTTGTTCTTGAGGCTAAACGTTATAATTTGTGAAAGCATGATTCATAAAAAAGAGTATGAAGACTTGTATTGGGGCATCCAAATACAAGCCATGGAACTTGACTTAAAAACTACTTTCTATGAATGTTTAGGAGGCTGGAACAGTCCATCTTCCAAATCGAGGGAATAGGATAAATGGTAGTGGAAATTATTGTTATGTGAACTTGGGACTTCAGCAAAAGAATAAGGATAGGTATTTGGAGACATCACAAAAACCATTATCTGTAAGGAATGGCCAGCGTGTTGAAAGGGTAGATTTTCATGATCATCTTGCCCCTCTTGCTGCTCTTGGTCATGTACAGTCTTTAGTTTGCCGTAGTGTTTAGAGACAAAGAGGAATAAATTGTCCCCATGTTCTTCATTGTGGAATTGATAATGTTCCACCAAGCTATCCAGTTCCACCAAATCTTCAAAATGAAGGTTCATGCTCTGCATGAGAACAAGTACAGAAATCAAAAAGGAAACAATCTTGACCATACCTGTATACAAAAGTACAATATTGAAGGAATAAAAATGTGTATATAAGTCATTTGTAATCAGTGGGGTTGTCCAAGGATAAGATGCTCAATAAAATCACCTACAAAGTAGGAGACCACTGCAGCAATTCCCCCCAAAATCAAGGTTTCTAGGATTCCCTTAAGGATAGAGGTTTGGTTGACGAAGGTCTTTAGCCATCCAATGATCATAAATCCGAGCGCGGTAAAAATGGAGGTCAGCAGAAACAGGTTTTTGCCAATGGCATCCAGATAATCCACCACGTAGACCAAAAGGGGAATCAATCCCATGAGAATAAAAGAGATGTAGGTGACACCCCCGATCCATATAGGGGAACGGTCTTCTTTGATCATTTCCAGTTCTTCCTTCATCATGGTGTCTACCCAAACATCGTTATCGCTGGTGATCACCTCGACCACCTTGTCCAAAAGCTCCCCTTTAAAGCCTTTGGCGGCATAGATTTCCCTAATTTCATCACGTTCCAGTTCTGGGAGGTTGTCCACTTCCCAGTATTCCACTTGTTTGTGCTTGTGGTAATTGTCCTGTTCCGATTTGGTGGAAAGATACGCCCCAACGGACATGGCAAAGCCATCGGCCAACAAATTGGCAAAGCCCAGGATAATGATTACCGCACTGTCCAGGCCGGCCCCAACAGAGCCCGCAACCACGGCAAAGGTGGTCACACAGCCATCAATGCCCCCATAGACGAACTCACCAAGATATTTTTCAAAGCGTTTAAAAAGACCTGTTTTTTTATGGATTTCGGATTCAATATGGACAACTTTAGCCATGGCCTAGGGTTATGGTTTCAACTCCCCTAAAAGTAAGCCATAATCGTATTGCAAATCCTCATGAAGTGCTTCAATTTTTTTCTCCAAGGCTGTGAGTTGCCGTTCATAGAGGTTGGAAAGGACTTTGTTTTGGTGAATGGAAGGGCGAACTCCGTTTAGCTTTTCGCAGAAATATAAGAGCAGTTCCACTTCGGTCTCTTTTTTGCCCGAATAGCGGATGTGTTTTCTTAGGCCCCTCAAGATTTTTCGAACACTCTTTTTGATATAGTGATAGCTAGCGGTGTTGATTTCCGAAAACTGTTCGTCCATCAAACGTTTAACCGTTGTTAGGTAGCCTTCTTCATCATGGGCTTCAAACAATAGATAGGTGAGGAGTTCTTTGTTTTCCATTTTAAACCGGGCCAAGCGCAGGCAGAGTTGTAACAGTTCATCAGGATTTTGATGTTGTAATTCTTTTTTGAGTTGGGAGATGGTGGCGGCTTTCATTGGAACAAAATACGTTACTTCGAGTGAAATCCTGAAAGAATTTTGTATCGAGAAGAGTTTTGAGAATTAAATAGCAAGATTTTCAACTCCTCAAATAACTAGCCCCATTCACATCTATGATGGCGCCCGAAGCGTATTCCGCTCCTTCCGATGCCAAGAACAAGATGGCATGGGCCACTTCTTCCGGTTTTGCCATACGTTTAAAAGGGGTTTCCGCCAGCAGACGTTCTTTTTCTTCTGGTGTAAGGGCATTCACGCCCATTTCCGTGGCGGTAAAACCGGGAGCAACCACCCCGACAAAAATGTTATGTGGCGCCAATTTTTTGGCCAGGGATTGGCTCATGGCATTCAAGGCTGCTTTGCTGGCACCGTAGGCGGGAGCGTTAGGTTCTCCCCTAAAAGCCCCTCTAGAAGAAACATTGACAATTCTGCCACCTCCTGATTTGATCATTTCCTGTGTGGCCCAATAGGTGAGATGGGCAACAGCGAATAGATTGGTCTGGAATGTGATGTCCCATTCTTGGTGCCATTGACCAAAATCCGTTTCATCAATTTTGTGGTGCCTGAAGACGGCGGCATTGTTGACCAAAATATCAAGTTTGCCGTAGGTCTCAACAAATTCCTGAATCAATTTTTGACAGTTTTCTTGTTCCGAAATATCTTTTTGAAAAAGAGTATGCCCTTCCCCGGGAAGCCCTGCCAATGTTTCTGTGGCCGCCTCAACATTGCTTTTAAAGTTAAGTCCGACCGTTGCCCCTTTTTCCGAAAAGGCTTGGGCCGTAGCTTTTCCGATGCCCCGAGAAGCGCCAGTAATGAGTACTTTTTTGTTCTTAAAGTTCATGGTATAATCTTTCTCATGGTGTTGCCCACCCCTCAATCCCCTCCCTGGAGGGGAGGTTTCTGTATGGGATTTTGTGTAACAATTTGGTTATGGTTTTTCCGCTCTTTAGAGGATGGGTTTCAATGTTTTTTTGGATAGTTTGATAAAGGTATATAGTTTTTTCCCTCCTGCGAAGGGGGGTATCTGTACAGGGTTTTAGTTGAAAATTTGGTCATGGTTTATGGTTTTCCCCTCCTGGGAGGGGTTAGGGGTGGGTTTTTATTTTCTGTATCTCAATTGTTATTTCACCCAACACCCAATCAAGGTTGTTTTTTACATCAAGGTCGCTGAACCGGATTATCCTCACACCAAGGGATTCCAATCTGTTTTGGCGATGGTTGTCCTTTTCCTGATGTCCCTCTTCAAAATGGATGGAACCATCTACCTCAATGGCCAATTGTAAATCTTTACAATAGAAATCGACTATATAATTATCAATGGGGATCTGCCTGCTGAACCTGACCCCAAGCTTTTTTCCCTTGATTTCTCTCCAGAGTGCAATTTCGCCCAAGGTTATGTTGTTTCTGAGTTTCTTGGCTAAAGGGACTAATTCTGGGCTATAGGGTATGATCTTTCTCATGGTGTTGCCCACCCCTCAATCCCCTCCCTGGAGGGGAGGTTTATATATGGGATTTTATGTAACATTTTGGTCATGGTTTATGGTTTTCCCCTCCTGGGAGGGGTTGGGGTTGGGTTTTTATTATCTAGTTAAAGGTTAAATTCTGCAATTTTATTGTAGTTACTTATAGTTTCTATAAACTTTTATAGTATTTGTCATTTTCGAACCTGCCTACCTTAGGCGGGCGCTCCGTATGACGGCACTATCGGAATGACATTTTACGCTAAAATGAATTTCATTCATTAACTAAAACTATGGATTTTAAGTAAATAGGGGTTTATGTAACAATTTGGTCATAACGTATGGTTTTTCCCTCCTTGGAGGGGTTAGGGGTGGGTATAAAGGTCATTATAGGGGAATATTACCCCTATTTCAAAGATATGATTTTGCCTTTGCATAAATGAATGACCCCATGTCTGCACATGGGGTCATTGCTATTGATGATATAACATCTTACTCTTCAATGATTGGGGCGCCAATGGTCTGCAATTGTTGCTCCAGTGCAGGTATTTTTTCCTTGGCATTCATAATCTTTGCCTTAAGCTGGGTCAGTTGCTTTTTGGCCACATTGAACGCCTTTATATGGTTGCCCGTTGGACCATGGGTAGTACCCAAGGCTATTCTGCTGATGAATCGTACATCACTTGGGGAGGGGGCTTGATTGGCCCCAATTTCATTCTTGCTCTTAATGCCGTTCAGTTGGGTGTCCAGATCATCCAACGTATTGGCCAGCGTATACAACTGATTGGAAAGCTCAGCGGGTTGCTGGTCTGCCCTACTATAGGCCCTACGCATGGCTTTCACCCTTTTTTGGGCTTTTGATAGCACCATATTGCTTTGCGACAGATTTTGCTGAAAGGTTTCATACTCGGCCTTGAAGGTTGCAAATTCGTCATAGGAAGCCCCCGGTATGGCTGGCTCCAGCATACGGACAACCTCAAAATTCTGTGGACCTGCCAATTCCGTGGTGATGCCATCAATCATTTTTGATAGGGTTACGGTATAGGTGCCCGGAGTTACCGAGATACCACTCGGCCCAAAGAAATTGTTCTGTTGTTTGGGAGGATTTAAACGGACTATGTTTTTGGAATTATAGGTCAAATCCCATATGGTGCGGTTAACCCCTTTTTTTGCCTTGGCATCAATGGTCTTGACAATGTTTCCGTCCTTGTCCTTTACGGTCAGGACTATTTTGGGTTTTTCCTGTCTGCGCTCCTCTTCCAAGGCATCCCATCCCGGAAAGGGAATATCTTGCCCGTCCTTGGCCATTTTTTTCTCCTTCTTTTTTCGTTTTTCGCCAAGGGTTTCATAGCTGTCCCTTAGGTAATAGGTAAAGGTGGCCCCATAGGCTGGGTTTTTGGCGATGTATTCCTGGTCCCCATAGCTGCTATTGATGTCACTGATTTGACTGTACCAATACGCTTTTCGGGTATCGAAAAGGATGGCTTCCTGTTGTTTTAAATCTGAAGGATTCAAGTTTCGGAGTGCCCTATAATCGTCCAAGACAAAGAAGCCACGGCCAAAGGAAGCGGCCACTACATCATGCTCCCTTCTTTGAATGGTAATGTCCCTAAATGACATGGTGGGCAGTCCGCCTTTCATTTGAATCCATTGGCTTCCGCCATCAACAGTAAAATAAATGCCAAATTCAGTGGCCAGGAACATCAGGTTTTTGTCCACATGATCCTGCACCAAGCGCCAAACCAAAAGTCGGTTGGGTAAATCGCCCGTGATCAGTTTCCAAGAACGACCGGCATCGGTGCTTTTGATGAGGTAGGGCTTAAAATCACCAAACTTGTGGTTGTCCAAAGCGGCATAAACGGTGTTGGCATCAAAAAGGTCGGCACGAATATCGTTTACAAAAGCTGTTGATGGCACCCCCTTGATACTTTCATAGGTAATTTTTCGCCAGTTGGCACCACCATCCTCAGAAACCTGAATGATGCCGTCATCGGTTCCGGCATATAACAATCCCTCTTTTAGGGGAGATTCAGCCAATGAGGTAATGGTGCTGTAGTTGGACATGGCGTTGACATCCCAGGCATTGTCCCAACTTTGGAGACCACCCATGATGGGTTGCTTAATGCGCTCCAGACCTTTGGTCAAATCCCCGGAAACTGCGGTCCAATCATCACCGCGATTGTCCGAGCGCCAAACCCGATAGGAGGCAAAATACAATCGCTTGGGATTGTGTGGACTCACCAAGATAGGGGCATCCCAATTAAAGCGTTCATACGGGTCCCCTTCTCCTGCTAGCGGGGCAATAAAAACAGTTTCCCCTGTTTTGTGGTCTATTCTGAACAGACGCCCTTGTTGAAATTCACCATATGAAATATCTGGATTCCCCGGTTCTGTGGCAGATTGGTGGCCGTCTGCCCCCAGCACCTTGGTCCAATCCCGGTTAAGGATGCCTTCTCGGCGTTTGGTTCTTGATGGGCCTTTGTGGGAGCCGTTGTCCTGTGTGCCGCCATACACGTAATAGAAGGGTGTGGCATCATCAACGGCTACTTTGTAGTACTGGGTAAGCGGAAGATTGCCCACAAACCGCCATGTTTTGGTCAGGTCAAATGATTCGTAAAGGCCACCATCGGTACCCATGATCACATAGTCAGGGTCATCGTCCCTAAAGGCCATGGCATGGGTATCTACGTGCTTGTTTTTTTCATTCATTCGTTTGTAGGTCTTGCCATGGTCATTTGAAACCAACACATAGTTGTTCATCAAATAGAGGCGACCTTCATGGTGGGGGTCTGCATAGAGTTCTTGGTAGTAATGGGGGCCGGTCCCGCCTGAAACCATATCGGATTGCTTTTTCCAGGAACTTCCACGATCTGTGGACATATAGAGCCCGCCTTTGGTACGATCCAATTCTATGGCCGCGTAAAGAACATCTGGATTAAAGGGGGAAAGGGCCAAACCTATTTTGCCCAAATTTGATTTGGGAATACCTTCGGTAAGTTTTTTCCAAGTTTCACCGCCATCGGTGCTACGGTGAAGTCCGGTGCCGGGACCACCGCCCATATAGGCTGCTACGGTTCTGTGACGGTCCCAGGTTGCCGCATAGAGCAAATCTGGATTGCGGGGGTCGATCACAATATCGGTTACCCCGGTCCATTCATCATTTCCCAAGGTCTTTCGCCATGTTTTACCGCCATCAATGGATTTGTAGAGTCCGCGTTCACCACCTTTACTCCAAAGCGGGCCTTGGGCAGCCACCCAGATAACATTGGAATTTTCAGGATGTACAATGATTTTGGAAAGGTGTTCAGAGGTTTTCAGCCCCATGTTTTTCCAAGTTTTGCCTGCATCGCTGCTTTTATAGATGCCGTCACCAAAACCAACATGGCGGCCCCCTACATTTTCACCGGTCCCTACCCATACGGTATGGGGGTTGTTGGGGTCAAGGGTAATGCAGCCAATAGAGTAGCTTTTTTCCTTGTCAAAAATAGGTTCCCATGTGGTGCCCGCATTAACGGTTTTCCAAACATTGCCAGAGCCCACTGCCACATACATGATGTTTTGGTTGTTGGGGTCAATGGCAATATCGGCAATCCTTCCAGAGGTAAAGGATGGCCCTATATTTCTAAATTGTAAGGCTGAGAAGGTTGAGGAAGACATGACCTCTTTTTTTTCTTGGCCCATTAAGAATAGGCTTGAGCAAAAGAGAAAACTCAAGAGTAATTTTTTCATAATGATGGTTTTTACGTAGTCAATCTCTAAATTTATCCGATATGCCCCTGAATCAACTTATGGGGTAGGCTGTTTAACATAAAATTAAGGGTGATGCCCCATTCCCATATCTGGTGAATGGGGGTTTTTGTTTAAGTTTAGGGACTAAATACAAGCCGCTATGCGAACCTTACTCTTTGGGATATTGCTGATATCCACCACGTTTTTCGTTCATGCCCAAAAACCTAATTTCTCCTATTTGGATGTTTTTGAGCTTCAATATGTTTCCGATCCACAGATATCCCCGGATGGGGAATGGGTGGTGTATCGCAGAATGGGTTTTGATGTGATGAAAGATAGGGCCTGGGGCAACCTGTGGTTGATCAAAACCGATGGTAGTCAACACCAGAAGCTGACCTCTAGGGAAGTTTCAGAAAACAGTTCTGTTTGGTCGCCCAAGGGAGACCGCATTGCATTTACCAGTACAACGGATGAAGGTTCTGAAATTTACCTGTATTGGGTTGGTACCGGAAAAGTTGCGAGAATATCGCAATTGCCATTTTCACCAAGTTCGTTGAGCTGGTCGCCCGATGGAACGCAATTGGCCTTTTCAATGAACGTGCCGGCAAAAGCCCCGGTCCTAGCCAAAATGCCCAAAAAACCCAAAGGGGCAAAATGGGCAGAAACCCCAAGAATCACGGATAGAGTGTATCATGAAGCCGATGGGCGTGGCTATATAAAGCCAGGGTTTAATCACCTATTTGTAATGCCCGCTGACGGGGGCGCACCGAGACAGATCACCTCTGGCGATTGGAACCATGGGGGCACGCTCTCGTGGTCGCCCGATGGCTCCAAAATTTATTTTTCGGCAAATAGGATCGAAGACTGGGAATACCGTTTTCGAAACAGCGAAGTGTATTCGGTCGCTGTTGAAAGTGGTGAGATTTTGGCCTTGACCGACCGCGATGGCCCCGATTACGAACCCCAGGTTTCACCCGATGGCAAATTGATTGCCTATTTGGGGTATGAAGACAAAAAACAAGCCTATCAGCTACGAAAGCTGCATGTGATGAATGCCGATGGCAGTGGCCAACGGAGCATTTCCGACGGGTTGGACAGGAGCATCTCAAGTATTCATTGGGATTCGAAGGGAGATGGGCTCTATTTTAACTATGACGACAAGGGTAATGGCAAAGTTGGTTTTATTTCACTCTCTGGAAAAGTGACCAAACTTGCCGATAACCGTGGGGGCACCACCTTGGGAAGACCTTATGGCAGCGGGACCTATTCCGTTTCAAAAAACGGAACGATCGCCTATACCCATTCTCGACCGGACCATCCTGCCGAGGTGGCCATTATGTCCCCAAAATCAAAAAGCCTAAAAAAGATCACCGACCTTAATTCTGCCCTGTTGGATTACCGTGCATTGGCCAAGGTGGAGGAGGTCTGGTACAAATCTTCCTATGACAATCGCGATTTGCAGGGATGGATCGTTTATCCGCCGAATTATGATGCATCAAAAAAATATCCCTTTATGGTCGAAAACCATGGAGGCCCCATTTTAAACTATGGGGATCGGTTTTCCATTGAGATGCAATTGTATGCCTCTGCAGGTTATGTGGTGTTTTATCCCAATGCACGTGGCAGCACTAGTTATGGTGAAGAATTTGGCAACCTACTTTATCGAAACTACCCCGGTCAAGATTATGACGATACCATGGATGGGGTGGACCATTGCATTAAGATGGGGGTTGCCCATGAGGATCAGTTGTTCGTAACGGGGGGCTCTGCCGGTGGTATCATGGCCGCATGGATGATTGGCAAAAACAATCGATTTGAAGCTGCTGTGGTGGCCAAGCCCGTGATGAACTGGATCAGCAAGACCTTAGTGGCCGATAATTATTTTGGTTACGCCAATTCGCGCTATGAAGGGCAACCGTGGGAAAATTTTGAGCATTATTGGAAATTTTCGCCCATTTCGCTCGTTGGTCATATAGAGACCCCGACCATGGTCATGGTGGGCATGGACGATCTACGCACCCCGCCCAGTGAGGCAAAACAACTGTATCACGCCCTTAAACTGCGAAAGATTGAAACGGTTTTGGTAGAGATACCAAGTGCCAGTCATGGCATTGCCAGTCGCCCCAGTAATTTGATCACCAAGATTGCCCATACGGTGGCTTGGTTTGATAAGTATAGAACGGACAAAGAAAATGAAGAAAAATAATTGGTTTTGGAACTTGGTAATCATACTCACCGTTGCGGTTTGTATTCTTGCCTTTGTGCTCCATTACAAAAACTGGGTAAAAATTGAAGAAGGCGACTTTCAGGTAGTATCGGGAATCTATAGGCAAAGAATCCCATTAATGGAAATCAATAGTGTGGATTTTGTCCCCAAGATTCCAAATATGGAACGAAAGAATGGGTTTTCTTGGTTGTCCAGGGAAAAAGGTATATTTCTTGATTCCATCACGGGAGCTAAAATCTATGTTTTTGTGGATGATCTGAAGCAGCGGAAAATTAGGGTGATTCATAAAGATACGGTACAGTTGTACCTAAACCTATCCGATAGTTTAGCGACCCAAGGTATCTATGACGATTTGTCTTTTGCCATTGGGCCAAGGAAAGATCCAAAACCGTAATTCAATTACAAATCATAGTAATGCGATGATTGTTAAATAGTTAACATTGGTTAAGCAATGAAATTTGTTGGTGTTTTTCTTCTCTTAAGCTTGGGTTCATTCCCGGCATTGGCACAAAACGAACTTTCTGTTTGTGTACACGGTGTCCCAGAATCTAAGGGAAAGATCAGTGTGGCGGTCTATAATGAAGCCGAGGGGTTCTTAAAGTTTGAAAGGGTGTTCAAATGTGATAGTACTGCGGCAAAGAAAGGGATGACCACTATTGCGATCAGTGGCCTCCCAGAAGGGGAGTATGCGCTTGCGGTTTTTTATGATGCAAATGGCAATGACAAGTTGGACAAGAATTGGCTGGGTATACCCAAGGAAAAAGTTGCTTTTTCAAAAGGAAAAATGAGAACCTTTGGCCCACCCTCCTATGATGAGTGCGTATTTGAGGTCAGTTCAGATACCGAGATCCAGATATTTCTATAGCATAAAAAGCCGGTATGTTTAGGATACCGGCATATTCTTGTAGTAGTGTTTTTTGTTTGCTATAGCCTTAGATACATATTCCCATTGATGGTATTTAACGCAAGCTTTGTTGGGCCACTGGCCAATGCGCTTTTCACTTTTTCTCCCACGCGTTTGTCAAACACCTTTAGTTTTAGGGCTTCATCTGCATAGATGTTACCATTGATGGTTTCTGCCACAAAGGCAACGCCATTGACCATTAGATCAATCTCACCATTGATGGTGCTCAGATCCAGGTTGCCAGAGTATTGTTTTATATCAATATCTCCATTGATCAATTCTGCTTCAAAATCACCTTCAATGATTTCGGAAGACATATCGCCGTTAATGCTGGAGACCTTGAATTTTGAATCCTTGGGAACGTACAACACGTAATCGAACTCGTATTCCAAGCCATAGGTATAATAGCTTTTTCCGCGGGCCTTGTTTCTTTTCCGTTCCGCTTCAAAGGCCTTAAAGATTTCCTTGGTCTTAGAAGTGATCGTAATGGAGGTAGGACTCTCGCCGATATCGAGTTTGTACAAATCAAGATATTTGTCATCCTCCATATCAAGCGTAGCTTTGAAATATACTGTGGATTTGTCCCAGGTCTTGATCTTGATGTCAGAGGCAAAGGGAACCTGTAATTCCACATACCTGTTACTGTGCTCAAATTCCTTTTCAATGGTTTTCTGTGGAAAAACTGGGATGAAGCTTAAAAGGAATAGGATGGCTAAAAATTGATTTTTCATGACTGTTTGTTTTTTGATGTTTAGACTATGTCCAGCAAAGGCTTATTTTTTTCTCAGATAGATGTTTCCGTTTACGGAATCCAGGGTGATATCCACCCCGCCATTATTTATGGTGCCTTTTACTTTGCTTGAGGAAATGGAAACCATACCGTCTTTATCCGGCTTCTTTAGGTCAAAATTGCTGTAGATGTCACCATTTAGGGAATGGAGCGCCAGATCAGCCGATGTGTCTCCCGGTAGGGTAACATCTATTTCGCCATTGGTGGTCCGTATCACCACAGGGGAACTTTGGCCGATGCTGTTAAAGACCACACTTATCCCCTGATTTAGGGCATAGGCAGTTAAAGGCCCCGAGATATTGGACAAGACAACACCTCCGTTTAAGTTGGCGTTAGCCTCTACCTCTGCAGTAAAACCGTCAATGATGATGTCTCCGTCCCAACTATTGGTCACTGCTATTTTTTGGGTTTTTGGAAGGTAAATCACCACGTTTTGTGATTTAATGATACTGCTCACCATAAGGTTGTTGCCCACTTTACTCACATTAAAGCCCAGATTGGTATTGTCCGTGCCACCACTACCCACTAACCTTAGGCCTTTGGCCCTTTCGGGAATCGGTTCTTTGTTTTTGACCTTGATCAGGAGTTCATTTTTATCATGGGTCTTTATGGTGATTTCTGATTTTGTTTCAACTTTCACCCAATCTATTCCGTTTAAATCTGTTGAATAGTTGTCCTGGCCCATGAGAAAATTGGCATTTATCAGGACGAGAAGTGTAATGACTGTTTTTTTCATGACTGTTCGTTTTTTTTGAAGCTTCGGTTACACGAAGCAAAGGGGTTATATAATTTTAGGGATTACGGTGTGTATTTCTTCCTTGATAAAGGGTTGTGTATCTTGTTGTTCCAATAATTTCTTCATGGGTTCGATCGCTCTTTTTTCTTGGATTTGCACCAAGACTTGAATGATGGCAATCTGTAGGCTTGGATTTTTTTCGCTTTTCAGGGCTTCGATAAAAGCGGCCTTCACCATCTCCGAAGATGTAAAATTGGAAAGAGCTTCGAGTGCGGTTAAGCGCACATTCATGTTTTCATCGTTTAGCATTCTATCCGATAATGCCGCTAAAATTGACTCATCTGGATGCTGAAAATCCTGAATGTAGGACACCCCTTGAATGCGCCTGCTTGCCGATTGGTTTTCCAGCAAGGAGATCATGGCTGTCTGTTTTATGTCCAGATGCTGTTTTTGCATTACGGCAACCTCTTCTTTTATGGAGTTTTTTCCGGACTGTTGTCCCAGTAGGAACACAGCAATGAGCAAAGCAATACTGGCAGCGATTTTTAAAAGGCCAAAACCTCTATTTTTTGAATTTTCGGTTGGTTTTAAGGAGACGACCCGTACTTGGTTTCCTTTTTCTTCTTCAAGCATTTTCAAAAAATCTTCTCTCAGATTTTCAGAAGGAATTTGCTCGGGTTCTTCCTTAAAGGTAGCAAACAATGCTTCATATTCTGCCAACTCCTTTTCGTATTCAGGAGAATCCTTTATATGATGTTCGAACCAAGCTTTCTCTTTCGCGTTCAATTTTCCATCCAGATAATCGGGGATAAGGTCTTTTATATGTTCTTCCTTCAATTTCATATGCTTTGCATATAGATTGTTTTTAACTTTTTTAGGGCCCTGCTCATTTTGGTCTTTACGGCACCTGGGGTGCTGTCTATAATTTCTGCCAGTTCTTGATATTGAATCTGGTGAAAACGGTTTAGAACAATGACTTCCCGGTCAGACGCTTCCAATTGTCTTAACGCATTATGCAAATGCGAGTAGTCTTCCTCGCTATCCGTCTCACTATCCGCTGTGGCATGGCTCAGCTGTTCCAGATCACTATTGGCCACTTTGTTGTTGGCATAATGCGTCTTTAAACTATTCCGGGCTATGGTGAACAACCAAGAGACAAACTTGCCGTTGTTATAAGAAGACCTGTACTTGATGATCTTATAAAAAACATCCTGTGTCAAATCTTCGCTCAACATCCTATCGCCACACATTTTGTACAGAAAGTTAAAGACGTGCCTATGGTGCCGATCAAAAAGAATACTGACCAAATCCAGCTTCCCTTTGGTGACTTCTGCCATAATGGCTTCATCGGTCTGTTGTTGCAACAGCATTGTTTAACGTTGGTGTTCGTATTTATATAGTCTGAAAATTACAAAAGGTTACAAAGGGAACTAAAAAAACAAGAAAGCAACTATAAGGGTAAAGGAAGATGGGTGGGCCGATCAACACCCACAATCGGTGTTTCCACATTTTTTGGACGTCTTTTTTTTTGTGGGCAAAAAGGGAAGGGGCACCACAAACCTGTGCACCAAATAGGTAAGTGCGACACCCAATAGAAGATAGGCTAGGATATATTGTACCATTTTAATGGATGATTTGATAGGCACTTAAAGCTACAAGATAGGCAAAAAAGCTCATAAAGACCAGTTGGATCAAGGGCCATTTCCAAGAGTTGGTCTCCCGCTTTACAATGGCCAACGTACTCATACATTGCATGGCAAAGGCATAAAAGAGCATTAAGGAAATGCCCGAGGCCAAGTTGAACAAGGGCTTTCCATCATCGTTCAGTTCAGCGGCCATTCTGTTCTTAATGGTTTCCTCCTCGTCGCTTCCCACACTGTAGATGGTGGCCAAAGTGCCCACAAACACTTCCCTTGCCGCAAACGAGGTAAGCACGGCTATGCCAATTTTCCAATCGTAACCCAAGGGCTTTACCAAGGGCTCTATGCCCTTGCCCATATACCCAATATAGGAATGCTCCAATTTATAACTGGAAATTTCATGGGCCTTGGCCTTTTGGAAAAGGACATTGTGCATTAACCTCAAAGAGTCTTGCTCTTTGGTAATATTTAGGGGATCGGGTATTTTTCCGGTTTCCTCCCCCTCTTTTTCCACATAGGTAAGGAGGTGGTTCTTGATGTAGTTTTTGCTATAGGCATTGAGTCCCTCGTCCTGTATTCTTTTGGTCACTATGGCTTCCGCGTTTTTAAAATCTTCGGAAAATCCGTTGGAACCCAAAAACCAAAGGACTATGGAAATGGCAAGGATGATTTTACCCGCACCCAGTACAAAGCTCTTTGTTTTTTCCACTACGGTATAGAATACGTTCTTGGGCAGCGGCATACGGTAAGTGGGCATTTCTACCATAAAGAAAGATCGGCTCTTGATGTTGAGTACCTTTCCCAAGATCATGGCAGAAAAAAGGGCCATGCCAAAGCCCAGCAAATACAACAGCATAAGGGTGAGGGGTTGGTAGCCCAATCCCAAAAAACGTTCTTCCGGGATAACCAATGAAATGAGAATCAAATATACGGGCAATCGGGCCGAACAGGTGGTAAAGGGCACCACGAGTATGGTGATCAAACGTTCTTTCCAGCTTTCAATGGTTCGGGTGGCCATGACGGCAGGGATGGCGCAAGCGGTCCCAGAAATGAGGGGCACGACACTTTTGCCACTAAGGCCAAAAGGACGCATGAGCCTGTCCATGATAAACACTACCCGGCTCATGTACCCAGATTCTTCCAATAGGGAAATGAACAGGAACAAGAAGGCAATTTGTGGGATAAACACCGCAATTCCACCAATACCGGTTATGATACCCTCTGCGAGCAAATCGGTCAAAATTCCTTGGGGTAGTGTGTTTTTGACCCAATCACTGGCCGCGGCAAATAGTTCATCAATAAAGTCACTAGGGTAGGTGCTCCAATCAAAGATGGCTTGAAAAATTAGCAGGAGAATGGCAAAAAAGATGACATAGCCAAAGATCTTATGTGTTAAGATCCTATCCAAGCTGGCCCTGAGCCCTTTGGCGGCATTTCTATCGATTACATAGGTTTCTTTTAGGGCCTGGTTGATGAACCGATAACGGTACACGGTCTCCTTGTGCTGTAGTTTTTTGAGTTCTTCCTTTGATTTGGTCTCAAAGGCGGCCAATTTGCCCATGGTCTTTTTTTCAACACGCGTAAAGTTGACATCTTGGGTGATCACCAACCATAGTTTGTAGAGATTTTCGTTGGGAAAGGTTTTTTGTAGACGTTCAAAGTAATCGGGGTCTATGGCGGTAACCTCTATATTGGGTGCTACGGAAAGCGCGGCATAATCCTCGATCAATTGTTTTAGATGGTCAATGCCTTCAGATTTTCGGGTGCTGACCACGGCAATTTTGGTGTCCAGTTGTTCTTCCAAGGCGGCTACGTCCAAACTGATGCCCTTTTTGGGCATGACATCGGCCATGTTAATGACCAAGATGGTGGGAATGCGCAGGTCCTTGATTTGGGTAAACAGGAGAAGGTTCCGTTTTAGGTTCTCAACATCACTGATTACCACGGCCACATCTGGGTAATCCTCCTTTTTCTTGTTGAGCAGCAGTTCAACTACCACACTCTCATCCAGCGAGGTGGTGTTAAGGCTGTATGTGCCGGGCAGATCTACAATGTGGGCCTTGATTCCATTGGGCAACTTGCTCAAACCTTCCTTCTTTTCCACGGTTATGCCCGGATAGTTGCCCACTTTTTGGTTAAGGCCCGTAAGTTGGTTGAATACCGAGGTTTTACCGGTGTTGGGGTTCCCTATGAGTGCGACATTGATTACGTTGGACATGGAAAAATTCAGCTTACAGGATGTCGAGTTCTATTTTTTGGGCGGTCACCCGTCTTAGGGCAATATGCGAGCCGTTTATGATAAAATAAATAGGGTCTTTTAAAGGGGCCACTTGAACCAATTCTACTTGGCTCCCGGGCAGACAGCCCATTTCGAGCAACTTAATGTGGGGGATGTCGGAAGAGAACTCTTTTATGATTCCTGTTTGTCCGATCTTAAGATCTGCTAAGGTGACCAATCAAATTTATTTAGAATGAGTTTAAGTAACGCAAATATAGGTCAAAATACGTTCTTCACCTATTCTTTATAGGATGCTTTTAAGATGGAAATGTCTTGGATCAATTGTTCCACTTCTTCAGGATTGGTGCCATCGTAATATCCCCTTACCCTTCGTTCCTTGTCCACCAGGATAAAATTTTCGGTATGGATCATGTCAAATTCACTCCCATCCCCATCATTCAACACAGCTAGGTATGATTTTCGGGCCAGTTCGTAAATCTGTTTTTTGTCGCCCGTGACCAGATTCCATTTTTTGTCAATGACCCCTTTTTCAAGGGCATATTCCTTTAATCGGCCAACGGAGTCAATCTGTGGGGTCACAGAATGGGATAACAGCAAGACCTCGTCATCCTCTAGAATGCTGCCCTGTACCGCTGCCATGTTTTTGGTCATGATGGGGCATATGGTCAAACAGGTGGTAAAGAAAAAATCGGCCACATATATTTTTCCTTCATAATTGTTTTGGGTTATGGTATCCCCATTCTGGTTAATTAGCTTAAAATTGGCAATGGTGTGGTATTTCTTTTTGTCGTGGAGCGTACTGTCCACCAATTCTGGGTTGACCATATTGGGCTGGTAGATGGGCAACCGATTTTCAGGCTTTAGGGCATCGTACATTAAAAAGATGATGATGATGGATAGGAGGGACAGTACAATGGCAAAAAAACGGTATTTGGCAAAAAAGGTGAGCATGGCCGACAAAATTACTGCGATGCCTTCCCTTTTTCAAATGGATGCGGGTGTTTTTCTTGCTAAATCTTTCTTAAATACCTTGAATGTAAAAACCAATATTTTCATAGAAGGGCTAAAAGATTACCTTTGTGGGCTTATCATAAAAAAATTGCCAATGGGACTTTTTACTCAGATTGTGATGTTCATCCTGATCATTTCAATACTGGTTATCTTACATGAACTGGGCCACTTTTTGCCCGCCAAATGGTTTAAGACCAAGGTTGAAAAATTCTTTCTCTTCTTTGATGTCAAGTTTGCCCTTTTCAAAAAGAAAATAGGGGAGACAACCTATGGTGTTGGCTGGCTTCCGTTGGGGGGTTATGTAAAGATTGCCGGGATGATTGACGAGAGCATGGACACCGATCAGATGAAGGAAGAACCCAAGCCTTGGGAGTTTCGAAGTAAACCGGCTTGGCAACGTTTGATCATTATGCTTGGTGGTGTTACGGTTAATTTCTTTTTGGCTTGGATAATCTACTCTGCTTTGTTGTTTAATAATGGTGATACTTATGTTCCAACGGATAGACTAAAAAATGGGATAGGTGTTACAAGCGTTGGTGAGGCATTAGGATTTGAAAGTGGTGATTTGTTATTGTCGGTTGATGATAGGGTGGTTAAGCGATTGGATGATGCAAGATTAGACATTGTTCTAGGAGATAGAGCTACTGTACTTCGTGATGGAAAAGAAATAACCTTTGATATTACAGATGAAGGAAAAAAGATTCTTTTCGAAAATGGCAGGAGTCAGTTTATATCACCACGGTTTGAACCAGTAATTGGATTTGTTCAGGATAGCTCACTTGCTAAACAAATTGATTTAAGGATTGGTGATAAGATATTACAGGTTGATGGTGTCAAGATTAAATTTTGGGATGAATTTGAAAGAAAAATTAGAAACACCAAAAATGACACGATTAGCTTTTCTGTCCTGCGCCAAGGTGTTTCAATTTCAAAAAGCACTTATAAAAAAGACGGGCAGCCTCTTGGGACTCTTCCAGAAATAACCGAAGAAAAAATAAAAGAACTTCAGGTTACGGATACATTTACTTTTTTGGAAGCGATTCCTGCTGGATTTAGTAAATCAATTAAAGTTTTGACCGATCAAGTTAGGCAGTTCAAGATAATTGCCAATACCGCAACTGGAGCGATTAAACAAGTTAAAGGGCCTATTGGTATCGTAGAGATGATGCCCGAAACATGGAACTGGACCTTCTTTTGGTCATTTTTGGCCATGTTCTCGGTCTGGTTGGCATTTTTAAATGTATTGCCCATTCCTGCTTTGGATGGGGGTCATGTCATGTTCCTGCTGTACGAGATCATTTCGGGTAGGCCACCCAGTGAAAAGGTGTTGGAACGGGGCCAGATAGTTGGGTTTGTCATCTTGATGAGTTTGATGGCTCTCATATTTGGCAATGACATTTGGAACGTGATCAAACGTTTTATTTAACGAAAAGCCTATTTTTTTGCTTGTGCTCTTATAAATAAACAGCTATATTTGCACCCGCTTAATGAAAAAACATTCCTCCTTAGCTCAGTTGGTTAGAGCATCTGACTGTTAATCAGAGGGTCCTTGGTTCGAGCCCAAGAGGGGGAGCAGAAACAGTAAGGCTTTAGAGAAATTCACACTCTGGAGCCTTTTTCATTTGCACGCTCCTTTTGTGTTGGTCGTTTTCAAAAGATGGAGTATCCCAAGATCACAGAAAATGTTTGATATTCAGAAGCCCAATGGACATAATCACCCAAAATTTCCCTTGCCATTAGATATCTTAATTCCAGGCTATAGGTGTCCTTATATTTAAAACCTAGACCAAACGCCAAATTATTTCTTGATTTAATTTCTAAATCGGAAGAATAGTCATAGTCAATTAATGAATTCATGCTTAGCTCAGCAATATGTAATGAACCATTAATAAATATTTTGGAGTTTTCACCAAGAAAGAAATAATGCCTTATTCCAATGGGCAATTCAATGGATTGGTAATCAGCTTCAACACCTTCATTGGTGTACAATTCAGTTTCCGATTTAAAATACTGGTAAGTGGGCTCAAAGATTATGGCCCATTTGTTTTTGTTAAATGGTAAAATGAACTCTGCTTCAAGTCCAAACCTGAAAGTCAATTCATTGTCAAAATCAGTGTTTTTTCTACTTGAAACACTATTTCGTGTTGAAAGGGAAGACGTATTAAACCCCGGTCTAAAATTTAGGTTAAACAAATCCCTTTTTTGCTTTTTTTCATAATTGATATAGCCTTCCTTGGTACAATCATTGTATTTAATGAAAAAATCAATCAGGTCACTTTTTTTGTATTTCAAATTCTCAACCATGTCAATTTTAAAAGTCGGACATTTTAGGTCATTCCATAATTGATTTTTAAAACTATTGTTCTCGGTTATTTTATTGTTTTTGGTTTTATACGATTTATAAACCAATTGCTCAATATCGGAACTTTCCTTGCTGAAAAAATATCGTATTAAGATCCCATCTTCGTATTGGTATAAATTTGCCTTGCCTTCTACCAGTACTTTTAAAAACAAAGTTTCCTCTGTAAAACTGGGCGCTCTTTCATAACTTAGGATGTTGATGTTTTCGCTGGATTGGTCAATTTTGACAAAACTTCTTACATATTTTGTTTTGTTGTTTATCCCAAACTCTTTGACAGATTTTATGGTTCCCAATTGTATTTCACTATTGTTAGACAGTCTGTACTTAAACTGGCTTGGATTGTTTCTCCAATCAACGTTCTTTATTAGACAATCTGTTTTTTGACCCGAATTATTGATGTAATACCCTTGCTCAAAAGTAATTTGGCTATAACTGTTTAGGGATAGGGTTAATACTAAAAAGAGTAATAGATGCTTATTCATAATGGTTTGTGTTTTTTAAATTAAAACGGTTTTGTGGTGTTTGGGTCTTTTAGGCTTGGGAGCCAAGGCGGTAAGTTACCAGCCTTTTTGTTTTGTTCTTTTGTACATTGAAGGTAAGGAATTTTCCTTGAGCCAGACAAGTAACAATGCATTATAACATTGCCCAAAATTTCCCAGGAACTTAAATAACTCATTTTCTGTTTTTTCCATTTTCATATGGCGTAAGTTTTTTTTGTTTCCGTTCCTTTACAGGCAATGGTTATACTGCCAGAGCTTCAACCAAAACACTGGTTTTGCAACGCATATTCCATGTTAAACTCTTTTCAGGTAAACATGATAAATATCATTGTCCCCTACTTATCTGCCTAGTTATTTTTGAAAAAAAAGACAAAGTAGTCTTTTATTATCAAATACTAATCAATTTACCATGTTATCAAAAAAACAAGCACGTACTTTTTTTCTTGGAGGGACGGTGGTGACATTTCTTGTCTTTATCGGGCTAACGATTTATTCCTTTAGCAAGGAACAAGATCAATCCAACTATGAGAACATTTCCGAACAGGTTGTTCGGGGAAAACGATTGTGGGAATCCAACAACTGTATGGGATGCCACACCATTCTTGGTGAAGGGGCCTATTATGCACCGGAACTCACCAAGGTTATAGACCGTAGGGGGGAAGGCTATATAAAGGTGGTACTTACCACGCCAAACCCTTGGGCACCCAACGGCAGAAAAATGGTGGCCTATGGATTTTCGGAGGAAGAGGCCGATGACCTTATCGCATTTTTTGATTGGATAGACGACATAGACCTCAATGGTTTTGATACCGTGGTATCGCCATTGGCAAAAGATAAAACCAACAACTAAAATAATACCAACGTTATGAAATATAGATCACAAAAAGTAGCCTATTGGTTCTTTGCACTTTCCATGCTGCTACTGGTTTTACAATTGGCCTATGGCTTTATCATGGGCTTTGCCCGTGTGGGTATGGATGGCCTGCATGATTTTATTCCCTTTAATACGGCTAGGGCGGTACACACCAATTTGTTGGTGGTTTGGTTGCTTTCCGGCTTTATGGGGGCTACTTATTATATTATCCCTGAAGAGGCACAGCGTGAATTGGTGAGTGTGAAACTGGCCTATGTGCAATTGGTCTCCTTGGCATTGGTTGGGGTGGCAGCGATCATCGGGTACCATTTTAACTGGTGGGAAGGCCGAAAATTCCTCGAAATCCCCAGACAATTGGATTTTCTCGTGGTCGTCAATGTACTCCTGTTTCTGGGGTTGATCTTGGTGACCCTCTTTAAAGGAAAACGGAGGACTACGACGGCCTTGGTGCTTTCCATGGGCTTGTTGTTTGCAGCATTGCTTTACTTGCCCGGAATGTTGCCTTTTGATAGTCAGGTGATGGACTCGTTCTTTCGTTGGTGGGTGGTTCACCTATGGGTTGAAGGCGTTTGGGAACTGATCATGGGCGGTATTCTTTCCTTCCTGTTGATCAAACTTACTGGAGTGGACCGTGAGGTAATTGAAAAGTGGCTCTATGTAATCGTTGGGCTTACATTTCTTTCCGGCGTATTGGGAACCGGGCACCACTATTATTACATTGGTGTAAACAAGATTTGGCTCATAGTTGGCGGAATATTCTCCGCAATGGAGCCCTTGGCATTTTTGGCCATGGCCTTGTTTGCGGTGAACATGTATCGTAAAGGGGAAAAGAAACACCCCAACAAACTGGCACTGTTCTGGACCCTGGGTGCGGCCATTGTATCCTTTTTGGGAGCGGGCTTGCTCGGTTTTGCCCACACGCTGCCACAAACAAACCTGTATACGCACGGTACTTTGGTTACCGCCATGCATGGCCACCTTGCCTTTTGGGGGGCGTATGCCATGATCGTTCTCGCAATCATAAGCTATAGCATGCCCAATATGACCGGTAGAAAACTGTACCTGAGTACAAGGGGCAGGGCGGCTTTTTGGCTTTCAAACATCGGCATGATCGGCATGACCGTCGCTTTTGGTGTTGCCGGTGTGGCCCAAGTATATCTTGAGCGAAAGTTTAAAATGGAATTTATGGAGGTACAGAACGAAATAAGCATCCACTTTTATGTACTCATGCTCTGTGCCACCATTCTCACATTGGGGATTACGTTGTATATCATTGATTTTATCAAACACGGAAGACCTACTGACCAAGCTTTGGAACAACAACCATAAACCTAAAAAGTAACCCAATGGGGGCCAGGTATAATTCTTTTTCCTTCAGAGAAGACTGTCCCCCCAAAGGTTTTTCAAGGACTAGTGTAGGTGGGGTTTGCCATGTCCAACCCCTTGGATGACAACAAAACCATTGAAACTATAGAAATAACAGTAAAATAAACCGGTCTATTAAGCAATCCATAACAAGTGGTGAAGCATTCCATTTACTCATACCTGACTCCCTAAAGTTTGCTTTTATCATTGATTGCTTTTTAGACCTTAATTATAGAATGATGACTACAGTGGAAACTAAACCTACCAAAATGGACATACCCCCCCAGACGGCACCTTACTATAGACCCGTAGGAAAGGAGATTGCTATTTTTAAGCATACCTACGATAGCAGGATTCCATTTCTGTTAAAGGGACCAACAGGTACTGGAAAATCTAGGTTTGTTGAATACATGGCACATGAGCTTGACCTACAATTGATTACGGTAAGTTGCCATGAGGAGACGTCATCGACAGATTTGATTGGGCGCTATATCATCAAGGGAGCAGCGACCGTTTGGCTGGATGGTCCCCTGACCATAGCAGTCAAATCAGGAGCCCTATTGTATTTGGACGAGATAGCTGAGGCCAGGCCCGATGTGATTGTAGCCATACATTCCCTTACGGATCACCGCCGTGAATTGTTTATCGACAAGTTGGGCACTACCATAAAAGCGCACCCCAATTTTATGTTGGTAGCCTCCTTTAACCCAGGATATCAAAGAGGGTTTAAAGAATTGAAGCCCTCTACCCGTCAACGTTTTGTGGCAGTTTCCTTTAATTACCCAGAACCTAGGGCCGAAGCGGAAATTTTGGTGAAGGAAACCACTATTGCCGAGGCCGATGCCAAAAAGCTGGTCAACATTGCCAACAAGATCCGCAATTTGACTGAGCTGGGACTTACGGAAACCGTGTCGACCAGATTGCTCGTTGATGCTGCCAAACTGATACGCTCAGGACTGCCCAAAAGGCTTGCGGTACATGCCGCTGTGGTAGAACCGCTCACCGATGATTTGGAAGTTGTGACAGCCCTGAACGATTTGTGCGATTTAATGATCTGAATTTGAGTATTGGGTTGTGAGCTATGAGAATAGGGTTCAGCTCATGGGTACAGCAAATCCCATATCTCTGTACTAAAAGATAAAAGTATGTTCGAGTTTGAACCAGATGAATACATCTTCACCAAGTTTGCCCACTATTTTAAAAAACGAAAAAAAAATAGGGAGGCCGGTTTGGCACATGTTGTCAACCTACGCGATATAAAGTCACGACTCACCATTTTTGCCCGAGCCCTAACGGGACAGCCTATAGAACTCTATGCCGCCGAAAGGGAAGGGGGGTATAAGAACAATAATTTCTTTTTACCATCAACCTATGCCCAATTTTCAACGGTGCAGGAAAACGTGTCTTTTTATCTGTTCAGGGTCCTTTACTTATCGGTTCAAAAAAATCTGGGCCTCAACTGGGAAGATTCAGATGAGCATTCATTGCAGGAATCCCAAGAAAGAGCACAAAAAGCTTCTGTGCTTGTGTTGGGGCACTTGTTTAAGGAATTCCCGGTAACGCAAGAATATTATCAAAAATTCATAAGTCATTATTCGGCACAGGCGAAACCAAAGGCAACGGCAGACTTTTCATTCATCTATGGCAAATGGATGCGGAACACCCCCAAGGAGGAAATAGGGGATCCTCTGGAACACTTTTCAGAAAAGGTAAAGACCGCACAGGACCAACCCAAAACTACCCTTAAGGCCAATGCCGTTGAAGAGATAATTTCTGTTCAAGTGGATGAAAAACAGGTGGAAGATGCCGTTTTACAGCACCAGTTTGAGAAAGTGGAAACCGCCGACGAATTTGGCGGGAACTTCCGGAATATGGATGGGGGTGATGATTTGGAAGACCATGCCAATGCCTTGGAGGAGTTGAATATGAGGTTTACCGTACGGGTCGATGACACGGCGCATTCCGTGTATCAGGCAGATTTTGTTGAAAACACCACCATTGCAGAAAGTGCGGATAGTGATGCGGGGGGCTATTTTGTAAAATATGATGAATGGGACCAAGCCAAACGCACCTATAAGATGGATTATTGTAAGGTGTACCCCAAAACCATTGTTAAGACCAACGCGGCCTACTACCAAGAGGCCATTGCAAAAAACAGCACCACCCTGTTGGGACTGCGAAAAATGTTGACGACGGTGAACAATAAATATCAACAACAGCGAAGGCAGACCCAAGGGGAGGAATTTGACCTGGATGCCATAACCGATTTGTTTGTTGATGTAAATACGGGCCACACACCCTCAGAAAAAATATACCTGTCCAAACGTAAAAAGGAAAAGGACCTGTCCATTTTACTGCTGTTGGACAGTAGCTTGTCCAGCGATGGCTATGCCGCCGGAAATAGGGTTATTGATGTGGAAAAGCAGGTGTCCATTCTATTTGGTGAAATTCTGGAAGAGTTCAATATCGATTTTTCCATCAACAGTTTTTACTCCAAAACACGAAACCACTCGGCCTATGTCACCATGAAAGGCTTTGATGAGGATTGGAACCGTGCCAAATACAGAATTGGGGCCATAGAACCAAAGGGCTATACCAGAATTGGCCCTGCACTGCGGCACTCCGGAGCATTACTGGACCAAAGGGATACCAAGAATAAATGGGTCATCCTTATTTCGGATGGTAAGCCCAACGACTATGATCGGTATGAGGGAACATATGGGATCAGTGATATTAAACAAGCCCTCAGGGAACTGAACGAACGGCAGATAAACTCCTATGCCCTGGCAATTGAGGCCCAAGCCAAATATTACCTACCACAAATGTTTGGTCAGAACCACTACCAAATTCTGACCACACCGGTGCAATTGCTGCAGTCGTTGGTAAAACTATATGAAAAAATAAAGCACCAATCCTAAGGGGGCAACACAAATGGCATGAACCAAAAGGAAATTCAGTATAAGAACATCTATTACCCGCCGGGCGGAATTTTACTCTGGATCATCATTTTTTTGGAGTTGCTGACCTTTGGTATTGCTTTGGTCGTCATGGCGTATGAGGGTATGGCCGAGCCGGCCCTGTTTCATGAGTCCAGATTGGCTTTGAATGCAAACTATGCGATGGCCAACACCCTGTTTTTGCTCACCAGCGGATTTTTTATGGCCCTTGCCGTTAAAGCGGTAAAGGCCAAGGGAAAGCATGCCTTTAAGAATTATGTGGCGGCCACCATATTTTTTGGTAGTCTATTCCTGTTGTTGAAGAGCTGGGAGTACTATGAAAAAATGGCCGCGGGATTCGGTATGGGGTACAACACGTTTTTTAACTACTATTGGATGCTTACCCTGTTTCATGTGGTTCATGTAATTGTAGGCTTGGTTATTCTGATATCCTTGTATTTTGGGTTAAAAAAAGAATCGACCACGGTTGAAGATATAGAGGCCGGTGCCGCTTTTTGGCATATGTGCGATCTTATTTGGCTATTGCTGTTCCCTGTACTCTATTTATTTTTTTAGATGGATAAAACTAGTACGCTTACTTGGATTTTTTTAGTGGTGCTTACCTTTATAACAGTACTTTTTTCTGGGATGCAGGGTACCCACATGGTTGTATTGATCATGATCTTGGCGGGCCTAAAATTCTTGGGGGTGGCCTTTCAGTTTATGGAATTGAAAAGGGCGCACCTGTTTTGGAAATTATTGATCGTCGCCTACCTTGTGGTTTTTAGCACCCTTTTACTGATGGCCTTGGGGGAATGACCTATAAAAACCCATAACTAAACCATTATGGGCAGCAAGTCCACAGGGTTGATTATCAGCCTTAAAGGCTACCACAAGAAATGGCACATACGCTTTGTGAAAATTTGTGTAATTCGTTTCAGAAGCATATAGAAAACCCGTGGTGCATTTTGCTATTTTAACCTTAAAAAGATATTTAGCGTCCATATAATGTTAAAATAACGTGAGTTCGACCTAAGAAACTGGTCTTCAATGCAAGAAAAAAGCGGAATATTTTGTAAATTAAAGTGTTGATATTCAATTCACTATAAAACATTCCACTTATGATTTCATCACTTAAAATTACCGAAATCTTCTGTTCCATCGACGATTTCTGCCAGGAATTTGTTCCTTTTTGGCAAAAAAGCCTGATATCCAATGGCAAAAAGCGTATCAGAAAATCCAAGATGTCACTTTCCGAGGTGATGACCATACAGGTGCTGTTCCATATTTCGGGATACAAGACCTTCAAGGAATTTTACAAAGGGCACGTCACCAGGTACATGACCGGATACTTTCCCGACCTGGTGAGCTATAACCGTATGGTAGAGCTCAAGAGGGACAGTTTTATGCCGTTGGCCATCTACCTTAAGAGCTGTGGGCTTGCCAACTGCACGGGCATCAGTTTTGTGGACTCCACCCCTTTACGGGTGTGCGACAAAAAGCGCATCAACCAGCACAGGGTCTTCAGGGAACTTGCCAAGAGGGGGCAGTGCTCCCTTGGATGGTTCTATGGTTTCAAGCTCCACATCATTACCAACGACCAAGGTGGCATCATCGATTTCATGCTGACCACCGGCAATGTGGACGATAGGAGGCCATTGCGCTTCAAGGCCTTTGTCAAGAAACTCTTCGGCAAGCTCTTTGGTGACAAGGGCTATATCTCAAAGGAACTCTTCACCGAGCTCTTCTCCAATGGCGTCCACTTGGTCACAAAACTCAGAAAGAACATGAAAACGAAGCTGTTGACCCCAATGGCCGATGCCTACCACTTGAGGAAAAGGGCAATAATAGAGACCATATTCGACCAACTGAAGAATATTTGCCAAGTGGAGCACTCAAGGCACAGGAGCGTGGCAAACTACTTCAACAACATCTTTGCGGCTTTGATAGCATATAACTTTAAGGACAGAAAACCATCACTCAGAAACAACTTCGTAGATACCAATCAGCTTTATTTGGCACTATAGTTATATCGAACTCACGTTAAAATAACAACGATTTTCGTCACCCTGAACTTGTTTCAGGGTCACATTCCATAAATCTTAGTACAAAAATCCATAGTGGGATGCTGAAACGGGTTCAGCATGACGCACTTTTCAAAAAAATCGGTTTCAAAATGCACCACGGGTTATAGAAATTAAAAGTCTTGCAATGAAAAGGTAGGGTTTCAACCAACGATTGAGACCAATACAGTGAACGGTTTCAGTATGGCTTAGCGGTTTGTGAACTTGGATAAAATGGCAAGAGATCTTTCCGAGGCAAATAGCCAAACATCCGTTTAACGGCCACTGTAAAGAACTACATCGCTTGGATGCAAATTGTTTGTCATATTGTTAGCAATCGTATAAAAAACCATAGTTTTGCAAAAAAATCGGATTAAAAATTATGAAAACAGTAATTTCAGTGTTGATGATGTCTTTTTTGGTGATGAGTTGTGGATCAATGAAATCCGTTGAAAACAATTCGGACGACGTAGCCGATAAACACACGCTTCCACCCAATACGGCATCTAACAAGTATTCCAAAAAGAGACAGGGCAATTAAATGGCCAGAAAGGGATTTCGGCAAAATTGGAGTCCTTTTTTGGTTAAAATAGATTGCCTTTGTGTAGGCCGCTAAAGGGGCTTCTTGTAACTTGTGTCACCGAACGGACAGCTTTAAAATGTTTAATTTCGTAATGTGATACAAGAACTAAGATCAAGCTTTGGCAACAGCTTTGAAGAGGCCTTGCTTACCGACATTGCCCAAGTGGGAACGTTCAAGGAAGTTCCCGCTGGTTTTAAGTTGATGGAGATAGGGGATTATATCCGCTTCATGCCCCTATTGGTCGATGGTGTCATCAAAATTCTTAGGGAAGATAGTGAGGGGGATGAATTGTTGCTCTATTATCTGGAGCAGGGCGATACCTGTAGTATGACCATGGCCTGTTGTCTTGGGGACTCACAGAGTGAAATCCGGGCCATAGCGGAGACCGACTCAAAGTTGATTATGGTTCCCATCAGGAAGATGGAGGAATGGACGGGAAAATACCGTTCTTGGCGCAATTTTGTGTTTGAAAGCTATCACAACCGGCTTAATGAATTGCTCTCTACCGTAGATAGTATTGCCTTTATGAATATGGATGAGCGTCTTATGGAGTACCTGCTCCGTAAGGCCGAGGTGAACAAGGGTAAGGTCATCTCCAATACCCATCAGGAGATTGCCTATGACCTACATAGCTCGCGGGTGGTCATTTCCCGTTTGTTAAAAAAGCTGGAAAAAATGGGGCAAATAAAAATGAACCGCAACCATATAGAATTACTGGACGTACAACTGTAGCTTTTGAAGAAGTTTTTCCCCATACTCGAATGGTTGCCCAACTACAAAAGGGAATATTTGTCGGGCGATATTGCCGCGGGTTTTACCGTTGGCATTATGCTCATCCCGCAGGGGATGGCCTATGCCATGATCGCTGGTCTGCCTCCCGTTTATGGACTATATGCTGCCTTTGCCCCCAATTTGGTCTACGCTCTTACCGGTTCTAGCCGAAAATTGGCAGTGGGTCCCGTTGCCTTGGATTCCTTGATCGTGGCCTCCGGGCTGGCCGCCATGAAGCTTACCAGTTCTGGGGAGTATATTGCCATGGCCCTGTTTTTGGCCCTGTTTGTCGGGCTGTTGCAATTGTTGATGGGGTTCTTGAAGATGGGGTTCTTGGCCAATTTTTTGTCCCGTCCCGTAGTGAGTGGCTTTACCTCTGCAGCCGCATTGGTCATTGCTGTGAGCCAGTTAAAATACTTGTTGGGCTTAGAGTTGGATACTTTGGGAACCTTACCGACCTTAAGGGCGCTTTTGAAACATTTTTCAGAGGTGAATTTTATGGATCTGGGAATAGGCATTGCCGCCATCATTTTCATTTTCCTGCTCAAGAAGATCAGTCGAAAATTGCCGGCAGCCATGTTGGTCGTGGCCCTATCCATTTTGGGCGTCTACTTTTTTTCAAACCAAAACGGCGATGTCACTTTGTTGGGCAGTATACCCGAGGGGCTTCCCACTTTTGCCATGCCTAGTATTGAGGGCAGGCAGTGGGGTATGGTTTTTCCCATTGGTTTGGCATTGGCCTTTATTGCTTTTGCCGAGGCCATGACCATGGCAAAGGCCGTGGAGGAAAAAACCCAGGAGTACCATACCGATCCCAACCAGGAATTGCGGGCCTTGGGCCTGTCCAATATCGTGGGGTCATTCTTCCAATCCTTCCCGGCGAACGCCGGACTTTCAAGAACGGCGGTCAATGTGGATGAGGGGGCAAAAACAGGACTGGCATCAATGATTAGTGCTGTGGTAGTGGGGCTTACCCTCCTTTTTCTGACCTCCTATTTCCGATACCTGCCCAAAACTGTTTTGGGTGCCATTATTTTGGTGGCGGTCTATGGCTTGATCGATATTAGATATCCCATTCAGTTGGCAAAACAGCAACGGGATGAGTTCATCCTCCTCTTGGTCACTTTTTTTACCACACTGTTCATCGGCATATCCGAAGGCATTATTTTCGGCGTCCTCTTTTCTTTGGTACTTCTGGTGTACAGGACATCTAAACCCCATATTGCGGTATTGGGCAAAATAAAGGGGATGGAATACTTTAAGAATATCAATCGGTTTTCTGGGGATGTGGAGGTACATGATGAAATTTTGATGCTTCGTTTTGATGCCCAGATCTACTTTGCCAATGTCAGCTATTTTAAAAGTGAATTGATCAAGGAAATAGCCAAAAAAGGCAGTGGGTTAAAATATGTGATCCTTAATGCGGAGCCGGTCAATTATATGGACAATACGGCAATAGGCCAACTGGAAAAAATTGTGGACACCTTACGGGCCAATGGGATCACCTTTAAAATTGCGGGGGCTATTGGTCCCATTCGCGATATCTTCCAAAAGAGTGGCTTGATCGATAAAATTGGAAGGGAAAACAGTTATGTGCGCACGGCGGAAGCCTATGCCGACTGTCTTAAAAAAATGGGAAAATCGGCGCTACAGGAAAAGGTATCCCTGCAACACAAATAGCCTAGGGTGTGTGACATGGGTTACAGCCATGATCTTGTAAAAACCATATCTTGGGCCAAAATTGAAGAAAATGAAGATTGAACAAATATATACCGGATGTTTGGCCCAAGGGGCATATTATATAGAAAGTGAAGGAGAAGTGGCCATCATTGATCCCCTACGGGAGGTAAAGCCCTATCTGGAAAGGGCCAGCAAGGCCAATGCGACCATCAAATATATTTTTGAGACCCATTTCCATGCCGATTTTGTGAGTGGGCATGTGACCCTTTCAAAAGAAACAGGGGCCCCGATCGTTTATGGCCCCAACGCAAACCCCTCCTTTGAATGCATTGTGGCTACAGACGGACAGGAATTTACATTGGGCAAGCTAACCCTAGTGGCATTGCACACGCCCGGACACACCATGGAGAGTACAACGTATTTGCTTCGTGATGAGCAGGGAAAAGACCATGCCATCTTTAGTGGGGATACCTTGTTCCTTGGGGATGTTGGGCGACCAGATTTGGCCCAAAAGGCGGCCAATATGACCCAAGAACAATTGGCGGCTACCTTGTATGATAGCCTTCGGACAAAAATAATGCCCCTGGTAGATGATGTCATAGTGTATCCGGCGCACGGTGCCGGTTCTGCCTGCGGAAAGAATATGATGAAAGAAACGGTGGATACCTTGGGCAACCAGAAAAAAATGAACTACGCGCTTCGTGCGGATATGACCAAGGAAGAGTTTGTCAAGGAAGTTACCGATGGTTTGTTGCCTCCCCCCCAATACTTCCCTTTGAACGTAAAGTTGAACAAAGAAGGGTACAAGGATATTGATGAGGTTTTGGAACGGGGTACAAGGGCACTTTCGCCAGAAGCTTTTGAGGCTGCCGCCAATGAGACCGGAGCCATGGTCTTGGATGTACGTCACCAGGATGATTTTGCCAAAGGGCATATTCCGCGTTCCATTTTTATAGGCATCGATGGAGGTTTTGCCCCATGGGTGGGCGCGTTGGTCGGGGATGTAAGGCAACCCCTGTTGATCGTTGCCGATAAAGGACGGGAAGCTGAGGTGGTAACCCGCTTGTCCCGTGTAGGTTTTGACAATACCTTGGGATATCTGGAGGGAGGTTTTGCTGCTTGGAAAGCTGCTTCAAAGGAATACGACACCGTGAGTTCGGTTCCTGCCGAAACCCTACAACAGGCTTTGGAAAAGGGTAAAGTCCCTGTCTTTGATGTTAGAAAACCGGGGGAGTTTTCTTCGGAACATATCAAAGATGCCCATAGCACCCCATTGGATTTTTTAAATGATTATTTGTCTGAATTTCCTGCCGAAGAAAACTTTTATGTACACTGCGCCGGGGGGTATCGCAGCATCATTGCGGCATCAATCTTAAAAAGTCGTGGAATCCACAATTTGATAGATGTGGCGGGAGGCATGAAAGCCATCAAGGAAGTGGGAATTCCCGTGACCGACTATATTTGTCCTTCAACCTTAAAATAAATGATGAAGTCTAGTTTAAATCAACTGGTTATGATATTGCTTCTGGGGGTGGTGGTGAGCTGCCAATCCCAGTCCGCCGAAGCTATCAAAGTAATTGACAAAGCCTTTCTTGTGGAAAATGTGGTGGGCAAGGAAGTGCAATTCATTGATGTGAGGACCGAACAGGAATACCAAAAGGGGCATATAGATGGCGCGGTGAATTTTAACATCTTCCAAACGGAAAACTTTCTAAGGCAAATAACGACCTTGAATAAAAACAAACCGGTCTACCTCTACTGTAAAATGGGCGTGCGTAGCCATCGGGCGGCAAAGCTGATGCAGGAACAGGGCTTTACCAAAATCTTTGATTATTCCGGCGGGTATAACGATTGGCAACAAGAGTAATGGAGCAAAACCTAGATGCAGACTATTGGGACACGCGCTACCAAGAAAACCGAATGGGCTGGGATATTGGTTATCCTTCCACTCCCCTTAAGGAATACATAGACCAACTCAAAGACCCATCGATCAGGATTTTGATTCCCGGGGGCGGAAATTCCTATGAGGCGGAATATCTCTACAACAAAGGGTTTGACCATGTAGTGGTGGTCGATGTCTCGGCAAAGGCAAAGGCCAATTTTTTGGCCAGAACGCCCAACTTTCCAGAAGACCAGTTTTTGGTACAGGATTTTTTTGGACTCACAGACCAGTTCGACCTTATTCTGGAACAGACCTTTTTCTGCGCGCTGGATCCCTCACTTCGTATGGCCTATGCCCAAAAAATGGGGCAGTTGTTAAAACCGGAAGGAAAGTTGGTTGGACTACTGTTCGATTTTCCGTTGGAGGGAGGTCCACCATTTGGTGGATCAAAGAAGGAATATACCAACTATTTTGAACCCTATTTTGATATGCAGGTTTTTGAACGCTGCCACAATTCCATACCACCGCGGCAAGGCGTGGAATTATTCATGATTTTCCACAAAGACCAAACAAAAAATTTCGGTTTGTAACCCCAGTTACCTTGGGTACGTTTTATTTGATATAAGTTTATCCGTATATAACGTGTTAAAGGGGAATACCATGTCAATTTTTAAAATTTTGTTTGGGGGCAGGCCATCTTCGGATAAGGTGAAGACACTGTCTAAAACCGAGTATGCACAAGCCCTTAAAGAAGGAAAGGTGCAATTGGTAGATGTAAGAACGGCCAGGGAGTTTAATGCAGGGCACATCAAAGGGGCCACAAACGTTGATTTCTTTAGCCCATCGAAGTTTAAAAATGGCTTTGAAAAGTTGGACAAGGACAAACCGGTCTTCATCTACTGCCAATCGGGAAACCGGAGCCAAAAAGCTGCCAAACGTCTGGAGGCCATGGGTTTTGGGGAAATTATAGATTTGTCAGGAGGATACAGTAGTTGGATTCGTTGATCATAAATACAATAGCTATGACAAGATTTTTGGTTTTTTTATGGATCGTAGGCTTGGCAACGGTGTCTTGCAAAAGACAAAAGGGGAAAGATGTTGAGGCCGTAACCGAAGAAGGACCCACCATGGCGTATTATGAAGAGGGAAAGAAACTGATGGAACAGCAATGCTATCTGTGCCATAGTCCCTCAACTCCAGAGGCCGAAGGAAGGATTGCCCCACCAATGATAGCCGTAAAGGCCCACTATCAGCAAAGTTTTGATTCACGGGAAGCCTTTATGGACTCATTGGTACACTTTGTGCTGAACCCTGAAAAAAACAGGGTAAAAATGAAAGGGGCCACAAGACGTTTTGGGATTATGCCAAAGCAGATGTTTGATGTTGACGAGATCAAAAAAATTGCGGCCTACCTATATGATTTTCAGGTAGCGGAACCCGATTGGTTTGAAGCGCATTGGCTAGACCATGGCTTTGAACCCTATCGGAACAAAGAACAAGAAAAGTTGTCCTTTGATGAGGTACCCACCTATGCCGAGGTGGGGCTTTCCTATGCGCTGGGCACCAAAAAAGTGCTTGGGGCCAACCTCATGGGGACCATTCAAGAGAAAGGGGCTCCTGCTGCGGTAGCCTTCTGTAATGAAAGGGCATATCCCTTAACAGATAGCATGGCCGTTGTGTACAATGCCAAGATCAAGAGGGTGAGCGACAAGCCCAGAAATCCCAACAACAAGGCCAATGATAAGGAACTGGAGCATATAGCCATGTTTAAGCAAAAGGTACTGAACAAGACCAAGGTTGAGCCCATTGTTGAGGATTTGGGAGAAGAGGTTCAATTTTATTACCCCATTGTGACCAATGGGATGTGCCTAAAGTGTCATGGTAATGTTCCAAAAGATATCGCTTTGGATGTGCAAAAACTGTTACAGGAAAGATATCCCCATGATAAGGCCATGGGGTATGGCCTAAACGAAGTTAGGGGAATATGGAGCATCACCTTTGATAAACGGGAAAATGGCAAGTTTTGATCAAGTCATTGCCAGTAATAAGCCCGTACTCATCGATTTTTTTGCCGAATGGTGTGGGCCGTGCAAGATGATGCCTCCCATTCTAAGACAGGTAAAGGATGAATTGGGGGACAGGGTCAAAATCTTGAAGATAGATGTGGATAAAAACCCCAAAATAGCTGCTAGATACCAAATTAGGGGGGTGCCTACCCTAATGATTTTTAAGAACAGCCAAACAGTATGGCAGCAGTCTGGGGTAGTACCTGCCCATGAATTGGTCAGGGTACTCAACACCTTTTGACAATTCCTCCACACTACGTCCTGTGGTGTAAAAGAGGCTGTTGGAATGGGACCATCAATGGTTAAGAAGGCACTATAGTTTATACAGTGTAACAAAGGTTACAGCAATTGGCCTTTTGTGTGGTTATTTTTGGTTGTCATGTTTACCGAAGGTTTAGGGGGTTGCCCGTGTAACTGTCTCGCCATCCAGCGGTATTCATTTTTAAAGAAACGTTTAACTAGCACGATATGAAAAAAAATATGGGAAATGCAGATCGTATGCTAAGGGTCATTGTGGCCATTGGCATTGCCATACTTTATTTTACAGGTACTGTTCAAGGTATTTTGGGCTATGTGTTGATGGCTGTTGGGGCTATCTTCTTGTTGACAGCTTTGATTAGTCTTTGTCCACTTTATTCCATTTTTGGTATAAGCACGTGTAAGGTCAAAAGCTAATCATTATTGGTTGGTTGATTAAAGGCCATTCCAATTGGGAATGGTCTTTTTTGTTTGGAATAATACAGCTATGGTCGCTGGTCTTTAGGACAATGGGCATTTGAATTTGTACCGGGATAGGATGCTACAAGGAAAAGGGCAGGATGAGAATTATCATGTTTTTTCTAAGGAGGGGCTTTTACTTTTGAAAGGATACCAATTTTATATACAATGAAAATAGTCAACGCCATTCCCTTGGTTTCTTGGGACAACGGCATACTTATGATCGTTTTGTTTGCTGCAGTCGTGATTGTATTGATCGCGGCAGTTTTTATGATGATGAACAGCGATAAAAAGTAAGATCCGATAAAAATTGTTACTAATCGTAAAAAGACAAGTCAGGGGACTTGAGGTTACTTTTTGCGGACTGTCCATACTTTGGCTTTAAAGAAAAAGGTTTTGGAATGGATACGTACTTGCCAGAATTCAATATGCCTTTACCGTAGCTTACCATTTGTTTACACAGCCAAAATGAGAACCTTTTGGAGGTTGATTCTTGGACAAAAAACAGTTTTGGAAGAGGAACATGGGCATGGCGTGTTGGCGGTACTTGGAGAAATTTGAAAAAAATCGTCGGAACAAGCTGAAAAAAGACGATAAACAGAAGTAAGCATTTAGAAAAAACAATTAATATGATTGTATGGTCAGGTAGAGGTTTTCTATCAATTGTAGTACTTTTTGTTACGCTATTTATTTGCGTTTCAATAATTCCAACGGAGAATGCAGATTATGGTTTTATTATTACCGCTTTTGTAACAGGAATTTTCAGTTGGTTTTTTGGGAACAAATGGAACACCAAAAATGAAAGAATAGTCGTTGATGAGAAAACAGGGCAACGCTTAAAAATTAAAAATAACCATGCGCTTTTTTGGATTCCAATGCAGTATTGGGGAGTGATTTTTTCGGTATTTGGAATCATAATCGTATTTCAGAATTCGGTCTTGTTTGGTAGTATATGCTCAATCATTTTAGTGACGTTTATCATAGTTCCTTTGGTCAATAAAAAATCTGGAGCCGCACCTGAAAAAATCAGGGTTAAAACACCAACATATAAGGGGAGGGAAATAAAAGTAGCGCCCCATAATGAGCTAAGTGAAGAAGAAAAGCAGAGACGGGAACTTGAAAAGGAACGAATAAGAAAGGAAAAAGAAGATCCAAGCAGATTTATGCCAAAATAGCTACGGCCAACATAGTTATATGCCTCTCGGTAGACAGGTTCTCTCGGATTTTCAAGTTTGGAGTGTACTTGCAAGGTTTCATACTGACCTATAACCATCAATAGCCGATACCGTTGGCTTTGTTGGTGACACAGTAAAATCTCACCAATGGTTGTACGAGACCATGAAGGAACAAGGGAAAGGTGCTTTTTCGGCACAGTTCAGAACATATATTTCAGTGAGGCTTACAGGCCCTCTCCCTTTTACAGATCAAGGTAACTTAGGTTACCCTTTGTGGTAACCTAGGTTACTGTGCAAGTGGTTTGTCCACCATAATTTTGGTTGAAAATTGTGGGAATGAATAAAAACAAACCTCTGGTGCTATCCCTGGTAAGCCTTCTTTTTGCCCAATGGATCTTTGCACAGCAAGAAAGATCCATTTCACTGCAAGAGGTATTGGAAAAAGTGCATGAGTCCAATAGGAGCATTAGGATATCTGGGTTGGATGCCGCCGCCGCAAAAGCAGATTACCAACTGGGCAATGCCGTGTTTTTGCCCAACATTGCCATCTCACATACAGGTTTTACCACCACAAACCCCTTAATGGCATTTGGTTCAAAATTGAATCAGGAGATTATTGCAGAGATGGATTTTAACCCAGCGCTGCTGAATGATCCGGACCATATTGATAATTTTTCCACGGTAATCTCGGTACAACAACCCTTGGTCAATATGGATGGGCTGTACAAACGAAAGGCAGCCTTATCGACCATGAAGGCAAAGGAGTTTAAGTTTCAACGGACCAAGGATTATGTGGCCTTTGAAGCGGAAAACGCGTTTATGCAATTGCAACTGGCCTATAAAATGGCAGAGGTTTTGGAAAAGGCTTACGCCGCGGCGCAGGCCAATGGGAAATTGACCAAGGATTATTACGATCAAGGGTTGATACAGAAGGCAGATTGGCTTCAGGCAGAGGTAAGGACTGCTGAAGTGGACAACCAATGGCAACAGGCCAAGAGCAACATAAAAAATGCTTCCGATTACCTGTCCTTTGTAATGGGGACGGACCAACGGCTACTGTACCACCCTGCCCAAGAGTTGCTTCCAAAGGCAGATGAAACCTTGGCCGGGGAAAAATCCCTGGAATTCAGGGCAGATGTTATGGCCATGCAAAAGGTTGCCGATGCCCATAAGGAGAACTACCGGGCAGATAAAATGACCTTTTTGCCCCGTTTGAATGCCTTTGGGTCTTATGAACTATATGATGATGCGCTTTTTAAGGCCGATGCAAAGGGGTACACCATTGGGGCCAGTCTAAGTTGGGACATTTTTAAGGGAGGGCAACGGTTTGCCCAAACCAAGAAAGGAAAGGCGAATGCAGAAAAGGCCCAATTGGAACTGGAAGAATATCTTTCCAAGAGCCAAATGGAACTGGATAGGACCAAGCGTATGTTGGTCGATGCCAAGAACCGATTGAAATCTTCAGAATTGGCTTTGCAGCAGTCCGAAGAATCACTGCACATAAGAACCAATCGTTTTAAGGAAGGCCTGGAAAAAACTACAGAGCTGTTATTGGCAGAAACGCAATATGCACAGCAAGAACTTGCCTACCATCAAACCGTGTACGAATACAATTACGCCTTGGCGTACCATACGTTTTTAACCAAAGAAATACAATAAAGACCATGGGTAATACCAAACAAAGAGTTAAGGGATGGGGGTCGTTTGTACTGCTTGCGATTGTTTTAACAGCTTGCGGTGGAGAAGGTCAAAACAACAATCCTGTGGCCAAGGCGCCAATTAAGATTAAAATGGCTAAAGCAGCCTTGGCCAAAGAGCGTTATTTTATGGCGGGCAGCGGACAGGTAAAAGGGATGAACAGGGCTACCTTAAGTACCCGAGTGATGGGACATGTGGAAAATATTCCTGTAAAAGTTGGTCAGAAAGTGGGAAAAGGACAGTTGCTCATTTCTCTAAAAAACAGTGATTTAAAGGCCAAAAAAGCTCAGACGGTGGCTTCCATTCTCGAAGCCAAGACCACCTATGTCAATGCTGAAAAGGATTACCATCGTTTCGTGGCGCTTTTTGATAAAAACAGTGCCTCGCAAAAAGAGTTGGATGATATGACGACCCGTTATGACATGGCCAAAGCAAGATATGAGGCGGCCCAACAGTTGGGCAATGAGGTAGATGCCCAGTTTGCCTATGCCAATATAAGAGCCCCGTTCAATGGTATTGTTGCCAACATCCATGTAGATGAAGGTGCCATGGCAAACCCTGGGATGCCCTTGGTGAGCATGGAGGCCCCCACTACTCTTGAGGTGGAAGCCAAAATACCGGAAAGCAAGATTACAAACGTAAAGACGGGGATGCCGGCAAAGGTCTTCATCAAAGCATTGGACACTACCATACAGGGAAGATTAACGGAATTGAGTACTTCAGCCTCTTTCTCCGGGGGACTGTATTTAGCTACCGTAGTACTTAAGAAACCACCAAGCAATGTGTTGTCAGGTATGTTTGCTTCGGTTTTCTTTCCCGTTGAGAATGGGGAAAAAATTGCAGAGAAGGTATCGGTTCCCAAATTGGCTCTGGTAAAACAGGGCCAATTGACCGGTATTTACACCTTGGGACCAGACAACAGGGCCATTTTACGATGGTTACGATTGGGGGAATCCTTTGGGGATGAGGTAGAAGTGCTTTCTGGTTTAACGGCAGGGGAGGAATATATTCTTTCTGCCGAAGGGAAATTGTTTAATGGTGCCAAGGTGGCCATCCAATAAAAAGGAACCCATGAAGGAAGGTTTAGCAGGGAAGATTGCCAAGGGGTTTTTAACATCAAAGTTGACGGTACTCCTCATGATTGTCTTTATGGTGATAGGGGTGTACAGTTCTTTTTTGATTCCTAGGGAAGAGGAACCCCAGATAGATGTACCCATGGCCGATATTTTTGTGGGCTACCCCGGGGCCAATCCCACAGAAGTGGAATCCCGAATCACCAAACCCTTGGAAAAGATAATTTCAAATATCAAGGGAGTAGAATATGTGTATTCCACTTCAATGAGTGAGGCGGGAATGGTCATTGTCCAATTCTATGTTGGGGAAGATATTGAACGTTCATTGGTGCGTTTATACGATGAGATCAACAAGCATATGGATGAAATGCCCGAGGGGGTGACCATGCCCTTGGTCAAGACCCGGGCCATAGACGATGTGCCCATGCTTGGCCTTACTCTTTGGAGTGATCGCTATGACGATTATGAATTGGCCCGGATTTCAGAGGAGTTGATGAATGAAATAGAGAAGGTGAACGATGTGTCCATCACCAAAAAAATAGGGGGGCGAGCCAGACAGTTGAGCGTCATTCTGGACAAGGAGAAATTGTCGGGTACGGGGATTGATTTTCTACGGGTGGCCCAGATGATAAAGGGGAACAACAGCCAGATGGACTCAGGGAACTTCTATGCCAATGACACGGAATTCAAAGTGACCACGGGCAACTTTTTAAAGACAAAGGAGGACCTTGAGCAGTTGGTGGTGGGCGTAAATGGGGACCAACCCGTATATTTAAAACAGTTGGCCCAAGTTGTTGACGGCCCGGAACAGGCAAAAAATTATGTGTCGTTCGGTTATGGGGGCGCCAGTGAAGAAGCCGCCCAACATTTCCCGTCGGAATACCCAGCGGTCACTATTTCCATTGCCAAAAGAAAGGGAGCCGATGCCATGAAAATTGCCGATGTGGTCTTGGCAAAAGTGGAACATTTGAAACAAACCTTATTGCCCGATGATGTGCATGTTTCCGTGACCCGAAACTATGGGGAAACCGCTTCGCAGAAAGTTTCAGAGTTGTTGTTGCACTTGATCGGAGCCATTATAGCCGTGACTTTTGTGGTGATGCTTGCCATGGGCTGGCGGGGCGGTTTGGTGGTGTTCCTTTCCGTGCCCATCACATTTGCACTTACCTTGTTGAGTTACTACCTCTTGGATTATACGTTAAATAGGATTACGCTCTTTGCCTTGGTCTTTGTAACTGGGATTGTGGTGGATGACTCCATCATCATTGCAGAAAACATGCACCGTCATTTTAAGATGAAACGGTTGCCGTTCAAGGATGCTGCCCTGTATGCCATCAACGAAGTGGGCAACCCTACCATTCTAGCGACCTTTACGGTAATTGCTTCGGTCTTGCCCATGGCCTTTGTTTCTGGCCTTATGGGTCCTTATATGTCGCCCATGCCCATCGGGGCATCCATAGCCATGTTGTTGTCGCTTTTTGTGGCCTTGACCATAACGCCCTATTTGGGGTATCTGTTCCTTCGGGAAAAGGACAAAAAACAGGGAGACAAAAAACCAAAGGAAATCCAAGAAGGGGTTATCTACAAATTGTACGAACGTTTGGAGCGTCCATTAATTGAAGACCGAAAAAAACGATGGCTGTTCTTGGGAACGACCGTTATCCTATTATTGGCTTCCGTGGTGATGTTCTTTACCAAATCGGTGGCCGTAAAGATGCTCCCTTTTGATAATAAGAACGAATTTCAGGTCATTATTGATATGCCCGAGGGCACAACCCTTGAACGTACCTCCGTTGTGGCCAAAGAGATTGCCACCTACCTATCCCAACAGCCAGAGGTGGTTAACTATCAGGCCTATGTTGGGACATCGGCGCCCATCACCTTTAATGGTTTGGTACGCCACTACGATTTGCGAACAGGGAGCAATGTGGCCGATATACAGGTCAATCTGGTGGACAAGCACGACCGTAATCTGCAAAGTCACGACATAGCCAAGTTGTTCAGAAGGCCTGTTCAGCAAATTGCCACTAGGCATCATGCCAATGTGAAGATTGTTGAAGTTCCCCCTGGGCCTCCTGTTCTGTCAACTATTGTGGCTGAAATCTATGGTCCGGATTATGAACAGCAGCTAAAAGTGGCCGATCAGGTCAAGACTATTTTAAACAAAACCGCTGATGTGGTGGATGTAGACTGGCTGGTAGAGGCAGACCAACAGCATTATGATTTTGTTGTGGATAAGGAAAAGGCGATGTTGTATGGGATTACAACCGCGCAGATCGTACAGACCATGAACCTGGTGATGTCTGAACATCCTGTCACCCATGTTTACCAAACGGATTCCTATGACCAGATAGGGATCATTCTGACCACAGATGAAAAGGACCGCTCAAGTTTGGACGATCTTATGCAGGTATGGGTGGCCTCAAAGAAGGGTCAACAATATACCGTTGGGGATTTGGTGACCGTAAAAAAGGGGGTGAAACCAAAGAACATCTACCGTAAAAACCAAAAACGTGTTGTTTATGTGATGTCAGATATGGCTGGGGAGTTGGAGAGTCCGGTATATGCCATTTTGGGGATGACCGATAAGTTGAATGGGATTGATCTGCCCAAAGGTTATGCCATAAATGAACTTTATATGGAGCAACCCCAGTTTGAAGACGACTTTACCGTAAAATGGGATGGGGAATGGCAAATTACCTTGGAGGTGTTCCGTGATCTGGGGATAGCTTTCGCTGGGGTGATCGTGATTATTTACATGCTTATTGTGGGTTGGTTCCAGAACTTTAAGGCTCCCATGGTGATGATGGTGGCCATTCCCCTTTCTTTGGTGGGCATTGTTTTGGGACACTGGCTGTTGGGGGCTTTCTTTACGGCCACCTCATTTATTGGGATGATTGCCTTGGCTGGGATTATGGTACGGAACTCTGTATTGCTTATCGATTTTGTCAACCTTAGGGTGAATGAAGGCATACCCTTAAAACAAGCGGTCATTGAAGCTGGGGCAGTACGGACAACACCCATATTGCTCACGGCAGGAACGGTGGTGATAGGGGCCTTTGTCATCTTGTTTGATCCTATATTTCAGGGATTGGCCATTTCATTGATGGGGGGGACCATTGCCTCTACGGTATTGACCCTCTTGGTGGTTCCCTTGGTGTACTATATGATCGAACACAAAAAGGTTGATGCATAAAGTGGGATGGCTTTTTTCAACGAGAAAAAAGAACGGGTAACGGTTGCCCACGGACCCAATGAAGATAATGGATATGCCCACGGGGGAGTTTTATCCAAAAATGTAATACGATGCGAAATAGATTGATTAGGGCCATAGCAGGGACTTTTATCCTGATAAGCGTACTCTTGGCCATTTATGTAAACCAGAACTGGTTGTGGTTCACCGCTTTTGTCGGGGCCAATTTGTTGCAATCCTCAATCACCAAATGGTGCCTGATGGAGGATGTTCTCAAGAAGTTGGGAGTGAGGGATTAACATGGTCGCACTAAAATTCTTCCTAGTTTTACCACTTCAAAAGAAACTGGGATGGAAGCAATTTTAGATACTTGGCCGTGGTATGTTTCAGGACCACTGATCGCATTCACCATGGCCACACTCATATTATTCGGAAAGCGGTTTGGAATGTCTTCAAACCTTGAAACGTTCTGTACCCTAATGGGTGCTGGAAAAGTGGCAAAACTCTTTAAGGTTGATTGGAGGGAGCAAGGTTGGAACCTAATGGTGGTACTCGGGGTGCTAATTGGAGGTTTTGTCGCCAGAAATTATATGGTCAAGGATGAGGCTGTCCAAATAGCAGACACTACCGTTCTAAAACTAAAGGAGCTTGGTTTTGATAGTGCGGGAAAGGCATACATGCCAAAAGAACTTTTTGATGTTTCGGCCATGGCTAACAGCAAGGTGGTGGCACTCTTGGTCTTAGGAGGTTTTTTGGTGGGCTTTGGGGCCCGTTATGCCGGAGGCTGTACCTCTGGGCACGCTATTTCTGGGTTGAGCAATCTTCAGTTTCCGTCATTGTTGGCTGTTATCGGTTTTTTTGGCGGGGGCTTGGTAATGGTCCATTTCATCTTTCCCTTAATCTTTTAGACCATGAAGAGTATAGCTTATTTGTTGGTGGGTGTTTTTTTTGGGATTGTTTTGATAAAGTCCGAAGCGGCATCTTGGTTCCGCATTTATGAAATGTTCCAATTTCAGAGTTTTCACATGTATGGCATAATGGGTTCTGCCTTGATTTTGGGAATGTTTTTCACACAGTGGGTTAAACGTGCCAGACCTAAGGCTGTTTTTGGTGGCGCGATTGTGCTTCCCCATAAGGATAGGTCCTTGGTACGGTATCTGGTTGGGGGAATGTTGTTTGGATTGGGTTGGGCCCTGGCCGGAGCCTGTCCCGGTCCCATCTATGCACTGGTGGGAGCTGGGTTTTGGCCCATTTGGCTTGTGCTGTTGTCCTCAATATTGGGCGCTTTGGCGTATGGTATGCTAAGGCCAAAACTTCCGCATTAATAGCAATCGTTGGGTTTAAAACTTTATCTTTAGGCAGAATACCAGAGGAGGTTTTTTTAAAGTATTATAATCATTTTTAGGAAAGGTGGGGTATACGATTTGTATAATTGATGATGACATGGTTTCACAATTTGCCACGCGTTATTGCTTGGAACAATATCCAGGGCAGTTTGAGATAATGGTTTGTAGTAGTGGGGAAGAAGGTATTGAGCTTTGCGCTGGAATGCTTGGTGATAATGGAAAACTGCCAGACATCATTTTTTTGGATTTGACGATGCATGAAATGGATGGATGGACGTTTATTGAAAACTTGGAACTAATTTCGGAAGGATATGGCCATCCGGAAATCTATATCCTTTCTGCCTTTTCAAATGCCAAGGATCGTGAGGTGGCACGGCAGCATTCACTGGTCGCAGGATATTTTGATAAGCCCCTGAACCGTGGAAATCTTGAAAAGGTATTTCAGGCCAAACATTCTTCTTAGGCCAAGATAGTTTTTAAAGTGTTGTAAAAGCGTTATTTTTGCCCTCATTTTAATGGTCATGGTTAAGCAGAGGATTTTCGGCAATTTTTTGCTCGGATAGACCGCAACAAATGGACGCCGATACTAAGCTAAGGCCTCATAGTTCAAGGGATAGAATAGAAGTTTCCTAAACTTTAGATCCAGGTTCGAGTCCTGGTGAGGCTACAAGGAGCAGGCAGGGATTAAAACCTGCCTGCCACAAAAAAGTTTCTACATTTCCCAACTTCGCAATTGGAAACACTATTGCCACACATATTGAATCTAAATCTATTTTTTGTTTAAACACAACTTGTTTGTTAGATGGAACTTATACAGAGCGAAAATTTTGAAAAAACCATCGATGGGAAACCGGTGGGGCTATATACACTGAAGAATGGAAACGGAATGGTGAGCCAGATCACCAATTACGGCGGTCGAGTGGTTTCCCTATGGCTGCCAGATAAGAACGGGCTGTTTGCAGATGTTGTTTTGGGACAAGAGACCATAACGGAGTATTTGCAACCCAGTGCACAGTATTTTGGTGCAGCTATTGGGCGATATGGCAACCGCATAAGAAGGGGGCAGTTTACCTTGGACAGGGTGACCTATAAATTGGCCACAAACAATGGTGAAAACCACCTGCATGGTGGAGTCAAAGGATTTGAATCTGTGGTTTGGGATGCAGTACAGCCCAATGAAAACCTTCTGGAACTCACCTACCTTTCCAAAGATGGGGAAGAGGGGTATCCCGGGAACGTGCAGGTCAAGATCACTTATGAACTTACAGATGAAGATGAGCTAAGCATAAGCTATGAAGCCCTAACGGATAAGACTACGGTTTTGAACCTTACCCACCATTCTTTCTTTAATTTAAAAGGAGAGGGCTCTACGGACATACTTGATCATATTACCCAAATAAATGCTCATTATTTTACGCCGGTGGATGAGGGACAAATCCCTACCGGGGAGATTCTAAGCGTAAAAGGAACGCCCATGGATTTTATTGAACCTACTGCTATTGGCAAAAATATAGATGCGGATGATGAACAACTAATGGCGGGCAGGGGATATGATCATAACTGGGTACTGAATATCGAAAAAGGGGAACTGGGATGGGCCGCAAAAGTGCTGGAACCGGGTTCGGGCAGGGTGATGAACGTGTACACCACAGAACCGGGTATACAGTTTTATACCGGTAATTTTTTGGATGGTGCCATTGGCAAGAATAAGAACAGCTATCCCTTTAGATCGGCCTTTTGTTTGGAAACCCAACATTTTCCAGATAGCCCCAATAAAAAACATTTTCCATCAACGGTTTTGCAACCTCATGAAAAGTACAGTTCCAAAACGGTTTACGCCTTTGGGGTCCAGCAATAGTTCTTCTGCTTTACCGCCACAATGTTATCATAAGTTTATGATTGCAATAGGATTGTAGCAATACTGCGTTTTCACATATTTTTGTTCCATTGGCACGGTCATCTTGCCAGTGCCTTGGCATTATTAAGCGATATTCCATTTACCTATGAACAGAAGAAGATTCTTTAGAAACACAACCCTAACAGCTATGGGGGCCACTTTGTTTTCCCCTTTTGATCGGGTTAGGGCTGCCAATGGCAATTCTGTGGACCCAAACAAAAAGGCCAAGAACATCATCATGTTGGTCAGTGACGGAATGAGTAGCGGTACATTGAACATGGCCGATCTGTACCTTTCTAGAAAAACAGGAACGGGAAGCAATTGGCTTCAACTCTATAGGGATAACAAAATATCAAGAGCTTTGATGGATATGGCCTCGGCCAGCTCAATAGTGACGGACTCTGCCGCTGCCAGTTCTTCTTGGGGTGGGGGGCATCGCATCAAAAATGGAGGATTGAACGTAGGGCTCAATGGGGAGCGCTATCTGCCTATTTGGCAAAAATTCAAGTCGGTGGGCAAAAAGACAGCTTGTGTGACCACGGTACCCATAACCCATGCAACCCCGGCTGGTTTCTGCGTTAACCAGAAATCCAGAAACGATCAGGCTTCCATTGCGGAAAAATATTTGGAACAACGATTTGACGTGATGATGGGCGGTGGAGATGACTATTTTTCACCGGACAAGCGAAAGGACAACAAGGATATGTATGCCGCTTTTGCCAAAGGAGGGTATCAGGTGGTTCGCAATAGGAAGGAAATGTTGGCTGCTCCGTTGGGTAATCCCATTTTAGGTGTTTTTGCAGATGGGGGACTACCCTACACCAAAGATCGGGAAAGTAACCGTGAACTCATGGAGAGTACTCCAAGTTTGGCTGAAATGACACAAAAGGCCATTACGGCCTTAAAAGACCATCAACAAGGATTTGTGTTGCAGATAGAAGCCGGAAAAGTAGATTGGGCGGCCCATGCAAATGATATAGCTGGGCTGTTGTATGATCAAGTGGCTTTTGATGAGGCCGTGAAGGTCGCCATCGATTTTGCCAATGAGGACGAAGAGACCTTGGTCATCATTACCACAGATCACGGCAATGCAAACCCAGGGGTCATCTATGGTAAATACGCCAATAAAAACTTTGATTCCATTCAGGAGTATAAGCATACCAATGAGTGGATTCTTAACGGGATTGGGAAGGGAACTTCCGTGGGCACTGTAAAGGAACGGGTTGCCTATGCCAATGGTATAGAGTTAAAGGATGATGAGGCAAAATTGCTTTTGGGCTACTATGAAGGACTAAAGACAGAAGATGGTCTTTATAACCCCAAGCAGTTGCCTTTTGCCGCTTTGGCAGAAATTCAAAAGCAGTACAATTCTGTAGGGTGGATCAGTATGCAACATTCGGCAGATTATGTGGAATTGGCCATGTATGGACCGGGAAGTCAACTGTTAAAGCCATTTATAAAGAATACCGAACTCCATTATCTTATGTTGGAAGCCGCTGAGGTGGAAAATAATTTTTAAAGGATTCCTTCCTCATATTCCCAATGATATCATCTGAGGGGTTGGGACAAGACGGTCGGGATTCCTTTTCTTACCTTAGAGAAAAATTTTCCTTTGGATGGAGACCAATATCAAAAATGTATTTGTAAAAGGGGCGATATCCCCAAGGTTCATTGCCTCATCCATAGCCAAGCACCAATCCGAGACCAGCATTGGCGCCCATGATATTTTTTTGGGACAGGTCCGGGCAGATGTCATAGCGGGCAAAACAGTGGCGGCCATTGAATATACCGCTTATGAAAGCATGGCCAACCAAAAATTCCATGAAATACATGAAGCAGCTTATTCAAACTTTGATCTGACGAGTATACATATATACCACAGTTTGGGTGTTGTTCCCGCAGGGGAGATTTGCCTGTTCGTTTTTGTGTCCTCACCACACCGAAAAGAAGTATTCCAAGCATTGCATCACATTGTGGAGGAAATAAAAAAGGAGGTTCCAGTATTTGGAAAGGAATTGTTTGAGGATGATTCCTACCAATGGAAAGTGAATACCTAAGGGTAATCGCAAGACATCTCATTGGGGCTGTTGCCATGGATATAGCCAATTAAGAGACCATTAAATTTTTTGCTGATTTTATCACGGTTTTGTTTTTTTTCTATTTTTAAGTTGTAATCAAACAATGAATTGTGAACAACCCTAAGCGAGTCATCGTAGACTTTAAAAAGCTCACTCCAGAGGTACTTAAACTATTGGTGGACGCATACCCGGATGGGTATGGAGACAGCGATATCATCTCTTTTAAGAATTCCGTGGGTGAACGGGTGGAATGTGTAGAAGTCTTGACAAACGATACAAAATATTTGGTCAAGATCAGTTCTAAATTGGAACATACCATGGCCAATTATGATGAAGAGGACTATGCCGAATTTGACTCCGATGACCCTGATGCGGTTATTGATCCAACCATGGTTGCCAAGGAAGAAGAGGAATAATGCCTTTTACTTCCGCCCAAGGTTTTCCAACATAGTCTTTGTGGTCTCATTCAAACCATATTCGTGTCGCCATCCCCAATCTTGTCTGGCTTTGGAGTCATCTATGCTGCTTGGCCATGAATCTGCGATTTGTTGTCTAAAATCCGGGCTGTAATTGATTTCAAATTCAGGGAGGTGTGTTTTGATGCTCTTTGCCATTTGATTTGGGGTAAAACTCATGGCGGCCAAATTATAGGATGATCTTATTGAAATGTGGTTTTCTGGGGATTCCATCAAGGAGATAGTGGCTCTTATGGCATCGTCCATAAACATCATGGGCAATTCAGTTTCAGCACTTAGAAAACAGTTGTATTGACCCTTTTCCAAGGCTTTGTGGTAGATTTCAACGGCATAATCCGTAGTACCGCCACCCGGTAGTGTTTTCCAACTGATCAACCCAGGGTAGCGAACGCTTCGAACATCAACCCCATATTTTTTAAAGTAGTATTCACACCACCGTTCCCCGGACTGCTTGCTTATACCATAGACCGTGCTAGGTTCCATTAAGGTGTTTTGTGGCGTCTCCTTTTTTGGGGTGTTGGGGCCAAAGACAGCTATACTGGATGGCCAAAAGATTTTGGATATTTTCTTCTCCTTGCCCAAATTTAGAACGTTGAAAAGGGAATTCATATTCAGGTTCCAGGCACGCATCGGAAATTTTTCGGCAGTGGCGCTTAACATGGCGGCCATTAAATACACCTCTTCAATCTCATAGTACATCACCACATTTTCCATAGCTTCATAATCGGTGGCATCCAATAGTTCAAATGGGCCAGATTCCATTAAGGGATCACTACTTTCCCTAATATCGCTCGCTATAACATTTTCATTGCCATGTTTTTCGCGTAGCGCCATGGTCAATTCCGTTCCTATTTGGCCACATGCCCCAAGGATCAATATCGATTTTGCCATTGTAAAGTCCAGTTAAATCAGTTTGTGGCAAAGATAGCTTATCGCAAAATTTGTATTTTCGCTTCATGCGTATTATTACGGTTTTTTTTGTTTTATCCATGGTCTTCCTTGGGTGTAGGGAAAAGGAGGATAACGCTGCCTTGGAAGTTGCCCCGCAAAACGTATTGTTTACCTTTCAGGGGATGCCCAAACTGGTTCCGCTTAGGGGAAAAGCCAAAGAGATCGCCTCCAATTGGAAACCCTACTTGGAATACAAGCAGAGCCTTGATCTTATGTTCAATGCCACAACCAATGAAGATTTGAAATTGGCCATTGATGATCTCTTGGAAAATGAAGCGATGATTCGAGAAGAATCGTTCCCAGAAGCGTATGACCATATGAAGATCAAGAGTAGGTTAAAGGTAGAGCGCACCTTTTTATTGAAGATCAAGGCCGGGCTAGAGAACAACAAGGATGTGGTTGAGGGGATGAAACAATTGCTGCAATCCCATAACGCCTTGCAAAGACAACTGAACTTAATGGTAAACAATCCCATAGATCTAGATTCCATCATTCCATGAAAGCTAACCTTTTTTTGTGCTTTTTTCTTGTCGGATTAATGCACTATGGACAAGAGAATGAAAAACAGCGTATTGATCAGGTTGTTGATGCATGGCACCAAGCTGCCGCCGAAGCTGATTTTGATGCCTATTTTCGACTTATGACAAAGGATGGGGTCTTTCTTGGTACGGATGCTACGGAAAATTGGCAGAACCGAGAGTTCAGGGAATTTTCTAAACCCTATTTTGATAAAGGCAAGGCATGGCATTTTACCCCGGTTGAGCGCCATGTGTATGTGAACATGGAAAAGGATTTTGCTTGGTTTGATGAGCTTTTGGACACACAAATGGAGATATGCCGTGGTTCTGGGGTCATGAAAAAAGTGGACGGTGAATGGAAAATTGCCCACTATGTACTATCTATAGCGGTGCCCAATGAAAATGTGTCGGAGTTGATTGCACTAAAAAAGCAGAAGGATAGCCTTCTGCTCATAGCTTTGCGGCATAATTATGCCAAGGAAAAGGATTAGTTCCCTTCGTTTTCACCTTGGGTCTTTCTAGATTCCAATGCCTGTTTGCTTAAGCTGGCCAAGTTAAAATTGGGGTCCAGTTGTAGGGCCTCATCAATAAATGCAATGGCTTGCTCAATATTGTTCTTGTCCTTGTTATAGGCTACCAATCCCTTTAAATGCAGGAAAGCGGCCTTTAAAGGAACTTCATAGGGTTGTTGTCGTTCAAAAAAGGCATACTTCATTTCGTCCTTGGCATTGGCAATACCATACTCAATATTGGTTTCGGCACCGCTATTGTCCCCTGTTTGAATTTTTAGGTCGGCCAATTCGTAGGCTAGATAGGCAGAAGGATTACGATTGTAGAGTACCTCAAAATGCTCTATGGCCCTTTTGGGCTGCCCCAGCGATTTTAAGGATACGGCCTTTACTTGAACGGCTAAATTGGAATCCGAATCGTTTTTTTCGATACCGATGGTATTAAGGGCCTGCAGATGTTGATTGCTGTTCATATAGACATAGGCAAGGGTATCTTTGCGTTCCTGCGATGGAGAAAGTACATTAAGGTGGGTCAATGCATTGATAATACCATTGACATCAGATTGGGCACGCATTTGGTTGTAGTAGGCTTCAAAATGTGCCAACAACTCATTTTTGGATTGTGCATTTAAGATCAAGGAGCCAAAGAATAGGGCAATTACGATTAACTTTTTCATTTCATTGCGGTTAAAGTGCGGCAAAGCTAAAAAATAATTGGCACCACCTTATTCTAATTTCAAAGGGATTAACAAAAAAAAGATGTCGTGGGACATCTTTTTGTAATCTACATGAGGTATGCCTTGGCTCAGACAGCCAACAGGGCAACATCTTTTTTGGCATAGGCTTGGATCAATCCTGCATAGAAAGCAAGACTTTTGACATCATGCCCCAGGCAAGACTTTAAGAAGTCTTCCAGGTTAATGTAAAACAGATTGACCGGTACTGTGGTCATGACCAAATTTACTTTTAGGGGATTGTATTCCTGGTCGTTTACGATTACATCCATTTTGATTCTGTGCCGATGGTAATCAATAGCAACACATGCAGCATTATAATGCCTTTTTACCAAGGCTAGGTGAAATTCCTTTAAATGCTCCTCTGGTTCCCCATTTTTGGTTATGCTCCTGTCAATTAAATTTTCAATTTCCATCAAGATTCTCGTAGTTAATCTTGACTTATCCATAACGTTGTTTTTTTAAATCTATACAACAAAAGTAGTATACAGTTGATTTTATGAGGGTTATCCCTTAATGATATTAACATAAATTCTGGCAAAATGTTGTAAAACCAAAAAAAATAGTGGTCAAAGGGTATTAGGGAGATGTGATAGGATATTGATATTTTGTAAGAAAAAAATTACTTTTAATGATTTTTTTCAATTCTTTTTGGTTTTTCTTTGCATATTCTGGAATCGACAGATTTCGTTTTTTGGCTTCATCGGTATAATAATCCCGCTTGGTTGGGTGATATGGGTACACGCCATTTATTAGCTTGTTCCAAAAGTTTTGCTCCACAATATTTTCGATTAAGTTGATGCAATCCCCTAAATGGATAAGGTTGATGATTTCATCGCCATTGCGCAAGTCCTTTCTTCCTGTTAAGTGGTGAATAGGATGTCTATTAACCCCGATAAGTCCACCAAAGCGAACCACTGTCGTTTCAATTCCTTTTACTTGCATCATTAATTTTTCGGCTTCGAATAATTGCTTTGCAGATTCAGTGAAGGGTTTGGGCAGGGTATCTTCGGTAATTTCCCCGTCTACATTTCCATATACAGAGGTACTGCTTATGAACACGACTTTTCCAATTCCTGTTTTTGAAATTCCTTTAATGAGTTGTTCTGTTTTTTTTACATAATCTTCAAATGGTGGTTTTCTCAACCTTGGAGGAATATTCACGATCAAAACTTCCACCCCTTTACAAAAAGATTCAAAATCCCCCTTTATGTCATTTTCGTTCAGTTGGATCAAAAAAGAATCGATTCCAGTTGCGGAAAGTTGCGGCAGTTTTTCCGGTGAGGTGGTGGTTCCCTTTACCTTAAACCCTTTCTTGATCAGGCTTTTTCCCAACGGAAGGCCCAACCACCCGCAACCCATGATTCCAATGCTAGTATTCAAACACTAGGGTTTTGGTGACCAAAATGGCATCGTTCAGAACAAAGGGCATGGGAATTTCATCATTGGGTCTTTCGGGAACGGAGAACATGGGGTTATGCAACAAATCGTTTGAGGATTCATAGAAGGTAAGCTCCAATCTGTCATCTTTTGAAAATTGAAGTTCAAGTTCAGTGTTGTCATTATCAGCAATAAAATGGGTAATCAGATGATTCTTAAGGCTTGCCAGATCGTGTTCCGAGAGTTCAATGCCATTGACCTTTGCTTTTTCAAGTGTTACCGAATTGGTAAAAACATCTAGTCTATTGACCAGCCTGTTTGGAATGGCACAGACTTTCAATAAGCGGCTCTTCCCTAAAATGGTGTCCAATTCAATATGGAGATCCGGTATTTTGATGTCCTTTTTGGGAGCTGTGGCCATTAAGCGAAAAACAGTGCCGTATTTACTAGTGGGAACCCTTAAATCTTCGGGAAGGGCCACTTGGTTTTCCTTTTCAAGGAATGGTCCGTTCCATTCGGTAAGCACATGGTCATAAGTGAGCCAATGCCCTGACTTCTTATCCGCATCAAGCATGTATACCAAGGATGTTGGTTTGGGTCTGCCCCCATCAAACCTGCTTTTTAAATGGGCCTTTAGGCTGTAAAAGAAAAAGATCAAGAGTGCAAGTGCCGCCAATCGGCGTTTGGGAATGAACGTGCCAAAAAAAGGCAAGGAGAAAAGGAACAAAAAAGCGGTTAAAAGTGTACCGGCCATTAACATTTGGAATCCCAATCCTACGGGGAACATTGCTATAAATGGGGCAAACATGGCAATGGCGGGGATGGCCAAAAATGCCAATAAAAAGGGGTTTGGGCTTTCTTGGTTCATACAGACCATAAACCCTGCCAAAAGGGCAAAAAGGGGTAGAATAAAAAAGCTAGCGCCTTTCAAATAAAGGTTGAGCAATGTGCAAATAACCAACCACAAAAAAATGGGGGCTACCAATAGGTTTTGGGTTTTGATTTTATAAAATTCCCTGTACGCCAATAGGCAGAAGGCAAAGCTCAATAGTGATGTGGCCGCAATATAATCATGCCCTGCATAGGGAAAACCGTGCAAGAGATCATTGAATGGGGGGTACCACCATATCAAAATTGGCCAAAGCACATAGCCAAAGAGCAGTGCCAGCAATAGGGAACCGAGCATTGGCAAAAAGCCTTTAAGAATCTCATTAAGCTGTAGTTTTTTTGCTTTGAAACCATGCCAAAGCAATACGATAAATGCTAGGACAGCCAAGAAATACATGGGCCAAATCCAGTCGTAAGGATAATGGATCAGTTTAAAAAAGGGAATGTTAAAATAAACATTGTCGTTTAAACTTTTGACATTGCCTAAATCGGCATTGGCAAAGTGTTCCAATAACGGCATTAGATAGCTTCCTTGGTGGGCAAGTGACTCCGGATCTAACCTTTTATAGATGTCCAAAGCGGTATGATAGTCATAGTGGTCGTCTATAAAGGCAAAATTGAAACCATCAATGTCACGGTCTTTCCTAAATACGGTCAAATCCGTATCATTGGGCAGCATCTTATAAATGCTGTACGCAAGGGAATTCCCCACCGGATATTCAGGGTTTGCCTTCACGAATTCATTGATCAGTTGTTGGTTTCCCCTGTTGGTTTCTATAAGCATATAACTGGGGCCACCGCTGCCCCGGGCTTCAAAGTTCAACACCAATCCCACATCCTTGGCCCAAGGATGTTCTTTAACAAATAGTTCTGCTCCGTTTAACCCAACTTCTTCTCCATCCGTTATCAAAACAATAATATCGTTTTTTGGCGTTTGGTTCTTGGCCAAAAAAGCCCGTACACCCTCTAAAATGGTGGCAACACCACTTCCGGCATCACTGGCGCCATAAGATGAATGTGGATGGCTGTCATAGTGCGACATTAACAACAAGGCTTTTCCATTGCTGGAACCTTTGATTTTTGCCAAAATGTTGCTAGGTCTGCAGAGGTTCCTTCCATCGCCAAGGGAAAATCCTTCTTGATGGGCGGGGTTCAGGCCCATGCCCTTCAATTCTTGTGTAATGTAATCCCTAACCTTATTATGGGCCGTAAAACCAACAGCATGTGGTTTTTCTGCTATTTTTTTTACATGCACCAAAGCACGGTCTGTAGAGAAGGCGGAGGCCTTTAGGTCACTTCTTCCCATATAACTGGGAGTAAGGGATTTATAGGTCCAATAGACTGCTAAGAAAAGCAGCGCTAGGGCAATGGTTCTTGTGATTTTCATAAGCAGTGTTCGGCGGCATTAAATATATAAAATATTGATTTTTAGATGGGTTTTGTTTTGTGAAATTTGTGTAATGTGATAAAAAATCATTAAATTGATAAATCAACCCAAAAATTAATTGGTATGGCAATAAAGAGTTTTCAAGGGGCACGGGCCAAAGTGGATACAAGAAAAGAATCCGATGCGCCTATTTTGGTATCAGATTATATGACTAAAAAACTGGTGACCTTTTCACCCAATCAATCCATTTTGGAAGTCATGGAGTCCTTTGCCCAGTATAAGATCTCTGGTGGCCCTGTTCTAGATGACAATGGATTTTTGGTAGGTATCGTATCTGAGGCGGATTGTATGAAACAAATATCGGAGAGCCGTTATTTTAACCAACCCATATTGGACAAAAGTGTTCAACGGTTTATGACCAAAAATGTAGAGACCATACCCCACGATATGACCATCTTTGATGCCGCCGGTGTTTTTGACCGACATAACCGAAGAAGGTTGCCCGTTATGAAAAATGGCCTTTTGGTAGGACAGATAAGCCGTAAGGATATTGTGATTGCTGCATTAAAACTTAGTGGTCAAAATTGGAAATAAAGCACGACCACATTTGAATTGATTTTGAATATAGCCCCGATTTAGGGGCTTTTTATTTACTCTCGTTTTACAATCATATAGTAGTCATTGTCCAAGGGAAGATAGCCCAAGTCATAGACAAAATAGTAGATGCTTCCCTTTTTGGTCGTGTAGAGGTTGGTGATGTACTCAAAGTCAAAACCCTTGTCCAACAAGCGGGTTTTACTGGTTCTGGTCTTCCCCTCTTTTAGCTCAAAGCTGTCCAAAATCCTGTAATTTTTCCGCAATCGGTTATTGATGTTTCGCACCAAATTCTTACTGTCTTTGTTCAGCTTGTTGTTATAGGCATTGCGACAGTAATCCGAACAGAATTTTTTGTCTATCCTGCCCCGGATTTCTATGCCACATTCCAAACATTTTCTTACAACATCATTCATCCGTCAAAATTATGGCAGGTAAATCCAATGCCTTGAACAGCTCATTAAACGCGGTCATTTCCTTTTCCACAATGGCCGTTTTTTCATTTTCATAGGTTTTCCAAGCCGCCATCAGATCCTTCAGGCGTTCTTTGGCACCTTCAGTGACTTTGGGTTCGGCCACATCAACAAATCCTTTTAGGTGCATAAAATCGGCACTGAGCTGGTTGTGGAAATTGATGACATCCTGAAAGGTCTTTTGCTTGGGTTGGATAAGGTTTTCTTCCCAGATTTTTATCCTTTCCCGCAATTGTTCGCCCTTTTCCAAAAGTGCTTTGGCCGATTCGTTGTCCTTCAATAATTTGTCATAAGCGTTCAGTTGTGCCTTGGCAGAACGCATTTGATTGACGGCTTCATGCATATGGACAATGGTGGCTTCTATCTGTGCCAATAGCTGTTGTTGATCGTTATAGGCCGCTGTGGAAGCGGTTATTTTTGGATTGGGCAATACGGTTGCTGTGGTTTCAACAGTTGTATCCCCGAGTGTCAGTCTTAAGATGTAGGCACCGGGAGCAACCCTAGAGCCTCTATAATCGCCAAACACAAAGACCTTGTCAATGGCGGGAATGGCTTCCCTGTGAAAATCCCATGTAAAACGGTTGTATCCTTTCTTTGAGGGCAGTACTTGGGGTTTTGGTGGCCCTCCGGGCCAAGATTTAAAGTCTTTTGGTTTTTGGTTGGTATAACTGCGGATGACCTTTCCGCTTTCAAGGACTTCTAGTTTTAGTTCTGTGGAATCCAATTTCTTTGGAAGGTAATAATCCAGGGTTACCCCAGATTTAGGATTTTGGCCCAATCCAGGCACGGGTTTATCAGTGCTGCCCCCCAAAATGCGATAGCTGGGCTTGGGTTGTACAATTTTTAAGGTTTCGGCGGTGTCATAACTGTTTTGGATGGCCCCGATGTCATCCAAGATCCAAAAGGAACGTCCTGCGGTGGCCACGACCAAATCGTTGTCTTGGATGGTAAGGTCGTTGATGGGGACAATGGGCAGGTTCAATTGGAATTTTTGCCAATTCTGGCCGTCATCCAACGAAATATACAATCCGGTTTCCGTCCCGGCATAAAGCAATCCTTTTTTCTTTTTGTCCTCACGGACTACACGTACAAAAGTGTGCTTATCGGTGATGCCGTTGGTAATTTTACGCCACGTTTGTCCGTAGTTTGATGTTTTATAAACATAGGGTTTCAAATCCATGGACTTGTAACGCATAACGGCAATATAGGCAGTGGCTGGATCATGTGGGGAAACCTCAATGCTGTTGATGATGCCCTCTGCCAAGTTAGGAGGGGTAATGTTTTCCCAATGGGCACCACCGTCTTTGGTAAGGTGCACCAAGCCATCATCACTACCGGCATAAAGTACCCCTTGTTCATGGGGCGATTCAGTCAAATACATCAAGGTGTTATAATTTTCTCCGCCTGCGCCTTCATTGGTGTATGGGCCACCGCCTGGGCCGTGTTTGGTTATGTCGTTGCGGGTCAGATCTGGACTGATGACTTCCCAACTATGGCCACCATCTTGGGTTTTGAAGACCACATTGCCCGCATGGTAAATGGTGTTTCGGTCATGGGGAGAACTAATAATGGGCGCATTCCAGTTGTACCGAAACTTAAAATCTTCGGGGACCTTGCCCAGCCCTAATTCGGGATATTCTTTTATGGGTTTGGATTCCCTGGAAGCCTTTACCCACTTTTCAATAATGCCTTGGTAGCAACCCCCGTAGACCTCTTCTGGGTTGTCGGGGTCAAAGGCCAGATAGGCGCTTTCACAACCGGCAACGGAATACCAATCCTTCCAATCGATACCGGCATCATTGGTACGGCTGGCTATGGCAATGGCCGAGTTGTCCTGTTGGCCGCCATACACATTATAGGGCACTAGATTATCGGTAATTACCCGATAGAACTGTGAAGTGGCCTGATTCTGTTGTGTGCTCCAACTCTTTCCCCCGTTGTTGGATATGTTGGCTCCCCCATCATTGGAATTGATCATGACCTGATTGTTGTGGGGGTGGATCCATAAATGGTGGTTGTCGCCGTGTGGCGTGGGCAAGGGTTGGAACGATTTTCCACCGTCAATGGATTTGGTCACGGGGGCATTGAGCACATAGACCACGTTTTCATTTTGTGGATCGGCCAGAATTTCCATATAGTACCAAGAACGGGCAATGTTGATTCGGTCTTTGTTTACCAGTTTCCATGTTTTTCCGGCATCCACACTTTTGTACACACCACCCTTGTCGTCTTGGGCCTCAATAACGGCGAAGACCACTTCAGGATTGGCCCTTGAAACGGAGATGCCTGCCTTTCCAAATTCCTTGGGAAGTCCTTTTTTAAGCTGTTTCCATGTGGTGCCCCCATCGGTGGATTTGTAGATGCCCGAAGCAGGACCACCCGATTCCATAATCCAAGGGTAGCGTCTGTGCTGCCATAGGGCCGCATAGAGGATCAAGGGGTTGTTCATGTCCATGGATAACGAGGAAGCTCCAGTATTTTCATCCACGAAAAGGACACGTTCCCAAGTTTGCCCTCCATTGACCGAACGGTAAATGCCCCGTTGTTCAGATGGACCGTATTGTGCTCCTTGTGCAGCTACAAAGACAATATCAGGGTTTGATGGATGGATAATGACATCAGAAATATGTCGGGTTTCATCCAAGCCGATATGCTTCCATGTTTTTCCGGCATCTGTGGATTTGTACACGCCATCGCCCATGGATGTCATGACCCCACGGGCGGCATGTTCGCCCATGCCCACATAAACCGTATTGGGGTTGCTTTCCGAAACAGAGATGGCCCCAACGGTACCGGTGTTCAACTGGCCGTCTGAGATGTTCTTCCAAGTGATGCCATCATCGGTGGTTTTCCATATACCACCGCCCGTGGTACCCATGTAGTAGGTCATGGGTTGGTCTACCACTCCTGTTGAGGCCACGCTTCGCCCCCCGCGAAAGGGACCAATGTTGCGCCATTTGAGGCCAGAATACAGGGAGTCATTTAAAACGATAGCGGGTTTTTCAACCTTCTTTTTTCTTCTTTGGGCTTGGGTAAGGCAAGGAAGGGCAAGGAGAAGGATGAGAAACAATCTCAAGGTTTTCATAAGTGTGGATTTTGCCTAGGAAGATACAAAACTGTCCTTAAAACATTAAAATCATGTTAAAACCACTTTTTTTAACGGAACAATCGTTCTAAAATAAATATGTTTGTATCGGAATGATTGTTCCAAAATAAATCATTGAATCAAAAAAATATCAAATGAAAAAATTGGAAAACAAAGTAGCCATTGTCACAGGGGCTACCAGTGGAATAGGCTTGCATACGGCCAAGCTTTTTTTAGAAGAGGGGGCCAAGGTGGTCCTAACTGGCAGGAGCCAAGAAAAATTGGATGCCCTTACCGCAGAGCTTAGCGGGGATTACCTTTTGGTAAAGGCAGAAGCAGCAAGCATTGCAGATAGTAAAGCGTTGGTAAAAACTACGGTGGATACTTTTGGAAAGATCGATGTCCTCTTCTTGAATGCTGGAATCTTTCGTGTGGAAACCATTGATGGATTGACCGAGGAAGTCTATGACGAGGTGCAGAACATCAATGTTAAGGGCCCGTTATTTACGGTAAAGGCGGCTTTTGATCATTTAAATGAGGGGGCAAGCATCATCTTTAACACCTCCATTGTCAATGTAAAAGGTTTTGCCGGAATGGTGGCCTATGGTTCCAGTAAGGCGGCATTGCGGAGTATTACCAGAACCTTGGCTGCAGAATTTGGCCCCAAGGGAATACGGGTGAATGCCATAGCGCCCGGACCTATTGACACTCCTATCTATGGCAAGCACAATGTGCCCCAAGAGAATATAGATGCCATGGCCTCCAACTTTCCATCATTGGTGAGCTTGGGCCGCTTTGGAAATTCCGATGAAATAGCGACAACGGCACTGTTTTTGGCCTCGTCTGACAGTAGTTATGTTACAGGAGCTGAAATTCCTGTTGATGGCGGATTCGCCCAAGTATAGTTTTTTGGATACATTTGGCACGAATACATTATGCCAAGGAACAAACAATTTTGTGAAAAAGAAGTATTGAACAAGGCGATGGAACTCTTTTGGAAAAAAGGGTTCCACGCTACTTCAATGCAAGATTTGGTGTCGCATTTGGGCATTAACCGAGCAAGCTTGTACGATACTTTTGGAGGGAAGGATGCATTATATGACAGGGCTTTTGCCCATTACCGAAAGACCGTTGAAGGCTGGTTGCAAGAGGTTTTTAATACGGAACCATTGGTGCGGGAAGGGTTCAAAAAACTTTTTGCCCATGCTGTTGGAGAAGCGGTAACGGATGAAAACCGCAAGGGTTGTTTTGTGGTGAATACCGCCATGGAGCTAATTCCCGGTAATGAAAAAATACACCATGTCCTGCTGGAAAATTCGGAACGGGTCGAAAGCATCTTTATAGCTTATGTGCAAAACGGAATTGATAGTGGGGAACTTTCCCCATCCAAGGATGCCCAAGAAATAGGGTTGATGCTATTTGCGCTCTACAACGGCATTCGTGTGGTATCTAAAGTGGATGCCGATCAGGAGAAACTGCAAAAAATGGTTAGTGCCGCCCTTTCGGTATTGGATTAAGGATTATGTCTTTACCCTGTAATAATCAAAAAGGACTTCATCGGCCTTTTCATCTTCCTCAATGAGTACGTAAATCCTAATATGGTCATCGGTTATCTTTTCAAAGGTCATCCCCTCAAAGAACACCTTGTTGGTTTGCAGCTTTACCAATTTAAAATCTACGGTATCGTCCTTTTCTTCCCATCCCTTTAAATTGCCGTGAAAATGTTTCAATTGTAGGATCAGGGTAGCGTCCACTTCCTGAATGTGGCCAATCTCATAGAAGGATATCTTGCCATCATTCACCAGTTTAAAGACAAACATCATGGAATTGCCCAAGGGTGGACTCCAAATTTCTTCGGCAATGCCACCAAAGGCTTCGCCCTGCCAATGGCCGCTAATCCATTCAACATCCGATAATGAGGCCGATGGAGAGGTCTGCCCGTCCTGCAGTTGCATGGTTTTCTGGGCCGTTGCCAATGAGCATCCCAAGACCAAAAGTGCTAAAAAGGTTTTCACGGGAACCGGGTTATTGCAACAGCGCAAATTTGACATTGACCATGCTCTCCACCCTTATTTTTTCAAAGTCAATATCCAAGGCTTCGTCTTGGGCCCTTTCCATTTTGGCCATGGCCATTTCCATTCGGGGTTGGTTGTAGTTTGGGTAATACGGCTGCGAATTATCTGCAATGTGGATGGCGGCCCCCACTTTTTGATTTAAGGGTTGGGTCAACGCTTCGGCCTTTTTCAAGGCTTTTTTTACGGCCTTGGTCTTCAATTGCAGTTCCAGTTCGTCCATTTTGGAGTATTCCGTCTTTTCCAAATAAGTGTTGGCAATGCCCAGTTCTTCCAAGGCGGCCATCACCTTGCCCGCTGTAAGGCCATCGTATACCAAAAGGGAATATTGCTTGCTCTTCAATACATCCTTAGATCGTAAAAAGTACTTTTTGTAATTACTGGCCAGATCTTTTATGGTCAATTGTTTATCCATATCTATGCCCAAAGCCTTTAGCTTTTGGGCCATCTTGTTTTCCTGTTCCTCTACAGATTTCCTTCCCTTTGAATCTTTTTCATGGATGGAGATGCTCAAATAAATTTTATCGGGACTGACCAAAGTGTCAACTCTGGCCGAGGTTTCCAGATAGGGAATATCCAAGAAATTTTTTGATTGTGCCATAACGCTCAGTGTGCTGATTAATACTATAGACAGTGTTACTATTTTTTTCATTGCATTCTGTTTAATAGGGCAGGTACAAAGGTCGTGCCATGGCCTATATATCACATTTAAAGATATGGAAACCAGGGGTAATTAAGGGCTATTGGTTCCATTGTTTTAAGTAATTATTCCGAATTATTTTGGCGGTTCTATGTTTACCGTTATGGTGCCATCCCGGGGGCATTATTAGATACAACAACTTGTTTTTTAGTCCTGGGGCACGGTAAACATCTTTAAATAGGGCAACCAGTTCACCAAAATAGACGTCAAAAAAATTTCCTGAATCCATTTTACGGGTAATCCCATATTCAATGGTTACTTTTTTATCTTCTGGTTGATAGGTGCCAAATACCCTGTCCCAAATATTGAGTAGGTTACAAAAATTGGTGTCCATATACAGCGGGTTTCGGGCATGGTGTACCCTGTGGTGCGAAGGGGTAAGTATCCAATGTTTTAAAAAACCAAGTCGGCCATCCTTCATTATATTTTCGCCAATATGGATAAAGGCGCCATAAGTACCATCAATGAACATGACCAAAAAAAGTAGATCTGGTTGCACACCAAATAGAATACAAACCGTAGTGCGAATGGTATCTGCATAGGGGGCTTCCAAGAAAAAGTGGGCGTAGGTCACCGATAGGTTCATGTTTTCTGGGGCATGATGGGTAGAATGCAAGCACCAAAACAAGCGTACTTTATGGCCCCAGTAATGGTAAAGAAAATGGCCAAACTCCCAAACAACATAGGCATAGATAAGCCAATACCATGTAAAAGTGGTGTTAAAAGGGGCCCAGTCTTGAAAAAGCCCAATGCAAAGAGCGACCATGGCTATGGATATGAACCGACCCACAAAACGATTGAAGACATAAATGATAAAATTGACCTTGTATACCTTGGTCTGGGGATTTTTATGGATAAGGCCCATGACCAATTCCAACAATACCAAAAAAGGAATAATGGGATAGATCAGGGAAACAACGCCGTCATAGGTCTTGAATTTGCTATAATCACCGGATTGTAATATTTCCAAGATTTGGGATATACCAAGAAACCCAATGATTTCATCAAGTAGTGTTTGAAGGATTTCCATTTGTGTTAATGAGGTTTCCCTAAAAATAGCCAAAAAGAACGTAGGGCAACTATTTCTTGGGCTGGGAAGCACTTTTGTGTTCCAATTGATGCACCTGATTATATAAAAAGGAGAGTAGAAGGTCACCCTTATGCGCTTGCATTTCTTCAAAGATCAATGGTTTGCCAATGGAGAATTTTAAGGTCTTGCCAATTTTATTGCGTACTTCGTTCAGGAGCATGGAAATGCGAAGATCCATGCTTACTTGACTTACAAATTGGAAAAGGGGACTGTTCTGCCCATGAAAATAAAAGGGGATGACGGTGGCCTTGGATTGCCGAATGAGTTTTAAGACGAACTTCTTCCACTCCAGGTCCTCGGCCTTTGTAAAGGGCTTTTTGGAAGTGGCCACCCCGCCCGATGGAAAAATCACTATAGATTCTCCCTGTTCAATGCACTCTAGGGCCACCTTTCGGGTGGTGATGTTGGTTTGCAGGGCCTCCTTGGTGGCAGCAAAATCTATGGGGAGAAAATAGTGGTTCAAGACCTTTTCCCGGCAGAGAACGGCATTGACCAAAAACTTAAAATCCTTCCGCTTTTGTTTCACCATATGGCCAAACACAATGCCATCTACCACCCCAAACGGATGGTTGGCAATAAAAATCAAAGGTTCATGTTGCGGAATGGCATCAAAGGCATGCTGGTCATAATCGAGCTTTAACCGTAATCTTTCCACCAGTATCTCCCAAATCGCTTCGGGCGAGGGATCTAAGGCCAACACCTCGTTGTACATACGTTCCAATTTGGGCTGGCCCGTCAATTTTTCGATGGAACGAATCAACAGTTTTTTGACTTTTTTGTCGTTTTCCGTGCTATAGGTAAGCTTGGTTTTTCTTTGTCTAGGCATCTATATACATTATGGGACAAATCTAACTTTTTACTAAAAAATACATTGTATTCTACTTGATGTTGATTAATGTTGAAAAAAATGTTAAAAACCCATTTCGAATAATCCAAGTTGAAGTGTATTAGACATTAATTTAGAGTCATCAATTAATCTAAAACTCCAATGATATGAATCCAACAAAGAATATTAAAGTAAAAACTCTACGGCTTAGGCCAGATGTAGTGGAAAAGATAGAGGAAATGGCTGAAAAGGATAATAGAACATTTTCAAATATGGTAGAGACAATATTGTTAAAATATGAACCAAATCATTTAGGTATGATATAAACTTAAAAAAGGATATGCGCCAACATATCCTTTTTGTTTGGGTTTCGGAAAGTCCGTAACCGTCAATTGTTCAATTTAAATCACATCTAGTTATGCGTAAGTCTACCAGGACATCTACGAAAACTGTACGTGTAAGGGTTAAAACCAGTCGAGGGACGAAAACCGTTCCCGTTAAGGTCAAAACCCAGACCACAACCTACACTTGGTAGGTGCAGTACCCTAAGCAATTGAACAATAGTATTTTGCTTAGTTAAAAACGAAATCAGAGGGCGAAGTCGGTCTCATTTGCCGTAAAAATGGGTCTCATTAGCCCAACTTAGCTGAGTTGCAATAAACTTCAACTCTAATTTCAAGTTTTAAACGTCAGTATTAACGGTACTGGCGTTTTTTTATGCGATAAACTTAATAAAACGTATCGTAAAAATACAATTTATTTTTCATATAAAGTAAAATAAGGTACTTATATTATTATAAAAAACAATAATAGCTTTATATAATTATTTGTTTTTCTTTGTAACATGAGCTTGAATAGCAAAATCAAAAAACTCTTTGTGGCAATTATAGATAATAGGGTGATTTTTGCGTCCACAAATCTTTCAGGATTTCGACATAGTTACAATGAATTATTTCCAGATAATCAAAGAAGTTATACGTTTTTCCAATCCAATTTCAAGAAGTCTGACGTAATTAGAGTACCAATCACCAATGATAAAGTTTTGGTGTTACAAAAGGTAAAATAAGTAATAATATATTAGGTATTTAATGGGACAAATTGTATATTTAAGTATCTAAATAACCGTCATGCAATTCAAGTCACTTATTCAGCTTTTAGATTACTTCAAGGACGAAAAAACCTGTGTAGAGTATTACGAACAGATTCGTTGGGGTGGTGAACCTGAATGTCCGCATTGTGGTTGTGGCAATCCCTATAAGACCAATAGGGGTTGGAAATGCCGTAATAAAGAATGTCACAGAAAGTTTACCGTTAAAGTAGGTACGATATTCGAGAACTCTAAAATCTCGTTTAGGATTTGGTTTGCAGCTATTTATTTGGCAACTACCAGTAAGAAGGGTATTTCTAGCGTTCAGTTGGCAACACAATTGAACATCACTCAAAAAACGGCTTGGTTCGTGCTTCATAGGATTAGGGAAATGCTAAAAGAGAAAAGCCCTAAGATGTTGGGCGAAACTAAAATGGTAGAGGCTGACGAAGCCTATATCGGTGGCAAGGAGAAAAACAAGCATGGTATCAAAAGACGTTCGAATGATAATCCCGATTTAACCAATGAGGGCAAACCTTACAAGCCTAAGAAAGTGGTTGTTGGTTTAATTGAACGAGACGGCAAGGTGCTTTTAAAGTACGTGCCTAGGGCTGATGCTGCCAATATGGTCACATTTATTAAAAAGCACGTTCCTGAAAAGTCAACACTTTACACGGACAATGCAAGTGTTTATAAGAAGTTACACAAAAGCTATAATCACGGTAGTGTTGACCATGCACTAAGTGTTTATGTGGATGGAGAAGTTCACACTAATACGATTGAAAACTTCTGGAGCATTCTAAAGCGTGGTATCTATGGTATTTACCATCAAGTAAGTGATAAGCATATTACTCGCTATTTAGATGAATTTGCTGCTAGGTTCAATACTAGGGATTTAACGCCACAAGAACGGTTTGATGGGTTTTTAGAGGATTCAGAGAGTGTGTTGAGTTACAAATTTTTGATAAAATAAAAGGGGGTTACTTACCCCCTTTTTTGTTTTTAATCTGTTCTGCTGTTTTTTTGCAATGTTCGGGAGGGTCTATGCCAATGTCCTCACAAATTCTATTAACCGTATAGTAGTAATAGACCTTGGACATTTGAAGCGGAAAAGAAATGCCGTCTTTCTCCAGCATTATCCTATCATAGTCGTTCCAGTTTTCATCAGATACCAATTTACACCCATTTTCTAAAAGAAAGTCAATAAACTCTTGTTGTCCCAGATGCGATATGGTCATAATTTAGGCTAGCTGTGTTCGATAAAGATTTTTATCGTTTAATTTTTGGAAATATCTTTCCAAGATTTCTGAAGTAACTTCGGCAGCTTCAATATTGGTTATAGGCAACCCCGTATCATAAGCGACTTTAGCCCTTAATGATATTAAAAGTTCTTTTTTGACCTCGTCTTCACTTGCGCCCTGCACAACCAAAGCCTTGAAGTCGTGCGACCAACCCATGAAATGATTGTCACACATTTTTTGAATTTCCGTGGTTACAAATAGCATTTTAATTCCAAGTTAATAACTCAATTATAAAAACGTTGTATAATATAAGAATATTATATATAACAACATACCTTTTAGTCTACAAAGCGTTGAAAAACTTACATTTTCGACCAAATAAAGGGGTGCAAATGTAATGCCAAAATATGTTTTTAACATACAATACCATGTTAATTCTTAACTTTGCCTTGTGGAAAATAAAAAAGAACCTAAAAAGAAAGAACGTGCCAAAGAGTACGAAAAGAAGCTAAAGATTGACGGTTCTTTGGACGATGTGCTAAAGGTGTCCGTACCCAAAAAGAAGGACGGTAACTAATCAATGTTAGTAGAATTGGTCAAGTGTCGTTACGCTCGTTGATAAGGGGATAAATTGTTGCTGCTCTGGTCTCTTGAATTAGTGAGGGACTAACCAGAACCCTTGATTCCCAAAAAAATTACTTCACGGTAAATTATAGAAAATTTATTCAATCCTGTCCCATTTGGTATATAGATGCCTTTGTCTAGGCATCTATAGTTGAATTTAAACGACTACAAACGATTACAACCGAAAGTAAGTGGTTCATAACCGAGTTCCAAATGTAGTGCATTCTATGTTTGCTGTGTCGAAACAATTACCGTTCGATAGTATTAACTGTTTAACCTTAAAATTAGAACTTATGAACGCGCTTAGAAACAAAGTACAGTTGATTGGAAACTTGGGACAGGACCCAGAGATCGTAACCTTGGACAATGGCAACAAATTGGCCAAATTCTCCATTGCCACCAACGAAACCTACAAAAACCAACAGGGGGAAAAGGTGACCGATACCCAATGGCACCATGTAGTGGCCTGGGGCAAGATTGCCGAAATTGTGGAAAGCTACTTGAGCAAGGGCAAAGAGGTGGCCTTGGAAGGGAAACTCACTTCACGGAGCTATGAAACCAAAACGGGTGAAAAACGATATGTGACCGAAATTCGTTGCAACGAATTGTTGTTGTTGGGAAAATAATACCAATTACGGATTTGATACTACAAGAGAGGGCGAAAGCCCTCTTTTTAGGCTACTTTTTGGAGTAAATCATAACAAGGGCACTTTTTGCACCTTTTTTGCTCGCCCTTTTTATACTTATCGCAACATTTGGATTTGCACTTGTTGGGATTCAGGTCTTTCAACCTATTTTTCTGAAGCTTTATGTTTTTCTTTTTCTTACCCATGGAAACAGGGCAAAGATAATTATTTTAAACCAATCTAAATAAAAAACCTAGTAGCTGTTTGATTTGCTGATGGGTAGTGGGGTTTTGGAATAACCAACTCAAATTAAACCTTTTAATAAAGGCATAGTCCAATAATCATTAGTGGGATTACCTAACTTAAAAACAAGATACGATGAAGTACTTAAAAGCCTTTTTCTTTTTACTATCGTTTCAAGCAGTTCTATATGCGCATATAGGCGGTCACGGCAATGAAAAGATTTGGATCATAGACAACCAACCGTTGCTGGCGGAATTACTAACATATGAGGATGGAAAAGTTTACTTTTTAGATAAAGAATATAAATTGCATACCTATGATTTTGAGGTGCTTTTGCCAAAATACCAAGAATTGGTCTTGAAAGAGAACGCCAAAATTTTGCAAATCAATAATGCTCCTTTGCCAACCCATGACTTTTCTTTTCCATGGCTTCTTGGTTTGGGGATCGCCCTCTTTTTGTTGTCCTCTTTGCTTTATTCCAAACAGAGGAAGGCATTTCATTTTTCGTATGGCTTTTTGGGCCTTCTCCTTGTGTTTGTTTCTGCCTGTGGTAAGGATGATGATGCTTCAGACGTTGTTATGGACCTCCCTTCCAATGATGTCTCCTTTATGACATCTATTTTTGGTAGTTTTTCAGAAGTGGGTACTTCATCGGATGCTACTTATTTTTATGTTTCATCCAATGGAATTCCAGACCATAACATGATGGTGGGCATTACCAACTGGCAGCAACAAGTACCCATAGACCACAATTACACGGGAACCAATAGTTGGGCCATTCCCATTCAACCTGTCCTGTCAGACAATCCTTTGTCCACAGAGACCAACCTTTTAAAAGGGGCCATTGCCATAGCAGCCAATGGCATACCCATATTTAACCCCCTCAATAACCGTGGTGAGGATGCCAATGCCATAGGTGAGTTGGACCAATGGGGTGGGCATTGTGGACGGGCAGATGATTACCACTACCACCTTCCGCCCACACATTTACAAGCAACCGTTGGTAGTGGTAATCCAATAGCCTATGCCGTGGATGGCTTTCCGGTCTATGGCGAAACCACAGATGAGTTGGATCAATATCTGGGAAAGTTCAATGATGATGGTTCTTACCAATATCATACCATAAGGGAATACCCTTATTTTATTGCGGGGATGAGAGGAGTGGTAAACTTGGATCCCAATACCGTTGCCCCAGAAAACCAGGTCACGCCACAGGCTGCTACCCAAGGTGCTCGGCCTGCTTTGGAACCACTTGTCGGGGCAACGATTACAGACTTTCAATCAACGGGCTCCAATTCATATACCCTCACGTATTCCCTAAATAATGATACTTACATGATCCATTACGGCTGGGACGATAGTGGCCGCTATACGTATGAGTTTGTAAACCCTGATGGAAGTTCAACTACAGAAACCTACCAACGATAGCACCTTGTTTCTATTGCATTGGCACATAATCATTCAGGACGCTAAAGTGTTTGTATTTTCCTTTTAGAACTGGACGGCCACTCCCAATCGGTTCATGCCAAAGGTCAGGTTCCAACTCACCGTGTTCCCTTTGGGATTGGCATGGTACTTTTCGCTGTATTTTTTGTCCAGATAACGATCAATGGACTCTACCATAAATATGCTTAGCGCAGTACTGAAGGCCACATCGGAAATCCAGTGAAAACGATCGAGCACCCGAACAAGGCCCGGGACCATGCCAACGGTATATAACCCCGCCTTTATCCATTTACTCTTAAATTGCTTGGCAATGACATAGGCGTTGCTAAAGGCCAGCATGGCATGCCCAGAGGGAAAGGAATCGTAACTGAATACCCGATCAAGGTGAAAAGGGTCATAGGTGGATGACGATGCACCACTCTTTGGTCTTGACCGGCCAATGATACGCTTGCTCACCTGTTGCAAAAAGCCGCCTGCCGTTGCCGAAGCTATGAGCAATACCCCCGTTCTTCTCAGTTTTTCGTTTTTGGTGACGAGGCCGGTCAGGTAAACCCCGCCCGTAAGCATATAGTTGTTGTTGGGGTTTCCGTATTTGTTTCCGTAATCTTTTACCAGTTGCGGCACATCATTCCTAAAACCATTGGCCCACTGATCTGCTTCGTCATCAATGGTGAAAAGGATAGCGGTGCCTGCAGCGATATAGCCAAAATTGGCCCATTGTTGCCCTTTCCAATGAAAAGGCCTGCTGTAGGAATGGCCTATACCGCCAAAAACATTGCCCATATCGTAGGTGAAATCCTTCCAAAGGTCTCCCCTGTCCGCAATATTTTGAAAATCTTGTGCGTGGCCCAGTAAGGAAAAGCATATGGCGATGATGGTGTGGTAAATTCTCATGTGTGTTTTTTAAAGGGAATTTGGCATGGCCATACCTAGAAAAAGCCAATGCCCATAGGTTGTATTGTTATTTGGACAGCACTCTTACCTTGTTGGATAAGTTTGGTCAACAGTTAGATAGGTGATGTTCCATTGTTCTGTGCAAATATCTTGTTTAAATCCAATACCAACAAAATTATAACAATAGTACCTTTGCCAAATGGCGTATGGAATCATACAGGACATAGCGCGTTGTCGGGAGTTGCTTAAAAAAGGTGAGGTGGTGGCCGTACCCACGGAAACCGTCTATGGCCTTGCGGCCAATGCCTTTGATGAAAAAGCCGTAAGGAAAATTTTTGAACTGAAGGGAAGACCCCTTTACAATCCGTTGATTGTCCACATCCACCAATTGGAACAGTTACAGGAATTGACGTCCCACGTGCCCGAAGCGGCATATAAATTGGCCAAAACGTTTTGGCCGGGGCCATTGACCTTAATACTGCCCAAGAACGCTAAGGTTACCGATTTGATTACGGCCGGGAAACCTACTGTCGGCATCCGAATGCCCAGACATGGACTTACCATACGTTTGTTGGGCGGACTCGACTTTCCCTTGGTGGCGCCCAGTGCCAACCCGTTTACCAGAATAAGTCCGACCACGGCCAAGCATGTGGATGCCTATTTTGGGGATAAGATTGGAGCCGTGTTGGATGGCGGCCCATGCCAAGTAGGGTTGGAATCGACCATTGTTGGTTTTGAGGAGGGTATTCCCATCATCTATAGAAAAGGGGGAATAGCCGTGGCACAGATTGAAGCCGTTGTGGGCAAGGTGAAATTGTTGACCAAAGAAGAAAAGACCCCTGTGGCCCCAGGGATGTTGGCCAAACACTACGCGCCCAAAACCCAATTGATACTGACCGATGATGTGGCAGGGGAATTGGAACGGCATTCAAACAAAAAAGTTGGAATCCTTTCATTTTCTGATGATTCGTATCGGGCTGTGGAGAAGTTGATAATGCTTTCAGAGCGAAAAGATCTGCAAGAAGCGGCCCAAAAACTCTTTAACGCCTTACATGAGATGGATAGCTTGGGGTTGGACATCATCATAGCGGAACGAATGCCCGATGAAGGTTTGGGCATGAGTATCAACGATCGTTTGCAAAGGGCGCAATATCGATAGGCAATCCAATGTGGCAGTGATCATTTTGATTGGTGCATGGCCAATTGGATTCTTTTTCGGGCCATATCTACCTGCAATACCCTAACGATGATCTGTTGGTGAAGGCTAGCATGTTCGTTCACATCCTTTACAAAACCATCGGCGAGGTTGGAGATGTGGATCAAACCATTCTCCTTGATGCCAATATCCACAAAGCACCCAAAATTGGTGATGTTGCTTACAATGCCCGGAAGCAATTGCCCTTCTTGCAGGTCATCTATGGTGCGAATGTTTTGGTTAAAGGTGAAAGCCTTGGCCTTTTCGCGTTGGTCCAGTCCGGGTTTTTCCAGTTCTTGGACAATGTCTTTCAAAGTGGGCAGGCCCACAGTAGCGGTACAATAACGTTCCAACTCAATTTTTTGGAGCAACTCTTTGTTCCGAATTAACTTAACGTAGGGTACGGCAAGGTCATCCGCCATTTTTTCAACCAGGGGGTAACTTTCTGGGTGTACGGCAGAATCATCCAAGGGGTTTTCGGCATCTTTGATCCTGAGAAATCCTGCGGCCTGCTCAAAGGCTTTTCCACCCAAACGCGCCACTTTTTTAATGGCTTCCCTGCTTTTAAAAGCTCCATTTGTTGCCCTATGGGCTACGATGTTTTCGGCCAATTTGGGGCCAATGCCCGAAACATAGCCCAATAATGATTCACTGGCGGTGTTGATGTTGACCCCAACGGCATTCACACAGCTTTCCACCACGGTATCAAGCGAGGTTTTCAGCTTGTTTTGATCCACATCGTGCTGGTATTGCCCCACCCCAATGGATTTTGGATCAATCTTTACCAGTTCTGCCAAGGGGTCGGCCAACCGTCTTCCGATGGAGACCGCACCCCGAACGGTTACATCATAATTGGGGAACTCATCACGGGCAATTTTGGAGGCCGAATAGATACTGGCTCCAGCTTCGCTGACCACAAAGACCTCTAGGGTATTTTTAAAATGTACTTGCTTTACCAAGTGTTCGGTTTCGCGTGATGCGGTGCCGTTGCCAATGGCTATGGTCTCAATTTTATAGGCATCGGCAAGGCTTCTTAGTTTACTGGCCGCTTGCGAAAATTGTTTTTGGGGAGCATGGGGAAAAATGGTTTCATTGTGCAGTAGGTTTCCGTTGGCATCCAAGCAGACCACTTTGCAACCGGTCCTAAATCCGGGATCAATGGCCAAAATCCGTTTTTCGCCCAGGGGTGGGGCCAGCAATAACTGGCGTAAGTTTTTGGCAAAGACCTTTATGGCATCATCATCGGCCTTTTCTTTGGTCTGCTTTAAAATTTCGTTGGATAAGGTGGGCAGTAACAACCGTTTGTAGGCATCGTCAATGGCTTGGGCCACTTGATCGGTGGATTCGTTGTCGCCCTTGAGCAATTTCTGGTCCATGCGGTCCAATGCCCGCTCATCATCAATAGTGATTTTTATTTTGATGAAGCCTTCCTGCTCTGCCCTTAGAATGGCCAATAACCGATGCGAGGGGCATTTGTTTAAGGATTCGCTCCATTCAAAATAATCGCGGTATTTCTGTGCTTTTTCCTCTTCTTTTTTAGATTTGACCACCTTGGTCTCCAGCACTGCAAAACGTTCCAGTTGGTTTCGGATCTGGTTTCTAATGGCAGAACGCTCACTGATCCACTCGGCAATGATGTAACGGGCCCCTTGCAAGGCCTCATCCTCGTTTTTAATACTATCGTTAAGGTAGCGGTGGGCCAAAAATCCAATATCATCCGATTGTTGTGCCATAATGATTTTGGCCAGTGGTTCCAGACCATGCTGTCTCGCCGTTTCTGCCTTGGTCTTCCTACTTTTTTTAAAGGGCAGGTAGAGGTCTTCCAGTTGGGTTAGCGACTCGACCTGGTCAAATTTTTCCTTTAACGCCGGGGTTAGCGCCCCTTGTTCCCCAACAGCTTTGACGATGGCCTGTCTTCGCTTTTCCAAGGCTTCAAATTGGCTCTTGAACTTGACGATCTCTGCAATTTCCACTTCGTCAAGACCACCGGTTCGCTCCTTGCGATAACGCGAAATAAAGGGAACGGTGCAATCCTCATTGAGCAATTGTACAGTATGTTCAACACCTTTTTTGGGGAGTTGGGTATGCTTTACGATGTAATCAACAGGGCGCATTCAAAAAAAATAGGTATCAGTTAATGGACTGGCCGTTGTTAACACCAGCTTCGTCCGGGTTCACAAATACCAACTTACCCTCTTGGTTTTCGGTCATCAAAATCATGCCCTGACTTTCTACGCCGCGCAGCTTTCTGGGGGCCAGATTGACCAAAACAGTTACTTGTTTGCCAATGACCTCTTCCGGAGAAAAACTCTCGGCAATGCCCGAAACAATGGTCCTTACATCGATTCCCGTATCTATTTTTAACACCAAAAGACGGTCGGCCTTGGGCATTTTTTCCGCTTCCAAAATAGTGCCCACCCGCATATCCAATTTGGCAAAGTCGTCATAGGTTATGGTCTCCTTTTCGGGTTCTATGTTGCTTTCTTTCATTGGGGTTTTCGTTTCTGCGGTGTTTGCGGCATTATCCTTTTTGGTAGCTTCCAATTTGTCCAATTGGACATCGATTTCCTGATCTTCGATTTTACGGAAGAGCAGTTCACTTTTGTTGATCTGATGGCCTGGGGAAAGAAGCGTTTCTTTAGAAGAACTATCATTCCAGTTTAACGATTTCTCACCGTCTTTCGAAATGATATTGAGAATATTTTTCAGTTTGTTGGAGGTAAACGGTAAAAAAGGTTCACTTACCACTGCCAAGGCCGAAGCAATCTGTAGGGCCACGAACATGACAGTTTTGGTGCGATCTTCATCTGTTTTGATGGTCTTCCAAGGTTCCTCATCGGCCAAATATTTGTTGCCCAGCCGTGCCAAGTTCATGAGTTCCTGACTGGCCTCCCGAAACCGATAACGTTCCAAGGAGTCGGAAAGCTTTTTGGGAAATTCCCGAAGCGCTTGCAGGGTCTTTTGATCAACGGCATTATAAGCCGATGGCTCTGGAATGACCCCATTGTAATACTTGTGGGTCAACACCACGACGCGGTTTATAAAATTGCCAAAAATGGCAACGAGTTCGTTGTTGTTGCGGGCCTGAAAATCCTTCCAGGTAAAATCGTTGTCCTTGGTCTCTGGGGCATTGGCGGTCAAGGCATAGCGCAACACGTCTTGCATGGCAGGAAACTCCTCCAGATACTCATGCAGCCAAACCGCCCAGTTTTTTGAGGTGGAAAGCTTGTTGCCCTCCAAGTTCAGGAATTCATTGGCAGGCACGTTCTCTGGCAAAATAAAATCGCCATGGGCCTTTAACATGCTGGGAAAGATGATGCAGTGGAAAACAATATTGTCCTTTCCTATAAAGTGGAGCAACTTGGTGTCCTTGTCCATCCAGTAGGGTTTCCAATCCTTGCCTTCGCGCTCTGCCCATTCCTTGGTGGATGATATGTAACCGATGGGGGCATCAAACCAAACATAGAGAACCTTGCCTTCGGCATCTTTTACCGGAACGGGAATGCCCCAATCCAGATCACGGGTCACGGCGCGTGGTTTTAAGCCATCGTCTATCCAGCTTTTGCATTGCCCATAGACATTGGGTTTCCAGTCACTCTTATGTCCTTCCAAAATCCAGTCCCTCAAAAAGCCTTCGTACCGGTCCAAGGGTAAAAACCAATGTTTGGTCTTTTTTAGGGTGGGCACGGCACCGGTAAGGGTAGATTTCGGATTGATTAAATCGGTGGCATTCAAAGAAGAACCGCAATTTTCACATTGGTCGCCATAGGCTTCTTCATGGCCACATTTAGGGCAGGTGCCTGTCACAAAGCGATCGGCCAGAAATTGGTTGGCCTCTTCATCAAAAAGTTGTTCGGTGGTCTCTTCGATAAAATCTCCCTGATCGTATAATTTTTTAAAGAAGGCAGAAGCGGTTTCATGGTGCACTTTGGCAGAGGTCCTGGAATAATTGTCAAACGAGATCCCAAAATCAGCAAAAGATTTTTTGATGATTCCGTCATATTTGTCAATGATTTCTTTTGGACTTATTCCTTCTTTTTTGGCCTTCATGGGGATGGCAACCCCATGTTCGTCGCTTCCACAGATAAAGGCAACATCCTTGCCCTGCATTCGTTGGTAACGGGCATAGATGTCTGCAGGAACGTATACGCCTGCCAAATGACCAATGTGGATGGGGCCGTTGGTATAGGGCAGGGCAGCGGTAATGGTAATTCTAGAAGGTGTTTTTTGGGCCATCAAATATGGGTTTAAGCGGCAAAAGTACTGAAATACTGTAAGGATTTGAAGTGTAAAAAAATACAGCAAAAATAACCTCCGAAATGTGCTTACCATAATTGGGGCGGGGTAAAACACAGATGGAGGTTACTGGAAAATGCAAGTAATGCTTACATGATCATGACAGATTTACTCATTTTTTGATCTGCTACATTGATTTGATAGATGTACTTGCCGGTAGAGAGGCTGCCACGTACCCGTTCCCGTATGTTTATTTCTGTGGTGCCTTCCAGGACCATCTCGTTGAACACGGTACCCACGTTTTGTCCCAAAATATTATACAACTGTATGTCAACATGGGCCGCCATGGGCATATCTAGATGTATATGCGGCGATTGTTGTGTGGGATAGTAAGGGAGATGCGTTATTTCAATGGAAGTCTCCCCATCATTGGAGGGCGGGGTGTCGGGCAATGTGGGCGGGTCGTCACTATAGGCAATATCATCAAAATCCACCCCGCTGCAGTTAAAGCCGAGGTTTATGGGATGATAGGGGTGTCCAAGTAAATGCTGTTCCACCTTATCTATGGGAACACAAAGCCATTCTGCCAAAACGGTGGCGTACAGATCCCTAAAATCCATGGTATATTCCAAGTTTCCCCGACTGTTGGGTTCATCCAATCTAGGATGGTCTCCCACAAAGGCACTGCCGCTAAGGCCAGAGCCAAAGAAAAGGGTAGGTGCGGCCTTTCCATGATCCGTACCGTTGGATCCATTTTCAAATATTCTACGACCAAATTCCGAGAAGGTCATGCTCAATACCTGATTGTCTTGGTCTGTAAAGGCTAAATCTTTGTAAAAATGATCGACCGCGATGGATAGGGTAGACATTAAGCGTTCATGGGTCAAGGGCTGATTGCCGTGGGTGTCAAACCCACCCATGGAAATCATATAGACCTTGGTGCCCAAATTTCCTTTGATCAAACGGGCCAAAAGGGCCAATTGTCTGGCAAAGCCATTGTCCTGATATTCCACTTGGTTTTGCCCTCGCATATAGGCTTCATGGATCTTACCGGAATATTCGTAAGTGGTGTTGGCAACCCCCCTTAAAAAACGAAGCTGATCACCATACATGCAAGTATCAAATAGTTCGTTGGATAGATCATAGAAGGCCCCGGTCTGGGCAATTTCCTCCAATTGGTCAATATTGTTGGTCACAAAGGCATAGTTGGTCTCATCCCCTTGAAAGACCAAGTTGGAGATGCTTCCAATCTGAATGGCTGCAGGGGCTTCGGGAGGGTTGATCAAATAATCAGGATACAGGTCTTCAAAATGCCTACCCATCCAACCGGTGTTCAAACCATTAAAGCCTGTGGTGGTCAAATCGGTATTGGCGTAAATGTCAGATCCCGTAAAATGGGACAGACTCTGGTTTTCGTAGCCCACCCCATGCACGGCTTTAAACTGTCCTTCGCCCCATAGGGGCTCAAGAGCGTTCATATAGGTAGGAATGCCAAAGTCATCCGTTAGTTTTAAGATTTTACTTTCTGGAATATAAATGTTGGGTCTGGCATTGGCATATAGGTCGTATTGTTGAACGGGAATCACCGTGCTCAAACCATCATTACCCCCGTTCAATCGAATTAAGATCAAAATATTATCGGTCTCGGCAGCCGCTATGGCCGCGGTTAGGGGTGATGGGGCCGAGGCCGATAATAAATTGTGTCCGAGTAACATGCTACCCGAACCCGCTATGCCCAGAGCCTGTAGAAATGACCTACGGCTCCAGTTTTTGTGCTCTTGGTCATGGCCTTTGTGTTCAAGACCTTTGTGTGGGGTTTCTAATTGATGATGATTATCGCACATAGCAGTAGGTTTATTTTAATTGAAATTCTGGTTCCCTGGATAGGTGTTTCAGTAATGATAGAACTTGAATAGGGGCTTCTATGCTAACGCCCAATATCCAGAGGCTTAGGCCTCCTTCAATATAATCGGGAGCGTAATAGTTCTCCGGGACATCATCAATTTTGAAGGCGTCCATGGCGTTTTCAAAATCTTGATCGGTCAATAGTCCCTTGGGGGTAAACTTGGCAACGATGGCCCGGACCACTATCTCTGGATTGCTGGTGTTGCTGTCCGCTGTTCCGACCAAGTCCATGGCCAAAGCCCTAAAGCGTTCTTGATCCGTTTGGAATAAGCGGTCTAGATAAACCTCAAGGGTCAGCCAGCGACCAATCATAAAATTGGTGTTGATCCATTGTCTGTTACGTTGCCATCCGGCCACATCCACAGGATTGAACAATTCTTGTCCCACTAGGGCAGCGGCATCTATCATATTTCTAACAAGGCCGTCATCATGACCAAAGCCCAGTTCCTTGGTAAAGTTAAAATAGAGGTCAAAAGGGGATTTGATGATGACTCCTATGGTCGTTTCATCAAAAAAGTGTTGGCTCTTGAACAATTCCCTGAGCACTGGTGCCAACTCAAAATTATTGGCAATGAATGTGGCCGCCATACCATTGATAATGACTTGGGCATTTCCTGTTGGGTCTTTGGAATCTGGATGTACGAAAAATTCATATAATCTTGTACAGATAAAACCGGCCACCTCATTGGGTCTTTGGGTAAAAAGAATATCAATCACATCATCATAGCCCCAATTTCCCGTTTGTCCCAAGATGGTTTTGGTGCCCGTATCGTGGTCATCTGGACTAAAGGTGACCCGGGTACAACCTGTTTCCCCTCTTTCAGTATATCCGGAAAGGGCACGTGCGGTTTCGATGATATCGTCTTCGGTATACCCATTGCCCTCGCCCAAGGTGAACAGTTCGTAAAGCTCCCGGGCATAATTCTCGTTGGGATTGTTACCGTTGTTGTATGCGCCGTCCAAATAGAACAACATGGCACTGGTGAGTCCAATTTCGCTGATCAGGGATTTAAAATTGCCAATGGCGTTTCGTTGCAAACATTCTATATAATGGTATAGGAACGGGATACAGTTATAGATCCTTAGCTCTGTGACGACCAAGTTGCTCCAGAAAAAACTGAGCCTGTCCCTAAGGTTGTTTTCCAGCAATGCATTGCCATAGGCCAAGGAAAACTCATTTTGTTGCGATCGGCGGACCTCATTGGCCTGATTATCATCATCTGGGTAATTGGCATTGTTCCAATTGGCCCATTCTGGAGGGGGGATGACCGGGGCTGCCAAGGCAGCATTGACCAAGGTATCCACCAAAGCATCAGCTTGTTGTCCCAAAGCTTGTTCTATCTGGGCATTGGAGGCACTAAAGCCTAGCCTCCTATATACATGTTGCACCCTTAACTTGTCCAAGGGTATGGTGTATGGTGCTAATGATGAGGTGTTACAGTTAACGAACATTTCCATAGCAATTATATCAGTATGTGAAAACGCATAGTAATTGGACAACTATGTGCAGAGGTAGGTGTGGTTCTTTTTCGAGTTTGAAAATAGCATCAATTCTTGTTTTTGGCGACCAACTGCAATTTTTTTCGATGAAATACACACATTATTTCATATTTTTCAAAGTAAGATGGGAACACATAATGAATTTGGCAAATTAGGTGAGGAGAAAGCGGTAGTATTTTTAAAATCAAAAGGTTATAAGGTTCTCTGCAGGAATTACCGATACCTAAAAGCCGAAATTGATATTTTGGCACAAAAGGATGGCGTATTGGCCATAGTTGAGGTAAGATCTAGAAGTTCCGAATTCCATGAAAGCATTGCAGAAACGGTAAGTACAAAAAAAATACGGTTGTTGACCATGGCCGCGGACCATTATGTTACCGAAAATGACATGGAAACGGACGTCCGTTTTGACATTATAACCGTTCTAAAAAAAGGGAACCATTTCATCTTGGAACATTTAGAGGATGCCTTCTATCATTTTTAACTTTTTGTGTTATTTGTAACATTTGGTTAATTTAGCCCCAAACATAGCCGTATGAAGACCATATCATCAGTTGTAGAGCAGTACATAAGGAAGAAGCCTTTTTTGCAATCTGCCTTGGCCCAGGGAATTATCAACTTAACTTCCCTGTCCCGACAAATTAGGGCAGAAGTGTCAGAAACCTTGGGCAAGGAGGTAAAGGATGGTGCCATTGTCATGGCGTTGAAACGCCTTTCCGATGATCTGGAGTTTAGGGCCACACACAAAATTGTAAAGGTGTTAAAAAATATTGGGGAGATAACGGTGCGCTCCAATCTTACCGATTATACCTTTCTATCTTCAGAAACCATTTTGGCACAGCAAGCAAAATTGTTGGAAAAGGTCCATGAAAACCAGGACATTTTCTATACCTCATCACGGGGGGTCAATGAAATAAATATTGTGCTCAGCAATACCTTGGACCATGTTGTGGAAACGCTTTTTGTAAAAGAACGATGTACCCAGAAGTCTGAGAATTTATCGTCGGTCACGGTCAAGCTTCCCGCAGAGAATGTATCTGTTCCGGGCATTTATTATTTTATCTTTCAACGCTTGGCCTGGGAAGGCATTTTGCTTTATGAGGTCATTTCCACGACCAATGAGTTTACCATCTTGGTCAATGATGACCAGGTAGATGTGGCCTTTAAGACCATAAAGGATTTGAAGACCCTTTAACAGACGAAAACAGCTCTGGTTACGTTCTGTTTTAAGACACTTCCAGAACATGACCAAAAAGAGAATACTTCTAGGACTTCTTGCCGTTTTGTGCATTTATGTTGCCTATCTGTTATACATCTTTGTACTATCGCCAAAGAGCAATTTGCAACCCATTTATTTGATTCCCAATGACGCCGTGTTCATCATAGAATCTGACAAACCGGTCGAGGGCTGGCGAAAGATAAGTGAAAGCGAGACTTGGTCCCACCTTAAGAAGAACAGGTATTTCTCGGAACTTACGGAGAGTATCCAAAGGATGGATACGGTTTTCAACAACCAGCGCAGGTTGTTTGAACAGTTTGACGGGCGGTCTCTTTTGATTTCCATCCACATGATATCGCCCAAGGATTATGGGGTTTTTTATGTGCTTGACCTCAAGCAAATAGCCAAACTGAAACTGCTGCGGTCTTACCTGAACAGTCTGCTCAACGAAAACTACAGTTTGAGCAAGCGTACTTATCATGGACATGAGATCCTAGAGGTTTTTGACCGAAGAAATAAGCAGACGGTCCATTTGGCCTTTATCAAAAATCAATTGGTCGCGTCATATACCCATACGTTGGTGGAAGCTTCCATTGACCAACATTTGGAGCCGGTTATAGGTCGGGATCTGGATTTTATCCAAATCAATGAAAAGGTAGGGCATGAGAATTTGTTCCGGTTGTATGTGCAGTACGCTTTTTTTGATGATTATGTAAAATTGTATTCCGATCATCCGCAAGAATGGGTCAAACGGGTGAGTGAAAATTTTCGCTATTCCGGTTTTCATATTGATTTGGACGAGGATGTGATCACTGCGGACGGATTTACCCATATTGGCCTGAACAATGAAACCTATTTACAGGCATTGCAACGGTCTGGAACCGCAAAACGGACCGTTCCCCAAATTTCTCCAAAGGGTACGGCCTTGTACCTTAGTTATGGCTTTGAAAGTTTTGAGGAGTTTTACCGCAATTTTGAAACCATAACACAGGAAAACCCAGAACAGTTTACAACCTATAATGAAGGCATCCAATCGGTAGAGAAGTTTTTAAAGATCAGTGTCAAGGATAATTTTCTCAGTTGGATTGGGAATGAGCTGGCGGTGCTGCAACTTAAACCCCTAATATCTGGCCAAAAGAACGATTTGGCCCTGGTGCTCAAGACCAAGGACATTGAGGCGGCCAAAACCAATCTGGATTTTATCTTAAAACAGCTAAAGAAGCGAACGCCCGTTAAGTTTAAGGCGGTGGACTTTAAAGGCCACCAGATTAATTTTCTGTCCATCAAAGGATTTTTTAAGATGCTGTTGGGTGCGCGCTTTGAAGAATTTGACAAACCCTATTTTACCATAATCAGGGAGTTTGTCGTATTCAGTGATAACCCGAACACCTTAAAGAGCATCATTTCCGATTTTGAAGCGAGCCAAACCTTGGCAAGTACCAAGGAGTTCCAAGATTTTGAACGGCATTTTGATGATGCATCAAGTCTGTTCGTATACGGCAATGTGCCCTTGGTCTTTGATAATGTCTATGACATGATGGACGCCCAGACCAAAATACGAATGCGAAAAAACAAGGATTACTTTATTTGTTTTCCCCAGTTGGGGTTTCAATTGACACCGAGGGATAACCTGTTTGAAAGTAAACTGGTCACCATGTATAAAAATACAGAAGATGTCAAGGGAAATCCCTATTTCTACCAGAAGCCAACAAAACCCAAATCACAACCTGTTTCCAAGATCCAAAAAGAAATCACCGAAGCCGTCTTTAAGCTACGTCCAATCTATCCTTCAGATTTAAATGCAAAGACCTTTATTAAAAAGTACTCATCTGGAAAAATCCGTTATGAGGTAGAATTAAAGGACGGGAAAAAGCATGGGCGTTTTGATGAGTTTTATTCAGATGGCACCAAAAAAATGACCGGGCGTTTTCGCCATGATAAACAAGTAGGTACTTGGCGCTATTTTGATCGTAATGGTGAATTGGTCATGAAAAAACGGTTTTGATGTTAACCCACATCATGTCATTGTTAGTAGCCAAAACTTTTATAAGGGGGTAAGGTGTTGTCATAAAAGGATTGGATATTAGCAGCCCCTTTATAAAGAATATAGGATTACCCCATCTCATAGGATTACTTTTCGAATAAAAAAATGATGCCGATAAGCCGTTAAAGGATATTGGGATGGTTTGGTTTCCGATGAAATGCACCTCCTCTCGGCAAGGTGTTTTTGTAGCTCAAATCTTTTATCGTCGATTTAAAACACTTTATCCATAGATGTGCTTTAGAACGATTTTATTGTCTCGCTAAACGACCAAAATCTTCACCTGGGGAGGTGCAGGGGTAATTTTACATCGTAAACAAAACCCAAATCACCCAAGTCATGAAAGTAATGTTAACCTTAATCCTCGGAATCTTGATCAGCACAGCCGCTATCTCCAATACTCCGCCCAAAGAGCTTAAGGTAGAAGCTATTACAGTGCCAGTCCAATTGCAATATGCCCATAAAAAGAAACAAGGAAAAATCAAGAGAACAGCGGTGGCCAGGGTTTATCTGTACAAAAACTCCAGAATCAAAAAAGAATTGAACTTTAGGACCAAAAAGAACAGGGCCAAGATGGCTTAAATCCCAAACCAAACTAATTATCGTTACCCCAAACCAAACAAACGTACCACTATAGTTATCCCCCTTTTTTTGAGAGCATAAATGATTCCTGTGAAAGCAGGAATTTTTTTTGGATTTCTTGTCGCTTCGCTTGCTCGCGAAGACTAAGCATATTTATGAGACCGCGTTACTTCGTTCGCGTATGGGCTCCAAAACCTTCAACGCCCTTTCCACACTCGTTATTCCCTCAAAAACCAACAACAACCGCAACCCGTTTCGGGTTTGTTTTTCCTTGAGTTGGCAGGCTCTTGGGTTGGCCTGTACGTATTTGAGCACTTGGGTAAAGGCAGGGGTCTGGTAGAACCCAGATTGTTGGTCGGCAATGAAATAGCCCAAAAACTTCCCTTTTTTCAGGATTACTTTTTCGAGACCGATGCTGTTGGCCAACCATTTGATGCGGACAGAATTAAGTAGGTCCACAGCTTGTTCGGGCAGTTCGCCAAAGCGATCCGCCAATTCCTTCTCATATTGTTGTAGGCCCTCTTCATTCTCCACCGCGTTGAGTTGGGTATAGAGATTCAAACGTTCGGTAATATTGTTGATGTAGTCATCGGGGAAGAGCAGTTCAAAATCGGTATCCAACTGGGTGTCCTTCACAAACACTTTTTCCTTGTCGCCCTCCACCTCATCATATAGTTCCTTAAACTCATTTTCCTTGAGTTCTTCAATGGCTTCGGTCAATATTTTTTGGTAGGTCTCAAAGCCAATCTCGTTGATAAACCCACTTTGCTCACCGCCCAGCAAATCCCCTGCACCACGAATTTCCAAATCCTTCATGGCAATGTTGAACCCACTGCCCAGTTCGGTAAACTGTTCCAAGGCCTCAATGCGTTTTCGGGCATCGGGGGTCATCACTTCATAGGGAGGGGTAATAAAATAGCAAAAAGCCTTTTTGTTGCTACGTCCCACACGGCCACGCATTTGGTGAAGATCGCTTAAGCCAAAGTTGTTCGCATTATGGATAAAAATGGTGTTGGCGTTGCTTACATCTAGTCCACTCTCAATAATGGTCGTGGATACCAGGACATCAAACTCCCCATTCATAAAGGCGAGCATCAGTTCTTCCAATTTTTTGCCATCCATCTGTCCATGGCCAATACCAATTTTGGCGTCCGGTACGAGCCGTTGGATCATGCCCGCCACTTCCTTGATGTTCTCAATACGGTTGTGCACAAAGAATACCTGACCGCCACGTTGTATTTCATAGGAAACCGCATCGCGAATGATTTCCTCATTGAAACGGATGACCCGACTTTCAATGGGGTAACGGTTGGGCGGGGGGGTGTTGATGACCGATAGGTCGCGCGCAGCCATCAAACTAAATTGAAGCGTACGGGGAATGGGTGTTGCGGTCAAGGTCAACACATCTACATTTTCCTTGATGGACTTTAGTTTGTCCTTTACGGAGACCCCAAATTTTTGTTCTTCATCCACAATGAGCAGTCCCAAATCCTTGAACTGCACATTCTTGTTCACCAATTGGTGCGTTCCAATGATGATATCTATTTTTCCTTGGCCCAGTTTTTCCAGAATTTCCCGTTTTTCCTTGGCCGTTCTAAAACGGTTCAGATAATCTACCGTGACTGGAAGATCTTCCATCCGTTTTTTAAAGGTGTTGTTGTGCTGAAAGGCCAAAATGGTGGTGGGTACCAAGACCGCCACTTGCTTGCCATTGTCCACGGCCTTAAAGGCGGCCCTAATGGCCACTTCGGTCTTGCCAAAGCCCACATCGCCGCAGATCAGTCGGTCCATGGGGCGTTCGCTCTGCATATCCTTTTTTACATCTTCGGTGGCCTTGGCCTGGTCTGGGGTGTCTTCATACAGAAAAGAGGCTTCAAGTTCGTGTTGTAAATAGCTGTCCGGGTCGTATTGAAACCCTTTTTCCATGCGACGTTTGGCATATACCTTGATCAGGTCAAAGGCAATTTGCTTTACCCTGCTCTTGGTCTTTTGTTTTAGCTTTTTCCATGCCGCTGAACCCAATTTGAAGATTTTTGGGGGAGCACCATCCTTGCCGTTGTATTTGGAAATCTTGTGCAGCGAGTGGATGCTGACATAGAGAATATCGCGGTCACCATACACCAGTTTTATGGCCTCTTGTTGTTTGCCCTCCACATCAATCTTCTGCAAGCCCCCAAACTTACCAATACCATGGTCTATATGGGTAACATAGTCCCCTACTTCCAACTTGGTCAATTCCTTGAGGGTGATGGCCTGTTTTTTGGCGTAGCCATTCTTTAGGTGGAATTTATGGTAACGTTCAAAGATTTGATGGTCGGTGTAGCAGACCAGTTTTAAATCATGGGCCACAAAGCCTTGGTACAAAGGGAAGACCATGGTGTGGTAGCCAATGTCGTCATTGCTCTCATCTTCATCACCCAAAATGACGGTTTTGATGATATCCCTTAGTCGTTTGGCCTGTTGCTCTGTGGCACAACAGATAACGTTGGTATAACTGTCGTCGTGTTTTTGTGTGAGGTCTTCCACCAACAATTCAAATTTTTTGTTGAAGGAAGGTTGGGGAGCGGTGTGGAATACAATTTCAGAAGTATTGTCACTTCGACTACGCTCAGTGACCGATGAATTTAAACTATTTTGGAGGCTGAGGGACGATGGCTGAGCGAAGCCGAAGTCAGAAGCCCCAAACTCAACTACGGTAAAATTTGTTAATTGCTTTTTCAGCAATGCGGAACTTAGAAACAATTCTTCGGGTTGGGCATGCTTGATCTCTTTGGCCAGCTTATTGAAACTTTCCTTCGCCTTCTCAAAATTGGCATCGATGCTTTGGTAGGCAAGGTTCAGATTTTTGGAAAATATGACGGTCTTGGCCGCGATGTATTTAAAAAAGCTCTCCCGTGTTTCCTGTAAAAACTTGTTCTCTACATTGGGGATGATGGTGATTTTCTTGACCTTATCGGTGGAGAGTTGGGTCTCCACATCAAAAGTCCGGATGCTGTCCACTTCATCACCAAAGAATTCGATGCGATAGGGTTCATCGTGTGAGAAGGAGAAGACATCCACAATACCGCCCCGTACCGAAAACTCACCAGGTTCCGTCACAAAATCGACCCGTTTAAAACGGTACTCAAACAAGACCTCGTTCAGAAAATCCAAGGAAAGGGTATCCTCCAATTTTATTTTGAGGGTGCTCTTGTCCAACTCCTTTCTCGTAACCACTTTTTCAAAAAGGGCATCGGGGTAGGTGACGATTATGGCCGGTTTTTTTTGAGAATTGATGCGATTGAGCACCTCTGCCCTGAGCAACACGTTGGCATTGTCGGTCTCTTCAATTTGGTAGGGCCTACGGTAACTGCCCGGATAAAAAAGCACATCGTTGTCGCCTATCAATTGCTCCAAGTCGTTTAACACATAGGCCGCTTCCTCCTTATCGTTCAGCAACAACAAAAAGGGCAGTTCCGCAGACTTGAAGGTCTCTGAAACCACAAAGGATAGGGAGGAGCCAACAAGGCCTTTAAGGTGGGTTTTGCTATGGGGCTGGGCAATGGCATGTTGCAGTTTCCGTAGTTGTGGAAACTGTTCAAACAATTTCGAAATGGACGATTTGGTCAATCCAAAAAATTTGTGGCAAATATAAAAGGTTATTGCTTCCTTGGATGGGAATTCAAGAGTTTTTCATTCATTGGGGTATGTTAAAAACAAAGGAATCAGAGGAATGTCTTTTTGGACACCTCGGTAGGCGAAATCGCTATAAAAAGACGAAATATGGAAGAAAGAGGTGATTTTTTCCCCTAGGTTAAAAGTTTAAATGGCTCCATAAGTTATATTTGCGCAACAAAATTTTGACTATGCCCATTGTTGATTGGTACGAACACGGAGAAAAAAGGAAGGAACTGGCCCATTTTGCCACGTTATGTAGCTTGGCGGCGGTGGATGGTGAAATAAATCCGAATGAAAAAGCCATTTTGGACAAATTTGCCTTTAAGCTTAACATTACGGAGGCCGAGTACAAAGAGATTATGAATAAAGATAACAAATATCCTATTGAAACTCCCCATAGCGGAGAGCAGCGGTTAAAGCGACTGTTCGATTTTTTTCAGATCATCTTTTCGGACTATCACATGGATGATGTTGAGCGAACCATGGTCGAAAAATATGCCGTGGCCTTAGGGTTCCCTCTCAAGGAGGCCAATAAGATTATTGAAAAATCCGTAAAGATCTTTACGGGTAGGATTGATTTTGAGGATTATCAGTACTTGTTGGAGAAGTAATTAGTGGTACTTCTCTAAAAACTCCCGAAGCTTCAGCACCATATTTTTGCTGCCACAGAAAAAAGGTACCCTTTGGTGCAATTCTGTTGGTTGAATGTCCAAGATTCGGTTTTTTCCACCAATGGCAATGCCATTGGCCTGTTCGGCAAGAAAGGCCATGGGGTTGCACTCATAAAGCAATCTTAGTTTGCCGTTACCCGTAACACTGCTTTTGGGGTACATATAGATGCCGCCCTTGATCATGTTTCTATGAAAATCAGAGACCAAAGAGCCAATATACCTTGATGTATAAGGGCGGTCTCCTTCTTCCATTTGGCAATATTTGATATAATCTTTAACCCCTTGGTGAAAGTGTACATAATTGCCTTCGTTTACCGAATATATCTTTCCATCTTTTGGGTACTGCATATTGGGGTGTGACAAATAAAAGGTGCCTATGGCGGGGTTTAACGTAAAGCCGTTTACGCCATGCCCCGTAGTATAGACCAACATGGTGCTGGTGCCATAAATGATATAGCCGGCGGCCACTTGGTTTTTGCCCGGCTGTAGAAAATCTTCCAAGGTAACTGGTGTGCCCTCTGGGGTGATTCTCCTGTAGATGGAAAAAATGGTCCCCACGGAGACGTTGACATCTATATTACTCGAACCATCCAAAGGATCGATCAAGACCACATATTTGTTCTGGTGTTTTTCGTCATGGCTGTTAATGGTGATATAGTCATCCTCTTCCTCTGAGGCAATTCCGCAGACAATCTCCCTATTCCGCAAAGTCTGTATAAATTTTTCGTTGGCCAAAACATCCAATTTCTTTTGGTCCTCTCCTTGAATGTTGGTGTCACCAGCATCGCCCAGAATGTCGACAAGCCCTGCTTTGTTCACTTCGTGGTTCACTACCTTTGCCGCCAGACGGATTGCATTGATCAACTTGGAAAGCTCACCGGTAGAGTATTTAAAATCGGATTGGTTTTCGATGATAAATTCACCTAGGGTTTTATTTTTCTTTTGCATAGGGAGAAGATGTTTTAATTACTGCAAATATCCGTCATTTTGTTAAACTACAACGGTTTAGTAAACTCTTTGTTGTTTGGTATTATAACTAATTGTTTTATTTGCAACAATATGAAGATAGTTATAAGAGATGCGGTACAGTCGGATATGAAAAGTGTTCATGCTTTGATTACCGAATTGGCGGTTTTTGAGAAGGAACCCCAGGCCGTTAAGGTGAGTGTAGCCGATTTGGAAAAGGATGGGTTTGGTGAAAATCCACTCTTTCATTGTTTTATAGCGGAGTTGGATACCAAGGTTGTTGGCATAGCCTTAATCTACCCCAGATATTCCACATGGAAAGGGCCGGCCATACATTTGGAAGATTTGATTGTGACCGAATCCATGCGGGGAAAAGGCATTGGTACGCTGTTGTTGGAAAAAGTGGTGCGCTATGGAAAAGAAAAGGGCGTACGAAGGATCGGTTGGGAAGTCTTGGATTGGAACGAACCGGCCATCGCATTTTATGAAAACCGGGGAGCCATAGTTAGGCGGGACTGGGATGTGGTCCAGTTGGAAGAGGAAGGAATACAAAAGTTTTTGGAGAATGAGAATATATAAGTTTGGAGGGGCATCGGTAAAGGATGCGGCCAGTGTAAGGAATGTGGTCAACGTATTGCAAGAGACGGGTTATGAGAAAACCCTTGTCGTCATCTCGGCCATGGGAAAGACCACCAATGCCATGGAGGAAGTGATCCATGCCTATTTTAATGATGAAACCGCTTTGGATGAAAAGATACAGGTTGTGGTGGATTTTCATAAGGCAATCATCAATGAGTTGTTCGAGGCAAAAAACCATGATATTCACCATAAGGTCAACAAATTGATCGAGGAGTTCCGAGGCTTTCTCATGTGGAACAAATCGCCCAAGCATGCCTTTGTCTACGATCAGGTAGTGGGCTATGGCGAGTTGATCTCCACCACCATTGTCAGTGAATACCTAAAAGAGGTTGGTCTTGCCAATACTTGGTTGGATGTCCGTGAATTGATCAAGACCGATAGTTCCTATCGGGATGCACAGGTGAATTGGGAATTGACGGAAAAGAGCGTACAACAGCAGGTAGATATGAAAACCCTGAACATTACCCAGGGCTTTTTGGGCAGTGATGAGAATAACTTTACCACCACTTTAGGACGTGAGGGCTCGGATTATACCGCTGCCATCCTGGGCTATTGCCTTAATGCCGGTTCCGTGACCATTTGGAAAGATGTACCCGGGGTGTTGAATGCGGATCCCCGCCATTTCTCCGAAACCCAAAAGTTGGAACAGATCAGTTATCGTGAAGCGATAGAGTTGGCCTTTTACGGAGCTTCGGTCATACACCCCAAGACCTTACAGCCCCTGCAGCGTAAAGAGATTCCCTTGCATGTAAAATCTTTTCTGGAGCCTAAGGCAGGGGGGACCACGGTTGGCAAGGGTGTCCATATTATGCCGGAAGTGCCCTGTTTTATCGTAAAGAAGAAACAAGTACTGCTCAAGTTGTCTTCCTTGGATTTTTCGTTCATCGTGGAGAACAACATCAGTGATATTTTTAAATTGTTCCACGATTATCGCTTAAAGGTTGATATGATCCAGAATTCGGCCATTAGTTTTTCGGTATGTTTGGACAATAAATTTGGGGGCCTTACCTCCATTATGCCAGAGCTTGAAAAGCGTTTTAAGGTGGTCTGTCATGATGAGGTATCACTCTATACTATAAGGCATTTTAATGAAAAAGCGGTTGAATCCATCTTAAACGGGTATGATGTGTTGGTAGAACAACGTGGAAAGGAAACCGTGCAATTGGTCGTTAAATAACCCGGCACAGTTCCTATTTTTCTATATTTACCGAACCAACTAAATCGACTTAATGGGATTGGTTACGGCAAAAGAGGTCGCCAAGGTGATCAGACTGGACAACTATGGGTTTATAGGAACCTTTATTGGCTGGTTGTTGATGAAGATTACGCGCATATCCAACATGAACCGCTTTTACAACAGGCATCAGGATTTGGATGGGCCAGACTTTTGCAATGCCATTCTGGAGCATTATGAGATTGATTTTGAAATGCTGGAAGAGGAACTGAAACGGTTGCCCAAATCGGGGCCCTATATCACCATTTCCAACCATCCTTTGGGTGGTATCGATGGGGTATTGCTCTTAAAGCTGATGTTGTCCCAACGCGAAGATTTCAAAATCATAGCAAATTTTCTATTGCATCGGATTGCGCCCCTAAAGCCCTACATCATGCCTGTAAATCCTTTTGAAAACCATAAGGATGCCAAGAGCAGTATCCTGGGATTCAAAAATGCTTTGGTGCATTTAAAGGAAGGCCATCCTTTGGGCATATTCCCGGCAGGTGAGGTGTCCACTTACAGAGATGGTAAATTAGTGGTTGATAAACCTTGGGAAGAAGCGGCCATTAAACTGATTAGAAAAGCCGAAGTGCCGGTGGTGCCCATATACTTCCATGCAAAGAACAGTAGGCTGTTCTATCGTTTATCCAAGATCAATGATGTTTTTAGGACAGCCAAGCTGCCCTCAGAACTGGTCACGCAGAGCCGAAGGCCCATTAAGGTGCGTATTGGACAGCCCATTTCTGTCAAGGACCAACAGGCGGAGGAGACCTTGGAAGGCTTTACCGAGTTGCTGCGAAGAAAGACCTATCTGTTGGCCAATGCCTTTGAGAGTGAACGCTTGATCGATAAGGTGCCCACGACCATCAAAATTCCCAAGCCGACCAAAAAAGTGGCCTCGGCCATACGACCGGAAGTGTTGGTTGGAGAGATTGAAATGCTCAGGGAAAAAGGTCTTCGGTTGCTGCAGAGCAAGAATTATGAGGTATTTCTGGCGCAGGAAAGTGATATGCCCTTTCTCTTACAGGAAATAGGAAGGCAACGTGAAATCACCTTTAGAGAGGTGGGTGAGGGTACCAACAATGCCATAGACCTAGATAAGTTTGATGCCTACTACCACCATTTGTTCTTGTGGGACGATAGTGAGCAATCTGTGGTCGGGGCCTACCGAATGGGCCTTGGAGCCGGTATTTTTAAAGAGTATGGCATTGATGGGTTTTATCTGCAGGATTTGTTTCGTTTAGAACCTGAACTGCACGATATGATGTCAAAATCCATTGAGATGGGTCGGGCCTATATTGTAAAGGAATACCAACAAAAACCCATGCCGCTCTTCTTGCTTTGGAAGGGCATTGTGCATACCACCTTACGTTTTCCCGAACACAAGTACCTGATCGGGGGGGTTAGCATCAGCAACCAGTTTTCCAATTTCTCCAAATCCCTGATGATTGAGTTCATGAAGTCCAACTACTGGGATCCCTATGTGGCACAATACATTAGACCCAAAAAGGAATTTAAGGTGAAGCTCAAGGATGCAGACAAGGAATTTATCTTTGATGGGACCAAGGCGGACTTGAACAAGTTTGACAAGCTGATCAGTGAAGTGGAACCCGGAAGCCTTCGCTTACCTGTTTTGATCAAAAAGTACATCAAGCAAAACGCCAAAGTGGTCGCCTTTAATGTAGATCCATTGTTCAACAATGCGGTGGATGGATTAATGTACATTAAAATCTCTGACCTACCCGAGAGTACGGTGAAACCTGTCATGGAAGAGTTTCAGGCCGAACTGGAACGCAAAGATTCGGAATAACCGCAATCCATCTAAAGAAAAACTGGCAATTCGAGTATTTTGCACTGCAACGTGTACCAAGGACTGGTTTTGAAACAGTGTTCAATATTGCGCTTTGCGGAATTACTTTACCCGACCGCTTTATGGTACAACTTCACCAAATACCCAAAACAATTCCGTGGCGATCTGTACACTTCGCTCCAAATATTTTTCAGTTTGCTGTGGGGTGCCATCAAATGCCTTTGGATCTTCATAGGTGATGGGAAACCGTGCTTCTGAGCCCAATACCATGGGGCAGGCCTCATTGGCCGAATCACAGGTCATGATGGCGCCAAAACCGGCATTGGGATTAAAATCGGCCTCATAGGTCTTTGAAAAACAGATGACCGGATGTTCATTGGCGGCAAACTTTACGGCATATACCGGGTTTTCGGTTTCGGAGAGTTTCTGAATTTCAAAACCTTGATTTGAAAGGGTCTCCCCAACTTTTGGGAACATGGCCGTGGCTTCTGTACCGCCCGAAAAGCAGGAAATGTTCTGGATGCCAACATGATGTGCAATGGCCTGGGCCCAAATCTGTGATAAATGACTTCTTCGGGAGTTGTGCGTGCAGATAAAATTTAGGCGAATGGGTTCCTGCGCTGCAATTTTATCCCTTAGGTATTCCACCAAGGGCTGTAAAATTATTTTTCGTTCTTCTGAAACGGATACCGTTTGTAACGATTTCAGCGTTTCTTCAATTTTGGGTAAGAGTTCGTTTTTTTTCATGTTGTGTTATAGGCCTACAGTTTTACTTCGTCGTTCAAATAAGAGATTGTCTTTCCAGACGCCATCGCTGGTTTTTCCAATGCGTTCCCTTTTTCCCATATAGCGGAATCCCACACTTTCGTGCAATCTGATGCTGCCTTTATTTTCAGGAAAAATCCCGGATTGTAGGGTCCAATACCCTTCTTTTTCACTTTTATGGATCAAGTGCAGCATAAGAGCTTTGCCAACTCCCTTGCCCCTGGCATTTGCTGCGATATAGACACTTACTTCGGCCACACCACCGTAGACACAGCGACTAGACACTGGCGAAAGTGCTGCCCAGCCCAGAATTTGACCGCTCTCTTCCGCTACAAATCGGCAGCCTTTTAAGTGACTGGTATCCCAAGCTTCATAGTTGGGCACTTTGCTCTCAAAGGTGGCAAAGCCCGTGGCAATGCCCTGGGCATAAATCTTGGCCACTTCTGGCCAGTCATTATCGGTCATTGTCCTGATGGTCATTGCACTGGTCTTTAACAGCATCCGCTACCGGGGGTACAGCCTTCCTGTGAAACAGTTGCTTCAGGTTCTACGATTCCGCAGGTCTCTTTGGCCTTGCAATCGGTTTTTTCCACAGCAAGGTTAAGGATTAATTTTTCTTCGTTATAGCTGTAATCGTTAACAAATAGTTGTGCGGTGTGAAAGCTATCGTTACTGTACTCGAACTTTATTTCGGCATCTCTTACCATGGGTTTCATCCGGTCTACCTTGTTCAAGATGCCCAACGCCTTAAAGGCACTCATAAATTCGCGTTTCTCCCTTTCTTTGGGACTTTCCCATAATTGAACAACGGTTTCCCGCCAGAAGTCTGTCCCGGCCCCACAGTCAACAGCATCTACACTAATGTTCTTTACTTCGGTAATGTGGTAGTTTGCCCCTACCCATTTTCCGGGGACATACTCAAAAAGTAGACTTTTATTCTTGTGATTTTCTAAAAGATGTAAAAATTCTGAGGTTTTCATGAACAACAATTTTGATGGATATTGGTAAAAAAATCTTGGAACAGGGCACGTATTTGGGCCCATCTTTCTTGGTCAATACAGTAACACAGGTTCTTTCCTTCAAAAGTTCCCTTTAAGAGTCCAATTTTTTTGATCTCGTTGAGGTGTTGCGAAATGGTGGGTTGGGCCAAGCCAATTTCATCGACCAAATCGGTACAGATACAGCCTTCCTGTTTGCTGATGTATTGCAATATGGCGATACGTGCAGGATGGGCCATGACCTTGGCCACCTGCGCCAGCTCATTTTGGGAAGTAGAGAAGATATGTGATTTCGTGGTGCCCAATCGTTTCTTATTTTATATTGCAATATTACGATGATAAAATGAAATAAAAAAGGTCAGCGTAAAATCTGACCTATTTTTTTAGAACCAAGGCTTTTTTCCTGCCTGATAGGTGTTATAGAATTCCTCATCGGATTTGGTTAGGTAGATGATCCCTTCAATTAGACCTATCAAGCCAGGTATCCAAAAGAAAAAGGCACCAACAACTAAACAACTAGTCGCATAACCTAGTAAGGTAACCCCAAGCATAATAGCTCCTTCTTTGTTGTAGCCCAAAATGAATTTATGAACACCTAGAGAACCGAGTACTATGCCAAGAACACCAGCTAAGATTTTTTTGTTGTCGGTATTAAGGGTTTCTTTAGCGCCTTCACTAAATTCCTTTGCAGTCTCTTTGGCCTCAGAAGCAAAGTCGCTTGCTGCTTCTTTGGCATCTTCAGCAGCCTCTTTTACTGTTTCTTTGGCCTTGTCAAAGGCTTCTTCGGCCTTATCCCCTAAATCTTTTTTTTCTTCAGACATGATGTTACTATGTTGGTTAACAGGTACTAAATGTAACAAATAATTCTTTTGTTAAAGAAAAGCTTTATCAACAGGCTCCCAAAGCTCAATTTTGTTGCCCTCCGGATCCAAAATCCATCCAAACTTGCCATAATCGTACTCCTCAACCTCCCCAACAACGGTAACCCCTTCTTTTTTTAGCTGGGCCAATAACCCTTTAAGGTTTTCTACCCTAAAGTTCATCATAAACTGTTTATCGCTGGGATCAAAATATGAGGTGTCGTCTTTCATGGGACTCCATTGGGTCAAGCAATCCTTACCTTCTTGATCTTTCCACCAAAAGCTCCAGCCATATTGGTCCGTGGGGATGCCCAAATGTTTTTTGTACCACTCTTTGATTGCGTCGGGGTCTTTGGTCTTAAAGAAAAAACCGCCCAGTCCTGTTACCCGTTTTTTCATAATTATTTAGTTGATATTCATAATTCCTTTTCCTGCTAACGTTTTATGTTTTTCTCATAAAGTGCTATCCAATCTTCTGCGGTCATTTTTTGGCATAGTTCGGCTATGAGCCCATACGGAATGCTTTCCATTTTTTTGAACCGAAGGCAACTTTTGCCCATATCCAATTTGGTTTTTACATGCTTGGGGTATTCGGCCACAAACCAATCGAGCAGGGTTTTGTCGGCATACAGGCCGGAATGGTACAGGGCCACAAAGTTCTTTTGCGAGGCAATGTTGATGAAAGGAAGTGGAAGTTTTGGGTCGCAGTGATACCCGGCCGGATAAATGGAGTGGGGCACATAATACCCGATCATCTTATAGTTGATGCCCTCTTCAAATCCTTTGGGGAGGTTGTCCCGTAAGGTTTGTCGCAATCTGGTAACCGCTTCAACCCGGTCTGCCGGAAGTTTTGAGAGATATTCCTCTACTGTTTTGGGCTCTATGGTCATATTATTGTTATTTGCGTTGAAGTAATAAGGATGAAAGTATAGAAATGATGAATCCGATTACAAACACAGTCATGGCCATGATACCAAAACTGAACAAAGGGTTTGAAAATAATTCTTTTTGAGATTCAAGCTCGGCCAATTTTGATTCAAATTCTTCTGGGGTCAAGGTCTGTTTCATCTGTTCTACAGAAGCCTCATAATAGGTCTCCATAAAATCAGGATTTAAAAACGTTGTATAGATAACGTCTAAAATTCCAAAAACGATGGCCGTAATCAAACTGATCAATACACCAATGGTCAGTGCCTTCTTAAAGGTTACCTTGCCATTATTTTCTTTATCCCTAAAGTGCTTTATGCCAAAAAAGGCAAATCCCAAGGCAATGATCATTGCGGCATACCCCAATACTTCTTGGGATGTAAAACTTAAATCTTGAAAGGCATACCAGGAAAGTATGAACAAGATGCAGATGGTCATGGCACCGTAGAGACCATAACGTAAAACTGTTTTTTTCATGATTCTTTGTCTTTAAATGAATGCCTTAAAGTTCGCTCCCATTGCCGGACCCCCTCTCATACTAAAGTTCCAAATTACTCGTACTTTGGAAGGATAACTGACTTAAAATGATATAATTTGAAGCTCTTTGGCCTTTTTTATGGCCTCTGTTCTCCTTTTGGCATTTAATTTAAGAAGAAGATTGGAAACATGGGTTTTGATGGTGCTTTCAGAAATAAAAAGTTTTTCGGCTACCTCTTTGTTGGAAAGTCCTTTGGAGATTTCTACCAATACTTGGTGTTCCCGTTTGCTGATTCCAAGTTCCTTGATTTTTTTGTGGTCAATTTTAAGGCCCTTTGACGGTTCGGATTGCCCTTTATGGTTGTTGATGTAGAGTCCAATTCCAAGAAAAACCAATGCAATGACGGAAATGATCAATTCAATGGAGGCATCCCCAGAGATATAGGAATATTTGCCCAATTGAAATAGTACCAATAAAGCAACTATAAGGGCAGAAAAGACAAAAATGGTCTTCTTCACGATTTAGAACTAGCAAAATTCCGCTTTGATTTTATCCACGATGGTCTGCGCCAATTTTTGTTTGCTTTCCACCGTCCAGCCAGCCACATGGGGGGTCATTAAAACATTTTTCGCTTTGCGAAGGTATCTAAAGGGTTTTGGCTTAGCCGTAAACCAGTCTTCAAATGATTTCTTTTCATATTCCAGCACATCCAGCCCAGCTCCCAGAATTTTACCAGTTTCCAGGGCAGCTACCAAATCTTCGGTAACCACACATTTGCCACGGGCCGTGTTCAAGAACCAAAAGGGCTTCTGAAAGGCCTCGATGAATTCTGTGTTGACCATTCCTTTGGTCAGTTCAGTTTCGGGCACATGGAGGCTTACCACATCTACATTTTGCTGAAATTCCATAATACCGACCTGTCTGGCATTGTCATCGCCCACCCCCCCTACAATATCATAGCAGAGCACATCTACATCAAACCCTTGTAATTTACGGGCAAAGGCCTTGCCCATATTGCCGTAGCCTATTATGCCCACAGTCTTGCCATCCAGTTCCGCGCCTCGGTTGCCTTCACGGTCCCAGATGCCTTTTCGGACTTCACGATGGGCTTTGTTCAGCTTGTTCAGCAAACTCAACAGCAGGCCCAGGGTATGTTCCCCAACGGCATTGCGGTTGCCCTCTGGGGAAGAGGCTATGAACACATCTTTGTCGCGCGCATAGCGGACATCAATATTTTCGAGACCGGCACCGACCCTCCCGATGAACTTTAGGTTGGTGGCCTTATCCAGAAACTGCCTATCTATGGGGAAACGACTTCGGATGACGATGCCCTCATATTCGTGTATTTTTTTTTCTACCTGTTCTTTGGAGGATTTGTAATCCTCGTGGTTTTCAAAACCAAGTTTGGCAAGTTCCCCCAAAAGCAGGGGGTGGTTGGTGTCTAGGTGGAGTACTTTCATATTTTAGGATAGTTGGTTTGGGTCATTTCATGCTGTACATTCCCGGTATGGGCAGTGGTCTTTTTCTCAAAAAGCAATAGGTGTACTTCCGCTCCGTCTTTGGTGCTGGGGCAATGCTCCACTCCTTTGGGCACTACAATGATCTCGCCTTCCTTGACCACTTCGGTCCGATCCCTGAATTTCATGTACAGGGTTCCCTTCAATACTTGGAAAAGCTCGTCTTCATCTTCATGGGAATGCCAGACAAATTCTCCTTGTACCTTGGCCAAAAGGACCTGCATATCGTCTAACATGGCAATTTGGTGAGGGTGCCAGTGTTTTGAAAACAAACGATGTTTTTCTGTTAAGTTGATGGCTTTCATGGATAACCAAGTTATATTCCCAGAATCAATTTAGCAATACTGAAATAAATCAAGATACCAAAAATATCGTTGCTGGTGGTGATAAAGGGACCCGTGGCTATGGCTGGGTCAATGTTGCGTTGGTCCAGGAACAAAGGGATAAAGGTGCCGATCAGACCCGCTACTACAATGACCACAACCAACGAGATGGAAATGGCCATGGCAGTTTGGAAATCGCCTTTCCAGATCCAGGTAAAGATCATCAAAAGGGCTGCTAGGATAATGCCGTTGAGCAGGGCGAGCAGCATCTCTTTCCATAGTCTGGTACTTATGCTCCCTTTAATATCATCATTGGCCAGACCCTGAACTATGATGGCACTGGATTGTACCCCTACATTGCCCGCCATAGCGGCAATCAATGGCGTGAACAAAAACAGTACGGTGTATTTTTTGAACATTTCCTCAAAACCACCCATGATCAATGCCGCAGCAGCACCGCCGAACAGTCCCAAGATCAACCAAGGCAAACGGGCCTTGGTCAGATCCACAATGCTGTCGTCTGCCTCTACATCCTGTGAGATACCGGCAGCCATTTGATAATCCTTATCGGCCTCTTCACGGATCACATCAACAATATCATCAATGGTGATGCGCCCTACAAGCCTTCCAATTTCATCGATAACGGGAATGGCCTCCAGATCATATTTGGACATGATCTTGGCCACTTCCTCAGGTTTTTCGTTGACGTTGACATAGTCGACCTTGGGAATATAGACTTCCCGGATGTGGGACTCTGTGGATACCGTTAGCAAATCCTTGAGGGAGAGCCTGCCCTTTAGTTTTTCCTCATTGTCAACCACATAAATGGAATGTACCCGCTTTACCTCTTCGGCTTGGATCCGCATTTCCTTTACACAACGGGTTACGGTCCAGTTTTCGTTCACCTTCACCAATTCCTTGGCCATAAGTCCACCGGCAGAATCCTCATCATAACGTAAAAGGTCAACAATATCCTTGGCATGTTCACGGTCCTCAATTCCGGAGATGACCTCTTGTACAATGTCTTTGGGAAGTTCCCCAACAATATCCGCGGCATCATCGGTATCCAGTTCCTCCAGTTCGCCTGCAATTTCCTTGGGTGAGAGATTGCTCAAGACCGCCTCACGAACATCTTCATCCAATTCGGCAATGGCATCCGAGGTCTTTTCGCTGTCCAAAAGTTTGATGATGTAGGTAGCCTCTTCTTCCTCCAGTTCATTGGCAATTTCTGCGATGTCCGCATAGTGAAATTCCTTCATCAAAACCCGCAGTTGGGCATCATTTCCTTCTGAAATGAACTGCTGTATTCTTTCGAGAAGTTCGTCTGTAAGCTTAAATGGAGTCATACTGGATCTTCTTTGTCAATGCTACAAAATCGGCCACCGAAATCTGTTCCGGTCGCCGGTCAAAGATAGTGTCTTCCCGTAGATTTTCAGAAAGGCCAAAGGTCTTTAAACTGTTTCTAAGGGTCTTTCTGCGTTGGTTAAAGGCAGCTTTTACCACTTTAAAAAACAGGTGCTCGTCACAGTCCAGTCCAAACTCCTTCTTTCGTACAAGCCGCAACACACCCGATTGTACCTTTGGTGGCGGATCAAAGACTTGGGGGTGCACGGTAAATAGATATTCTGCATCATAAAAGGCCTGGACGAGAACAGATAGGATTCCGTAGGTTTTGCTGCCTTCTTTTTCGCAGATGCGCTGCGCCACCTCTTTTTGGAACATGCCCGTAAACTCGGGAATTTGTTTGCGTAGCTCCAGCATTTTAAAGACAATCTGACTGGATATGTTGTAGGGGAAGTTTCCCGTGATGGCAAATTGGTCGTTGCCAAAAAGTTTGCGAAGGTCAAATTGCAGAAAATCGGCTTCAATGACATTTAAACGGCCTTTTTGCATGGCCTTGGGGTGCTCCAGCGGAAAGCTGTGGTTTAGGTACACAATGGAATCCTCATCCAGGTCCATGGCAACAAGGTCCATGCCCCGCATTAAAAGATATTTGGTGAGTACTCCCGTGCCGGGGCCAATTTCCAGGACACTTTCGTAATCGCCCAACGAGAGTGTTTCTGATATTTTTTGGGCGATGTTCTCATCTTTTAAAAAATGCTGGCCCAGGTACTTTTTGGCCTTGACGGGAGAAGGGTTCTGCCCATTCTTATCGTTTTTTTGGCGATAATCTCTGTGTTTTTTGGGCATGAGGGTGTTTTGATGACAAGTTACTTGGAATTTTCGACATAGACCCATGCCATGAGACCCGATTGCAATTTTAGCAGGGTTCTTGTGTAGGCATCGGTTTCGTACACATCACATTTTTGTAGGTCGTTTTCAGAGACTTCGTAAACCATGCCCTCCACGGCATCGTCATGGTTTTTTGTTGGCCGTACCAAGGCGTACCGGCCATAAACCACATTTTCAAACCAACGAAAACCCGGTAGGGCGTCTTTTTTTCCTTTTAGGATTTTTCCAAAGACGTAGTGTTGTACCTGATTGTCTTGTAGGGTGCCGTAGGTGAACAAATTAGGCAAGGTTCAAGGGATTTGTTGACTGATGACTTCCAACTCGGTCCTGAAGGCCACAAATTTATTGGCGAATAACCTAAGCCCTTCTTCCCGTAGTTTTTCGGCATGTTGCTGGTAGTACTGCTCCAAGGTCTTTTTATCTGGGCAGGTATATTGTACAGAATAGGAAGTGCCCCCCATTTCCTCCTCGACCAAGACCTTCGTCATTTTGGCATGGGTAAACTTGCCCGTTGCCAACATATCTGGGATGTGCCTGTCCTTCATCCATAAAAGCCACGCATCATGGACGTCATCGTCTATGTTGATGGTTACGTTGTAGATTATCATAAAAATAAGTTCATGCGCAAGTTCAAAAATCAAGTTCAATTATCAAAGACAATCAAATAATGATTTTGGGTTTGAACTTGTGGTTTGCGTTTGAATTTAATTGATACTATCGCCCCGTAATCGCCTAAAATTCTTTCGTGCGTGGGGAAAATAATAGCTATCCTGATGGTTGTAGATGATTTTTTCGTAATGTGATTTTGCCTTTTCGGGTTCTCCCAAATGGTTTTCATACAACTGCCCCAATGCATAATGGGCATCATCGGCCAAGATATCGGAGCCATAAAACTCCACAATCTTGATATAATTGAACTCAGCGGTCTCAAACTTCCCTTGCTCCTCAAGCAATTGGGCCTGTCGCAATAAGGTTTCATCCTCTATTTTCTCCCCTTTGTGATTTTGCAGGATGTCCTCTAAAAGGGCTATGGCCTCCTGGTTCTTGTTCTGGTAGGCCAACAGATCGGCACGGGCATATTTTTTTAGGGCGGTCTGGGTGGAATCTTCCAACGAGTTGTCTGAGATCAACAGGCTGAGTTGCATGGCATCGTTGGCGATCAATTGCGAGGTAGACCCCCGAAGCACTTTTAGTTGGGTGTGTGCCCAATCAAAATCGCCCTTATAAAAACTGGTCTGCGCCACTTTAAAACGGGCATCCTGGCCCAGCACATCATTCTTTAGGCTGCGCTGTACTTGTGTGAAAAAAATAAGGGCCTCGTTAAAACGTTGGGCATAGACCAAGATGTCCCCCAAGGCCAATTTTAAGTAGGCTTGGCCAAACCGGCCCAGCGGTTCTTCCAGATTATTTTTGAGCATTTTGATGGCCGGCTCCGGATGTTCCCTTTTAAAGGCCAAAAAGTTGGCGTAGGCTATTTGAAGTTGAAGAGTGTTGCTTTGAAAACCGTACTGTTGGGTAAGTGCTTCAAATTTCTTCTCAATGGCATTCAGGGCCTTGTCATCCGCATTAAGTAAACGAATGTCGATCAGGCGAAGCTCGGCATGTAATCTGGTCATGGGCTGACCTGCATTTTCAACAATGTATTCAAAGACGGCCAAGGCCGTTTCCATATCCTTGTTTTCTTGTGCTATTTCCCCCAAATTTTTTAGGCGCTCAAAAGATGAACCTTGGGAACGTTTATGGATGGCCTTCTCCTGCGCAAAGGCGCTCTTGTATTGGTGTTGTTGTATAAAGAGCCAACTGAGCAATTGGTTCCAGACCAAGTCTGGGTTCTTCTGGGCATTCTGCATTAGGGTCTTTCTGAGCAGAACATTATTTTCGTTCCCGGGGTCTTCTGAGATAAAATCACGGATATTTTTTAATACGTTGGAACGTGAGGAACTGCCCTCATGGATAAGCTTAAGGTACGATTGGTACATTTTCCCAATCTCTCCCTGTTCCCCATAAATACGGGCCAGTTGAAGGCTGTAGTTTAAATCGGGTTTCAGTTGCATGGCAAGGGTATAGGCCTTTATGGCCTCTTCCAGCAAGGCATATTTCTGAAACCGATACCCCACACTATACCCAAAATTGGGATTTTCCTCTATTTTTTGAATGGCTTTTTGGTAGTAGGTGCCAGCCTCTTCATTTTGGTCCTGCAAGGTGTAATTATAGCCCAGCTCAATATAAAATGTGGGAAAGGCATAGGGTTGTCCTATCTTTTCCAACAGAAAGCGTTCCGCATCCTCATAGCGCTCCAATTGTTGGTAGCAGGCGACCAAAGCTTCGGAATAATCGGTGCGTCGTGGATTTTTGGTTGCCAGTTTTTCGTAGAAGGCCACGGCCTTGTCAAAATCGCCATCTTGAAAGTATTGCTTGGCCAAGAAATCTTCTTGGGACCTGGTGGAAACCAGAAAAAAGAAACAAGAAAAAAGACAGATCCAACGCATGGTCTAAAGATAAGGGGGAAAGGGCTGGATTTATGTTAATCGAATCTCAAAACCCAATTAATCAATCATATCAAACCCGCAGTAAGGCACTAAAACTTCGGGTATCTTAATTCCATTTTCAGTCTGGCAATTTTCCAAAATGCCCGCCAAGACACGGGGCAGCGCCAAAGAGCTTCCATTGAGGGTATGCGCCAATTGGGTCTTGCCGTTTTCATCCTTAAAACGTAGCTTTAGTCGGTTCGCCTGAAAGGCTTCAAAATTGGAAACCGAACTGATCTCCAACCAACGGTCCTGGGCGGTGGAAAAGACCTCAAAATCATAGGTAAGGGCTGCGGTAAAGCCCAAATCGCCACCACAAAGGCGAAGAATACGGTACGGTAATTTTAACTCGCGCAATAAGGTTTTTACATGTTCCACCATGCCATCCAAAGCAGTATACGAATTGTCCGGGTGTTCTACCCGTACGATTTCTACCTTGTCAAATTGGTGCAACCGGTTCAACCCGCGTACATGGGCACCGTAGCTACCGGCCTCACGACGAAAACAGGGGGTGTAGCCCGTATATTGTATGGGGAAGTCGTCTTGCTTTAGAAGCTCATCGCGCAATAGATTGGTGACAGGTACTTCTGCCGTTGGAATCAGATACAGATTGTCCTCGGTCACATGGTACATCTGTCCTTCTTTGTCTGGTAGCTGTCCCGTGCCATAACCAGAGGCTTCATTCACCAAGAGGGGCACCTGCATTTCGGTATAGCCCGCTTCGGTGTTCTTGTCCAAAAAATAGGAAATAAGGGCGCGCTGCAATTTGGCTCCCTTGCCCTTGTAGACTGGAAAGCCTGCCCCGGTCACCTTTACACCCAATTCAAAATCGATGATGTCGTATTTTTTGGCCAACTCCCAGTGCGGTAAGGCCCCTTCATTTAATTCCGGAATGTCCCCTTCCCGAAAGACCTCTTCGTTGTCCTCCTCAGAATTCCCGGCAGGGACCAACTCATGGGGAATGTTGGGAATTTGGTACAAAGCCTCCTTGAGTTCATCGGCAATACTGTTGAGTTCCTCCCCCAGTTTTTTGGAGACATCCTTTAAATCGGCGGTCTTTGCCTTTAAGTCATTCGCCTCAGCTGCTTTTCCGCTTTTAAAGAGCATGCCTATTTCTTTGGAGCGCTTGTTGGACTCCGCTAGGGTATTGTCCAGTTGGGCCTGGGTGGCCCGTCGTTTCTCATCCAAATTCAATAGTTGTCCCAATAGGGGGGCAGCATCTATATTCCGCTTTTTTAGGGCTTTGATAAATGCATCTTTGTTCTCACGGATTTTCTGTAGCTGAAGCATGATTTTCTAATTGAAAGGGCAAATTTAAAGTTTTGGGGATTCTTGGCATAAAAGATTGAAGGAAAGGTCGCCTTGAAATGAGTTCAGGGTCTCACTTTTTATTTTATGTGGATGGGATGCCAAAATAAATTCGGCATGACGGAAGGTTACCGATACTCCTCTGGAATCAAGATCCATTCATTCCGTGAGAAATGGTTCCATTTTACGGAGGTCAAATCCACTTTGGGGTCAATTAAAGGGTAATACTTGCCCTGGTTCACTTTTGCTTTGCCTATGGCATACACGGCAACATTTTGCCCTTTTTCTGCATGTTCCTTTTTTATTCGCTGGGCAAATTGCCAGATAAAGTCTGGGTATGAGCCAATACGCCGTTGTTGTTTTTTGGAGAGGTACTCACTTAAATCGACAAAAAACTCCTTGTTAGAATCGTTGTCGACCACTTTAAACTTAACATAGCCAGAACGGCTGCGGAGCATCATTCGCCAACTCAACCGATGGCCTTCCTCCGTCCAGACCACATTGCCCGGAATGGTATGGTGGCGCAAGGGCAGCACGATTTGGAACACAAAATAAATTGCCAGTACACCAATGAGCCATTGACTTCTAGAATGATGGAGAACAGGGCTGTCCATGAATTTTTCGGCAATAGGTTTTCGGATAAAAACCCTTCTGACCCATGCGGGATCAAAGAAAAAAATACAGAAGGCCAATGCCAGGTAGGGAAAAATGCCGATCCCAAAGACAAAACTGTTGAAGAGGTGAAAAAAGACCCCAAGTCCAAAAGCTATTTTTCGGGTTGGTTTCCATAGTAGGGCCGGAACCACGAGCAGGTCAAAAAAGATGCCATAGGCCGCTATGATTTTATGTGCCCAGGGCTGTTGCAAAAATTTACCGATGAGAAAATAATCTTTCTTGCTCCCCATCAGCACCTCTATAAAGGTAAAATCGAGCCAATCGGCATACAATTTAGCCGCTGCGGCATAAGTGTAGACAATAAAGAGTTGGAGTATGATGGTCCACCGAACGTAATTGAACATATAATCGGTCCTGATTTTGGGGTTCAGTTTGGCATCTAGGGAAAAATTTCTGTTCGCGGGCAAAAAGGCCATGATAAAGGCCAACAAGAACAAAAGGTAATAATGGTTGTTGTAGGATGTTTTTTGCATGAGGTATACCCCCGCCCATAACAGGGCAAAGGCAAGGGCACTGAAACGGTATTTATACCCCAACATAATCATGATGCCCAGTGTGCCCATGATAAAGAAATAGACATACATACCATTGCCGGGCAAGGGCTGCAACCATTCAAAGCCAATGAATGAAAAGGTGAATGTGGGCGCTGCCAAAACCCTTCTGACCCAACCGGTGATTAAGGCGCCATAGGTCTCGCAGCAGATAAGGAAACCATAGAAAACGCGAAAAATAACGAGCTGGGAATTGTCTATTTTCTTAAAGAGAAATGCGAAGAGGTTCACTTTGTGGTGAGTTTTAAAGCAATTTCCTTGTCTTTTTGTAATTGGACATTGAGAGCCTCAATGGACTCAAATTTGTGTTCCTCCCGAATATGGGCTATAAAAGCTACCTTGATTTTTTTACCGTACAGATCTTGGTCAATATCAAAAAGGTTGACCTCTATGCTTTGCTTGGTTCCATTGACCGTTGGATTGTAGCCAATGTTCATCATTCCAGAAGTGGCAATGTTGTTAACCTCACAGTGTACGGCATATACCCCGTTTTTGGGAATAAGTTTATAGTTTTCTTCAATTTTGATGTTGGCCGTAGGGAAACCCATTGTTTTTCCAAGGCCGCGACCTTTTATGACCTTCCCGTGGAGCATGTAGCGGTAGCCAAGATAACTGTTGGCCTTTTCCACATCGGCATCCAACAGGGCGTTCCGAATCTTGGTGGAACTCACCGAGACATCATCAATTTCTTGCGCAGGAATTTCCTCTACCTCAAAATCCAAGGTGTTTCCAAAGGTAATCAGGTCGTTGATGTTCGCATTTCGGTTTCTTCCAAACCTGTGGTCATAGCCAATAATGATTTTTTTGGTGTGCAGACTGTTGACCAATAAGTCCCTGACAAACTCAATGGCGGTCAAGCGCGAAAATTCTTTGGAAAATGGATGGATGATCAAATAGTCCAACCCCAAATCTTTCAGAATAGCTATTTTCTCATCCAAAGTATTCAGAAGCTGAATATCGGTATCCTTTTGGAGCACCATTCGGGGATGGGGGAAAAATGTGAGCAGTACAGACTTTAACCCTTTGGTTTTGGCATTATTTATGAGGCGTTCCAATATCTTCCTGTGCCCAATGTGGACACCATCAAAGGTGCCTATGGTAATGATGGAAGGATGCTTTTGGTTGTATTGCGTGATACCTCGTATTGTTTCCACTGGCAAAAAAGATAAAAAGGCTTACTTTTAATAACTGTTATGCCCCATGAGTAGGATGAAAGCTAAAATACACCTTGTTTTTTCAATAGCCATATTTTTTATATCGTTTTCATCTTTGGCACAGAAAAACTATTGGAAAAAAGTACAGCCGTCACAACAGTATGTGGCCAATTCAGACTCAGAAGACCTTCGTTTATATGAATTGGATGCTGTTGATTTTTATGCGACGCTCCAACCAAAGAGCCTTGGCAAGCATGAATTTAGAAAGTTAGTTTTTCCTGATTTTTTGGGTAAGGAGGTGCAATTCCAAATTGAGGAGACCCCGGTTTTTCATCCAGATTTGACCAAAAAGTACCCGAACATACGGTCGTATTCCGGATGGTCCGCAGATGGAAAACAAAAGATTAGGTTCAGTATTTCGCATAGGGGCCTCCAAGTGATGGTTAGCGATCTGGCATCCAGGGAAAATACATTTATAGCGAAAGAGGATAGAGCTTCTACACTCTATAAAGTTTACAAGAAGAAGACTCCCAAAAATGGTTTTGTTTGTAAGACTCCGGATACCCAGGTGGCAATGATGTCCCCTATTAAGCATATATCAAAACTGGTCGATGACCAAACCCTTAGAAAGTATCGTATTGCAGTATCCGCCACTGGGGAGTATACCCAACACCATGGAGGGAAAGTAGCTGATGCCTTGGCTGCCATTAATGCCACATTGACCCGAGTGAATGAGGTTTTTGAAACAGATTTAGGGATTACATTGGAGTTGATTGCGGACAATGACAAGATTATTTTTACCGATCCAGAGTCGGATCCCTATAGTGGAAGCTTAAATTCCCAAGTGCAGAGTGAACTGACCAGTTCTATTGGGGAAGAAAACTACGATGTGGGCCATTTGTTTCACAATGCAGCTAATGGGGGGAACGCTGGCTTTGTTGGTGCCGTATGTGTCAATGGGCAAAAGGGGAGCGCCTACTCATCAGGGGAAGAACCGGAAGGGGATGTCTATGATTTGGATTATGTGGCCCACGAACTGGGACATCAATTTGGGGCAAACCATACTTGGTCTTTTGAGTCCGAGGGAACCGGTATGCAGGCAGAACCTGCCAGTGGAACCACCATTATGGGGTATGCCGGAATTGTGAACATCAATAATGTTGCGCCCAACGGAGATGATTACTTTCATTACAATAGCATTCAACAGATCACCAATTACACCCGCTCGCAATCTTGTTCGCAAGATATAAATTTGACCAATTCTGTACCTGTGGTTACGGCTTTGCCAGATTATACCATCCCTGTGGGCACGGCATTTGTGTTAACCGGGGAGGCGACCGATGCAGACGCAACAAACGTGCTCACCTATACCTGGGAACAAATTGATGATGGTGTGGTCACGGCCGATATTTTTGGGCCGGAAAACCCTGTCGGCGCCAATTTTAGATCGTTGCCACCGGGTACCAACCCAAGTAGGTATTTCCCAAGATTGTCCAGAATCATAGCGGGACAGTTGACGCAAACGCAGCCAGCAATAGATTCTGTCTGGGAAACGGTCTCCAATGTGGGAAGGGAATACAACTTTGCCCTTACCGTAAGGGACAATGCTTCAGGTGGGGGGCAAGTGGCCTCAGAACTGGTGAAGGTTGATGTGGTTAGTACAGCCGGACCTTTTGTGGTGACCTCGCAGACAGAGGGGGAATCCTATCTCGCCGGAGATTTGATTGATGTTGGTTGGGATGTGGCCAATACCGATCAGGCTCCCATTAATGCAGAGGCGGTAGATATATTATTGTCTATTGATGGCGGTTTCTCCTATCCTTATACCTTAGCCACGGCCGTTCCCAATGTGGGGGCTGCCAAGGTCCAATTGCCCGGATTGTCTGCTTCTACAACAAGGGCACGGCTCATGGTGAAAGCAAGCGATAATGTTTTCTTTGCCTTGAACCCGGTAGATTTTCAGATGGCCGTATCCGATGTGGTATTGAACTTTTCCGAATTCTCATTTGATGTATGTAAACCCAATGATCTGAGCATAGCTTTTGTGTATGAAACCTATGGGGGCTTTGTGGGAACCACTGCATTTACCGTAGACGCCCCCACTGGAGTGGTCGTCAATTTAGATCCTTCCTCGGTAGCTGCCAACAATACCAATGTGACCCTCGATTTGACCAACCTATCCTCCTTGTCCGTGGGCAGCTACCCGCTAACGATCAATGCAACTTCCGGGAATTCAACATTCCAAACAGAACTGCAACTTCATATATACGACACCAATTTTGACGATGTGGTGCTGACAACCCCTATGGATTTGGCAACCAATACCCGTGTTAACCCTGAGTTTTCTTGGCAAAAGGAAGTGAATGCCAATGCGTATGACATTGAAATTGCCACGGACGAAGCCTTCACGAGCATTGTGGAGTCGGCATCGGTACAAGTGAATTCCTATACCTCTGGGAATCTATCTTCGGAAACCACATATTACTGGAGGGTACGTTCCAAAAATGATTGTGGTATGGGTAACTTTGGCCCGGCATTTCGTTTTACGACCACGCAGATCAATTGCCAAACCTTCGATTCTGAGGGATTGCCATTGCCATTGTCAGAAGGGGTGCCTTCAACGGTCAGCTCCAGCTTGCCTATCATTCAAGATTTGTTCATCTCGGAGGTTGAATTACATCTAAATCTAGACCATTCCTACCTTTCAGATTTGATTATCAATTTGATTTCGCCCAGTGGGACCAAGGTTACGATGACTTCAAAGAGCTGTGGAAATTTGAACAATATCAATGCGGTTTTTGCTGATGATGGTGCTGCCATTGTCTGCTCTGGGGACCCTGCCATTAGTGGAAGGGTGCAGCCCTTGGGAAAACTGTCGTCATTTAAGGGAGAATCTACCTTGGGGGATTGGGTACTGGAGATAGAAGATACGGCATCTGGGGATGGTGGTGTCTTGAACGACTTTTCCATTGTATTCTGTGTCGAAGGCCAGTTTAGGCCCGATGAAGACAATGACAAGGTTTTTGATGATGGGGATGATCTATGTCTGGGAACCCCAAAAGGGGTGGAGGTGAACACGCAGGGTTGTCCCGTCTATCGTTTTGCCCATGATAATTTTGCCATTGAAATCAGTAGTGAGACTTGTCGCTCCAATGATGATGCCATGGTGCATATTGCAGCTGTGGATACCACCTTGACCTACACGGCGATGTTAACGGGGGGGGCATTACCCTTGACGGAGACCTTTAGTGAAACTGGTCAATTCAGTTCGCTTAACTCGGGCAGTTATGTGTTGTGCATTACAGGGACAGATGGTACGGTGAATTATGAGGAATCTTGTTTTGATGTGGTGCTAACAGAACCAGATGAACTGAATGTGAACGCGCAATTTGACGCACAAAATCTTACCGCCAACCTTCAATTACAAGGTGGGATACTTTACAATGTGGAACTTAACGGGTTGGTGACACAGACTAGGGAGCCTGAGATTGCCTTGAAGCTGATCAATGGCATGAACCGGATAAGCGTATACACCAATCTACCCTGTCAGGGCAAATACGAGACCTCTTTTTATGTAGATATCGGCACCTCGATCATTCCCAATCCCACACAGGATAGTACAACGGTTTTCTTGTCGGATTTTAGAGGAACCTTTGAACTCTACATGTATTCCTATGATGGGAGATTGGTAAAAAAATATGTAGGCAATACGGCCAACGGGGCTATAGATGTTGATGTACATGGCCTGACATCGGGATTGTATTTTATTAAAATAGCAGGAAACGGAATAGAAGAAACCTTTAAAATCTTGAAGCGATGAACAAAATAGGTCTTTTATCCTTTTGGGTGTTGCTTCTGCTCTTGGGTTGTGGAAGTGATGATGATTCCCCCCAGCCAGAACCAGAGCCGCCATCGGCAGCCACTTTGATTTTTCCGCTACAGAATTCAGAATGTACCACAGGGGTTGATGTGGGCAACGGTGCCAGTGAGGTAACATTTGAGTGGCATGCTTCGGAAAACACCGATTTCTATACCTTGGATGTGGTGAATTTGGATACCAACACCTTACAGACCATAGGGACAAGTTTTTTGTCCGCTACCTTGACCATAGAAAAAGGGGCGCCATTTTCTTGGTCGGTGACCTCCACCAATGAAGGGTCGGATGTTACGGTAATCAGTGAGACGTGGCTTTTTTATAATGCGGGCCCCCAGCGGAACTATGCTCCATTTCCTGCGCAGATTATTTTTCCCAAATCAGGGAGGACTGTACAAATGAATGCTTCCAATGAACTGGTCTTGGAATGGTCCGGCACCGATGTGGAAGATGATATAACCGCTTTTGAGGTTTATTTTTCCAATACTTCTGCCCAAGATTTAAGTTTGGTCCAGAGCGGTATGGAAACCACCTACACGGCTACAGACATGGTTTCGCAGACCACCTATTATTGGAAAATTGTGACTATGGATGCCCAAGGGAACACTTCGGACTCCGGCATTTTTGATTTTAAAATACTTTGATCAGCTACCGTTGAATTCGTTCATGGTATTTGTTGTCCCAGCAAAGAGAAAAGAGCGTATCAGGGCTATGGCCCTGTCCAAGCGTTCGGGCAGTTTTTCAACCTCTACTTCGTTCCATTCCCCCAAAACATGATCCACTTGTCTCCCTTTGGAGAAATCGTCACCCACGCCAAACCTAAACCGATTGTATTTGGTGGTGCCAAGCTGGTTTTGAATGTCTTTTAATCCGTTATGGCCACCATCACTCCCTTTGCTCTTTAAGCGGATGGTGCCAAAAGGCAGGTTGATGTCATCGGTAATGACCAGTACATTTTCCAACGGAATTTTCTCCTTTTCCATCCAATAGCGAACGGCCTTTCCGCTCAGGTTCATATAGGTTGAGGGCTTAAGGCAAAGCGCGGATCGGCCCTTGTATTTAAAAGGGGTTATGGCGCCCAGTTTTGCATCTGCAAAGGTTAGGTTCTCTTGATCGACCAAATGATCCAATATCTTAAAACCGATATTGTGACGGGTTTTTACGTACTTTTCCCCGATATTCCCTAAACCTACAATCAAATATTTTTTCATGGAATCTGTCTCCTCAAGAATGGTTACCGAATTTTTCTTGAATAAGGTTGTTAAAAATCTGAACAAGGCAGCTGTTTTGGACAAAAATACAAAAGCACCCTGTTTGCGATAAACTAGGGTGCTTCCTTAAAAATAGTGTCAACTTTATTTTTAGCCTTCGGCTGGGGCTTCGCCACCTTCTTCTGTGCCTTCCTCTTCTTCATCGTCAGCCACAGCGTTACGGGAAGCTTTCACCTGTACCACCGTAATATTGTCTGGGTGCATGATGATGAAATCATCATTCTTAAGGGAGTCTACCGCTATTTTGCCCCCAATTTTAAGTTTGGAGATATCGATAGTGATCTCATCAGGAAGTAAATCGGGCAAGGCTTTGACCGATAGTTTCCGTTTTCTGAACAACAGACGCCCACCGCTGCGAACACCGGGAGAGTTTCCTTCCAATCGTACAGGAATATTCATGGTGACGGCCTTGTCCTTGAACAATTGGTAAAAATCGATGTGCAAAATCTTATCGGTTACAGGGTGAAACTGAATGTCCTGCATGGCGGCCTCATAGGTTTGGCCATTTTCCAATTCAATTACCGCAGTATACGCATTAGGGGTGTATACCAGGTCTTTGAATGCTAGCTCTTCTGCTGAAAAGTGCAATGGTTGTTCCCCTCCGTACAGCACGCAAGGGACCTTTCCAGCATTACGTAGGGCTTTGGTAGCAACCTTGCCCACGCTTTCTCTTTGGGATCCTTTGATTGTAATTGATTTCATATGTATTATTTAAATTATTTATCGAATTGCCAAGTTAAAAACTTGGTGTAGCCTACCTGTCTTTCGGCAGGCAGGGTCGATGGCTACATTATAAATTTTGACGATATGGAAGTGTTGTGGTGTACCCTATGCATCACATCCGCGAACAGCTCGGCGCAGCTCAACACTTTGATTTTTGGATGATTACTTCTTGTGGGAATTGAATCGGTGATGATCAGTTCCTGCAACTTGGAATCTTCTATTTTTTCATAGGCATTGCCCGAGAGCAAACCGTGGGTGGTAATGGCACGGACACTCAAAGCGCCCCTTTCCATCATTAAATCGGCTGCGCGGGTAAGGGTGCCGGCGGTGTCCACCATATCATCCACCAAGACCACATTTTTCCCTTCCACGTTACCAATGAGTTCCATCTTTGAAATGACGTTGGCCTTTTCCCGTTGTTTGTAGCAAATGACCACATCGCTCTCCAACGCTTTGGAGTAGGCGTACGCCCTTTTGGATCCTCCCATGTCTGGTGAAGCTATGCAGAGATTATCCAATTTAAGTTCCTCTAGATACGGCAAGAAAAGGGTGGAGGCGAACAAATGATCTACAGGTTTTTCGAAAAAACCTTGAATTTGATCGGCATGCAGATCCATAGTGATGATGCGTGTGGCTCCGGCCGTTTCCAACATCTTGGCAATCAATTTTGCGGCGATGGGAACCCTGGGCTTGTCCTTTCTGTCTTGACGTGCCCAACCAAAATAAGGCAATACCGCGGTAATGTGTCTGGCCGATGCGCGCTTGGCTGCATCCAACATCAACAACATTTCCATCAAGTTTTCGGGGCCGGGATTGGTTGAGCCAATGATGAAGATACGTGCGCCACGAATGGACTCCTCAAAAGAGGGCTGAAATTCGCCGTCACTATACCTTGAGAATTTAATCTTGCCCAAGTCTGCACCGTAGGCCAAAGCAATTTTCTCGCCCAAGGCTTTACTTTGGGTACAGGCAAATATTTTTGGTTCAGGAACTTGATAGGCCATTTCTAAAAATTAAAAACAGCTGCCTATCAGGGCAGCTTGTGCAAAAGCGGTGCAAATTTAAACATTAATCCGGCTCATTAAAGTATAATTGTGTTTATTTTGGTTTTGGGATTAAAATAATTGTTTAGCTTTGCAGTCCCATTTGCCGAAGTGCCTGCCAAAGGGCAGGTAAAGCGGATTTGCCAACCGTAGGTTGGACTGGTAGACCTGTCTGCCGACAGGCAGGCGTGCTGAAATATTGATTTATGTTTAAAGTCTATGCGATTTCAAGTTTGAGTCGGAATTACATTTATGTAGGAATGACGAAAGATTTGGAGGGAAGATTGAAAAGACATAATGGTGGTAGAGAAAGAACCACCAAGCCTTATTGTCCTTTTGAGTTGATATATGTAGAAGATTGTGAGGATAGGATCAAAGCGCGCGCGAGGGAAAAATATTGGAAATCTGGAGTTGGAAAAGAACAGCTCCGTAAGATTAGAGATAAAGAATGAATAAATGCCGAAGTGGCGGAACTGGTAGACGCGCTGGATTCAAAATCCAGTGGTAGCAATACCGTGTGGGTTCGATTCCCACCTTCGGTACCAAGGAAAAGCCTCGATTTTATCGAGGCTTTTTTTGTTTGATATACTCTAAGGTTATTCCTGTAAAAAAATAAGACCGCCCTCCCCCAAGAGCGGCCTTAACAAAGACTATTGAATATTCAATAGTTTTTGCTTAACCCTGAATTTAAATGTCTCTGAGGTTGATGAATTGATCCAATAGCGCTAAGCATTTCTTCCTTGCCAGTTGTGTTTTTAAGTTTTGAAACCGTGTTGGTAATCAGTTCTGAAAAACCATCTTGGTCTATGAAGCGCCTTCCCTCTCCGTTTTCGATATATTCGTTATAAGGGTTGCCAAAATTGTCCAGCATAATGGAAGTTTGTTCAAAATCGACAATGCCATCTGTGGTAATTTCGCCTGACATGGCAAAGGCATTTTGTGATCTAGAGCCAGTGTCTGCCCGTTCTTGGTCTACCAATAGAAAAATACTGAACCTATTTCCCTTGCCAGAGATAAAGGAGCCCGAACCATCCAGAAAACTAGTGGGTTCACCTTCTGAACCAAATTTCTGTTCGCCATCAAAATCTATGGTGTTATCTTCAAAATTTTGGTTAAAGAAGGTGTACTCTTGATCTAGGAACCGCGTACCTATTTCATCCCCTTCCCTGTTACTGGCTATTAAAATCAATTCGCTCACAAAATAAGTACCTTCAAGACCGGGAGGGTCGGTTCCTTCATTGATGTTAAACTGCAAATCGTTTAATGCTTGTACTACTTCTTCACTGAACAGATCTTCCAAACTGGAAGTGGAGCCATCAAAAACCGATTCTTCCTCATCATTTTTGCAGGATACGATTGTAAGGAACAATAATGCTAGAACTGGAATTTTTTTCATAATCAATGGGTTTTAAGGTTTGTTTTTCTAATCTGGGTCAACCAAATACATGATCAATTGACCGTTGAATATGCCCGAAACAGTGTTTTCATTTTCATCGAGTAAGTCAAAGTTTATTTTATATTGGCCATTGGTAATGCTAACATTTACCTCACCGCCAACAATGTTTCCGAAAGTAGTTTCGCTCAAATCCAAATCGTAATCACCGTCTGAAAAACTGAACGTTGGATGGGGCCTGGCAGCGCTATAAGTATATTGACCAGGCATCAATTGCTCACTTGAGGAAGAATACATTTCTAGATCAAGATAGTTTCCCGATCTTAAAATGGCATCTTGGCCATCTTCGTCATTTTCCATCCCGTTGGCATTGGAAACCAATATTAAATCTAAGTTTGTGCCATTGTATTCGCCAGGGACTTCGCCGTAATTTTCAAGTCCCCCGGTAGAAGCCATAGTATGATTAACGCCTTTAAACTTGAAAAAGCTTTCCCCTGTTGGCGTGTCATCATTACCTTCATCTGATGAACCATCTTCGCTGCATCCAAATACCCCTAGACATAAGGCTATAGCTATTAGATTTACTTTTGTTGTTTTCATTGGTAAAGAATTGTGTTTATTTTATTGTTTCTGAGATGTTTTTAAAAATGTCTACAATCTTGCGGGCTTCTTCTATGCCTTTGGCTTCTATGCCTATCTTATATTGGTAAGGTTTTATCCCACCATCCACGTAGGTTTTGACAATTTTTTCCAAGTGCTTGGTGTTCAGTTCTGCAATCACATGTTTGCCCTTTATGTTGATTGTACAGTTCTTGGGATTGATATCCTTTAGACTGAACTCTTGAACTGTCTCCACACTTTTCTTTAGGTTTGAAAAAACCGTACTTATTTTGACCGTTTTGGTTTTGGGATCGGTCAGTTCTATAAACAGGTCGTAGGAGTCTTCGCCAATTTTGACTTTTTGCATAATGTTTTTTAACTCAGTCACAGCTTTTGATGCCGATTGTACGGGGAAAGAAGTTTTTTCCAATTTTTCATTATAAGTAGCGGCTAAAAATTTTAAGGCATCCGTACCAATAATGGCATCTTCAATGGTATTGAAATAGATTTTTACATCCTTATCGTAATTCTGCAGTACTCCGTTTTCAACTTTTTGAATAAAGCTGACCGATTTTTTTGTAGGGATTATGGCATATAACCTGTCCTTTTGCCCATTGTAATCAATGTTGTTTTCATTGATGTCGCCAAAATTGAATCGGGATATTAATTCTATACTCTTGTCCGGACTGGTCTCGGTCTGCGTTAACTGGCCTAGGTTGTTGTCAATGGTCAGGTTTTGGGTAAGGATTTCTTCTGTGGCCGATACCTCTTTAATGAATCCATTAAGGGTCTTTAAAGCGACTGTCTCGGTTGTGATATTGGGGGTTGAAGCGTTAAATCTATGTTCGGCCAGGGGGATTAGATTTTTTAGGACTCTGTAGATTTCTTTTCCATTGGCTACGCTCTTCGCATAAAGTGTTATTTGGTTGCCAAAATTTTTTTGGTGTGCATCCTCTTCAAATCGAATGCCGTTGATCCTCCTTCTGGTCTCAGCCTTAATGGTGAATTCATCACCAGAAATGCGATAATTTACAGAGTTGGGATTTAAAATGGCCAAGTTCAGTTCCCTTAACTGATTTTTTGAACTTTTTTTGGCATTGATGGTCTGATTTATGATCAGTTTGCCTGCAACTTCATTGGTAGTAAGTTGTTGAACGATTTGTTTTTTTGGCAATTCAATATCACTGACATTGGCTTTGAGCCAATTAATGTGGGCATCATAACCGTTTAATGAAAACCGCTTTTCATCAGCAGAGAGATATAGGGGAATTACACCTTTGATTCTTTCTTCAAGTAATTTTGCATTCTCTGAGTCTCTGGCCATAAACGTCAACTTATCCAAATAGGATATCTTATCACCACTATTAGTGACCAGTTGGATGAGTTTTTGTTTCCCAGCGACCAAAAGCTGAATGACAATGACATCTTTTTTGGTTAGTGCGCGTACGGTATTGGCATCTATGTCGGAAAAACTGAAATTATAAATAGACTCCTCTTCCTTGCCCTTGGTATCAGTGCCTGTCAGGATAAATTGAACCATGCCATCTTCCATTTCCTTGATTTCCTGTCTAAAGGACACCTTGGCGGTTTCAACGGTGTTTAGTTGTTCTTTGACCAAGGCTAAATCTTGACATATTGAATCGTGGAAGCCAAAAATTGAAAAAGTGATTGCTAAAAGCGAAGAAAATGTTTTCATCAAAATCAGGGAATAAAAGGCCGGCAAAAGCTTTAAGTTCTTTTTTGCCGGCCTAGACTACTTAAACTAACTTAACACTAACACTGTATACAAAGAATCTTTTGGGATTTATAGATCAAAATAGTAGTGGATGCCACCACCACCATTGAAACCGCCGATAGATGCAAGGCCATCAAAAGAAATGTTGGTGTACCCTAATTCAAAACTAAAGGCCAAACCATCTATAAAGTTGTTGAAACCCCACTCTATGCCGCCACCGGCACCTATAGCAATGGCATTGGAATCAAATGCCCCGCCAAAGAACGGATCATCGTATTTGTAGGTCCAATACCCAATTTGGCCATATAGATAAGGTTTCCAAGTGGCAAAATCTATATCTCCTTCATCAAAGTTGTACGAATATCTACCGGTCAATGAAAAACTGTTGGCGCCTGAAAAGGAAAAACCATAGTTTGCAGATCCAACAACTACCTGACCCGTATGGGTTTCGGTAAAGTTATATTTGGCAGAGACCCCATAGTTTAATGATGTCCAGGCTAGACCAAGACCCAAACTCCCAGATTCTGACATTTGGGCGTTACCGTGGAAAGTAAAAACAAAGAAGATTGAAACAACAATAATTGATTTTTTCATGATGCTTGGTTTAAATTATAATCAAACCTAGTCATGGAGGTCAATTAATTTTTACGGCATTCCGTAGATTGCGATTTCTTAAACTATACTTTTGACAAAATGTGTTTTTTTATCGACAAGAGGAATCATTGGTGTAGGATAAATATTTATAACAATCTGTTTTTGTGTAATTTAGTACCAGCCTCCAATATTGTAACGGATGGTTTTTACAGGCCGGCCCTTAACATATTCCAATAAGAGTTTTCTTGAGTAATTGACCGCATCAATTTTGGCATCTACAACTTTTAGGGTCAAATCCCATTCTTTATCGCTCAATTCTTTTATCCTATTGGAAATTTCTTTGTGAAAGGCCCTCACATCGTCATAGCAGTGGGCGCGGGGTTGGATTTCCGACAAAAGGTTTCTTAGCTCTTCGGCCCCTTCTAAGGTTTGGCTACCATACCAAATAGCCTTAGCGGCATTTAAGTTTCTTTTACATTGTTCATTGATGGCTTTTTGGTAGTAATCCTTGATCATATAACTCTTCTTCTCAAAGCATTTGGTTGATTCTGGTATATTGGCAATTATTTCAAGGGCTTCAAAAGTCTTGTCTTGATCCCGAAGCGATTTAGCGGTCTTGGCAATGGTTTCACAATTTTTATCGTAGTACGCCACAATTTCTGTCTTGGCTTTTTCAAGCAAATTCAATAGGGCAGGGTTTTTCGGTGCCAATCTTTTAATGGCATTCATGTAAGCTTTTTGTTCATTACTGCCCACACCTTTTAAGTTCACAGTTTCACTATGGATTAGGTTTCCGTTTAAGCCATCACCCACCATAAGGGTCATCTCTAGGTTTAGAACAATTCGTGGTGGAGCCGTGCCCAATACTTCCTTGTCCAATACCGCAACTTTTGGAGCAACAACAAACCTTGGATTAAACTCTGGGCCGCTAATACCGTTTTCAGTAATTAAGCGGGCTATACGGCTGTAAAGAAGGCTGGTTGCGTTGGAGGGAATATTTTCGGCTTGTTCAGGAATGTATACCCCTAACAAAATATCATTGTTATCTTGTGCCTTCACAATAAAAAAGGCTAGTAGGACAAATAGAAGGGTTGATTTTTTCATAATGGGATTTTTATTATTTTCCGCCAAGTATGATGGTTACTTTTCCCAAGCCTTCCGTGGCTAGTTTGTTGGGTTCGTTCAAGCTTACTAACTTTTTGCTCAATCCTCTAAAAAAATTTCTAGCATCCAGAGATCGATCTGACTTATTGAACAAGGGCATTCGTACCTGTTCAAACAAGGCATAGGTGTCTGTTATGTCGGTTGTAGAAAATTGTCCTTCCACGGTATTGGCATCCAACCAATCCTCAATTTCATAGGATAGTTCATCAAGGTCACCATCCCAGTCATCCCATGTTAAAATCTCTAGGGTAACTTCTCGTCCATTCTCAAACATATCATCAAAATGTTCTTGTAGGGTATAGGTGAAATCATCGATGTTTTCCAATACTGCTTCTTCCAAGAGTACGGGTAATTCTGTACTAAATGAAGGAGCTCCTGTGGCAGCGGCGGTGGCAATTTGCTTGTAGGTATAGGAATCCAGCCCCTGTAAATTATAGGTAATCGATTTTTTTGGCCCCATCTGGTTGACCGTCCATGTCAATTGGATGATAATGTCTGCCTTGGCGGTTTTCACAATTTGATCCAAAGGCGATTCTGCCACACCACTTCCTGTATCCCTTGAAGACCTGACCATATTACGAGCCCGCGAATTTTCCAGTCCTTTCAAAACGGTCTCCAAATTTTTTAACGGAAAATCCCTTTCTGCCATAAGACCGTTTAACTTGCTGGTCACCAACAAGATATCTGTGTTTTCCTGCATGGCTTTTTTATAGTCCGGGACTTTTACCGTTGTCCCTTGGTTGTCATAGGACATCATATAACCATTTTTATTGCACCAAGCATCACTGGGAACAATCATCAAAGTTGGTTTCTTGGCCTTTTGGGCATTTAGTCCTAGGAACAGTGTCAAGAAAAAGAGTAATGTGAATGTAAGTCTATCTTTTTTCATGCTAAAATCCTTTTGCCAATGAGTTGATTATTTCATTTTTTTCGAGATGCTTGCGAAGATCATCCGATGCCACGCTCACCACAACACCTATTTTGTATTGAAAGAACTTTTCTTTTCTCCCTTTTCGGTTTTTGACTAGTTTTTGAACATCGGCTATGCCCTTGTAATCTGTAGCGTAGGTTACAAAACGGTTGAAATCTCCATCATCAAGAAAAAAAGCCTTGAAGAAATCCTCGTACTCCTCATCGGTCATTTCCCGGTTCATCAGTGGTCGGGAAGATCTGCAGCCCCTACCTTCTCCTGCATAGCCTTTAAAGATGATCCCGTGTACGGCATTTTTCTTGGCTTGGGTGGTCGCCACACTTTTTTCTTTGGAGTAGGTCCACACCTTTACCAGTTTGTACCCATGTTTTGCGGTGCCTCCGTAGCATTCAATATCATATTCCCATTCAAAGGTGTCTCGGTCGGCCAATCTTTGTTTTCGTTGTGCACTGATGGTAAGGCATATCAAAAAAGAAATGCCCGCCAATATTCTAATTTTTAATTGGGTTGGAATCATTTGAATAAATTTTGATTTTTCTTAAAACGGATAAGCATACCGGGATATAGTTTTTTTGAGTTTCCCTTAAACACGGTATATTCAATAGTGGATTCTGGTATTTCCTCGGGCATATAGGAGTTGTCCCAAATTTGGTGATGGTCTACGGTAATCTCGGCAACTTTTTTAAAGTCTACCGTCCCATCCTCCAATAAAGTCTGTTCCAAGACCTCATACCGATCTCCTTTTACAATGCCTTCCTTGGTGCCAATCTTGGCAGCCAAAGGCTCGGTACTTATCAATGGGGTTTTTGTGCGAAAGACCTCAAACTTTCTTTCTAATCTGGCAATGGCGGCGTTGGTTGCCTTTATGGTAGCCCGCTCTATAAGTTCTGCATCAGATTTTAAGGTGTATTTGGTCGATTGAACATCTGCCCAGGAATCTTGCCGGCCAACAAATTCTAGCTTAAAGGCATTTGATTCGTCAAAGGCCTTGACCAACTTGCTGTCATAATTGTCATTGGTAACCCATAATTGCCCATAGAATATAGCGGCAGTCTCTTCATTCCAAACCAACCTATATAGATATGAGGTGGTTTTAATAATGTACCCCTTAGCCATTATATCGGTTGCTCCGTCGACCAGTGTACTTTTGGAAGATTTCTTTCCCAAAAGACTATTGACATCTTTCAGGAGCATTTTACCTTTTGATGCTACCTCTTCCTTATTGGTGTATTTGTAGTCGTTGACTATGACAAAGGTATTGTTGATCAAATGCTCTCCAGCATCTTCCAAGAGGGCATTGCCACGGAGGGTCTTGCCAGCAATCTGTACATCAAAGGCACTGGCATTATATAACCCCCTTTTTTTGATCATGTTGAGGTCAAAACAGCCTTTTTTGTCCCTGCTGAACCATTTGGCCACCAATTTCTTGGCAATTTGCCCCTCCCTTAATTTTTTTGAAATGGCACTGGACTGGTCCTTGGCCTCCAATGTTAAATCTATAAAGCAGGGGACATCTAGGCTATGTTCGTTGAACTTCTTGGGAATGCCAATTTGTTTAAAAGTGTTTTTTATGGTGTTCAACTGTTCTTTTTTTGGTGTCTCTACCATCATCAACAGGAGAGAACTTCTCTTGAAATCTTTTATCTCTGTAGAAAAATCGTTGTTACGCAATAATTTTTTTTGCGCATTTAGGGTTGTTGTTCCAAAAACAGCAAGAACAACAAACAGGGATAAGGGCTTCAATTTAGGTTTCATAAGGCTGGAAAGGTTATCAATTGAGCTATATTCAAACCTAATAATAGGGCAATCTTCCTTTTTACGGTTTTCCGTAAAGAACCACTTCTTAACCTTATCTTTATTAAAAGGTAGTTGTTTTTGTAAATAAAAAGCTATTCTGTATATCAGATTAATCCCAAATCTTTGGCATTGGCCACCAATTGTACATTATTGTTGGCCTTAAGGACGTCCTTTAATTTGTTCAACCGTTTTTCTATGGAACTCAAACTGCAGGGCGAGATGCCCTTTGTGCTAAAAAGTGAAGAGATCTGATTTTGCGAAAGGCCGTAAGATAAGTGGAGCAGCAAAGAAATATCGTACTCCTCAATATCAAAGACAGATGTGCCATAGGCCATACGCTTAATTTTATCCGATAAGAAAACATGTCCTTTATACACGGCGGTTATGGCCCTCTTTAAATCTCTGAGGCCATCCCTGCCTTTTAGCACATAGGCGGATATTGTGTTTATCGTGATGAATCGTTTTATAGCATTGGGCTTGTCCTCAACCGTACATACAATAATGGGAATTCTATGTCCCTGTTCCCTTATTTTTTCAATCAAGGCCCTGCCAGAACCAAGCTGTAGCGGCCTATGGTCCTGGGCAAAGGAAAGATCGGTGATCAAGAGGTCATAGGGGGAGCCTTCTTGTTGTGCCTTTTTAAACTTTAAATAGGCATCGTCACAATATTGACATAGAACCACTTCCTTGGCCCCCAATTCTTTTTGAAGCATCATGGAAATGCCATAACCTACCGTGTCCAAATCTTCTACAACCAATACTTTTTCAAACATAGTGAGTTAAAGTTTGGCCCCCATGAGGGCTAGCTAGACCCGATTAAAATTCTACAAATCAAAACAAGCGTCTTTACGGTAAACCGCAACGCCGTATTTTAAACAGGAATTGTGAGTTCAATTTCTATTCCCTTATCAACCTTTTGGTTCAGTTTAAAGGCGCCATTAACATAGTTGATTCTGGAACCAATATGTTGCAACCCTATGCCCATGGCCTTGTTCGTCTTCATTCCAATACCGTTGTCGCGATATTTTATGACCAAGCTTTTTTTCTTTATGTAAAATTGAAGGGAAACAAAACTGGCCTGGGAATGCTTTTTCATATTGACCAAAAGCTCTTTTATACTACGATGCAGGGCAATGCATTTTTGCTCATTAAAGACTTTCCAATCAATGTCTTTAAGACCTTTGGTCAAAATGGTGACACCATTGTTCTGATAGGTGCCGATTAGGTTGGAAAGTTCCCCTAAAAAATCTTCACCGGTTTGTATGGATGAATTTTCGTGTGAAATTTTCCGAGTCACTTCATAGATCGTGTCAAGCTTGTTCAATAGTGCCCCATGGTCTGTTTTTTGGTTTTGGATTGAGGTCATTAAACCAAAGACATCGTTGGCCAGCCCATCGTGCAGGTCTTGGCTTATCCGTTTTTCAGTATTGTAAATTTCTTTGAGTTTTTCTTTTTTATGCCGCTGTTTGAGCATAAAGTAGAGGGATATACTGCCCATTAACAAAATGGCCATTGCAGACAGCAATAAAATACGCTGGGTCTCTTCTTTGGCTAGTTGGGTCTCTTTCTCTGCAGTTTCAGCCTCCAAGGCCAATAATCGGGCTTTTTCCTGTTCATCATCATAGCGCATCTTGGCAAACTGCGTCTTTACCTTGAGTTCTTGTTGGTAGAGACTGTCCTTTAAATGGATATAACGGTCTTTTACAGTAAGGTTTTTAGGTTCTAATTCCATTAATATCCCTAGTGCATCTACTTCGCCCTGAGGCATTTTCACTCTTTTTGATACCGAAATAAGATTGTCCAAATACATTTTTGCTGTTTTTTGGTCATGTTCTGTATAAAATTCCCCTAAATTGGTATAACTGGATACCAAACCCCTAAGGTCATTGGTTTTTTTACGCAGTTCCAGAGCATGTAAAAAGTCTTTTTCAACTTCAGAAGTTCCATTCTTCCATTTACAATAGGTTAGGTTGTGAAAAACCCTAGCATAACGACTAGAGTTTATATTCAATATGGAATCATTGAGAATTTTTTCATATACGGCTATTGCTTTTGGGTATTCCCCCAAGTCTTTGTATACCAAGGCAAGGTTGTTTCTGAAACCTGATTTAGCTATTGTGTTTGTTTGAAGTGCAATAGCATTTTGATGGTAAGTTATGGCATCCTCAAAATTTAGGAGTAGGCGGTTAATGGTTCCCAATAGATCATTAGCCCTTGTCAACTGTTCATAATTAGTCGTGTTGCTAAGATATTCTATGGCTTTGGTCACTGTTTCCTTGGCTCCAAAAAGATCATTATAATCTTTTTGAATATTGGCCATACTTAAAAGCCTTCTGCCTACTTTTGCACTATCTCCCAGTCGTAGATAGTTGTTTTTTGAAACATTATAATAGTAATAAGCACTATCGAATTTTTGATTTCTGTAAAGATTATAACCTATATTATTGCTTGAAATGGCACAAAATATAGTGTGGTCTGTTTTTGATGCTTTTTTGAACAGGAGTTTGTCATAGTAAAAAGCACTGTCTTTTTCATCAAGGGTATAAAGTAGATTGCTTTTTTTCATTATAGACCATAGCGCCAGAGTATCTTTTGGACTATTTGGAGATGCTACCAAAACACTATCCAAAATTTCAATTTTTCTGTTTGGAGCAATGTCATTCGCAGTAATTGTTAGATTTAGGGCATGTCTCTTTTCTACATTACTTTTTTGGGTATCCTTATCTGTTTTAGAACATCCGCAGAAAAGAAGGAAACAAAAGAAATGGAGTGTTGGCTTTTTGAACATGGCTTGGTCATGTAGTTAAATATAAAAAATCCGTCCAAATAATTGGACGGATTTGTGTTAGTAAACCTTTTTTTGATTTTTAGCCCTCTCGACCATCATCATAAGGTTCGTCTTCTCCACCCGTTGCGTTTTCAAAAAGTATTTGCTCATCGGCAATACTATCGGAATCACAAGAGGTAAAAAGTAAGATTGCGAATAAAGCCGCTAAACCTAAAAACTTTTCCATGTTTTTCTGTATTACAGGTTAATCAATTGGCAGCATTTGAATCGTCACTGCCTCGACGATTCGGTTTTATATGATCACAGGGCAAACATCCGAACAAGCTTCGGGTAAATGAATTTGAGTTCTATTGGTTCCGAGTTGTTCCATTTATTTAACAGTTTTTTGTAGTTTTCCAATCACTATGGTGTCAGTCAAGGAATATTTGTATTGGGTCATGCAATCCTACTTCAAGGATTATGGAGGTGAAGATGTGTCCTACTTTCTTATGAACCCTACCGTAGGAAAATTAAAAGATCTATCTCGGTTTTTATTGCAACAGAAAAGATACTTGACCAAGGATAGGTTGATATTGAACAAATTCTTGAATATCAATAATGATATACCCGTTGAATATTTAAAAGAGGAGGATTTTGATAAAGCTATTTTGGGTCATGATTACAATGAGTTTAAAAGGGTTGTTCAATTTATAAACCGCTATGAAAAAAATCCCAAGCATCAAACAGATGTCAGAAATATAAATTTTATAGCTTGGTTAATTGATTTCCGACCTCGGCCATACTCCATACAATTAAATTCTATAGAGGATGACAATGATGGCCAAGCCGATAATCTTCTTGGCAAAACTGGGTATTATAAATCAGAAAAAGAGCTGCATGTATTGAAACAGTTGTTATTTGACAAAGAACTTTTAAAGGAGTTTAGACAAGAACTTTTGAACAAGGTGCTTAAAGATTATAAACTTGAAAACAACCAATCTTTTGTTGATTATAGAAAACAGCTGGGGGATTATATGACTATGCAGGCCTATACCATTTCAAGGTTGGAAGCAAAAGTAAATGTGCTTCAAAAGCAGCTAAGAAGGGCAAGAAGGACGAGGCGCTTAGCTGGAGGTCTGGGATTGTTCTTTGTAGGTGTTGACTATCGGGAACCTTCCGTAGACAATGTGTTTGAAGACTTGTTGGATGAATTGAGTGGATGCGATGATGACGATTTATTAGATGACATCCTGTAAACCCAATTTGCAATGAATCTAAAAACAGAACAGCGTGTAAAGAATTGGCTTGGCCTGATCTTAAAAGTACTGCTTATTGGGCTGGTGCTTTTTAAAATTGTTGATTTTCTTACCAAAAGAGACCAACCAGAGCCAGTAAAAGAGGAAGTGTCCCCGTTTGTGGTGGACACGGCAGCCAATGCTGAATCTGAACCAGAGGTTGAAAACACCAAAAAACAAAAAAAAGAGATGGTTGCCAAAGAGTCATTGGTCAATGCGGTGACCCTCTATATTTTTAATGGGGCAACTATGGATCGCCAGATGATGAACCATATTGGCAAGGTCTATTTTAAGGATTATACCATAAAAGCACCCTCAACAGGTTTCCATAAAGAACAATTGCTCTTGGGCAATTTGGGTTCGTCTGCCAATACAGCGTTGATCTGTGTGGGTACCGTATCGTATTTGTTCAAGGAAGATGGGGTAAAGACAAGCTGTGAGCTCAGCCTGCATTTTGATACCTACAAAAAGAAGAGTGGTGAAATAATAGGGGAATTATCAAATTCCATGATTCGTTACGGCATTGGTTTTTCAGAGAACCAGGCCAAGGATAATGCCATGGGCAAAGTGCATCCGTAGCCTCTTACAATCAAAGCTTTCCCAGGACTTCGGCCACATTATCATTTATGGGCAAATTGCCCAGACAGCCCGCGAATTGCAGTGCGGTTTCAGTGTCCAATACTTTGATTCGTACGCGAATATCAGAATTTAAAACCGTAAAGGTTCCCACCACAACGGCATCTGCGGCTATAATCTTACCAAGTCTTTTGGTGGTGTTCTCATCTATATAGCCTTCTGCATTTAAGCGGTGTTCCTTTAAAATAAGATGAAGATGGGCTCGGTCAATCAAAGCAAAATTCTCAGCGTGGTTGGAAAGGTAGATGGAAAAGTCTTCAGCCAGAAAATGTTCAAATTCCTTATGGTTGTCATTTTCAGAAATAAAGCCCCATAGTGCTACTTTGGCTTTTTCTTTCACATTAATTTTTTCGGCAAGTTCTTGAGCCAATTTTTCCAATTGTTCATTAAAGTTCTGTGCCATGCATAACGTTGATATGCAAAAGAAAACTATGGTGGCGAATGATTTTAGGTTTTTCATTAGTTATTTGATTTTCAGGTCAATAATAGTCATTTTTTTGTTGCTGTGTTTTACGGTTTTCCATAAAAAAGTATAGTGTTATTGCTGCATATGATTGAGTGTGTCCTCAATCTATCCCCTTCCGAAAAATAGATTGAGCCAATTTTATGAACACAAAACTAGGAGCCTTTGGTTTCTTTAACGATGAGCGTTTTTACAGTAAAAGTGTTATGACCACGGAGATGATGTATGGTTCAGAAACATAAAAATTAAGAAGCTCTAAACAATTTTATTGCACCTTAAAAATAAAAAGCACGGCCTATTAAAGTCGTGCTTTTTGTTTGATTTTGAATTGAATGCCACTCAATTTTCACTTATTCATCTTCTAGGGCAAAGGCCACATAAGTGTCGCCCGAGGGGCTTCCAATCTTGCCGCCGCCACAGCTGATCACCAAAAAGGCCTTTCCATCTACGGTATATATGGCGGGAGTGGCATAGCCCGGGACGGGCAAATCGGCTGCCCAGACCTCTTCTCCCGTATTTTTGTCAAAGGCCCTGATCTTGGCATCCTTGGTTGCCGCAATAAAAATCAATCCTCCTTTGGTGACCACGGGCCCTCCGTAGTTTTCAGTTCCCGTGACCGGAATTCCCCTAGACGTCAATTCCTTATATTCACCCAAGGGAACCTTCCACTCCAATTTTCCCGTGGTTAAATTAACGGCATTCAACGTACCCCATGGCGGCTTGATCCCCGGATAGCCATTGTTGTCCAAAAAACGGTTATAGCCAGTCATTTTATAGGGAACCTCATTCAATATTGATACTCCTGAAGGCTCTGAGGTGGGTTCCTTGGCAACAAGGGTATTGGGTTTTTGATGCTCCAAATGCAGTAAAAAATCCACCAAGCCTTGCTTTTCCTTTGTTGGGATGTGCGAAAAAGAGGGCATCATATTGATACCACTGTTCAGAAGGCCGGTCAAGGATGCTTGGGTGTATTTTTCTTTTAAATTGGTAAGTGCGGGATAGGAGGTGCCATTTCCCTTTAAATCCGTTCCATGGCAGGCAAAACAATATTTGTCATATGTTGCCCTGCCCAACGATACCTTTTCGCTTTCTTCTTTTTTGGGAACGTCGACCATGACCATGGACCATGGCAATTCGCTGGAGTTCACATAAAGAATGTTGGTCTCTGGGTCAATGGCAGCCCCGCCCCATTCGCCACCCCCATCAAAACCGGGGAATATCCATATTCCATCTTTGCTCGGTGGATGAAACATGGTGGTGTGCTTTATTTTTCGGTACCGTTCCAACATGGTTTGATGGGTTGCCGAATCCAAATCGGTAACATCTTCTTCTTCAAATTTTTGTCGGGCAAAAGGTTCGGGCAATGTGGGTATGGGTTGGGTGGGCCAAGGTTTTTCCCCGGGGAGCGCTTCTTGCGGAACGGGTTTTTCTTCAATGGGGAACAAGGGTTCCCCTGTTTCACGGTCAAACACAAAGACATAACCGTGTTTGGTGATCTGGGCCACGGCATCAGTGGTCTTTCCATCTTTTTGTAGGGTGAACAGGTTTGGGTTGGCGGCCAGATCACGATCCCAAAGATCATGGTGCACCACTTGGTAGTGCCATAGGTAAGCCCCGCTTTGGGCATCAAGTGCCAATAAGGAATTGGCAAATAAATTGCTGCCCTCCCTAATACCGCCGTAAAAATCGCCTGATACCGATCCGGTAGGGACATAAACAATTCCCCTTTTCTCATCCAAGGACATCCCGGCCCAGTTGTTGGCGCCCCCCAATTTTTTATGGGCCTCTGGGTCTGGCCAAGTCTCATACCCAAACTCGGCAGGATGTGGAATGGTATGGAAGATCCATTGCTGTTCGCCCGTCAACACATCATATGCCCTTATATGTCCCGGGGCGGCATCGGCAGATTCAGCCACACGCATCCCCAAAATAAGTAGGTTTTTGTAGATGATTCCTGGGGAGGTACTTGCCATGAACGGATTGTGGGTGGAAGGGTCGCGGTCCAGCCCATGGGATAGGTCGATAAAGCCTCCATTGCCAAATTCCTTGATGGGTATTCCCGTTTTGGCATTGATGGCAAAAATTTGAGGGCCCACGCTGTAGAAGATGCGCTGGTTTTCTTTCGCTTCGTCTTCCCAATAGGTGACCCCCCTAATGATTTTAAAAAACCGCATGGGGTCGGTTGCCATGGAGCTGTCCGCTTTGGAAGGGTCAAAGATCCACTTTGCCTTTCCCGTAGTGGCATCCAACGCCAATAACTTTGATTTTGGCGAGGTTCCGTAGAGTACGCCATCAACAATAATCGGGTTGCATTGGTTCTGCGAGCGATTGAGCGAATCCTTATCATTTGAACTGAACGTCCAGGCGACTTTTAGGTTTTTGACATTTGAGGGGGTGATGGTGGTATCGGAAGTGTACCGCATCCCTTCTTTATTGCCGGCGTAATTGCGCCATTCCCCATAATCGGTTGTGTTTTTTGCCGAATGGTCTTTACAGGCGACAAACAGGGTTAACAAAAAGGAAAGAAGTAAAACGAAGGAAAATGTTCTGTTCATGAAATGGTAAATGAATGGATGTGATTTTTGCTCAAATTACGGAAAACAGGGAGTTGGGGAAAATCCTTTTTGGCAGCATTTTTTTTGGGACATTGGGGCTGTTTCCCAAATTCATACCGCCTTAATTACATAAGTGACAATGCCCCAGATAAGAAAATCGTTCTCCTTTTCCACTTTTATGGGTTTATAGGATTCGTTCTCGGGAATTAAAAAGAGCGTACCCTTATCAATTTTTAAACGTTTTACCGTGAATTCCCCATCAATAAAACAGACGGCTATCTTGTTGTTTTCAGGCTCCAAGCTTCTATCAATGACGAGCAGGTCGCCATCGTCCAACCCGGCATTGATCATGGATTTCCCGCTGACCCGGGCATAGAAGGTAGCGTCCTCGTTTTTGACCAAGGTTTTGTCCAAGCTGATGCGGGTTTCCTTAAAATCATCGGCGGGTGAGGGAAACCCGGCAGACACCTCATTCTTGGAAATTGGTTGAAGATTGGGATGTTCCCCATCTACCTTAAAAAAATGTAATTCGTTTTTTTGCATGCTATTTTACCTTGATAATGTCGTTGATGTTTGTGGTGTATTTTGGCGATAGGTGCTCTTGGCGCATCTTCCAGGTACGCTCCAGATCTTGGTTGGCAATCTTGATTTTATAGTCCCCCAGCTTATTGTTGATGTTGTCCATGGTCTTCATCAACTGCTGGTGTTTGGGGTTCTCCCGTTGAAAGAGGTCCAATTGGCGGGCATGGGTGGGAACCAGACCAGAGACGATGACACCGGCCTTTTTGTAGTTAATGCCGGATTTGTACATGGCATCGACCGCCCTTACGGCATAGTTGGTAATGGTTAGGGTAGAATCGGTGGCAAAGGGCAGGGAGACCACAAGATTGCACCTGTCCTGGGGTTCGTGCTCTTTGTGCTTGTCACTCCGTAAAAATACCATGATGGTATGGCAACTGCTATGCTGCTTTCTGAGTTTTTCCGCGCAACTGGCCGCAAAGGTCGAGATGCGTTCCCTAAGGTCTTCCCGATTGGAATAGGTACGCTCAAAGCTCCGGGTAGTGGCAATGGCCTTTTTATCGCGGGTATCATCATCCAGATCAAGAGTGGGCTTTCCTTCCAAATCCTTTTTTAGGCGAAGGCCGGTGATGGCCATTTGTTTTCTGACCCATTCATCTGAAAGCCGTGTAAAGTCAAGGGCGGTCTTTACCTGTTGCGTCTGTAACCGCTTTAGGTTGCCATGGCCCACGCCCCAAACATCTTTAATCTTTGTCCATTGTAGGGCTTTGATCCGCTCTTCGTTAGTTTGGATGACAAATACCCCCTGGGTCCTGGATTGGAACTTCTTCGCTATTTTATTGGCCACCTTGGCCAGTGCCTTGGTTGGGGCAATGCCTATGCTTATGGGTATTCCGGTACATTTTTGAACGGTATGTTTTATCTCCTTTCCGTAGGCTTCTATATCACAATTAATAAAACCTTCGAATTTTAAAAAGGCCTCATCAATGCTATAAATCTCCATGTCTGGTGTGAACGTACCCAGAATGTTCATGACCCGGGTGCTCATATCGCCATACAAAGGGTAGTTGGACGACAATATTGCAATATCATGCTCTTTACAGAACTGTTGATACTTAAAGGCGGGGGCCGCCATGGGCAAGCCCAATTTCTTGGCCTCATCGCTCCTTGAGATAAAGCAACCATCGTTGTTGGAAAGAATGGCAACGGGCCTGTTGTTGAGCAAGGGATTGAAGACCCGCTCACAAGAGGCGTAAAAGTTATTGCAATCGACCAAGGCAAACATGCCTAAAATTACATAAACAAAAGGCTACTTAAAAGCGGCAATCCCCGTAATATCGGCCCCGGTGATCAACAAGTGGATATCGTGCGTGCCCTCATAGGTGATCACACTTTCCAAATTCATCATATGGCGCATGATGCTGTAGTCGCCTGTAATGCCCATACCGCCCAGAACCTGACGGGCTTCGCGGGCTATTTTTAGGGCTATGTCCACGTTGTTCCGTTTTGCCATGGAGATTTGGGCCGTGGTGGCACGGCCTTCATTTTTTAATTGCCCCAAGCGAAAAGCCAACAACTGTGCCTTGGTGATTTCGGTGATCATCTCCGCCAATTTCTTCTGCTGCAGTTGGAAACCGGCAATGGGTTTGCCGAATTGGATCCGCTCTTTTGCGTATCGGAGTGCTGTATCATAACAATCCATGGCGGCACCAATGGCCCCCCAGGCAATGCCATAACGGGCAGAATCCAAACAACCTAGGGGAGCGCCCAGACCATTTTTGCCCGGCAATAGGTTTTCTTTGGGCACTTTTACGTTGTCAAAGATCAATTCGCCGGTCGCAGAGGCGCGTAAGGACCATTTGTTGTGGGTCTCAGGTGTGGAGAAACCTTCCATGCCCCGTTCAACGATCAACCCATGGATTCGGCCCTCCTCATTCTTGGCCCATACTACGGCCACATCGGCAAAAGGGGAGTTGGAAATCCACAATTTGGCACCGTTCAAGAGGTAATGGTCGCCCATATCCTTAAACTTGGTCTCCATTCCACCTGGGTTGGAGCCATGGTTGGGCTCGGTCAACCCAAAGCAGCCCATCCATTCCCCAGAAGCCAATTTGGGTAGGTATTTTTTACGCTGTTCTTCGGTGCCGTAGGCAAAAATGGGATACATGACCAAGGACGATTGTACCGATGCCGTGGAGCGAACCCCGCTATCGCCACGTTCAATTTCCTGCATGATGAGTCCGTAACTGATCTGATCCAAACCCGCCCCACCATATTCTTCGGGAATGTAAGGGCCAAAAGCCCCTATTTCTGCCAAGCCTCCAATAATCTGTTTGGGGAATTCCGCTTTTTGGGCATATTCCTCAATGATGGGCGAGATGTCGCGTTTCACCCAATGGCGGGCCGCATCGCGTACCAATTTGTGTTCTTCGGAGAGTAAATCATCAAGATTGTAGTAATCGGGTGCTTCAAACAAATCAGGTTTCATGCCGTAAAAATTTTAACAAAGGTAGTGACGAATATAACATTTGATAAGCATAGTGTTACATTTTCAGATAAAAGTCTTGGGTCAAGTTGATGTAATCTTGGGTATGGTCATGTCTATCCCGTTCAATAATGAGTTCATGGATTACCGTGGCGGTTTCTTCTCTTGAAAATTGAATCAAACTTCGCTTCAAGGGCGAATTTGCATTACCACGAACCCTTGTGATTTTGGATGGGAAGAGCACATTTTTAGCAGCGAGTTGCACAAATCTTTCTTCTTCAGAATACGGAATAATAGTTGAAAAGCTACCGGATTGGGAAAGTAGTAAACGAACCCCTGCAAGCAAATGTTCGAACGGCAATGCATTTTGTTGCCTGGCATTATCCCTTCTTTCATCTCCTGAAGAAACCTCTTCGGTATAAAACGGAGGATTCGATACGATCAGATCGTAGGGTTCGTCCATTTCCTGCGCAAAATCTTGAAAAGGGGCATGGTAACAGAACAGTCTGTCCGCCCAAGGGGAAGCTTCAAAGTTCTCCACACATTGCTCAAAGGCATCGTCGTCAAACTCCACGGCGTCCACGCATTCTGCCGTTGAACGTTGGGCCAACATCAAGGATATCAAGCCCGTACCGGCCCCAACATCCAAAATGGAATTGGGCTCATGGTCCAAGGAAGTCCAGGCGCCCAACAATACCCCATCGGTGCCCACTTTCATGGCGCAACGGTCTTGGTGAATGGTGAATTGTTTGAATTTGAAAGAATGCATTTATTGTAAATAGCACTAACAGCCTCATCTACTTCCGGTTATTTTATTCCGAAACCTTTAATTGTTGTATTTGGCCTTTCATGTAATATTAATGAAAAATACCTAGGTGGGGGGGTAGATTTACGGTAAAATTAATTTTAAACAAATACCATTATGAGAAAAATTATTCTTATTGCCGTAGCAGCGGTGTCAATGATGCAAAGTGTCCAAGCTCAAGAAGGGGGGAAATTTCGTGTAGGTTTGGATTTAGGATACGCTATGCCAGATGGTGGTGGCGGTGTTCTGGTTGCATTGGAAGGGAAATATAATGTTGCCGATAATATGAATGTCGGTTTACGTTATGAGTCTGCAACTATGGCCAAAGCCTCGAATGACGGTCTTGAGGCCAGTTTGACAGCAAGTGGGTCTATAAGTGCAACATTTGATTATTATTTTAATTCTGGTAGTTCATCTTTTGCTCCTTTTATTGGAGGAGGTATTGGTTATAATCAATTAGGTGATTTGTCTTATGATTTAGGAGATTTTGGAGGTTTGATACAAGATGACATCAATGCAGATATTAAGGTGGATGGTATGATTGGAGGACTAATTCGGGCTGGTTTTGAATTGGGCAAATTTAGAGTAGCGGCCAATTATAATCTTATTGGTAAAACTGATTTTGGCGAAGGAGGCGAGGTGAATAATTCTTACATGGGAATTTCTATAGGTTTTTATCTTGGTGGCGGTAAATGGAAAAAATAACCCGTCAAAATTATTTAAAGCAAAGAAGGAGGTCAATAGGCTTCCTTTTTTTGTGATTTTTATTGTCTAGTTAAAGGTTAAAACCCTGCAATTTTATTGCAGTTATTTTAGTTTCTATAGACTTTTATGGTATATGTCATTTTGAGCACTACTGAAATCAAAATATATTTTGATTGAAAGTATCTTGCGCAGCAAGTGAGAAATCTCATTATAAATTCAAGATATGAGCTTCCTCGTCGCTTCCACTTCAACTCCCTGCCCATCCGGCATGCGGACACTCAGTCTGAAAGCTCAGGGGTAACACATGGTAATAACAATTACTAATGTAGGGGTTTTAAGTTTGCAATTTACGAAAGATACAAATCCACCAATCCCTCCGGAGTTTCCACATAAATGGTCTTGGCTTGCCGATCCACTTTTTTGATGATGTCATCGGTAACGGGGATCAACAATTGCTTACCGTCTTTACCCGCCTCAAAAAGCACTTGAGATGACGAATCGTTCACGGCTTCAATGATGCCAATAGCGCCATGTTGGGTGTCCATCAACGTAAAACCGATTACTTCGTGATAATAAAATTGGTTTCCGGTCAATTGGGGCAGCATGGTCAGGGGCAGGTAAACGCCTTTGCCGATCAAGTGGTCGGCGGCAGCTTCATCGTCAACATCTTCAAAGGAAACGCGGAGCAGTGACGATTTGTGCAAGCGGCTTTCTTCAATAAAAAATGGAACCAGATTTTTGCCCATTTCGACAAAAACCGATTCCATTTGCTCGTAGATTTCCGGTTCATCGGTGTCCAGTTTAATCAACACCTCACCGCGAAAACTGTATTTTGAAGTGACTTTGCCCAGGTAGAAACATTCTTCCTTGCGCATTGTCGTGTAATTTATTCTTTTGGTGCTTCGGCAGTCTCAGCATCAGCTTCGGGAGCCTTGGCCTCTTCTGCGGGAGCTTCTGCTTCGGTGGCAGTCTCTTCCGTTGAGGCTTCGGCAACGGCCTCTTCGGTTACTTCTTCCACTTCGGGTTCTGGTTGCTGTGCGGCGATTCTAGCTTCGTTCACCTCTTTTTCAGCAGCCAATGCCTTGGCTTTGGCCTCGGCGTCAGCAGCACTCAAGCCGTCGCGTTTGGCTTGGATCTTGGCTTCTTTTTCCTCCAGCCAAGCGGTGAAACGTTTTTCGGCTTCTGCCTCGTCAAAAGCCCCTTTTTTAACCCCGTCCAAGAGGTGTTTTTTCATCAATACCCCTTTGTAGCTCAAAATGGCACGGGCGGTATCGGTAGGTTGTGCCCCGTTGTGCAACCACTTTACCGAACCGTCAACATCCAAATTGATGGAAGCTGGGTTGGTATTGGGATTGTAGGTGCCCAATTTCTCCAAAAATTTACCGTCTCTTTTTGATCTTGAATCTGCAGCAACGATCCAGTAGAATGGTTTTCCTTTTTTACCGTGGCGTTGCAATCTAATCTTTACTGGCATATCACATTAATTTGTAGGGTGCCCGACCCTGATTATTAATTCATTTTTTCGCTCAGTGAGCGTAGCTTAACTAAAAGCGGAGGCAAAAATACATTAAATCTGGTATCCCACAATGTTTTGTGCCACTTTTTGGTGGTTGATAACTCCTCAAAATTCGTTTTTTACACAAAAAGGCTTTTAGGTATTTTAGCATATTAAGTTTTAGTCATTCCGTGCTCGACATGGAATCTCCCATATTTTTGGATTCCCGCCTGCGCGGGAATGACAGTAAAACCTTTTCTATGTACCTGATATTCGATACTGAAACCACGGGGCTTCCCAAAAATTATAATGCACCCATTACCGATACCGACAATTGGCCCCGCTGCGTTCAGATAGCCTGGCAGTTGCATGACGATATGGGACAATTGGTGGACCATCAGGATTATCTGGTGAACCCGGAGGGCTTTAACATTCCCTATGAATCGGAGCAGATTCATGGTATTTCCACCGCGCTGGCGGAACAGGAGGGGGTGCCATTGCAAGAGGTATTGGAGAAATTCAACAATGCCCTGGCCCAGGCCAAATTTGTGGTGGGGCAGAACGTGGATTTTGATATCAAGGTGATGGGCTGTGAGTTCTATCGTGCCGAGGTTGAAAATCCGTTACAGGATTTAGCGGTGTTGGATACCTGTACCGAACATACGGCAGAGTTGTGCCAGATTCCTGGGGGACGTGGTGGTAAGTTTAAACTGCCCACACTTACAGAATTGCACCAGTTTTTGTTTGATGAAACCTTTGCCGAAGCACACAACGCAACAGCTGATGTAGAAGCAACTACACGTTGTTTTTTAGAATTGGTTCGAAAAAAACAGTTTACCCTTGAGCAGCTCGATGTTCAACCTGATTATTTTGAAAACTTTTCCGAGGCCAATCCACAAGTAATTGAACTCATTGGATTAAAACACATCAACCTTCGGGAAGCTTCCAAAAAAATAGCCGATGCCCTTTGGGAAAAGGATGCGGGGGGCGTTTCCAAACAGGATCTGGAACAGAACATCCAAGACCTTGCCGGGGTCGATTTTGTGCACCTGCACAACCATTCCCAATTCTCGGTATTGCAATCTACCATGGCCACCAAGGATTTGGTGAAATTGGCGGCCGATCTACAAATGCCCGCTGTGGCCCTGACCGACCACGGCAATATGATGGGAGCCTTCCATTTTGTGAAGGAGGTAAAGGCCCACAACAAATCCGTCAAGGAACAGCATGCAGAAGCCGAGGAAAAGGGGGAAACTCCATCAGCAAAAGAAATCACCCCCATCATTGGATGCGAATTCTTTGTATGTGAGGACCACACGAACAAATCGGTAAAGGACAATGGTTATCAGATTGTGTTGTTGGCCAAGAACAAAAACGGCTACCAAAATTTGGCCAAGATGTCTTCCAAGGCCTATACCGATGGTTTTTATTACGTGCCACGGATAGACAGAAACATTATCAATGCGTACAAGGACGATGTCATTGCCCTTTCGGGGAATCTGTATGGCGAGGTGCCCAACAAAATTTTGAACGTGGGCGAAAAACAGGCAGAGGAGGCCTTGCTCTGGTGGAAGGAAACCTTTGGCGAAGATTTCTATTTGGAGATCATGCGCCACGGGCAGGAGGATGAAGACCGGGTGAACCAGGTACTGTTGCAGTTTGCCCAAAGGCACGGGGTAAAACTGGTGGCCTCCAACAACACCTATTATGGAAAAAAGACGGATGCCGAGGCCCATGATATTTTGCTCTGTGTAAAGGATGGCGAATTGGTGAATACCCCTATAGGTCGGGGGCGTGGGTACCGTTACGGACTGCCCAACCAGGAATACTACTTTAAGTCTTCGGAGGAGATGAAGGAATTGTTCAAAGACCTCCCCGAAGCCATTTTAAACCTGCATGAGATTGTAGAAAAGGTCGAACCTTTTGATTTGGCCCGCGATGTGCTGCTGCCCAAGTTTGACATTCCCGAGGCCTTTAAAGTGGCCGAAGATCTGGAGGATGGCGGTAAACGGGGCGAGAATGCCTATTTGCGACACATTACCTATGAAGGGGCCAAAAAACGCTATGGTGAAATTACGCCAGCGATTTCGGAACGCATCGATTTTGAACTGACGACCATAGAAAACTCGGGCTATCCCGGATATTTCTTGATTGTAGAGGATTTTATCCGAGAAGCCAGAAACATGGGTGTTTCCGTCGGTCCCGGTCGAGGTTCCGCTGCAGGATCGGTGGTGGCCTATTGCCTCACCATTACGAATATCGACCCCATTAAGTACGATCTGCTGTTTGAGCGGTTCTTGAATCCGGATCGGGTGTCCATGCCCGATATCGATATTGATTTTGATGACGAGGGCCGGGGCCGGGTCATGGACTATGTGATCCAAAAATACGGGGCCAACCAAGTGGCCCAGATCATCACCTATGGTACCATGGCAGCCAAGTCTTCGATTCGGGATACAGCCCGGGTATTGGATCTCTCATTGCCACAGGCTGATCGCTTGGCCAAGTTGATTCCCACGATGGGAAAATTCAAAAAGATTTTTGGGGTTGAAGAGGAGAAACTGCGAAAGACGTTCCGTTCCGAAGAGTTGGAAAAGGTCATGGAACTCCGTGCCATTGCCGAAGATGAAGGCGAGGAAAGCCGCACCGTGAACATGGCTCGGGTCTTGGAAGGCTCGGTTCGGAATACGGGAATCCACGCCTGTGGGGTGATCATTACACCGGACGATATCACCAATTTTGTGCCTGTGGCCACGGCAAAGGACTCCGACCTCTACGTGACCCAGTTTGACAACTCCGTGGTGGAGGATGCGGGATTATTGAAGATGGATTTCCTGGGACTGAAAACGCTGACCTTGATCAAGGACACGGTCAAGATTGTAAAGGCCAGAACGGGTAAAGAATTGATTCCCGATGAATTTCCGTTGGATGATGAGAAAACCTACGAACTTTTCCAACACGGAGAAACAGTTGGGGTATTCCAATATGAATCCCCCGGCATGCAAAAGCACATGAAGAGTTTAAAACCTACGGTTTTTGATGACCTCATTGCCATGAACGCACTCTACCGACCAGGGCCCATGGAATACATTCCCAGTTTTATTGCCCGTAAGCACGGTGAGGAGGAAATTACCTATGACCTGCCCGAAATGGAGGAGTTTCTAAAGGACACCTACGGGATTACGGTGTACCAAGAGCAGGTGATGCGGCTTTCCCAAAAATTGGCCGGGTTCTCAAAAGGTGATGCCGATGTGCTCCGAAAGGCCATGGGGAAAAAGATCTTTGCCCTGCTACAAAAACTAAGGCCCCAGTTTTTGGATGGTGGCGAAAAGAATGGTCATCCACGCGATATCCTTGAAAAAATCTGGAAGGACTGGGAAGCTTTCGCCTCCTATGCCTTTAACAAAAGCCACTCTACCTGTTATGCCTATATCGCCTATCAAACGGCTTATCTAAAGGCACATTATCCTGCGGAATATATGGCAGCGGTCTTGTCCAACAACATGAACGATATTAAGCAGGTCACCTTTTTTATGGAAGAGGCCAAACGCATGGGCTTGGAGGTCTTGGGCCCCGATGTCAACGAATCGTACTACAAATTTGCGGTGAACAAGGACAATGCGGTACGGTTTGGTATGGGCGCCATAAAAGGTGTTGGGCGTTCCGCCGTTGAAGCCATTGTGGAAGAACGAGGTGAACATGGCCATTTTCGTTCGGTCTTTGACATGGCCAAGCGGGTAGACCTTCGGTCGGCCAATAAAAAGGCTTTTGAAAATTTGGCCTTGGCCGGTGGTTTTGATTCTTTTTTGGGAACCCATCGGGCTCAATATTTTCATCAGGAGTCGGATGGGGCAAGCTTTTTGGAAAAGGTCATCCGCTATGGTTCCAAATACCAGGAAAACCAGAATTCCTCGCAGGTAAGCCTCTTTGGGGAATCGAGCGAGGTACAGATACCCGAACCCATTGTTCCACCATGCGAGGATTGGGGCACCATGGAAAAACTCCGCCGGGAAAAGGAAGTGGTGGGCATCTATATTTCCGGCCATCCCTTGGACGACTTCAAAAAGGAAATAGATTCCTTTTGCAATACGGGCATTTCCATCTTCAACGCCGGACTGGAAGGATGTGTAAACCGCGAATTGACCTTTGCCGGGGTGATTACCGATGTGCAGCATCGCATCTCCAAAAATGGAAAGGGATGGGGGCTGTTTACCGTTGAGGATTATACCGATTCCCATGAGTTTCGAATATTTGGTGAGGAATACCTCAAATACCGTCATTTTTTGTTGATCAATTCCTTTGTGCACGTCAAGGCGTTTGTACGTGAAGGATGGGTGAATAGGGAAACGGGCAAAAAAGGGGAACCCCGCTTACAGTTCAATGAGTTTAAACAGCTTCAGGATGTCATGGAATCCTATGCCAAAAAACTGACCATAAAGTTGAACGTGGCCAACCTTCAGGAAAAGCGGATCCATGAGTTAAAAAAAGCGTTGAGTTCCCATAAGGGAGACCACCCTTTAAACTTTGTGGTCTATGAGATGCAGGAAGAGATCAAGCTTAATCTTTCCAGTAGAAAGCAAAAAGTAAACATCAATTCAGCCCTCTTGCAATTATTGGAGGAACAGGAAGTCCATTATAAATTAAATTAGATCTTGAAGTAGGGTTTTTTTAAGCGGCATTGTTTCATTAACAAATGTCTTAATAAAAAAATACTATGAAACACCTTAAGATCTTATCGTTGGCAATGGCCCTAAGTTTTGTTGCCTGTGATACCCAAGAATTTGATGAAGCGTTAGAGGACAGTAATTTGGCTGCAGAAAGCAGCTTGTTGTCCAGTGTTGATTTAGAAGCGTCCATTGAGGAGGCCGATGATGTGTTGGATGATATTGTCATTTATTCTGGCCACTTTTTCGGAATTGGAGAAGTTTCGGAATTGGCCAAAGGAGGCCATAGGTGGGGTCACTCCGGTTATTTTAGGGATTGTGCGGATATTGAGGTTGAAAAGACCGAGAACTCGGTAACGGTGACCATCACCTTTACTGGGGAATGCGAAGATGAGAATGGCAATGCCATTACCGGTGTGGTGACCAAAACGGAAACCTATACGGAGGAAGGTTCGGAAAATACCATAACGGTTGCAGATTTAAGCATCAATGGTTATGTGATCAACGGATCCAAAACCTTTTCGTGGATCATGAGCAATGCCAACGGCAATCCAGAAATGAACGGTACGGTGGCTATTTCGGTGGAGACCGAAGAGGGAACGATTACCAAAGAGGGGAACAAGACGGTTGAGATTACCGAAGGCGGAGACACCGATACTTGGGTAGACAATGTGAAGACCATTACGGGTTCCTTTGCCTACCAAGGGTTTGAAAGAAGCTTTTCCATGGAAATCACGACGCCACTGATAAAACCAGCAGCTTGTAAGTTTATTGTATCCGGGGTTAAGACCTACACCTCTGGCGAAGAAGTGACCACACTTGATTACGGAGATGGCTCTTGTGATGGTTTTGCCACCCTTACCTTGCCCGACGGCACCCAGGAAGAAGTGGTTTTGGGAAAAAAATGTCGAAAAGGAAAGCGCGATAAAGATTTTGAGGGATGTCTGTTGACCACGGAATGTGGTGAGGTAGAATTCGAAGATGCAAGCGGACTGGAGGTTTCTTCAACCTTGGTCAATGACGTTTACGTGATCAAGGTGACCGATGCGGATGGTGAAGTTATCTATGAAGAAGAATGTACCCAAGGGGGCGAGGTGTCCATTGAATGTACGGAAACCTCAACCGACGGATAAGACAGCAACTGTTTGTGGATAAAACCAAGGCCATCATTTTCGATGGCCTTTTTATATTGACGCCCTTGATTTTACCATAGGCAAAAGCTATTTGGTTGGGTGTAAGGAACAGTCCTTTTTTTGACTAATTTTGCGAACATAAAAAGCAATAAAATGGCATTAGAAATAACAGATGCAACTTTTGAGGAAGTTGTTTTAAAAAGTGACAAACCCGTTTTGGTCGATTTTTGGGCGGCTTGGTGCGGGCCCTGTAGAATGGTAGGCCCGGTAATCGAAGAGGTAAGCCAAGAATACGATGGCAAGGCCGTGGTTGGAAAGGTAGATGTGGATGCCAACCAACAATTTGCCGCCAAATATGGGGTAAGGAACATCCCAACCGTATTGGTGTTCAAGGATGGTGAAATTGTGAACAGGCAAGTAGGAGTATCGCCCAAGAAGGTATATACCGAAGCCATTGACGCAGTTTTATAATATCTAGTTAAAATTTGGAAAGGGTCTGGCAATAGCCAGACCTTTTTCGTTTACTTTGGTTCTCCATGGATCTTAAATCTGAATTACAGAATGCCAAGCTTTTTCAAAATTTGGAGCTGTTGGCCAAACAAGTGGTCGAAGGCTTTATCAGTGGTATCCACAAAAGTCCGTTCCATGGCTTTTCTGCCGAGTTTGCCGAACACAAGATCTATAACACGGGCGAAAGCACCAAGCATATCGACTGGAAACTCTTTGCCCGTACCGATAAGTTGTACACCAAGCGATATGAAGAGGAGACCAACCTTCGCTGTCATATGATTCTTGACAATTCCGCCTCTATGTACTATCCGGAAGTGAAGAAGCTGTCCCTTCAAAACTTGAACAAGATCGGTTTTGGGGTTCTGGCCATTGCGGTGTTGATGAATCTCCTAAAAAAACAACGCGATGCGGTCGGTTTGAGCATTTATGCAGGGCAAAATAGTTTTTATGCTCCCGAGAAAAGTAGTGAGCGGCATTTTCAGATGCTGCTCAACCAATTGAATGCCGTGGTGATGGAAGATAATCCCGAAAAGAGCAGCCGCACCTATGAATTTCTGCACCAGATTGCCGATAAGATCCACCGCAGAAGTTTGGTCTTTCTTTTTTCAGACATGCTACAGACCCAGGTAGCGGAGGAACGCCTGTTTGAGGCCTTGCGCCATTTGCGGTACAATAAGCACGAGGTGGTGGTGTTCCATCTGTTGGACCATGAGCATGAGTTGGACTTTGCTTTTGAAAACCAACCCAAACGGTTTGTGGATGTTGAAACCGGAAAGCATATTGATTTGTTTGCGGACAGTATCAAAAAAGCTTACCGGGACAAGGTGGCTGCCTATGTGAACGATGTAAAGATGAACTGTCTTCGTTACAAGATCAACTATGTTGGGGTTGATGTGCAGTCCGATTTTTCTTCAATCATGAACACCTTTATGGTAGCGCGACAAAAGTTTGTATAGGGGGCAAAAAAATTTTGTTGAAACCGAAAAGTGTAGGTATATTTGCCCTCGCTTTACAAAACAAGCGATGAACAAGATTTGAATCCCGCTTTTGCAGGAATCTGCCGTAGGTAGGTAAAATCATTGGTCTGGTAGTTCAGTTGGTTAGAATACCTGCCTGTCACGCAGGGGGTCGCGGGTTCGAGTCCCGTCCAGACCGCTTGGAGAAATCCAAATTAACACAAAAAGCCTGTAAATCAATGATTTGCAGGCTTTTTCATTTTATTCAATGTCAAATTTTAACATTTGAAACCATATAAAAGGTGACGAATTCGGTGCGCATTTTACCCCTCAAAAATGCTCACCAGAATCGCTCTAATTTACTGTTAAAGAAACCTTTACAAAGAAATTTTAACATTTGTTTTTCGTACCTTCTGGTGAGCATTTAAAAGTGTCACCTATGTATGGAAAATTGAACGTCTTGTTTTACCCTAAAAAAAGAGAGTCTGATAACGAAGGAAGGTCAATGATTTATGCTCGCGTGACTATTAATGGAAAGCGCAGCGAATTCAGTCTAGGCCGTCGTGTAGATGAGCAACGATGGGATTCACGAGGTGGAAAACTTAGAGGAACTACCACAGAGGTATCTAATTTCAATCGATTTCTGGATAATGTCAAGAATAGGCTTTATGACATTTACGATTCGTTAATTAAAGAAAAGGAAGATATTTCAGCCACTATCATCAAGAATATCTATATAGGGAAAGCTGGTAAAGAGTATATGCTTTTAGAAATCTTTCAAGAGCATAACGATGAAATTGAAAGTCTATTAGGAAAAGGGTTCACCAAAGGCACTTTGCAGCGTTATAAAGCAGCCTATAAGCACGTATCTGCTTACATCCAAACAAATTACCATAGAAACGATATTCCCGTTCGTAGAGTGGACCATAAGTTCATTACGGGACTGGAATTCTTTTTGAAGTCGCAAAGAAATTGTGACCATAACACCGCGATTAAGTATGTTGTGAACTTCAAAAAGATTATGCGGATTGCCCTGGCCAATGAATGGATAACCAAAGACCCGTTCTTTCATTGGAAAGCTTCATGGAAAACAAAAGAAAAGCAATATTTAACTCAAACCGAATTGGACACACTTAGAGAGAAGAAATCTTTTTTACCTCGTCTTGATTTGGTGAGAGATATTTTTGTTTTCTGCTGTTATACAGGTTTGGCCTATGCGGATGTACAACAATTAAAACAAGAGCATATTATTATCGGAGTAAATGGGGATAGATGGATTAAAATGCCAAGAAAAAAGACCAAGGCCATAAGTAGTATACCCTTGCTTTCTCCGGCAGAAGAGATTATCGAGAAGTATAGCGAACACCCCTACGTTTTGGATGGGAAAGGAGTTCTACCTGTACTGACCAATCAAAAATCGAATGCCTATTTGAAAGAGATTGCGGATGTATGCGGTATTAATAAACACCTTACTACTCATTTAGCTCGACATACTTTTGCAACTACGGTTACCCTTGCTAACGGAGTTTCGATTTCAACGGTAAGTAAAATGTTGGGGCATCGTTCCTTAAAGACCACCCAGATTTATGCAAAGGTTTTGGATAGTAAAATAGCCGAGGAAATGGACCGATTAAAGGACAAAATAAAAATGGATGATGTGCCAATTTCTGGGGAGGGGGATTCAATTGAAAAATGAATTTGTCCCAAATCCTTACCCTTAACTTTTGCGCATGGTTCCTGTGGAATTTCTATAGTGTTCGGAAAGAAAAGCGTGAATGAGAAATTCCATAGGGTGCAACCTACTTATAACAATGATGTGGCAATGTTCTCTAAATTGTTTTGCTCCGCAAAAGAATGAAAGAGAAGCAAGAGGATAACACGCTTCGCGATGTTATGTTTTTTTACTGATTTGACTTTCAGTGACTTACGGTGTTCTAAAAATTGTTCAAAATTCAATTTTTAGTAATCACGCTTGTAACATATTGAAAATCAATTTAAAAATTAGTAAAAAATGGATGAGAAGTACCGAAATGAGCCTTTTGTCACCCTAAGGATTAAGGAGTCCGTGGCGAAGGATTTTCGAAAGTTTTGTAAAGACCGCTCACAATCACAAACAATGACCTTGGAGCGAATGCTATTCTTTTTCAAGCAGAACGATCTTGAACCCGATGATGAAATCAGTACGGATTTGAGAAAACTGGAACGCAAGATGCTAAAACGTATTAATGCAGTTATTTCCATTATAAAGAATATTGAACGGACTCAGACTATACCGACTCTGGCCATTCTACAATCCCTTTTAGAAGGGTTTGGCGCGGAAGAGAAAAGAAAGAAACCTTTACTAATAGAGAAAAAGCGTCAATCCAATACATTGGAAGATGGAATCCGGCGGTGGAAAGAAAAGAACATGGATTGATTTAATTTATGCCTCGCTCAGTAGTATTAGTTTGGTAAGTTTTGGGACTTGCAGCGCAAAACCCTGTTTTGCTCGCTGAGCATTGAAAACGGTCATTTTTTGTAACAATACTGCGATTAATCTCCTTACTGTCGTTTATTATACCTCAATTAGAAGCAAATACGGCAAATAATTATTATTTATGCAGTATAAAATACGGCAAATAATTTGATATACTGCAAATAAACCCTATATTCACCGCATTATTTACCTGTTAAATCAAATTATCGTGTATCTACATCACAGGAAAGATTGGCCAAATTTTGATTGGGACGATGAAACCTTGCTTCCACATGTAAGCAAAGCACGTGACCTTCAAGGCAGGTTAATTGGCAGAATGGAGAGCATGGGTTTTGATTTAAGGGAAGAGGCTGTACTCGAAACATTAACGGAAGACATAGTAAAGACTAGTGAAATAGAAGGTGAATTGTTGAACCCCCAAGAGGTACGGTCATCGGTAGCGCGAAGGTTGGGAATGGATATATCAGGATTACCTGAAGCAAGTCGTGATGTAGAAGGTGTTGTTGAAATGATGTTGGATGCGACGCAAAACTACAAAGAACCCCTATCTAAGGATCGTCTATGTGGATGGCATGCGGCTCTTTTTCCAACAGGAAGAAGTGGCATGTACAAAATCACCGTTGGAGATTGGAGAGATGATAAGAAGGGACCCATGCAAGTTGTTTCTGGGCCGATGGGAAGAGAGAAAGTGCATTATACCGCGCCTGAGGCATCAAGACTTGAAAGTGAGATGGGTATATTCCTTGATTGGTTCAATAAGAATGAGAGTACGGAGCCAATAATTAAGTCAGCCATAGCACACTTATGGTTTGTGAGCATACACCCTTTTGATGATGGGAATGGAAGAATAGCAAGGGCTATAGGGGATTGTCAATTGGCCCGTGCTGATAGAACAAGCCAAAGGTTCTATAGTATGTCAGCACAAATCATGAAGTCAAAAAATGGGTATTATGATATTTTAGAGTCAACCCAAAAAGGAAGTATGGACGTGACCCAATGGCTGGTATGGTATTTTGAACGCTTGACCGAAGCACTTGAGGCTACTGATGAAATATTGTCAAAAATTTTGGTCAAAGCAAAATTCTGGGATCAACACAAGACCACTCAATTCAATGAGCGGCAAGTTTATATGATTAATAGACTTCAAGGTGACTTTATCGGAAAATTACATTCATCAAAATGGGCGAAAATGACAAAAGTACATAGAGATACCGCCCTAAGAGATATTCAGGATTTGGTAGAAAAAGGAGTCCTATTGGATTCGGGAGAAGGCGGAAGAAGCACTAACTATATTTTGAATCTCCCCGTCTTGTAAATCTGATTAAAACGATACATGATTATAATAATTAAGGCGAGGTTTTAAATATGATTAAGTTTGAAAAAACATCTCTTGAAGATTACACCTCTGAATATGGAAAACCTATTTTGTTGGGTCGTGATTATGGTTTTCCGTATGAAAGGATGAATCCATTTGCTTTTGAAGATTTAACCTATTTCACAATAAAACAAATAATCAAAAAAGAAGGTAATTGGAATGGTTTTGACAAAATTGAATCTCTAGGCGGAATAAAAGACAAAGGGAGGGATTGTAATCTCAAAATAAATGGAGAGAACTATGGTATTATCCAATGTAAACATAGTGAGAAATCAAATCAGCTTGGCAAAACTAAGTTCCTAAAAGAAGTAATAAAGTTTCTCCTCCATTCACTTAAAGAGAATAGTCTTATTTATGATATTGAGAATTTTGAATATTACATTTTCTCCTCTTCTGGTCTGAAGTCCGACACCAAAAAACTTGTAAAAAGCTTTAATACCAATGTTTTCGAAGAACCCGGCCTAGAAAAATGGGTGAATGATGTAATTAGGCAATATTCATCCCTTCAAGATTTAGGTTCTTATAGGAAAATCAAAGAAGATTTAGATAAACTCTTATCTAGCATTAAGGTTAACGAGATAGCCGCTAAAGACTTTGATTTAATGTTAAGCAAGGCCTATAATACTAACATTGTCAAGATATTCTTCGAGGTAAAAACGGTAATTGAAACTGAAATCTTTGAAAAACTCATTGAGAAAAAACCATTAACCAAAATATCCTATGAAACAGCCATAAAGCATACAAAATTGGCCTCATTTGATATTAAGAATATAAATAACCAATTTGGAGAGATAGAGCATACGCATATAAAAAGGTCCGAAACCAATAATTTGTTCAATTGGGTATTGTCAGATTTGGAAGCAGACCAAAAAAACATAGCCGTCTTAGAGGCTAATGCTGGGCTAGGGAAATCGGTAATCTTGAAAGACTTATTGGATGAACTGAATAAAGTTGAAATACCTGTTTTAGCTATAAAAGCAGACAAATACTATGCTCAAAATAGAATTTCTCTTGAAGAGAAACTTTTTCAGCAACCAGACATAAGTATCGAGGAAGTAATTTCTGCAATTGCAGAAGAACATCAAAAAATTGTGATTTTGATTGACCAAATAGATGCTTTGTCTCAAACCTTATCATCAAGCCGTGATTATTTGCTCACCTACAATCGCTTAATCGATAGTATGTCCTACTTCTCTGAGGTAAGAATTGTAATTTCTATAAGAACCTTTGATTTAAATTATGACTCTGACTTAAGTCTGTATAAATCTGGAAAAATCCATAGGGTTAGATTAAATCCCCTAAAAAAAGAAGAAGTTGAATCTATTCTCAAACATTATTCTGTTGAAAAAGCTTCGGAGAAACTGTTGGAGCTTCTCCGCATTCCAAATCATTTGAATATTTTTTGCAAGCTGAAAAACAAATCAAAAAGCTCGTTAGACTCATTAAAAAGCTTAAACGATTTGAATACAGCACTATGGACGGAGTTAACGGACAAATCCAAGAAACAGGCTCTGAAGGTTAAGCAGTTGCTTTATAGTATAGCTACAAAAATGTATGAGGTACAACAAATAACTATCTCCAATCTATTTTATGAAGGACATCCCAAAGAGTTTAATTTTTTAAAGAGTAATTATATTATATCTGAAGACTCGAAGGGCATACAGTTTTTCCACCAAACCTTTTACGATTTTGTTTTTGCAAAACAATTTGTGGAAAAAGGAAAATCTTTAGTTCATTACATAGATGAGAATGGTCAGAGCTTATATGTACGTCAAACGATAAAGATGGTGCTGGAATATTTAAGAGAATACAACCATGACAACTATATAGAAACTATCAAAGAACTCTTGATTTCAACTAAGCATCGATTTCATGTTAAAATGCTGTGCATAAACACTCTTGCAATAGCTAACATCCCAACTAGGAAAGAAAAAAATCTCTTTAAGAATTACATAAAACTCAATTTAGGATACCTAGATGTGTTTTTGAGTTCCACAATTTCTGACTCGTGGATGCAATACACGATAAATCAAAAGATACTTGTCCAAAACTTAATTATTGACAAGCCTCGAGAAAAATTAATTGATGAAAAGGAAATAGCTCTGAGGAATAATTTAGTAACCAGAGCAATAATAAATAACTTATCAACCAGCTTAGATAGAATAATTAGCTTTTTGAGATCCTTACCCAATAGTTTTGATAACAAAATAGGTTTAATTCAAAGGATTTTGATTAATGCTGAAGATTGGGATAACAAAGATCTGGTCCAATTATTTGATGAGTTTCTTCCGTATTATGATGAATCTAAAAACAAAAGAGACAATTTTTGGTTCTTCAATATTCTACAAAAGATTACCATATACTATCCTGATTATGTAAGTGAAAAGGTTAAACCGATACTACTATCCATTTTTGAAAGGCCTTCCTACTCGACGTCACTAAACTATGATTTAAAACAAGTATTGGAAAAATACTACGATGTTCATCCCAAAAAGATGTACGATTTATTATTAAATGTAATGACCACGGTGGTTGAAGAAAATATTTTTGATGACTCCATGGTTGAGGTAAATAGTCCTTTATATAAGAGTCTTTATTTTGCCGATGTTGGAATAAAGGGTGTTAGTTTGAATGCAGATGAAGAACTATTTGATTACCTCTCCAAATACAGAAAATATCTATCTCTTAAGGATATAGCCAAGACAAAGGATTTTTTCAATAAGTATAAGAATAGCAACTCAATACCCATACTCAAATTATGTATTCATTCCTTAATCGAAAACCCACAAGAATATTCTAAAGAGTCTTTAGAGCTAATTAAAATAATTCATTCGAAAAATGGATTCCTGAGTTACGATGACAACTTTCAATACCTCTGCCGAACTTTAATAGGTAAAACCTTCGTTTGTTTTTCCAGTGGTGAAAAAGAAGAAGTAATCGATATTATATTTTCTGTTAAGCATATCTATGAGCAGAGGGTATACGAAGATGGTGATAAAAAAAGGCACTCTCTTCATATGGCAGGCAAAAAAGAGTACATCTTTATAAACTCTATACCAAAAGAAGAAATTCAAAAGAATAACAGACTAAAAAAGAGGTATCAGGAATTAAACAGAAAGTTTGGAAAGATTGAAATCAAACCTATGGATGAAAGTAGAATGATTTCTTACGCCGTAGGAGCTCCATTGGAGGGAAGCGCATATGAACATATGAGTATTCGTGATTGGGAGAAAACCTTATTAAAGTTTAATGACAGTTACGTTGGTAATCGATTTGATGACCCTTCAAAGGGAGGAAAGCTAGAGCACTCAAGGGCATTCAAGGATGCCGTAAGTAAAAAACCAGAAAATTTTGCAGATTTCATAGTAAAGATCAATGGAAAGAATGGAATTTCAATAGATTATATAATAAGTGGCTTAGAAGGCCTGGTTGAGGCGGAATACAACGAAAAGGTTATAGCAAGTATTTACAAGTCAATTCTAGATTATGAATTAAATCTGTCAAATACACTTCATATGATATGGATAGCGGATTTCTTTATAAAACATGAGATAGTTGATGATAAAATCATGACTTTTCTCACTAATTCCGCTTTGAATCATGAAAATCCAAGCAGTCCGATGAATCCCAGAGACCCAAGCTTTGACAGCCTAAACACGGTCAGGGGAGCTGCGATAAGAAAAGTAATACAATGTTATTATAATCCAGAATTTGCAGATATAATTTTTAGTACTGTCGAAAAAGCTGCCAACGACCCACAGGCTTCTGTAAAGGTGGGAATATTGGGTCAGATAGCTTTTTTGAATCACTTGGACCTAGACCGCTCCTTTAGAATATTCGAGAATTTGGTTGACACAAATGATGTAGAAGTATTGAACAATTCATTTTGGTCGGCTGATTACTATGTTGGTCAATTTTTTGAACAAATGCTACCCTACTTCGACACTATCATAAGAAGAGAGGAACTTCACAAAAATGGGGTTGTTCTACTATCAAAATGTTGGATCGGAAGTGACAAGTTTAAAGAAAGCTATGGTTTAGTTCAAAGAGCAATGAATGCAAGTGAAAAAGCCGCATGTGCAATTATTAGAACTGCTGAGGGAAATCTGTTTAAAGAAGATGAAAAGATTGAAAAAAAGTGTTTTGGTTTACTATATGACCTTTTGGATAAAACAGGAGAAGAAATCTCAAGTCATTTTTCTGGACTAATTCTTCGCAAATTCAAGCCCAGTAATTTTGAGAAAGCTTATACTTTTCTAGACAAATATGCTTCATCTATGCATGCTTCTAATGAACCAAGGTATTTCTTAAATCTGCTTAGAGATTGTGCAAAAAGTTATCCTCTTAAATGTCTTGAGTTAATGAAGAAATGTATTCACTTTGATAATAATGATATTCAAAAAAAAGGATATATAGATAGGGAACCAACACAAGTGGTTTTAGCGATTTTTAGCTCACTCTCTAAAATGTTTGAACCAGAAAGTGAGTCAATTGAGGAGACCCTTGACTTATTTGATAAACTTCTTCAAAATAATAGATTGAGAGGAAGAGCAATGGAGGCAATCGACTCTTTGTAAATCTTTATTCGTTAGATGTGATTATCGGTATCATAAGTTGAAATGCAACTCGATAAGCCTTAGTATTTTTCTAATAAAAAATTCTAATCTAGTATTGTGTTTAAACTAAGTAATGCAAATGGAAGGTAATCATATTTTTTATACAGAATATTCAAAAAAAGGTAAACCCACAGGTAGACGTTCTATGGAAATTATTTCCAATACTTTTGAAGAGGCGCTTTATCAATTTATGCTTCCTTACTTGTGTGAAAAAGTTCATGGCCATGATTGGTGGCATAATGTTTTGAAAGATGGGGACATCATTTGTCACAAAGAGAGCAATGTTTCGGCATACTATTCTGTACTCTTTAAGAATGAAAAAAAGGTAATATGCGAATACAAAGTGGAAATGGAAGTAATTGCCACACGACATGAAGTGATTAATGACCCTGAGGCAGCACCGAACCGAAAATAATAACTTAAAACCTATAACCGACGGTTACGTGAGACCGTCTATGACAATTATACAAGAATGACGATAGAAGAGAGATTTAAGTTTATCAAAGAAGTTTTTAAGAACCACAAAGATGGAATTGAAACACTAATTGAGAACCACTCATTCCCAAAATCGATGTTGTGTCTTTACTCAAAAGTTCTGCAAATTGGGTCACTAAGAAAGATTTTGAACAAAAGTGATGGAAATTTTTATTCATCGCAAGTCTTGCTACGAACGCTGTTGGAACATTTTTTAATTGGCTACTATGTTTATTTCAAAACAAATACCGAAAAAAATGATTTGGTAGGGGAAGTATACTATGACGAATATGTGAAATCAGAAATAATAAAAAGGGAGAATTATTACTTCAATCTCGATAAAATTAAAAACGATTTAAAGCACGAAGACATCAATGGTTACCTATCAAAGTATGGGGACGAATTTAGGGACTTGACCCAATTGCAAATTGATAATATCCATAAAAAAGCATCTCAATTTAGCAATGTCAGAAACGTAATTAAGTATTTGTTCAATTCAGAAAATCAAAGCAAGGAAGAAAATGTTCTTCACACTATGCTATTTGATTTTTTAGAAAAGTACAATATGCTGTCATCATATGTCCATGGTGGAGTTTCAGCGGAAGTCGAATCGTTTAATAAGGACGATTTCGAGAAGCGTAAAGCTAAAATCAAGGAAAACAAAACTTGGGGAATATCATTGGAGGCCAATTTAAAGTTCTACTTTTTATTCCTGCTTTTTAAAGATAATCCGGATGAGGTCATGAAACTTAAAGGTTTCTTTAATTAATAATTACCTCCGACGATGGCGGTAGTTCAGCGTTGTTGAATAGATATAAGGAAACGTAAAGCAATGTAACGGCAGATTTCTGCTGGAGAACGATTCTGCCAAATCATTTCACGATGAAATCATTGCCCCGATCATTGGGCACAATATTAAAAAAATGGGGATAATAAGAACTCATAATAAGAAAGTTGTACTTGCCAATTCTGATTTTAAGGACAAATATTGGCCCATTTTAAGCAATCTAGTTTTCGAAAAATTCGGGAATGCAGAAATAAATGAACCCAATGTGGTACAAGAAACTTTAAAAGAGTGCTTCTCAACTCTTTGCGGCATTTTTGAAGAAAAGTTGTCGGAAGAGAAGAGAGCTTCTTTCTATATTTTTTGCCATAATTTACACGAAGATTCGATTGACTTATGGCGACTACAAATACAGAATGTTCCCTTAAATATTGACGAAGAAGAGTTCGCTTCGGCGAGAAGAGTTCTAAAGATAATATTGGAGCAATCAACAAAGTTCGATTTGGTTGGCACACCCAATTTCTTTTATGAAATGAGGGACAATCTAGAGACGTACGTAGGTCTATTGGAGGAACTTTTATACATAGGCTCCTGGTGCCTAATTATAAGCGAACATACTGCTAGAAGCCAACTTTTTGATACTTCCACAGGAATTCAAATTGTTGAAGATGAATTAAATATACTAACACATCAACCATATCCCGAACTATTCAAGTATATTTTTCATGATATGCCTAGGCACAGTTCTAAAGTTGCCTTGTCTGATTCAATGACAGAATTTAAACAAATTGTTGAGAATAATTATGGTGTCAAATATGATGATTTGGCATCCTTTATAAATCAACAATTACAATCACCCATTTATAGGTTGGGATTAACAAAAATTGAACCGTTGAAAGAGAATATTATAAAGGAACTCAAATGTGACGAAAGTTTTATCAATGATTTTTATGCTGGTTTAACAGTAAACAAAGACAACTGCCTTTCCATTGAAAAATGTTTCTTTAATAACCAATCTGAATTTCGGTTTACGTATAGACCCATCCTTGAATTAGATGTTGATGGACAGATTTACAATTTGATAGGATATAATAAATGGCTTGAAAGTATGTCCCTTTTATCCACCAATGCTTTTCCTTTTGGACTTTATCCAAATGAATGGACTGGACATCAAAAAATAAAAGAATTTGTTCAAAAAATACATAACACTCACGATAAAATCCTTGAAGACCCAATAGTCCAAGTTCTTAACGAAAAGTCTTTTTTCAATGATTCCAATGTGGAATCATTTAATCAACCAAATGGGCAAAACATAAATATCAAAAATGATGTTGGGGACATTGATGTTTTGTTTGTTGATGTCGATTATGAACTTATCTACGTCTGTGAATGTAAACACAATCGTTCAAGACACGATATGAACAACTGGAGAAGGGACTATTCAAATTTTAAAGAAAAGTATGAAGGTCAGTTAGAACGAAAAGTCGATTGGGTCAATCGAAATAAAAATATTGTTGAGACTCATTTCCAACAAACCTATCCACAGGACTTCAAAGTAGAACTTGCCGATTACGAAGTTAGGGGTATATTTATAATTAACGCACCAACTGTGTATATGTACAATGGAAAATACAGAGCAATGACAATAACGGATATTAATGACCTGTTGGAACGAAAATATGCTGATGTAAAATTTGAGTTTACAAATGGAAGTAATGGAGAAGTAACTTTGATTGAATACCCTTACTTTGACAATGTTAAATCAAAAATCAGATAAAGCACAGTGCCTAACAGCAAATGAATATGTGGTTTAAGCGATGAAAGGAAACAAAAAGATATAGCAAAGGGTACACTGCGGAACTGAAAAGCTCGTTAGTTGGGCATATCAATACTGATTGCGGGTATAAACCCAATAACATTCCACATATATACAAGTTGTGGGTAATTTTAAAAAGACGATATTTAAAATACAGCTGTAGTGTAATATGGCCAAACACGCTTGATTGTAAATCAAGTAATCCCGGTTCGATTCCGGGCAGTTGAGAGCGAACATCAAAAGTTCTCTGTCAACTGCCTGGAGCACTACAATCAGATTTGACTATGACCTCCGTAACCACAGATGAGCAAATATTCCACAGTGAATTTTCAAAAAACCTAATCACGTTAGATTCAGCAAGAAGAAAGGTAAACATGCAAATAAACATGGCACTTCGTAAAGATGACAGCCATGGTGTTAAGCTTTACACGAATATTTATTTATTGATTTACACTTCTTGGTCTGAAGCAGCATTGGTTAAACTAGTTCACACGCCATTTGGATTTAGCGAATCTGAGAAAAAGAAAATTTTAAAGGACAGAGATGTCCTTAACAAATGGATAAAGTGCGTGAATACGGCATTTGCAAAATTTCGCAAACAAGGTTCTGAGATACCAAATAAGAAAAAGAAGATTAAAAATTTGGTAGATACATATCTAAGAATTCAGGGACAAATTAGAAATAAAATAGCGCATGGGCAGTGGGAATATCCACTTTACAGTAACAATTTGTCTCATGATCCTGATGCGTTGGTTTGGTTAAAAACCATAGATGTAATTCAAATAGACATATGGTTTGAAATTCATAAAGAGTTGATAGAAATCGTTCGGGGGCTAATTGATTCTAGAGAACGTAATAATCACAAAGCTCATTATAATGAGTATTTTAGTAGGTTAGCCAACATTGAACAAATTATCGAAAAAAGAAAAAAATGGAATCTTGAAGAAAAAAAGAGACGCTTAAAACTAAAACCGATAAAAAAATAACTACGCACAATAAAACCTATATGCAATCCCCTTCGGAACACTGCGCATAGCCAAACCGTTCCCGGCAATTACTATGGACAATTCGATAACATGGACGGAAAAGCTTTATAAAGGGCATTGGCTAATGGACCTCGGCTATCGAGATTATATTGCTGCTCGTTTCTTACTCAATAATCATTTGATAATTCAGGGGCTAGCACTTGCAAGTACTTCAGTTGAAAAATATCTGAAAGCTATAATTGTTTTTAACCTCAAACACAAAGAAAAATATCATTACCATTTCGACAGATTTGAAAAGCTCAAAAATCTTTTAGCAAAAGTCAATAATGATGTAACAACGGAATTTGACCCAGTTTTCTTAGAAATACTGGAAAATGCATTTAAAATTAGATATTATGACAGAATTGAAAGACCAATTTTTATGGGTTTTTACTTAAATCAGTTTATTGGTGAATTAGATTATACAATTGATTTTATGGAAAAATTTATTGCTAACTCACAAAACAGAGGAGAATCTATGTCAGCATACAATAGAGCAATCAAAAATAATGATTCATATCTTTATGAAAATAACTTCGTCCTGAGCAAAGAGAATAAAAAAGACTTTATGGAAAAACCTGATGTTGGATTTTCAGTTCACCTTCGAATTGGATCTGTAGTTCAAGAGGAGAAGATTGTAAAAGGAGGAAGCACTAAAAATAAATATGAAGGTCAAATATCAAAGTTCACAGAATTTAACCAGAATTTTATTTGATAAATTAGGGGCTATCCAACACAACGATCCAAACAAAAATCGTTACCAAAGTTCAAATAAAGGATTGATTACTTATCAATAGTAACTTCCTAAACGTTAAACTTTGTTAAAAGGTGAGCCGCGCGGTGCGCCCAAAAAACGACCCTTTGGCAGGCCTTGTATACAGGGTGTTTTAGAGAAAAGTTCGAGTCCCGTCCAGACCGCATAAAAAACCTCTCAATTTCTTGAGAGGTTTTTTGTTTATGGAAGGTTTAAGAATAAAACTTGGAATGCTATTCTTATAGTTCCTTTATCCTAATATTCCTGAACCATACATCGTCCCCATGGTCTTGAAGGCCAAAATAACCTTCGGTGGCCACATCTGCCCAATTTTCATTGAGTGAGGGAAATTTACTGCCAGCGACCAGTTCGTTCCATTCGGGTGTCCATAAGTGGTATTCCACTACCTTTTCCCCATTCTGTTTGTGCCAAACAGAACCTTTGTAGACCATGATCTCTATTTGGTTCCATTCTCCCGCTGGTTTTGCGTTTTGGGGGTTGGCGGGAATAAGGTCGTAGAGCGATCCTGCCTGGCGGTTCCCATCTTTGCCCATCTTGGCATCGGGATGCTTTACATTGTCCAATACCTGCATTTCTGGGGCAGTTTTCCAGATAAAGTCCAAATCATCCGATTCTTGTCCAAGGTAAAAGATACCGGAGTTTCCCCCCTCGGAAATCTTCCACTCCAATTTTAAATGAAAGTTGGAAAACTTCTGGTCGTATAAAATATCGCCCCTATCCTTGCCGCCGGCCTCACCCCTTCCAGAACCTGGGCAATGGATCATGCCGTCTTCAATTATCCAACCATCGGGAAAAGTTTCTTTTCCGTAGTTCCTCCAACCCTGGGAGGTTTTGCCATCAAATAAAAGTTTCCAGCCCTCGGCCTTTTCTTCTTCGGTAAGTGTATTGGCAGCGATCACGGTTTCGGTTTTTATGGTCTTCCCTTCTTCTACTTCGCCCTTTTTTTCTTTTTTGGAAGTATTGCAGGAAAGCAATAGTCCCAGGCAAAATAATGTGGCAATAGTTACTCTTGTCATTTTTTTATGTTTAAGATTAATAGTTCCAGCCCTCTCGGTATGTTCTTTTCACATAGCCCTCTGCGGCCTCTTTGGCGTTCATGGTCGCGTATTGGGTATCAAACTTGGGATCCCCGTCAATTACGGTAAAGCTATCGGTGGTGACCACCCGTATCTCATCGGAATCGCTGATATTGGTGATCTTCATGTTTTCGGCATCCCATTCAAGTTTTCTTCTCAAGTCCTGCAGACGAACGGCCAGGTTTCCTGCAACAACAGTTTCATTCAAAGGCCCTGCATACTCAAAATTGGAACTGCATTCCACACGGTCTTTCTTGTCTTCCTTACAGGCACGGATCCAATCCAATTCGTGGCCTCCGGCCATCGCGTTCGGGATCCTTCTCAGTTCATTGGTCACGGGTGGCGGATTGTCTTCGCGACCGATGATAAAGGGGTCCGCGGCATAGGTGCCACAAACCAGTGTGCCCTTGGTGCCATAGAAGATAGAGCCGCCCCATCCTCTTTGGTCACCTGGGTACAGTCCGGGTTTTAACCCTTCGGGGCGCGCTGGTTTAAGGCCGCCATCGTACCATGTAAATTCTACAGCGGGCATTTTTACCTTTCCTTTTTTGGGCCGTTCGGCAAAATAGTAGGTGACTTTTTCCGATATGGGCGCACTCTCGGTGTTCACCTGGGAGGAAGAGGCCTCAAAGGCATATGGGAATCCAAGATGTAAGGATTTGTATACGGGATCCATGATATGACAGGCCATATCGCCCAAGGCTCCCGTTCCAAAATCCCACCAGGCCCTCCAGTTCCAAGGCGTGTATGACGGGTGGTAAGGACGCCATTCGGCCGGGCCGATAAACAAGTCCCAATCAAGCGTTGGGGGCAGGGAAGGGGTTTCGGCAGGTCTTTCCAGGCCTTGGGGCCAAATAGGGCGGTCCGTCCATGCATCAACGCGTGTCACTTCCCCAATTTCACCGTTCCATATCCACTCGCACACTTTTCTCATGTCGTCACTGGAATTGCCCTGGTTGCCCATTTGGGTCGCCACCCCGGTCTCCTTGGCCAGTTCCCTGAGTTTACGCGATTCGTAAACGGAGTGCGTTAAGGGCTTTTGTACATAAACGTGTTTGCCGGCACGCATGGCGTCCGCAGCTGTGACATAATGGGTATGATCTGGTGTGGAGATCATGACGGCATCAATTTCCCTGTCCATTTCTGCCAGCATTTTTCTGTAGTCTTTGTATAATTTGGCATTCGGATAATCTTTGAAGCACCTTTGGGCGTATTTCCAATCCACATCGGCCAGGGCCACAATATTTTGGGAGTTCATATTTCTTAAATTGGCCCTGCCCATGCCTCCAACGCCTATCCCGGCAATATTGAGTTTGTCACTTGGGGCGGTGTAGCCAAAACCAGAAACTACATGGCTGGGTACAATGCTAAAAGCCGCCAAGGCCGTACCGGACTTTTTAATAAAGTCCCTTCGATTATTTTTTGTTTTATCCATAAGTGTTTATTTGGAATTTTACCCTAAAAATAGCAACATATCAAAAATATGGAACCTTTGTTTCATTTTTATGTCTTTTGTGGGATTTTTCTTGAGTCTTTGAGCCTCCCTTTTTTTTCTTTTTTAAATCAAATTCAATTTCATGCTCCGTAGGTGTTTGGGCAGTCGGTAGGTAGTTTAATTTTAGGTTATGGGTCGGTTAGGGATATTACTTGACTCAATCCTTAAAAAAGGGTCAAAAATAATTTCACGTTTCTTAAAACCGAACAAATTCTTGTTTGTATCCCTTGTGTTGCGTCATTTTTAACGAAGATAGGTTTGTGGTATACCTGTCTATTGATCAAGTCATTATAGTGTCTCTTTTACAAAGTAACATAACAAATCCTTAAAGCTCATTTAAAGTAATTGGTTGGTTCAAAACATACTTTCGTTGCCAAACCAAATGAACCATGAAGTTTCCCCCTTTGTATTGTTGTGCGTTTTTATTTTTTGCAATCATTCTTTTTAATGGCAATGCTCAAGACCTTTCTTTTCAGCATAGACTGAACGAAGACAAAAAACCTTGGACGGGCAAGTCCTTCTATAACAATCCGGACAACTTTCAGTTTGCCATTGTTAGTGATAGGACTGGAGGGCATAGGGAAGGAGTGTTTGGAAAGGGATTGGAAAAAATAAACCAACTGTATCCAGAATTCGTAATGAGTGTGGGTGACTTGATAGAAGGGTATACCAAAGACACTACATTGCTTAATGAACAATGGAAAGAGTTCCATGGTATATTGGATTCCCTCAACACCAAGTTCTTTTATGTGGCGGGAAACCACGACTATTCCAATTCCGCCATGGCCAAACAATGGAAAAAACGCTTTGGAAGGGACCACTATCATTTTATATATAAGAATGTGCTTTTCCTTATAGCCAATAGCAATGATGGTGATGGGGTGATGATGGGCAAAGATCAAATTGCCTATTTTAAAAATGCCATTGAAGCGCACCCCAATGTTAGGTGGACCATGGTATTCCTGCACCATCCCATGTGGGTCTATGGCGAGGTTAACGGATTCAATGAAATTGAAGAAGCATTGAAAGGAAGGGAATACACCGTTTTTGCGGGGCATACCCATCGTTATATGCATGAGGTAAAAAACGATAAAAACCACTATGTGTTGGCCACAACGGGGGGTGGTAGTAAGTTGCGCGGACCTAAATTTGGCGAGTTTGATCATATTGGTTGGGTCACCATGACCGATCAAGGGCCAAAATTGGTCAATTTGGCACTGTCCGGAATCCTAGATCACGATATCAGTAACGCAGCGAGCACTAAAGAATCCCTTGCTCTTTTAAAAGCAGCCGATTTTAAGCCTTTGGTCCTGTCAAAAGGAGGGCAACGAAAGATTGTATTGGCACTCCGTAATCAATCCGATAAAGTCCTTCACTTTAAAGGAAGGCTATATCACCACCACCAAGTGGAGCCCAAGAAGTCCCGTTACAACATCGCTATACAGCCACAAAGTTCCCAACAATTGACTCTGGTAACGGAAGCTGTTGGAAACCAGGGTCAAAAGGATTGGGACCCCTTGGCGTTGGAATGGGAAATGGCATACGATACGGGGTTTATGGAACCCAAGTTCAGCCTTGACGGCACGGAAGCTATTGAATTGAATCCCACATCGGACCCCAATATATCGTTCACCGAACAAACCATCTTTTTTAAAGACCTAAGCGTAACCATTGAACACCCTTATGGCGACAAAGTGGCCATTAGCTATACAACGGATGGTTCCGAACCCACTCCTGATAGTGATCATCTGGATGCTGAATTGATCGTGGACAAAACGACTGGGCTCAAGGTTAAGCTAGTGGATTCTGAGGGATTCGTCAGCGCGGTCAGCACAAAAACATATGAAAAAGTACAGCCGATAAAAAGCATTAGGGTCAAAAAACCCAAAAAAGGAATGGACTATACCTATTTTGAAGGTAATTATGATTCGATTCCCGACTTTGACCAATTGGGAGCACCAAAATCCAAGGGTATTGCCCAAAAACTGGATCCCGATACAATTGGGCAACGATTGGATCATTATGCCATTCAATATCAAGGCTATATACAAGTGCCCGAAACAGATACCTACACTTTTTACCTAAAATCCGATGATGGTGCTAATCTCTATATAGCGGATAAGCTCATTGTAGACAATGATGGCTCACACAGCACAAGGGAGCGGAAAGGTTATGTGGCCTTAAAAAAAGGATGGCACCCCATCCGCATCGATTATTTTGAGGATTATTTAGGGGAACGATTGGAGTTGGAATACGCAACAGACAAGATGGAAAAGGCCCCGGTAGTGTTCTGGCATTAATGTTCTGAAAAGTATCAGTTTTTAAAAACCTAATTCCCTATAGCGGAAAATCATTTACTTTTTTCTTTTAATGAAAAAAGTAATTATTTAATAATAATCTTCACAGAACATATTACAATTCATTAATGTTTAGTTAAACATCTTATTTTCTGTATTTTATTTATTTGCAACAATGTTCATGTTGATTTGACGCACAAAACATTTCCAATAATTAAATAACCAATTTCAATTAATTTTTTACTATGATGAAAAATAAAACAAAATACATTGGGCTTAAAAAAGCGATACTGTTGCTTTTGACCATTGTTCCCTTATGTAGTGGTTTTTCCATGCCTGTTTCCAAAAGGATGCAGGATAAAACGGTTACTGGGACTGTAGTTGATGAAATCGGCCAGCCTTTGCCCGGGGCAACCGTTCAACAAAAAGGGACCACAAACGGAACCACAACAGACTTTGATGGGAACTTTGCCATTACGGTCACAGGAGACGATGCCATTTTATTGGTATCCTACATTGGGTATGCCTCAAAAGAAATAGCCGTTGCCGGACAGACTTCGATCAATATTCAGTTGGAGCCCGATACCACGGTGTTGGATGATGTAGTGGTCGTAGGGTATGGTACCCAAGAAAAGACCAAAGTTACGGGTTCGGTGGCCTCTGTAGCTGGTGAAGCCATTGAAAACGTACCTGTTCCCGGAGCTTCCCAAGCACTGCAAGGTCGTGCAGCAGGGGTAAATGTGGTTCGTAACGGAGGTGCACCAGGTCAGGCTGGACAAATCAGGGTACGGGGTACAGGTACGGTGAACAATGCTTCTCCCTTGGTGGTCATTGATGGGGTTCCTTCTGGGAGTATAGATGACATCAATCCCAACGATATTCAATCCATTGAAGTGTTAAAGGACGCTTCTACTTCGGCTATTTATGGGCTTAGGGCTGCTAATGGGGTGGTGCTCGTGACCACGAAAAAAGGACGTCGAAACCAAAAATTATCGGTGACGTTAAATGCATACGCTGGCTTTTCCGATGCTATTAAATTGGTAGATGTATTGGACGCCCCTGATTTGGTCACCCTAAAAAAGGAACGCTATGCCAATGATGGTATTCAGGGCAACCCGATCTGGGACGATTCCTACTATGCTGTACAGCGTACCAACTGGCAAGACGAATTGCTGAGTACGGGATCAACCAATAACATCGATTTCACCATCACTGGGGGTTCTGAAAAATCGGCATATTCCCTTTCGGGAGGCTATTTTAACGAAGAAGGCATGATGAAAAATTCTTTCTACAAAAGAATCAACTTCAGAATCAATTCTGATCATAAGCTGACCGAATGGCTCACTTTTGGTGAAAATATGCAGTTGACCCGCCAAAGCGGTAATTTCTTAAATACCAATTCTGCCCAAAGTGGTTATTTATGGAGTGCCATCCGCTTTAATCCAGCACTGCCTGTTAGAAATGACGATGGATCGTATAGCTCAACACAGGTAAGTACAGAATTTGGCGATATTAACAATCCTATCTACATGGTGGATATCAATGATCGTGAGCAAACCCGAAACCGTTTGTTAGGCAATATCTACACCGAATTTAACCTTATGGATGGTCTAAAGTTCAAGACCAATTTTGCGTTAGATGCCACGCTGGGTGATTGGGAGTATTTTTCACCCCAGATTACCGATCAAACACGTCAAAACGATGTGGCTGACCTATTTCGTAGATATCAGGAACAATATTCTTTGCTTAGTGAATACTATTTTACGTATCAAAGATCTTTTATGGACACCCATAATGTGAAATTTGTGGGCGGCTATACCACACAAGCCTTCGAAACAGATTGGTTTTCTGCAGAGGTAGATGGTTTTTCAAATGAAGACCCTTCACAAAGGGTTCCTGAATCTGGTGAGATTTTGGACGATATCAGTGGAAACAAAGAAAAAATTCGTTTGGCCTCGTGGTTTGGCAGGTTTAACTATGACTATAAGGGCAAGTATCTGTTCTCTGCCGTATTCAGAAGAGATGGGACCTCTCGTTTTGCCGAAGATAACCGTTGGGGCAACTTTCCTGCTTTTTCTGTGGGGTGGCGTATTTCTGAAGAATCTTGGTTTAGCAGTAATATGATCAACAACCTAAAGCTAAGTGGTAGCTGGGGGCGTTTGGGCAATCAAAATGTAGATCCTTTCCAATATTTGGCCTTGATCAATGCCAGTAGGAGGTATTCCTATGGGGGTGAGCAGGTTACTGGAGCAAGCCTGTCAAGAATACCTAATGTTAACATAGGCTGGGAAATTGCTGAGTTGACAGATTTTGGACTTGAATTTGATTTGTTTGACTATAAGCTAAGTGGTAAAATTGGCTATTTCATTAAGGATACTGAAGATATGCTATTGGCACCTGCATCATTGAGTTCATTGGGACGTGCTGACATTCCCGACCAGAACGTAGGCTCGTTAAGAAACAAGGGACTTGAAATAGAGCTTGGGTACGATGGTGCTTTTGGAGATGATTTTTCCTTTAGTATTTCTGCAAATGCTTCGTTCATCAATAACGAAGTGCTCAACCTGGGAGAGAACGAATTTTTGCAGAGTCAATTCTACGGTAGGCCCAACCAAGAGATTACTAGAACATTTGTGGGCCAACCAATAGGGACCTTTTTTGGGTGGCGCACCGATGGATTATACCAAAATGCTACAGAGGTGGCCAACGATCCCAACATTGTCAATGATCCCAGAAGAACGGCGGGGTCTATACAACCAGGGGATGTTCGTTTTGTAGATGTCAATGGCGATGGAATCATCGATGATCAGGATAGGGTAATTATTGGAGACCCCAACCCCGATGTTACTTACGGTCTTACCATAGGTCTAAACTATAAAAACTTTGACCTGAATGCTTTCTTCTTAGGAGAAGCTGGTGTGGACATCTACAATGCAGACCGTATGCAGGGATTGGATCCCACCTACCCCTTTAACATGTATGCTGAAGCCATTAACCGTTGGAACGGCGAAGGAACGAGCAACAGTATTCCCAGAATGACCACTAACAGGGACAATCTAAACCACAGAACCTCTGATCTTTTTGTGGAAAATGGGGGCTTCTTTAGGTTAAAGAACCTATCCATCGGGTATAATCTTCCCTTGGAAATCATCAATTCCATTGGAATTGAAAAGTGTCGTATTTATGTAACGGGCCAGAACGTGTTTACCATTACAGATTATTCTGGAATGGATCCTGAATTGGGATATATCAATCAAGGTAGAAACGGAAACTTGCAAAAAAATGTGGATTACGCACAGTACCCACAGGCACGAACCTTTACTTTGGGAACTACCATTAAATTCTAAAAATTTAAAAAAAGCTATAAAATGAAGAATGCTAAATATATTCTATCTATTTCACTTATGATGGTCATCATGGCGTGTTCAGAAGATTTTTTGGATACAGAGCCTTTTGGTCAATCAACTTCAGATCAGTTTTGGAGAAATTCTGATGACGCTGTTGCTGCAGCCAATGCGCTGTATGAACCTTTAGATGACGAAGATTTTTATGGTCATAGCGAACAGACCTTTGAAATTGTGGGCGATGATTTTTGGAGAGCAGGAGATCATGGTGAGGATCAAGCCATTGAAGACCTTACTTTTGATGCGGGAAATTCACAATTGCGATCAAGTTATAGCCGTAAATACGAGATTGTCAACCGTGCCCATGCGGTTTTGATCAATGTTCCCGAGATTGATATGGACCAGACCTTGAAGAACAGGGTGTTGGGAGAGGCTTACTTTATGCGTGGTTTTGCCCGTTGGAGACAACATATCATCTATGGTTCTCTGCCCATTATCACAGAAGACAATTACGTTAATAATGAGTTCAACCAACCCAAACCTAGCGTAGCTGAGTTTCAGGCCGCCATTGAGGCCGATTGGTTAAAAGCGGTTGATCTGTTGCCCGCCAGTTATTCTGGGGATGATATTGGACGGCCTACCAGCGGTACGGTCAATGGTTTTTTGGCCAAACTCTATTTGTACATGGATGATTTGGACAATGCGATTGCCTTTGGTGAAAAAGTAGTCAATGGATCTTATGCATTGGCAGACAATTATGCCGATAGTTTTACCATTGCTACTGAGAATAACCCAGAAGTGTTGTTTGCCGTACAATGTTTGGATAACTGGAACTCCCAGGATTATAGGATATATACCACTCCAAGACCTTGGGGAGGGTGGGATTTTCATGAACCCATTCAAGACTTGGTCGATGAGTTTGAAATTGATGACCCCCGGTTGGATGCCACCGTATTTAAATTGGGAGATATGGTAGATTTAGGTGGAGATTCTGGGGTGACGGAATATGTAGAAGGCTTATCGCAGACCAACTATCACTTCAGAAAATTTGCTTCATGGAGATCTACGGGAGGATTGGATGGAGGCCAGAACATTCCTATTCTTCGTTCCGCCGATATCTACCTGGTCGTGGCCGAAGCAAAGATTCGTAGGGATGGGGCCGGTGCTGGCGACGCTGAGTTGAATGCGGTGCGTACCCGAGCCTTAGGAGCCGGGGCGGCATTGACAGCTGCTGATATGGACGATTTGATCCACGAACGCCGTGTGGAACTTGCTGGCGAAAACCAGCGCTTTGCCGATTTAAAACGTTGGGATAAAGCAGGAATTATTGATTTAACGGCGCATTTTCAAATTGAACGTGGCCAATTTAAACCTGCACGCACCTTTGTGAAACCCAAGCACTACTATTTTGCCATACCACAACGTGAAATTGATTTGTCAAATGGCATCATAGAACAAAATGAAGGGTACTAAACAGTAGTATTTGTATCAATTGGCGGATAGGGGGCGATCACTTTGGTTGTCCCCTTACTATATTAATGTAGTCGTTACTATAAATTCAATATGAAAAAAAATGTCAAAAGACAATTTATAAAGCTATCGACTTTGGCAATATCGCTTGGTTCTATGTTGGTTGCACTTTCTTGTAACGATTGCATAAAACACCAATGTGTATTGGGCTCATGGCAAGTGGATTCTACCCTCACTTATTATAATGGATTTTCACATTTAAATAAAACAGGGGGTGGCAATTGGGGTTTGTGTTCTTTTGGTGGGGATAGCATCATGCGGGAATCTAAATATGGCACCTACCGCAGTTTTCATTATGGTTTTAAAGGAAACGACAGCTTATGCCTATCACCTACCAATGCCAATGACACCATAAATTTTCAAATTTTGGAAGTAAACAAAGAACACATGGTGTTAAAAATGCCACAACCCCCCATCTTCCAATCAAAAGCGCCACAGGAGCGTTACGAAATCCGCTACTATTCCAAAACAGATCCCCCAACCGAGAAATTGACAGTATTATATGGCTATAAAGAATAACCCTATGAGAACCATTATAACCTCCTTGGTATTGCTGCTGCTTATCGTATTTGGTATAGGCTGTCAAAATAAGCATAAGGGTAATATGGAACCTGTTAAACAAGAGGGGGAAAAGCGATATCAATTGCTGCCTGCCAGCGTTACGGGACTTGACTTTAGCAATACAATCAACGAAAATGCAGGGGTTAACGGCATTGTTTATGAATATTTATACAATGGCGGCGGGGTTGCTGCCGGAGATTTTAATGGGGACAAGCTTCCAGATTTATACTTTACGGCCAACCTTTCCGATAATGCCCTGTACCTGAACAAAGGAGATTTAAAATTCCAAAGGGTCACGGCCCAAGCTAAGATTCAGGGCAAAAAAGGCTTTCCAACAGGGGTGACCACAGTGGATATCAATGCGGATGGACGTTTGGATATATACATTTCCAAATCTGGCAAGTATGATGATCTAGAGCTTAGAAGAAACGAACTCTATATCAACATGGGCAACAATAAAGATGGAGTGCCTGTTTTTGAGGAACGCGCTGCCGAGTATGGCCTAAACCTTCCCGACCATTCCACCCAGGCAGCTTTTTTTGACTACGATCGTGATGGTGACCTCGACATGTTTCTACTCAACCACAATACCGACCCCGGAGAAACCGAAGCTAATTTGGAAACCCTATTGCATTTAAAGGCAACCCACACCCAATGCAAACTTTTTAGAAATGACGACAACCACTTTGTTGATGTTTCCAGTGAAAGTGGAATCATGAACAATGGCTTAAGTTATGGCTTGGGGGTGGCCATAAGCGATTTTAACAACGATCAATGGCCAGATATTTTGGTGGGGATGGACTATTCCGAAAAAGATTACTTGTACCTCAACCAAGGCAATGGAACTTTTAAAGACGTTATGAACCAAGCCACAAACCATGTTTCCAATTTTTCCATGGGCAACGATGTGGCCGACCTGAATAATGATGGCTTCATGGATTTTATTTCGGTAGATATGGTTTCCAACACCAACTATGATCTAAAGACCAACATGAGCGGCATGAACCCCAAACGATTTTATGGGTTGGTGGACAAAGGATTGCACCACCAATACATGTTCAATACCGTGCAACTCAACCAAGGGATGATGTTGGACAATAATCGCGTACCCACTTTTTCCGACATTGCCCAGTTTTCCAACTTGGCCACTACCAATTGGAGTTGGGCACCTCTCTTTTTTGATATGGATAATGACGGGTGGCAAGATCTTTTTGTCTCCAATGGCGTATTACGTTCCTTTCGGAACAACGATTTTGTACAATATAAGCGCAAAAGGGTGGCTAAACTATATGAAGACTTGGAAGAATATACCAATAGGGATTCATTGATAGCCAATTATTATGACGACCTTTTAAAGGTAATGCCTGAAAAAAAAGAGGTCAACCTACTCTACATCAACAATTCGGATTATTCGTTTTCGGAAAAAAGCAAAGCATGGGACCTTGAGGTTCCAACCGCCACAAACGGTGCCATTTATGTGGACCTGGACAATGATGGCGATTTGGACATAGTGGGCAATAATAGCAACGACCCCGCATCAATTTATAAAAACAACAGTTGTGAAGGTGGGGAAAACACCCATTTTTTGACCTTCAAATTCAAAGGTTCTTCCCAAAATACCATGGGCATTGGCACAAAGGTGACCTTGTTGGGCGAAAACCAACAACAAACCAAAGAACTTTATGTGTCCAGGGGTTTTCAGTCTGCTGTGGAGCCTGCGCTTCATTTTGGACTGGGAAGCGTTGCCGTTGTACCAAAGATTGTGGTCACTTGGCCAGATGGTAAGCAACAAATCCTTTCTAACCTAAAGGCGGATCAAACCCTGTTGGTTGATTATCAAGAGTCTAAAAATCAAGAAATTAACCAATTGCCGGATAAAAGCGTTGCGGCGGATTTTGTATTTGAAACCGACCCAATGCTGACCGGATTCACCCATAAGGAAAATACTTTTGACGATTTCAAGACAGAAATTCTATTGCCACACCGATATTCCCAAAACGGGCCCGCTCTGGCCGTAGGGGATGTGGACAATGATGGTCTCGACGACTTTTTTGTAGGCGGGGCAATGGGGCAACCAGCCACTCTCTTCCTGCAGAAAATGGGGGGCGGTTTTGAGGCAGGGAACAACTGGAGTTGGCAGCAGGACAAGGATCATGAGGATTTGGCCGCTGAATTTTTTGATGCCGACAACGATGGCGATTTGGACCTGTACGTAGTTTCTGGGGGGAATGAAAAGGAAGTAGGGGATGCCTATTACCAAGACCGTTTCTATGAAAATAAAGGGGAGGGTGTTTTTGTCAAAAACGTTTTGGCTTTGCCGCGATTGACCCTAAGTGGTTCCTGCGTAAGATCCGCCGACTTTGATGGCGATGGCGACGTGGATCTTTTTGTTGGGGGCAGAACAGTGCCCGGGCAATATCCCAGACCGGCATCGAGCAAAATATTTAGCAACGAAAGTACGGAGGGTAAGATTCAATTTGTGGATGTGACCGAAGCGGTAGCACCATTCTTAACGGATTTTGGCATGGTCACCGATGCAAAGTGGGCCGATCTGGATGGCGATACCGATCTAGACCTTGTAGTTTCTGGGGAATGGATGCCGATCACTGTCCTGGAAAACCGGGAGGGACATTTTTACGATAACACTCCCAAAACCGTACTGAGCGAGGCAGTGGGTTGGTGGTACAGCCTTGCCTTGGCCGATTTTGATGGCGATGGTGATTTGGATATCATCGCTGGGAACCTGGGCAAAAATTACAAGTATAAGGCCTCACAAGAGGCCCCATTTGAAGTGTATGCCAACGATTTTGACCAAAACGGATCGTTGGACATTGTTTTGGGCTACCACGAAGAAGGTAAGGTATACCCACTTCGTGGTCGGCAGTGCAGTTCCGACCAAATGCCCTTTATCAAAAAAAAATTCCCCACCTATAATGAATTTGGTTCGGCCGATCTGACCAAGGTGTATGGTGCGGAAAGCCTCCAGGCCTCGTTGCAGTATCAGGCCAATACATTTGCTTCGGTCTATATTGAAAACCAGGGCGATTTTACCTTTTTGGTCAAGGAACTCCCAGTGCCGGCCCAATTCTCATCGGTCAACGGCATTGCTATCGACGATGTTAACGCCGATGGTCATTGGGATGCTGTTTTGGCGGGTAACCTGTATCAAGCAGAAGTGGAGACCCCAAGAAACGATGCCAGTTATGGCCTAACACTCTTTGGCCATGGCGACGGTACTTTTAGGGCATTGTTTCCTTATGAAAGTGGCCTGTTCGTCAAGGGCGATGTAAAACAAGTTCGGAAACTGGTGCATGCGTCCACGGGAAATAAGTATATGCTTTTTGCCAAAAACGATGCCCCCATACAGTTTGTACAATACCATTGAACTAGTTGACCGTATAAAAAAAGAACGCCATACCAATGAAAAAAACAGCCGTTTCCATTTGCTTCATAATAGGTGTGTTCGCAAAGGCACAGTCTTTAAAAGATTCACTTTTGGTGAAACCTTATTTGCAGTTTGCTACCCAGACCAGCATTACGGTGCTTTGGGAAACCACATCGGAAGCTTCGGCCTTGGTGGAATATGACGAAATTGTAAAGGATAAACCCCAACAGACCTTCACTCAAAAGGAAGGATTGGATAAGAAGGGACGATTGCACGAAGTACACTTGGACGGACTCAAGCCCAATACCAAATACCGCTATCGGGTGCGGAGCACCTTTGCCGATGGCAGCGAGATTGTGAGTGGCCCCTCCTCTTTTAAGACCGCCGTGGGCAAGGACGATGGCATTTTTTTCGCCTTTATCGGGGATACCCAGCGCCAGCCTGTTACCCCATGGGCGTGGGGCAAAATTGCACAACGGCTTTGGGAAGAGCGCCCACAGTTTATCATTCATGCCGGGGACCTTGTGGACAAAGGTGACGTAAAAACGGACTGGACGGAACAATTTTTCCCTGATGGGCATATTGTTATGTCGCACTATCCTTTGTACTCCGTTTTGGGCAATCATGAGCACGATGCCCAGTTTTACTACGATTATATGGCAAATCCAGAGCCCGAATATTACTATACGTTCCGGTATGGGCCCGTACAGTTCTTTATGCTGGATACCAATAGGGATGTATCGGAAGGTTCGGAACAATACAACTGGTTGGAATGGGCCCTGGCACAATCCGATGCGCCATGGAAAATGGTGGTGCACCACCATCCGCCATATTCCAGCGAAGAAGACAATGCCGTATCTACCTTTAAAAGTTTTTCCCGCAATCTGGTACCGCTATATGAGACGTATGGGGTCGATTTTTGCCTCTTTGGGCACACCCATCTCTACGAACGCAGTTGGCCTTTGTTCAACAACGGGATCAGTATGGAAAATGGCATCGTTTATATCAATTCTGGGGGAGCAGGAGGTGGTCTCGATGATTTTGACCCACATCGTTCGTGGTTTACCAAAGAATTGGAAACGGGCCACCATTATACCACCTTCAATATTTTTGAAAACCACCTATCGTTCCGTGCTATTGCCCATGATGGCCGCATTTTCGATTTCTTTGAGATGGAAAAGGAAAAATATGCGGGGGGCAGGCAACTGGCCAAACTATTGGTGCCGCCCCCACCGCGCATCGATTTTGACTACACTGTTTTCGACAGCACAAAAGAAGTAGTGCTTACACCACTTTCAAAAGAACATCGGGTCTATTATACCTTGGATGGCTCCGAACCCACATTGAATTCCCTACAATATACCCAACCCATACAGATCAAAGAGAGTTGTAAGCTCAAGACAAGGGCCTATACCAAGGATAATAGGGCGGGGAGGGTCATAGAACGAAGCTTTACAAAAATGGCTCCCCTAAAGGCGACGATGGTACAATCGACCAAAAAAGGGTTGGCCTTCAACTATTACGAGGGCGAATGGATGAAAATTCCCGATTTTGACAACTTGGAACCGATGGCTTCCGGAGTGGTCAAGTTGGTCACCGATGAGGTGGATGCCCCAAGGCGCAAGGACCATTTTGGGTTGGTGTTGTCAGGCTATGTTGATATTGAAAAGGCGGGTACCTATGCGTTGTACCTCAAATCCGATGATGGCTCCAAAATGTATATCGATGGGCAACTGGTCGTGGACAACGACGGTTCCCACAGTACCAAGGTCGAAAAAGGGACGGTGGTTCTGGAAGCAGGAAAACATCGAATCCGTATCGAATATTTTGATGATTACGGTGGGGATTCCCTAGATGCGGGAACAGTTGACAAGAACGAAGGGCTAATCCCTTTTACACCCTGGCAATTGGAGCATTGACAAGAACTATTTATAAATAAAAATGGCATAAAGAACCAAGTGGTTTTTTAGCGCCTATGCATTAAAAATTTAACACAATGAAAGATTTCACCAAAGCATTTTTTGTCTGTTTGGTTATGTTGGGCGTAACGGTAAACGCTCAGTTCCAACCTAAAAAAGAAGGAAACTTTAGGATTGCTGTTTTGGCCTGCATCCGTCAGTTTGAACCGACCCCCGCTTTTGCCAACTATGTGGAAGCAGACCCGGACCTATGTCTGTGGATCGGCGATAACATTTATGCCGATGCCGAGGAGGATGCCCAATGGATCCAAACCTGTTACGATAGCTTGGCCCAAAAGCCCCATTTTTCGGACTTACGCCACCAGTTTGATTTGATGGCCACCTGGGACGATCATGATTTTGGCCTTAACGATGCGGGAAAGGACTATTGGTTTAAAAAAGAGAGCAAGGCCTTTTTTCGAAAGTTTTGGGGTCTGGAAGAAGCCATTCCCCCCAGCCGGGACGGTATTTACTATGCCCGGGATTTCTCCATTGGGAAAAAAAGCCTAAAGATCATTATGTTGGATGTGCGTTACAACAGGGATGATCCCGATACCAATGGCGATGTGCTGGGCGAGGCCCAATGGCAATGGCTCCAAGGCGAATTGGGAAAACCGTCCGATTTAACCTTGATCGTATCGGGTTTCCAGATTTTGTTGAACCAATATGCAGGCTCCGAAACGTGGGACAAATTCCCTTCGGCCAAACAGCGGTTGTTTCAAACCATACGAGAATCGCAGGCAGAAAACGTATTGTTCCTAACGGGTGATCAACACTATGGGGAGGTAAGCCGCACCCGCAACACCTTGGATTTTGATGCCATTGAACTGCAATTTGCGGGGATCAACCAAATTGAGGGACCCGAGTTCAATCCGAATAGGGTCGCTCCGGTTATCCAGTCCAAAAACAGCATTGCCCTGATCGACCTGCAAATGGAGCCCAGCGAAGAAGAGGTCCCCCATTTGCTTTTTCGGATTGCCGATGCCTCCACCAATCAAATCGAGCTCACCTATAGGGTCAACCTCCATGAAATTGCCCTGAACTTGGATTTTTCGGGGCCTTTTGTGTTTTCAGGGAGCAAACAGCTCACCTTGTCGCACGGATATCCAAATTTAACACTGCGGTACACCATGGATGGTAGTGAACCCACGGCCAATTCGCCAGTATATACAACACCAATAACCATTGCGGCCACCACTACGATCAAGGCGCGCTTTTTTACGAAAGCCCATACACCGCGCAGCAAGGTGTTTGCCAAGACCTATGAAAAATTGGTTCCTATTGCGGCCTTGTCCCCCAAACGCGCTCCCCAAAAGGGACTGTCCTATCGTTATGTAGAGGGTGACTTTGTCCAATTGCCCAATTTCAACGACTTAAAACCAAAAAGGAAGGGAACGGTTCAAAGTGTCGGCCTTGGGGAAGTCGAACATGCGGAGGACCATTTTGCCATACAGTTTACGGGATTGATCAACATTCCCAATACGGGAACCTACCATTTTTACCTGATCTCGGATGATGGGTCCAGACTAAAGATTGCAAGAAGGGAGGTCATCAATAACGATGGTTCGCACAGCAAAAGAAAAAAAACGGGACGCATTGCCCTGGAAAAGGGACTTCATCCCATCACAATCGACTATTTTGAAGATTATGGCGGTCAAAGCTTACAATTGGGATATCTGGACGAAAGCGGAACACCCGTAGCACTTTCGCCCCAAATGCTTTTTCATTAGGGCCATCCTGTATTCCTGCCACGATGGGAGGGAACTCAGTTGGGCGGCCCCTTCTGATTTTGTTCCGGCAGCCCCATCACGAATGGTCATCCATTCGATCCGTAAAAAAATAGATGACCAAATATTCCACCATGGCGGTTGTTTTGTTCAGGGGCACGTGCGGCACCATACCGTCAAAAAAGAAAGAATCCCCCTCGGGGATAAGAACGGTTTCCTCGCCAATGATATAGTCTATCTTTCCTTTGAGCACATAGATAAACTCAAAGGCATCGGTACGTACTTTGGGGCGTTGGTTGCCGGGTTCCAGACTTACATGCGACACCTGAAAGGAGCGGTCTTGCAGGGACTTGTCCAAAATAGACCGATAATCGAACCCTTTAGCCGATTCTTCCTTTACATAGGGGGTGTAGGTTTCTTTGGGAATCAGGCGATGGGCATCTGGATGGCTATCATACTTGATTTCCATAAAAAAATCTTCGGGACTTATGGCAAGGTATTGCATAATGTCCAGAAGTTTGGGCAGGGTCGGTATCATCCGGCCATTTTCAATTTTTGACAGCAGGGCATTGCTCATTCCGGTCGCCTCCGCAAAATCGGTAAGTTTCATGCCCTTTTCTTTACGCAGTTCCCGAATCTTGGGACCGATCAAATGAATGGGATAGTTTTTTGTAGCGTCCATAAGGAACCAAAAATGGGGCAAATGGAAGACTTCCACAAAAAAAGCATCAAAATAATTTCTTTATACTGAACTATTTTTCGTATTAAGAAAACTATAGAAAGGTTTTAAAAAAAGGCTGAAAACCCCTTGTGTTGCGTAAAATATAGTTTTTATGGCTGTGTTAGGTGTTCTAAATTAATGTTTCGTTAATATAAAGAGCACTTGTAATTTTCAAATTAAGAAATATATTTAATAAAAATTTCTTAAGCAGAAAACAAGATGGATGCAATCAAAAAGGCCAAGGCGGCCATTTTTACCGGGACAAACGAGTCCATGCGACTTGAGGAAATCGTCGTCCCAGCACTTTCCGACGGACAAATTTTGGTCCAAAACCAGTACACCACCCTGTGCCGAAGCGATTTAAACACCTACTCGGGAAAACGCATCGAGAAAACCCCCACCATTTTGGGGCATGAGATTGTGGGGGTCATTGCCGAGTTTGCCAAAGGGGCCCCACAACAGGATTTGGCCGGAAACGACTTAACGATAGGGGATCGGATCACCTGGGCCATCTATGCCAGTGATCCCAAGGATAGGTTGTCCCAAAGGGGAATACCCCAAAAGGCAGCCGACCTTTTTAAATATGGCCACGAGGAGATCGCCGGAGCGAAAACCTTGCACGGGGGCTTGGCCCAGTACACGATCGTACAGCCCAATACCCCGGTATTAAAGATACAAGACACCGTGCCCAATGGTGTAGCGGCCTTGATCAATTGTTCGGTGGCCACTGTGGCGGGTGGCATCCGCTTGGCCGGCCATGTAAAGGACCGTCATGTATTGGTGTCGGGGGCGGGCATGTTGGGCGTTATGGCCTGTGCCATGGCCAAGACATTGGGCGCGCGCAGTGTGAGTGCCATGGATATTGATCACGAGCGCCTGCACAGGGCCCGCGACTTTGGGGCCGATCACCTTTTTGACCTTAAGCAGGATTGGGAAGAACAGTTGCCACATTATTTGGGTCATCCCAAACCTTTTGATGTGGTCCTGGAGTTTAGTGGAGCCGCATCGGCCATGGAACATACGCTGCGTTTGCTCGGTATCGGGGGTACGGCAGTTTGGATCGGGGCCACCTTTCCCCAGCGCAAGCTGGAAATCAACCCAGAATATGTGATACGGAATATATTGACCATAAAGGGATTGCACAATTATAACGAGGAAGATTTTATAAATGCCGTGGACTTTATCTGCACATACCATGATAAATTCCCCTTTTTGGCCCTTGTGGAAGATTTTGGCACCTTGGATACGATCAACGAAACCTTTGAATACGCCCTTAACAGCAATGCCTTTCGCGTAGGGGTCAACATCACCTAACACCAAATAAAAAGCGATGCAACATCTAAAATTAGTGGTCTTTGACCTTTCGGGAACCACGGTCCAAGACGACAATGCCGTGGCCAAGAGCCTGCACCAGGCCGCTGTGGAATATGGATTGGACGTTCCCTTGGTCAACTTTCAAAAGACCATTGGCACAAACAAGATCCACCTCTACCAATACATGATCGCCCAAAGCAAGGGGCAGCAAGTGGCCATAGAGGATTTTGAGACCTACGATTTTCCCGAGCTCTACGCCGAGGCCAAAGTGCTTTTTGACAATTATTCCGTAATCATGCTCAATTATTACCGCAGGCACGTAAAGGCCATGCCCGCAGCGGAGGAGGTGTTTGAATGGTGTCATAAAAACGACATTAAAGTAGCTACGGACACGGGTTTTCACCGTGATGTAAACCGCACGATCATGGACCGCCTCCAATGGCAGGAAAAAGGACTCATAGACCTTAGTGTTGATGTAGAAATGACCCAGGGCATCGGCAGGCCGGCCCCCTATATGCTCTTTTATGCCATGCAGCGGTTGGGGGTGCAAAGTGTCCATGAGGTGGTTAAAATTGGCGATACCCCGGCCGATCTGCTTTCGGGCCATAACGCGGGTTGCCGCTACAATATTGGGGTGCTGAGCGGGGCCAACGACCGCCAGACCCTGGAAAAGCATCCCCATACCCATATTTTGGAGAGCGTGGCCGATCTTCCCCAACTTCTTGAAGCGCAACAAACTCGGTAAAGGCATGGCGTCCTTACGTTCCCCAAAAAGTGAACGCATCAAAACGGCCCTCTACTGTATGTGCGGGGCCTTTACCACCTATTGCAGCATGTACGCCTTTCGAAAGCCCTTTACGGCCGGCATGTACGAAGGCTTGTCGCTTTGGGACATCGATTATAAGATTGTCCTGATCACCACCCAGGTTCTGGGCTATATGCTGTCTAAGTTCATGGGGATAAAATGGGTGTCGGAAATGACCCCTAACCGAAGAATTGGCAGTATTTTGTGGTTGATCGGCATGGCTTGGGCCAGCCTATTGCTTTTTGGCCTGCTGCCCCACCCCTATAATTTTATACTCTTGTTCTTCAACGGACTGCCCCTGGGGATGATCTGGGGCATTGTCTTTGCCTTTTTGGAAGGAAGGCGAAATACCGAACTCTTGGGGGCGGCCATGGCCACTAGTTTTGTGGTGGCCTCGGGCCTGGTCAAGGGTGTGGGGCGCTATTTGGTGGAGCACATGGGCATTACCGAATTTTGGATGCCCTTTGTTACGGGATTGCTCTTTGTGCCCTCCCTGCTTTTTGGGGTTTACCTGTTGGGAAAGATTCCCCCGCCCAATGCCGCCGACATGGCCCATAGAACGGAACGGGTGCCCATGGACAGCGGACAGCGATGGGCTTTTTTTAAACGATTTTCCCTGGGGGTCATATGGATCGTGGCCCTGTACGTTGCCCTCACCATTTTTAGGGATGTGCGCGATAATTTTGCCGTGGAGCTCTGGACGCTCTTGGGCTATACCAATGTGCCAAGGGCCCTCATACTGGCCGAAATACCCATTGCCCTGGGCGTCTTTGCCATTTGCGCGGCCATGGTCTATATCCAAAACAACCAAACCGCCTTTTTTGCCAATCTGGGCATTATTGGTTTGGGCGGCTTGCTGCTCATGGTCACCACCCTGCTCTTTAAAAACCAGTTCCTATCGCCTGTGTTGTGGATGATCTTGGTGGGCTTTGCCATGTACCTTTCCTATATTAGCTACCATACCATGCTCTTTGAGCGTTGGATCGCCCTCTTTAAATACCGCAGCAACATTGGCTTTTTAATGTACCTTGCCGATGCCTTTGGCTATTTGGGCAGTGTGGGCATCCTCTTTTATAAAAATTTTGGGCAGCAAAGGGTAGATTGGCTCTCCTTTGTCTTGACCCTTTCCTATGGGGTGGGCGGGCTTACCATTATCTTGGCCGTTGTGGCCGCGGGCTATTTTGCAAGGACTTTAAAAAACAGCGCCCCTATGGCCTAAAAACAAGCCCGGATCCGATTGCAACTCCAAGGCATTGAATTTTTAGGCTTTTTTTTGCTTTTTATGCCGGGACAACTTACTTTTAATGGGAGTTCCAAGAGCTTTTCTTCCCCCAAGGCTTGTATTGGGCACACAAAAAATAGGAATATAACGCAAACATTCTCCCATAAGGATGTTGCCCTATTCTAGACACTAACCAGTAAACCACGTGGAATGCGTTTTAACTTGACTTTGGTGCCAAAGTCCAAAAAAGAGGTCGCTCCAATCAATTACCAGTACCCGTTGAGTGCAGTTATTTCTATGGAGTTTTCTATAGTAGGTAGAGATTATGTGGTATTTCTTTATGAAAGGCGTCGCCTAAGGGTGAGTAAAACAAAGGGCTTTAAACAAATTTCATATTATAATGAGACTATATTTAAAATTGTCTAAAAACACTACGGGCATTCCATATGATTATCAGCATTTGTTGACTGGTTGTGTTCATAAATGGCTAGGAAAGAGCAATCTTCAACATGGAGAAATAAGCCTATATTCTTTTTCTTGGTTGCAAAATATGAGGGTCAAACCAGATGGGTTGTGGGTTACACCTAGTTCTTATGTTTTTGTCAATTTCTATAACGATGAGGTTGCTAAGAAATTAGTTAAAGGGATACTATCAGACCCAGATTTATTCAATGGTACGTCTGTTATAGATGTGTTGATAAAAGAAACCCCTTCTTTTTCTGTAAAGGAGACTTTTATGGTGGCCAGTCCAATACTTGTAAAGCGGTCACTAGAGAAAAGAGAAAAACATTATACATTTTCTGATGAAGAGGCAAACATGTTAATGACGCAAACATTGCAGACTAAACTGGAAAAAGCAGGATTGCCAAAAGGGAATATATCGGTACGATTTGATGAATCTTATGGCAATCCAAAAACGAAACTCATCAATTATAAAGGTATCGGAAACAGAGCAAATCTATGCCCTGTTATTTTGGAAGGGACACCTGAGCAAATTGCATTTGCTTGGAATGTAGGTATAGGCAATAGTACAGGAATTGGTTTTGGTGCTTTAAAGTAATTTGAATATGGAAAATAATTTATTTGTTGTTAAATATTCTGGCCCCTTTGGTTTTATAAAACCTTGGACGGCCGTAAGAGATAGTGAAACTTTTTCACAACAATTCCTTTCGCCATCAACAATTGAGGGTATAGAAAAAAAATTATTTCCAGAATTATTGCATAGAAAGGGGATTCAAAAAATAAAAGGATACCGACTCAACTATTGTGGAATAGATATACAACAGGAAAAAACATGGGCCAAAGGAGGAATAAAAATTTCCAAAAACAAGAATGCTTTCAAAACCAACTTAGGTATTATTAATCGGGGCGTAATGTTATCACCTCATCTTTATCTTGCATTTTACAATGAAGAGGATGCGAATCTAGCATTCCGACAAACCATTTGTCTTTGCCGAAATGAAGATTTAATGTTACCTGAGAAAATAACTCCTATGGCTTTGGAAAAATTTGAACAATTGAGCGGATTTGAATTGGAATTTACAAACACCAAGGATGGTTTCAAAGTTGGTCATAATCGTTTTGACAACGCAAAAGAAATGTTCGGCTCCTTAAAGGTAATCGGTAATCCCATCCGAAATGATTGACAATGCCACAATATTAGCAAAAAGCAAAGAAAATGGAAGTTTAAGTCTTATTGATCATACGACCCATGTAGCAGAAATGATAAAGATCATCGCCAAGGGTTTTGATTATAAGTTTGATAACGATTTGGCAATCAAGGGGGCGGTTTTGCACGATTTAGGCAAAGCTCATCCACATTTTCAAAAAGTTGTTTCCGGATTTGTACCCAAAACATTGTTTGAAAAGAGACAATTCAATAGTATAGCCCATCGTCACGAAATATCTTCTCTTGCTTTTTTGCCAGCTTTTCCAAGGGAAGAATGGAATATACTCATCGAAATGGTAGTTGCCCATCATAAATCCATCGAAAGTGATTTTCGGAAAAGGGGAATTATTGATTTAGACAACGATTCGGATAATTGGATTGATGAACATCTTAATGATTGGGAGCAATGGTTTCCTATTGGACAAAGAATTCTTAGGTCATTTCATATTAATTGCAATGGTATTTCTGTCATTGAGGCGGAAAAAGCATTGAAATATACATTGAGTTATTGCCAAAATATTGGGTATGGCTGGTCTCCTTGGCGAGGTCTTCTAAAAGCAGCAGACCATTATGCGTCGACTTTTAACGAACGTTATATAGAACGTACAGAATCACTTTTTAAAATACCTGATTTATCCTATTATTACCAAGAATGGCGAAGTAATGATTTATACCCGCTTTCTAAGGTTGAGACCAATTTGGCAAAGCTTCATACTATTGTCGTTGCTCCAACTGGGGCAGGAAAAACAGATTTTTTGTTAAAACGCACCAAAGGAAGAATTTTCTATACCCTGCCCTTTCAGGCTTCTATTAATGCCATGTATGACCGTTTTTTAAACACAATTAATCCTAAAGAAGGAATTCGTGTACTACACGGCACTTCAAAGCTTAAGGTTGGTGACAATATCGATGAGCAAATGGAACAATCTTTATCGGGTTCTTCCGTAAAAGTATTAACCCCACATCAGTTAGCCTCCATTGTCTTCGGGATTAAAAATTTTGAGAGTATCATGTTGGATATTAAGGGTTGCGATGTGATTTTAGATGAAATCCACACCTATTCTGATTATTCGCAAAGCATGGTCTTGGAAATAGTTAAGGTGTTAAAATATTTGGACTGTAGGGTTCACATTGGTACTGCAACAATGCCCACACCTTTATACAATAATTTATATAATCTTTTGGGTGGAGAAGGGAATGTGTACAAAGTGGATTTGCTTCCTGAAACTCTTAGAGGGTTTAATCGGCATATCATTTTTAAGTTGCCCGCCAATTTTGATTTTAACATATTAATCAGGGAGGCTATTGCCAATCAGGAAAAAGTATTGGTTATCTGCAATACGGTAAAAGGAGCCCAATTAGCCTACAAGGGAATAATTGAAGATTTTCCTGATATAAGAAAAATGCTTATTCATAGCCGTTTTAAAAGAGGAGATAGAATAAGTCTTGAAGAAAAATTGACCAACGACTTTAACAATAGTTCAGAAGCATGTATAGTTGTTTCCACTCAAGTTGTAGAGGTTAGTCTGGATATCAGTTTTGATAGAATGATTACTCAATGCGCACCTTTAGACAGTCTTGTGCAACGCTTTGGCCGAGTTAACAGAAAAAGAAATATTAAAACATTGGGTAAGCTAAGACCAATTCATGTAATTGAACCCCAGGGAAATGTATTGCCTTACAATATGGAAGTTCTTCAAAAGAGTTTTGAAGAATTGCCAGATAATGGAAGCGTTTTTGATGAAAGTCTATTACAAATGAAAATGGATAAGGTATATCAAGATTTAAAGTTAAAGCCTATTGATATTCATTTAAAATTTAAGGACGGACAATTTGCCCTCAAGAAACTTACTGATAATTCCAAATCCGTTTTGATAGAGGCATTAGAAATAGATGGGGCTACCTGCATATTGGAATGTGATAGGGAAAAATATATTGATTCCAATTGGAAGGAACGTATTTACCTTGAAATACCCATCAGTTTTCGAACATTGAGATATTACAAAGAAAAATATGAGCAATTAGAGAATATAGGCAGCGACCCATTTGTTGTGCCGCAAAATGAAAAAGAATACCTGAAATACGGTTTGGAACTCGTTGAACCTGAAAACTTTTTATAAGATGTATACAAGCTATATTGGAAAAAAATTCTTGGATTTATATAATCGAAAAACAGCATCCGATTACGATGCGGAAACTTTTTTTTCCAAAGTTTTTTTTGACTTGTTCTTTAATGATGACAAGCATTTACTTGAGGTTCACAACTCATCCTTTTCAAAACAAATGAAAATATCCAATGACTTGAAAAAGGAATTCCCAACCTTGCCTGAAAACCAGCTACGTCATATTAGGTTGAAAAGACAAATTGAAACGGAAAGTCCTTATGGAGGCATTATGGTTGGATATGCTGCAAAAGATATTATGCAAGGTACTTCTGGTCAGGTAACTGATATGGAGATTGAAATCGATAAAAACGAAATGTACGCTTCATGGTTGGGACAGGCGTTAGCAATAGGGGTTAGCGGGGGCTATGTAATGCTGGTGGATAAAGAAGATGTTTTATGGAATCTCTTTATAGGATGGAACCATTATCGAAAGTACCTTGATCAAACCCCTAATGTGAAGGATAAGCAGATTGAAACGTGGAATGGGAATTGGCTTGAACATTCCTTTGGTGATGATTTTAGAAAATCAGAACCTGATTTTGGTCTGAACATTCAGACCGAAAGTGTACAGGGGAAAGTTGCAATTCCAACAATACCGTGGAGTAGAATAATTTTTCGACTCTCAAAACGATATCCAGCCGAAGAATTAATGATAAATGCCTATAGTCTTTCACAGACCAATACGACTTTTGGTTTTATAAAAGTTCTGCTGCCAGAAGTGCAAAAACCATTTGAATTTAGAAAAAAAATTTACAACCTAAAAATAGGTGATCGATTAGTTGAGAATAAAGAATTAGAGAGATTCGAAACGTATTACAATTTTAAAGCTGCTTGCCAAATGGGTACAATTGGCTTAAAGGCTTTGGAACCAGCCAAGTTAAGACAATATATGCCCAAAGGCTCTATGCTATTTGCCCAGGGTAAGGATTTTAAATTTAATAATGAACAATCATATCATTTATATGAGATATATCAAATTTGGATTATGGCCATGTTAAACAAAACAGAATTATTAGGGTTGGCTAGCAAAATTGCTGGCTATTTAATTGAACTGGAAGATAAAGATTCTCGAGGTAAAAAAGTGCTCACGACCCTTTCAACAAATGTTCGTGAAAGTAAACATATAAAAGCCTTTATCGCAAACTTGTCTGATACATTACCGGAATTGCCCGCTAGAGCGGAAGATTTAAAAACAGCCGTAAAAGAAGTTTTGGGAATGCCAACTGACAGTTTTCCGCTTTTTATTACTCTGATTCGATTTGAATACAATTATCAAAAAACCAAAAACTAAAATTATGAATACACCATTTGTCTATTTAAGGGGGCTTCGCCATGTTGAACATACCGTATTTGCTGTAAATGATGGTCAAAAATTTTATTATGACCCTCAATTCGGGAACAGGATTCCGTATTCGAGTGGACAACAAGTGAAAAGATCTATAATCGAAGGGTTGAATATGCCTTTTGCCGCTATTACGTTTAACTGGGAAATCGATAAAAAAACAGATAATCATAAAGCAAGCCAAAAAGAACCTCACTCTCCCTGCGACCCAACTTTTTCAGACCAATTATTGGGAGGATATATGAAGGCAGAAAGTGGAGAAATGACTGTAAAACGAAGGAGCCCGTTATCTATTTCGGCAATGAGGCCACTTCATCCGCTTTTAGGAGGTATTGAATCACCAACCGAGAATTTATCTTTTGATAGAACATCTCATCCCGAGCATCACAAAGTAAATGTGTTCTGGGTAGAGGGGAAAAAAAGAGGTGATAAATTAACTGACGATGAGTTAAATGAATGGTTGACTTCTAATAAGAGAAGTTTACCAAATCGAGCTTTTATCCAAGATCAAACAAGAGCTTCAGGCTTGTTTGTCTATGATATTGCAATAGACTTGCGTACTTTGTTTTGTGTTTCTACCAACAAATTGGAGCCAGAACTTTTTCCTGAAATAGAACAGAAATTAAGGGAAACGGGTTGGGTAGAAGGAAAAAATGTATTTGGAAAATGTCTTGTTTGCCCTAAAGATAAAAGAGAGGAAATTATACCAAAATTGACTCATGCATTGATTAATTGGAGAATAACTTCAAATCAATCTCGTACATTTAGTTTGATGGAAACACTTGCAGTTGCTATTAGTGATAATGCAAATCAAATTGCATATGCAGTAAGGGGAGAGCTGAGAGATGATACTGAACGCCCTACTGCAATACCAAGAATAGATGAGACTTCGAAAGCAGAAATTTATACAACTCCAATTGCAAATGGGTATATAACTGGCGCAATAGGTGAATCGGATGCTTTGGAGAGAGCCGAAGAAAGCTTAATCCACCGCATGAAGAGTTTTGATTATGAAAATCAAATTTAACCATTGTGGCTTTATATGGTTATGCAAATAACCGCCACCCATATCAACTACTATCAAATCTGTCATAGAAAGGTATGGCTCTTTGCCAACGGCATTCAGATGGAGCATACCTCAGATACGGTATATGACGGCAAATTGCTGCATGAAACCAGTTACCCACAGCGGGCCATCAAATTTTCTGAGGTGGCGCTCTCCACAAGCTGGCAGGGCATTCCCTTAAACGGGAAAGTAGATTTTTTTTGACCCCAAAACAAAGACCATACAGGAGACAAAAAGGGGGAAAAGTGTGGAGGAAGCCCATGCTTGGCAGGTAAAATTCTATTGCTGGCTGTTCTTGCTCAATGGTATGGTGGGGGTTGTGGGCAAGATAGAATACCCAAGATTAAGAAAGACCACAGCGGTCTTTTTAACCGAAACGGACAAACGTTATCTGGAAGAAATTGTTCCAAAAATTTCGGCCTTGGTCAAGGCAGTGCAGTGTCCTCCGTTGCTAGAGGCCAAGATTTGCAAAAAGTGCTCCTATTATGAACTCTGTTATATAGATGGGGAATAGGCCCCAGCGGTAAAAATGAACAAATGAAAAAGTCGTATTACCTTTTTAATCCCGGTAGGTTATCCAGAAAGGACAATACCTTAAAATTTGTTCCCGTCTCAGAAGACGGCATTGCTGGCAAGCCCAAGTACTTACCGGTGGAAGGGGTTAAAAATCTATATTGCTTTGGTAGTTTGGATGCCAATAGCGCACTATATAATTTTTTGGGCAAAAACCAAATAGGGGTTCACTTCTTTGATTATTATGAACACTATACGGGCAGTTTTATGCCCAAGGAATATTTACTGAGCGGTAAGGTCGTAGTAAACCAAGTCAAGCATTATACGTCCCCAAAAAAACGCATGGCTTTGGCCAAGACCTTTGTAGAGGGCGCCGCTTTTAACATGTTGCGCAACCTAAAGTACTATGCCAAAAGAGGTAAGGAGATCCATACGCAGATAGTACAGATTGAGCAATTGCTGGGAGGGTTGCCCAACGCCACTGCAGTAGATGCGCTCATGGGCTTAGAGGGCAACATCCGCATGGCCTATTACAGTGCGTTTGGCGAGATTATCACTGGTTTTGAAATGAACAACCGTACCAAACAACCGCCAAATAATGAGGTGAACGCCATGATATCGTTCGTTAATATGGTGTGCTATACAGCCTGTTTAGACCAGATTTACCATACCCAATTAAACCCTACGGTAAGTTTTTTGCATGAGCCCGGCTATAGACGGTATTCGTTGGCCATGGACTTGGCGGAAATTTTTAAACCACTGCTTGCCGACCGTCTCATTTTTTCGCTGTTCAATAAGAGAATGATTCAAAAGGAGGATTTTGACCAAAAACTGAACCAGTGTCTCTTAAAAGAAGGGGGCAGAAAAAAAGTAATGCGGGCTTGGGACGAAAAACTGGATGAAACCATTAAGCACCGTACATTGGAAAAGAGCGTGAGCTATAAAAGGCTTATACGCTTAGAGTGTTATAATTTGGTAAAACACATGAAGGACATGCAGGTATACAAACCCTTTAAAGCCTGGTGGTAGATGTATGTGGTCTTGGTATATGATATAGAGCAAAGAAGAGTGGGCAAAATGCTAAAACTCTGTAGACAGTACCTCAATTGGATACAGAACAGTGTTTTTGAAGGCGCCATAACAGAAGTAAAGCTCAAAGAGTTGGTAAAGCATGCCAAATTGATCATGGACGAAGAAACGGACAGCCTGATCATTTTTAAAAGTAGGACAGAACATTGGTTGGAAAAAGAGGTGGTTGGAAAAGAAAAAAATGAGTTGGATAACCTGTTATAGTCGTCTAACCGCTATCTGAACCATGCCATACTACGCTCTTTGACATTTTGAGAACATAAACAACTAAAAATTAAATAGATAGGGGGTCGTCCAACCCTAGGTAAAATTTTATTACTGGATGTAGACGCAATATCTATCTTTTATTTAAACAATTGTCCGTCATAAAGAATTGATAATCATCGTGTTGAAAAATTAATTGTGACGGCTTTTAATCGTACCCAAAGGAATTGAAATTTGGATGGGCATTTATCGCCAATTGTATTTAATAATGCTTTTAATCGTACCCAAAGGAATTGAAATTACACCGCCTGTTTTAGGCCCGTAAATCGCATTGGCTTTTAATCGTACCCAAAGGAATTGAAATATAATTGAAGGCTTGGCATCGTGGTATTGACAACAACTTTTAATCGTACCCAAAGGAATTGAAATCGGAATAGAAGCTGTTCAAATGCCCCCCAAAGCGGCTTTTAATCGTACCCAAAGGAATTGAAATTGGTAAAGATGATAAAAATTTAAAATTTGGTTTTAACTTTTAATCGTACCCAAAGGAATTGAAATCAAGGAGCACCGACTACACCCAGCGAAGGTATGTTGCTTTTAATCGTACCCAAAGGAATTGAAATCCATAGGGGCATGGGAATATATTGTTGAGGTGCAACCTTTTAATCGTACCCAAAGGAATTGAAATGGGGAAATGAAGTGATATCAAAATCCATGGTATTGGCTTTTAATCGTACCCAAAGGAATTGAAATTCGAGTGGCGATAACCCTTGTAATTCGCCCTTAACGCTTTTAATCGTACCCAAAGGAATTGAAATGAACCAAAAGGATTTGTTTTCCTTCCAAAAAATAGCACTTTTAATCGTACCCAAAGGAATTGAAATTTTGACAAATTAACGGTCATCGTTGTGTAGACCCAACTTTTAATCGTACCCAAAGGAATTGAAATCTTTTGCCCCTAACCTTGTCGTTGTTGCAGGCAGCACTTTTAATCGTACCCAAAGGAATTGAAATAGAGTTAAAAATAATGTTAAGTGACTAGTAAAACTACTTTTAATCGTACCCAAAGGAATTGAAATTTCAGCACGGCGGTGGCGTATTGGCAGTTATTTATCTTTTAATCGTACCCAAAGGAATTGAAATTATGCAGCACTAGCAGCGGGTGGTGTATTAGTGGCTCTTTTAATCGTACCCAAAGGAATTGAAATTCCTCCAGGGCGTCCCCGGCGATGTCGGCCAAATCACTTTTAATCGTACCCAAAGGAATTGAAATTGGTAAAGATGATAAAAATTTAAAATTTGGTTTTAACTTTTAATCGTACCCAAAGGAATTGAAATCAAGGAGCACCGACTACACCCAGCGAAGGTATGTTGCTTTTAATCGTACCCAAAGGAATTGAAATCGCATCAGTCACACCTAAATGAAAGTTAGCGGCTTGCTTTTAATCGTACCCAAAGGAATTGAAATTATTGTCCGCAACTTCGCCAAGCCTGTTTTGCGCGGCTTTTAATCGTACCCAAAGGAATTGAAATTTAGGAATATAGACCTGGGCTATGTGGTCACCTATGACTTTTAATCGTACCCAAAGGAATTGAAATCTCGTTGCCGTGCCGCTAACCGTGTAATTCACTGTGCTTTTAATCGTACCCAAAGGAATTGAAATAAACCCTTATGTTTGGTAGCGGTTGTTAGTTGGCGACTTTTAATCGTACCCAAAGGAATTGAAATTGCTTCAGATGGCCAGTTTTCAAAAAGTTTTGGTTCACTTTTAATCGTACCCAAAGGAATTGAAATAAAGAATAGGGTACTTCAATTCGGTCGCATTAACACTTTTAATCGTACCCAAAGGAATTGAAATTCATTCCTAAGAACATTCAGGAACTTATCGGGATGCTTTTAATCGTACCCAAAGGAATTGAAATGTCATGGCCAACTGCTCTAATCTCATGTGAACACCACTTTTAATCGTACCCAAAGGAATTGAAATTGTCTTTTAAACGTTCGTGGCCCAACAAGCTCATCTTTTAATCGTACCCAAAGGAATTGAAATGGTCTTTGCATATCTATAATTTTTATCTGTTAATCACTTTTAATCGTACCCAAAGGAATTGAAATTATAAAGAGACCCAATATGGCCGCACCTTTAACAAACTTTTAATCGTACCCAAAGGAATTGAAATGAGGTTAAAATCAGTAAAGATGGTAAAGTTGAAGTTCTTTTAATCGTACCCAAAGGAATTGAAATTATGCTGGTGCTGCTCCCCCTGAATAGGTGACATCACTTTTAATCGTACCCAAAGGAATTGAAATATCAACCCTAAGATTCCCGACAAAAAGGCACTCAGCTTTTAATCGTACCCAAAGGAATTGAAATCTTGTACACCCGGCACTCCCATTAGCGTCACCACATCTTTTAATCGTACCCAAAGGAATTGAAATACCATTCCTTGTACTCAAAAGGAAACCAATAATCCACTTTTAATCGTACCCAAAGGAATTGAAATAGTATTCAACGTCCTTATATCTTAAATGAAAGCCAACTTTTAATCGTACCCAAAGGAATTGAAATCAAGGTAAGGGAAGTGGTAAGTGTTTGATGTTATACTTTTAATCGTACCCAAAGGAATTGAAATGTGTTTTTTATTACTGGCGTCACCTTTATTGGTTTTCTTTTAATCGTACCCAAAGGAATTGAAATACATTTTTTGAGCTGATTTAGATTGAGATTTAAAATCTTTTAATCGTACCCAAAGGAATTGAAATAGGGTGACGGCTGCACCAGGTCTGTTGACAGTTTAGGCTTTTAATCGTACCCAAAGGAATTGAAATATGGCAATACGACGGGGATTATAGCTTTGGCAGTCACCTTTTAATCGTACCCAAAGGAATTGAAATGTATAACTTTCAGTTGCGATTTTAATATAGAAATTACTTTTAATCGTACCCAAAGGAATTGAAATTTTGACAAATTAACGGTCATCGTCGTGAAGACCCAACTTTTAATCGTACCCAAAGGAATTGAAATCATTAGCGGGCCTTACAGGTGCGACTTCGGGCAGCACTTTTAATCGTACCCAAAGGAATTGAAATCCAATTGGTTAAGTTTAGTTAGTTGGTTAGGGGTGCTTTTAATCGTACCCAAAGGAATTGAAATTTTTGTTAAGAATCTAAGGATAGATGAGTACGCCCAACTTTTAATCGTACCCAAAGGAATTGAAATGGGAAAAGCATGTGGGCTATGCCGTGCCCAAATAATCTTTTAATCGTACCCAAAGGAATTGAAATTGTTTCGCTGGATGGATTTGAAAAGTTGATGCTATCCTTTTAATCGTACCCAAAGGAATTGAAATTGTAAAGAAAGATGATATTATCACCCCTTCCATCTCCTTTTAATCGTACCCACAAGGAATTGAAATTCCCTTATGACTGTCAACCACCAACCACCAACCACCAAGAACCACCAACCATTCTTTTAATCACATCGTACTAAAACCTTGGCTGGGGTTCTCCAGGCCAAAAGCGCTGTTAACCAGGTTCCCTACGCTGTTGGTACGCTCATGCCTTAAGTGGTGCAACCCAGTGTGCTCCCCGTTCATTGGGTTGGCAACCGTTTGTTACAGGCCTCCTTGGTCGGTCACTAAAACCCTAGCAAAAATTTAACGTTAGACCACTGTAAACAAATGGGCTATGGGTAGACTACCCTAAAAAAATAAACCATGAAAATTTTTGAACCCTTTACCCTATCAGGATTACCATTAAAGAACAGGATTGTGATGGCTCCCATGACACGTAGCCGGGCCATAGGCAATATCCCAAATGACCTTATGCGGGAGTACTATGCCCAACGATCGAGTGCCGGCCTCATCCTTTCCGAGGCCACCGCGGTCTCGCCCAACGGTACGGGTTACCCCCGTATTCCCGCAGCCTATACCGAGGCGCAGATCAACGGTTGGAAAAATGTGGCCGAAGGGGTACATGCCAAGGGCGGTACCTTTTTTGTCCAGCTTTTTCATACAGGGCGTGTTGCTGCCGCCTTAAACCTTCCGGAAGGGGGCGAGGCCATAGCCCCATCCGTGGTGCCCTTGACCGAAATGGAGATGTATACCGACCAAGAGGGCATGCAGCCCCACGATGTTCCCCGGGAAATGACCCTGGCCGACATACAACAAACACAACAGGAATTTGTGGAGGCCGCCCAAAAGTTGATCGGGGCGGGGATTGATGGAATAGAACTCCACAGTGCCAACGGCTATCTGTTGGAACAGTTTCTTGATCCCAAGACCAATCTAAGGACCGATGCCTATGGGGGAACATACCAAGGCAGGGCCCGTTTTACGTTGGAGACCGCGGAAAAAATGGCCAACGCCATTGGTCCGCACAGATTGGGCATTCGTTTTTCCCCATATGGGGAGTTCAATGGCATGTCTGGCAATTATGAAGATATTGTTGCCCTGTACACCCATTTGGCGCAGGAACTCTCTAAATTGGGCATTGCCTACATCCATATTGCCGACCAACGCGCAGCAATGGCCGCACCGGAATTTGCCACGCAGATCTGGAAAACGATCGGCCAGCATTTTAAGGGCACCATGTTGGGCGGAGGAGATGTGAACACTGCCGAAAGGGCAGAGGAACTGTTGGGTGAGGACTATGATCTGGTCTATATGGGAAGGCCCTTTATTGCCAACCCAAACTTGGTGGAAAAACTAAAGAAGGGTACCGAATTGGCATCATTGGACCCCGACAAATTGTATACCCCCGGCCCCGAAGGCTATACGGACTGGCCTCTTTAAAGAAGGTTGCGGGCTTTTTGGTTTACCATATGGATTAAAGGCCAATGGGAAAATCTACGGAGGTGTTTTTCCATACCTCGTAAAATTTTTGGTGGGCCTGTTTAAAGGTGTCATAATCTTGTACGGTCTCAAAAACTTGGGTGTCGTTCCATAACACGTCCCGTGCATGGCCCAGCGTCCGTGCTTCGGGCCAAAAGAAGACCTGTCCCCAAATAAGACGGTTGTTGCTGTTTATTCCCGGATTTTCATCCGAGCCATCACCGTCTATGGCCATCAACTGTTCTTGGGAGAGTGCATTTTTTGTGGCCGTTTCCAGGTTGGATTTGATCCAGTCCGATCGTTCGGCCATGGATACGTAGCCTACCTTGGCATTTTCACGCTGATGGGCCCATGAGAGACAAACTTGGGGCGGGGTCATTCCGGTCTCTTGGGCTATTTTTTGTATGACAGGGTGTTGCATGTCGGAATGGTGTTCCGGAAAACGATCACGTCCAGGCCTTCGGGGAGAGCCCAAGGACATATAGCCCGATGGCACGATATCGTTGGCTATGAAATAGCGGACCAACTCCTGTTGTTGGAACAGGGGGTGCAGTTCCATCTGGTTGTAGGTGGGACGGTCGTCCCCCGTGGTATCCCTCAGCAACAGTTCCATGGTCTTTTGGGTTTGGTTGGAGGTCCCAATATTTTTGACCTTGCCGCTTTTTTTCAGTTCCACCATCTTTTCCCATACGGCCATGAACATTTCGTGGATGTAGGGTACGGCATGGTCGTTGAGGGCATCGCCACTTGCGCCCGGGGCATGGTAATTTGGCCAGGGCCAGTGCACCACATACATGTCCAGATAGTCCAGCCCCAGTTTTTTTAACGACTCTTCACAGGCCGGAATCACCTCGTCTGGTTTCATGTGCTTGTTCCAAAGCTTGGACAGTACAAACAGCTCTTCCCGTTTGACCATTTTAGTTTGTAAGGCCTCTTGCAGGGCCCTTCCCACAACTTCTTCGTTTTGATAGGCGGTGGCGCAATCGATATGCCTATAGCCCAAACGGATGGCCTCTACCACAATATCTTTCATTCCATCCATTAAATCTGGATTGTCCGAATGAAAGGTTCCCATGGCGGCCTGGGGCATTAGGGTGCCATCCCGCAGTTGTAATTGGCCCACCTTGGCGGGCTCTAGGGGGGCAATTTCTTTATTTAAATGAATCATCTATGTTTTGTTTTTATGATAGTTGTACGTATTGTTCTTGAAATGGGGGTTTTTAAAGGTCGATGATGACCTTCATGATCTTGTCGCCCTGTTCCTCTATATGTTGGTAGGCCTGTAGGTATTCTTCAAAGGGAAAATGCACGCTGATCAAGGGTTCCGTTTTAATGGCTCCGCTGGCAATGAGTTCCACCGCTTCCTCATAATCTTCCTTCAGGTACATCATGGAGCCAAAAACATTGAGTTCATGCTCCCCTACATGGTACATGTTCACTCTCGGATTTTCTGAAAACACCCCTAGGATCACCACATCACCACCTTTCTCAACATTCGAAATCAACGAATCCAAAGTGGCCTGTACCCCTGCAGCTTCAAAACCGACCTGAAACCCTTCACCGTTAAAAACCGCTTCCAGTTGTTCTTCCAAGGGAGCCTTGGCCACATTCAAGGCCGCATCAATACCACATTCAAGGGCCTTGTTCAACCTAAAGTCACTAATGTCCGTTACCACTACTTTTTTGGCCCCTCGTGCCTTGGCAAACTGGGCCACGAGATTGCCTATGGTCCCTGCACCGGCCACGACCACGTTTTTTCCTTTGATGGAGGTGGCCCTTTTGGTGGCGTGCGCCCCAACAGCGGTGGGTTCGATCATGGCCCCCTGTTCCATGGACATGTTGTCTGGAAAAGGTACGACTCTATCTTCTGGTACCACAAAGAGGTCTTGGGCCACACCAGGAGCTTGAAACCCTTGCACTTTTAAATGTTGACAGGCATTGTACTGTCCCCTTAGGCATGGGCCGCACTTGCCGCAGACCAATTGTGGCCTGGCCGTGGCCAACATGCCCGGTTTGATGGATTTTACCTCGGAACCCACTTCTTCGACCACAGCGGAATATTCGTGGCCCTGGATCACGGGGTAGGGGGTTGCCGGATGCTCCCCATGGTACACATGGATGTCACTGCCGCACACCCCAATTTTCTTGATTCTGAACAACACCTCATCCGGTCCCAATGCTTTGGGTGCTTCCACCTCGTGATGGAGGATTTCTCCGGGTTGTGTCATTATTGCCTGTCTCATGATATACTTTTTTTAGTTGGAAAAAATGAAATAAAGTAGGACAAGGGCCAGTAACAAAAGACTGGTGATCACCCTAATGTCCCAAATGCCTTGGAGTTTTCCACTCACAATCTGTCCGGGATTTGCCCAAGTGTATTTGTCCAAGACCTCCTGCGCCGACTTTTTGGTAAAAGCGCTTATGCCAATATAGATCAGGGTGCAAATACAGAACAGCCACCATGCCTGCATCATAAAGGGGATGCCATATTCCTCGGTAAGGATGGCCCTGCTCTCCGGCGTAAACTTAAAATCCAGGATAAACGCCACCATGCCCAGGACCAGACCGGACAAGAGGGTAATATAGGCCGCGTCCGAAGTGCCTTTTTTGTACAATACCCCAAAGAGCAATACGGTAGCCACTGGGGGCGCCAAGGCGGCGGCCACCCTGTTGATGGCCTCAAACACACTGGAAAACTTATCTCCTTGGGTAGACCAGAGGGCAGCGATGAACATGATCAATATGGATACGATCCTACCTATTTTGATCAGGGAGGCATCTGGCGTCTGTGGCTTCACCCTTTTGTAGATGTCTATGGAAACCAAGGTGGAAATACTGTTAAGGGCCGCGGCAATGGTGCTCATCAAGGCAGCGATCAGCCCGGCGGCAAACAGCCCTTTGATTCCTACGGGCAGTAACTTATCCACCAATACGGACAGTGCCATATCCCCAGGTTTGGAGATCTGGGGCACGGCAGATTTGGCCGCCATAAAGATTTCCTCCTTAAACACGATGTACCCTATGATACCGGGCACGATCATGATAAAGGGGGTCAAGAGTTTTAAGAAACCCGCAAAAAGGGGGCCCCGTTGTGCATCGTCCTGTGTTTTGGCCGCCAGCACTTGCTGTACAATGGTCTGGTCGGAGCACCAATACCAGAGGCCCAGGATGGGATAGCCCAGGAATGCGGCGTACCAGGTGAGCCCGCTTCCGGATAAGGTGTCGAATCCATTTTTTTGATAATCGGCGTTCATCTCGGAGGTCAAGGCCGCTATACTTTCATCGGTATGCAGGGCATCCATCTGTCCAGTTCGGGACAGTTCATAAAAGTTGTCCAAAAAACTGCCTTCCATGCCCAATTGAACCATATGGTCCGATAGGGCCTGTAACCCAAGGATGGTCAGCACCAGGGATCCAAGGATCAATACGCCGGTCTGTAGGGCCTGGGTGTACACCACGGCCTTTAGCCCACCGGCCAGGTAATAGGCCAACGTAAAAAGCGAGATTAAGGAAATTGAGGTCCACACATCCGCCCCAAAGAATCTTTGGAAGATAATGGCCCCGGTATAGAGGCTCAGCCCAATATGGACAAACAAGGCCCCCAATATGGCGATAAAGGCAAAGACACTCCTGGACCTGGAATCGTATCGTCTTTCCAAGAATTCCGGAAGGGTCTGGATGCGGCTCTTAAAGTAGAAGGGCGCAAAGATCATGGCCAAAAAGATGAGCGTAAGACAGGCCAACCATTCAAAACTGCCCCAAACCATACCTTCGTTAAAGCCGCTGGATGCCAGTCCCACCAAATGGATGGTAGAGATGTTGGAGGCAAAGAGGGAGAGCCCGATAAGGGGCCATTTGATGTTTCTCCCAGCCAAGAAATAACTTTCACTGGTTTGCTTTTTTGTCCTTAACTGGTAAAGGCCGATCCACGTGATCCCAATTAAAAAGACCACGATGACACAAAAATCCACTAGGTTAACCCGCATAATTTATTTTATTTATCATGTTCAAAATACCACCTATCCCCAGCGCCCGAGACCAAAAGCACATTGGCATATGCCGTAAAATCCCCGGTCCTGATGATTGCCTTTACATCCTTGGCTTGCCTTTTTAGGTCCAAATGCTCTATTTCTTTGGCCTCTTGGGTTGTTTTGAATACTTTTAAAACATCATTAAAAAAAGTAGGGTTGTGTTTTTTGGTTTCCTGACTCATTACAACGGCTTCAACCGAAAAATGGTGCTGGACAACGTGTAGGACGTCCATTACAAGTGGAAAATTTTCTTTTAGGGAAAGGTCAACCACCTCCACACCTTTGGGAATCGCAAAACCAGCATCTACCACCATTAATTTGTCCCCATGGCCTTGTTCGGAGAATAGCTTTGCCAAGCTTCTATTGATAACACCTGTCTCTTTCATAGTAACACAAAACAACTTTTTAATATGATATACTAAACTATGTATTTTATTTGAAAAAATGATAGAAACGACTAACTTTTAATTTTTATTATTTTTGTCGCGTGCCTATACCTTTGTATAGGTGTAATGATTCCTCTGATCAAGAGATTGATTTTTAACCCAAAAGCGTTTTATGCGAAAAACGGCAAAGAACAAATTCCAGATGTCCTCCGAGCAGGAATTGGAAAACATCAAGGCCATTAAAAAGATGAATTCTGGCTTAATGAACATGATCAATAAATTGTCCGTGTTCAGACTCATTCTGCGCAGGAGGGAAATCAGCCGGGCCGAGCTGGCCCACATCACGGAGCTTACCCCACCAACCATTGTCCGGATAACGGATGAACTGATACAGAAGAACCTGATTGTCACTTCTGGACAGGAAGATTCCAGTGGCGGAAGGCCCTCCATAAAAATAAAGCTCAATGCCGATGAGAATCTGGTCATGGGAATAGACTTGGGCGCCACCTTTATCCGGGGATGCCTCGTGGATCTGGCCGGGAACATTCGTTCAGAAATTCAAATCCCCACCGATCTGGGCAAGGGCTATCATTCTGTTCTGGATAGGTTATTGGATTTGATCGACCGACTGAAAGACAGGGGAAATCCCTCTTGTAAAGTATGGGGCATTGGTATTGGAATTGCTGGGCTCATCAATACAAAAACCGGAATCTTGGAATATTCTCCAGATTTTGAGTGGACCAAAGTAAACCTACGGGAAGACTTAAAACCCAGAATTGACCTGCCGTTCTTTTATGACAATTCCACCCGGTTAATGGCCAAAGCAGAACTGGAATTGGGCGCCCCCATGGATGATGAAAACTTTGCGGTGATCAATGCCGGCTATGGTATTGCCGCTGGATTGGTCCTCAACGGAAATTTGCTTAAAGGTTATCAAGGTTTTGCCGGGGAGTTTGGTCACATTCCCATAGACCCAGGTAGTGGATTGCAATGTAAATGTGGAAAAATCGGATGTTTGGAAGCCTTGGCGTCTGGACGGCGCATTGAGGAACATGGTCGGTTCGCCTTTCAGCAAAAGAAAGAGACCTTGATCCGTGAACTCTGCAACAACAATCCTTCCAATATAACGGCCAAACTTGTGGCCGAAGCCGCCATAAAAGGCGATGAGGTTGCCAAGCAAATCTATCACGAAGCGGTTGAAAACCTGAGCAAGGGAATAGGGACGCTTACCAGTCTTCTGAACCCAAGTAAAATATACATTGGAGGCGGCTTGTCCGGATCCAAAGAACTCCTGTTTGGCCTGATCAATGCCACAAAGCATAAATACTTATTGAACAATGATGTTGAAATTCTGCCCACCACCTTTGGGGAACTCTCCACGGTCATGGGCGGTGTTGCCTTGGTGTACGAAAGAATCCTAGAAATAGAATAATTGGTGTTGGGGCAACTCCTTGGACAACTTGCCAAAGGTGACCCTGCCAAACCTAGTTTCCTTATTCCAAGAGCCGGGCCTTTATGATCCGTATGTTTTTGACCGGTCGTGGACTATTTGGTTTGGTTTTGGCCCTGGCAATTTGGTCTACCACGTCCATCCCTTGGATCACTTGGCCAAACACCGTGTAGTTTTGGTCCAAATGGGCAGCTCCCCCTATGGATTGGTATATTTTTTTGTGCTCCTCGGGGTATTCATAGGGAACCATGGTATCCAAAACCTTGTCCCGATCAGCCTTTATGTTCTCTTGAATTACCTTTACACTATCCATATTCGTTTCCTTGATGAGGTTCTCCCTCAAAAAATTCAAATACTTACGGTTTTTTGGTATATGAAGTGCTTTGTTATAAGCCCTCATTTTATTTAATCGATTTTCACTAATTTTTAGGGTACTATCGTTGTATACTTTCCCTTGAATAATGGTGAATTGCGACCCACTTGATCTTCGTTCGGGCGTTACATCATCTCCCCATCGGGCGGCATTCACCGCCCCTCTCTTGTGATAGCGATGGGGCCTAATCTCAGCGGGCAGCTCGTATCCTGCATCTTCAGCTCCTATTTCGGTGGAATCAGAAGCATTTTTACTGGTGGGGTCTCCGGTTTGAATCAGAAATCCATCAACCACACGGTGCCATAAAATCCCATCAAAAAAACCTTCCTTGGTCAATTTGATAAAGTTATCCCGATGAACCGGGGTATCGTCCGATAATTGAATGATAATGGTTCCAAAATCGGTATCCAACGCCACTTTTTGGTGTAGGGGACGCGGCTTTTCTTTCTGGGGGGATGCACTGGACAAAACCATGGTCATGGCCACCAACATCCCTACTTTTTTTCCAATGGTCATTTTCTTCATTGTTCTCAATCGTTAGTTGAAATCCTGCCTTGCCGTAATACGGGATGGTATGACGGCAAGGTAGGGATACACTTTCAGTGCAAGGCTTTCAGTTTCTATCAACTTCTGACACGTATCACACAAATTTACACAAAGCGTATGTGTCATTTCATGTGGCAGACATGAAGTCTGCGAATCAAACCATGGACGTGCAGTCCAAGGGTTTAGTGCAATTTACAGTCGTTCTAGGTTTCCATCAAACGCATATTCTTTCCCTGCGCTGGTCTTAAATGCCACTTCCTTATCATTATAGCGCAGTTGGCAGCTATTACCCACTTTGGATCGTATCTTTAGCTTAACCAAGTTGCCCTTGTCCCATTCCGCATCCACTTCAAATCCGCCTCTGGCACATAATCCTTTATAGGAACCTGTTGCCCATGCTTCGGGAATTGCTGGCAGTACGGTTATCCTATCTTTCCCGGATTGGAGCAGCATTTCGGCAATACCAGCGGCACCGCTAAAATTACCATCAATCTGCAGTGGTGGTGCGGCACTAAAAAGATTGGAGTAGGTGCCTCCCGCACCAGAGTAATCGGGTTTTGGCCCTGTTGGGGGCACATAGTTGAGCAAACTTCTGAGTACGGTATAGGCGTTTTCCCCATCCAATAATCTTGCCCATAAACAAATTCGCCAACCGTAGGACCATCCCATGCCCTTTGGTCCCCGGAGTTCCAAGGTTTTTTTGGCGGCCTCAGCAAGCGCTTCGTCCTTTGCGGTAATATGATGCCCTGGGTATAAACCAAATAAATGGGTTTGGTGCCGGTGTTCTGGATCAACATCCTCCCAATCATGGAACCATTCCTGTAAGTTTCCTTTGGATCCTATCTTGTACGGTTGCAAGCGGGCATGGGCTTTAAGGAGACGCTCTTTAAAATCGTCTTCTATTTTAAGGACATTGCATGCCGCAATCGTCTGTTCAAACAACTCCCGTATGATGGCCAAGTCCGAAGTGGCCCCATATAGCGTGGACCCCACATAGCCCTCGGTCGTATAAAACCGATTCTCCGGGGAAGATCCAGGCGAGGTCATCAAATAGCCATTTTCTCCTTCCACGAGCCAGTTTAGGCAAAATTGGGCCGCTCCCTTGATCAAGGGGAAGGCCTCTTTTAAGTACTCCTTATCTTGGGAAAAACTGTAGTGTTCCCATAAATGAGTGCTCAACCAAGCGCCGCCAAGATACCAATTGGCCCAGACCGGATGCCCCTTGCCAAAATCCCCAACGGGATTGCTCATGGCCCAAATGTCCGAATTATGGCAAGCCATCCAGCCCTCCATTCCCAAAAAGGTCTTTGCCGTAACGGCCCCTGTTTTTGAAACATTCTCTGTCCATTCCAGCAAGGGGGCATGGAGTTCGGAGAGGTTGGTGTTTTCTGCAAGCCAGTAATTGGTCTCTACATTAATGTTTACCGTGTAATTACTGCTCCAAGGGGGTCTCATATATGGGTTCCAAATACCTTGGAGGTTCATGGGCACCGCCTTGGTCCTGGAACCGGAGATCAGCAAATAGCGGCCAAACTGAAAGTACAGCACTTCCAAATCTCGATCCTCGGCACCTGCTGCATAACGCTTAAGCCTTACATCCATAGGGATAAGGGAGGTGGGGGTTTTTCCCAGATCCAGATGGACCCTGTTAAAAAAGGACTGGTAGTCTTGAATATGGTCTTCCCTGATTTTTTCAACGGGTTTTTTGTCCAAGTTGTTTATCTGTGCCAAGGCTATGCCCTTGTTGTCTTTTCCATCCGTTACCGGATTCTTGTCAAAACCATTGAAGCTTGTGGCTATGGAGACCAGTAGCACGGCATTACTGGCGTCCTCCACGGAGATGTTCCCATCCGCTATGGACACTTTTCCATCGGTGTCCTTAATCGTAACATAGGATGAAAATCTAGTCCCCCTGTCTTCATCAAAAAGTACGGCATTGGGCATATCGCCCCTGTAATCCGGTTCGGCATGATAGGGGGCATACCCCTCTACCTTGAGGATGTTATTCTTACTGGTGACCTCGTATTTCAAAAGGCTCTGGAAGTGTACTTTAAAATTAAGTGCGCCCTTTTGGTCAGATGTTAACCTTATGGCCATGATGCTGTCCGGGTAGGAAATAAAGTATTCCCTTTCAAAGGATACCCCGTCCACTGTATAGCGGGTCATGGAGGTGGCCTTGGAAATATCCAACTGTCTTTTGTAGTTTGAAGCTGGTCCCCCATGGTCAAAGTCCATGACCAGCGTTCCCAGGGGAGCAAAGGATTCCGAGAATTTTCCTTGAATATTTCGGCTCAAGTCATCGGCCAAGGCATAATCTTCATTGGCCAGGGCCTCCCTGATTTTTGCCACGGATTTGTGGGCATCCGGGTTCATGTTCGGATCAACGGGTTCCCCGGCCCAAAGGGAGGCTTCGTTCAAATAAATGGTATCGGTTTGAACCCCTCCAAAGACCGAAGCGCCCATTTTCCCATTTCCCAATACCAGCGACTCTTCAAAATGCTCAGCTGGTTTGTTGTACCACAACCTTAATTTATTTGTTTGGACCGTATCCTTTTTTGTGAAGGCCAAAATCAAAACCAAACCAAAGCCACAACAAAGGGCGATGAAAAGCATTTTTTTTAAATTTTTCACGGGCTGCTCCATTGATAGGGGTTATTTCGCCACAAGTTTCACGGTCGTGGGCACCCCTGCTTTCAACTCTTTTTTTACCTTCTCCCCATGATGTTCCAATACCACGGTTTGTGTGCTGTCCGATGTAAGGGTGACTTTGGCACTGGAGCCATCCCAAGCAAGTTCGTTCACCAAGATGCCTCCACGGAGCCTTATACCTTTGATGTGTCCTTTTTTCCATTGGGGGGGTAGTGCAGGGAAAAATTTGATATACCCCGGATCGGCATAAACCAGTGTTGAGGTGCATAGGTAAGGAAACCCTCCGGAGATATCCATATTCAAGATTCTTCCCTTGTCGTGGGTAGAGGCCATGCTATTGGTCCAAAACCCATCCAAGAGAAGATTGATGGCTTCTTGGGCGTACTCGCCATTTCCAATATGGGTTGCCGCCAAACCGTCCTGTACAATGCCAAAGGCCATGTCGCCCGCCCAATTCTTGTAGGGTAAATGATACGCCAGGTATGTCTCTATACCCTTTACCAATACGGAATCTTCTATTATTTCTTTGGGCGCATCGTCGTATAGGGGGTACAAAAGAGAGGCATGCCTATGCCGGTTATTATTGTTTAGGCCGGGCCACAACCACTCCTTAAAAAAGCCTTTTTCATCCACTTGGTAATCGGGGAGGTCGGTGATGATTTTCGCCCATTTTTTTTGTAGTTCAGAATCCACACCCAATAGTTTGGCCGCCTCAATGGTATTGCGCAACAATTGTTTGGCCGCCCCTATTTCCATGGTGGCGTTTATGGTGGTTGCCTCCTCGCCATTGGCAAAGTTTTCGGGGGAATAGGTGGGGACAAAAACCAATTTTCCACGCTCGTCCCTAATGGTCAAAAAGTCTTCGTAAAACTCACAGGCTTCCTTCATCAACGGATAGGCTTTCTCCTCCAAGAATTTTGCATCCCCAAAATACCGATAATAGTCATAGTAATTGAGTAGGGTCCAAGCGGCACCGGCATACCAGTATATATGGGGGTTCCAATAACTAAAATCTGTTTGATATGGACTCATGGTCAATTGTCCGGGCACGTTGAACCCCCTAGTGCCAAAGAGTGTTTTTGCGTTGGTCCTAAACCCTTCCCAACGGGCATCATGGAACCTAAAATAGGGCTCCATCAGTTCTGGCATATTGCCCATCAAGTTAAAGGATACGGCGCAGGGCAAGTTGCCATTGGTGGTAAAACTACCCTCCCAATTGGCAGACCAGGTTGCGCTCCATAGCCCTACAAGGTTGGGCGGATATAGGCCTGTGCTACAGATAATGTTGTACCGGCCTGCGTCAAAGGCACGTTCTACCATGGCCAAAGGGGCCTTTCTGGAAATGCCGTTCAAGGTTTCATTGGGTAAGTTACGGTCATAGGCAGGGGCATCCAAGGAGAAACCTACCCTACCCATTAGTTCGCCATGGACTTTGGCATGGGCAGCCAAAAGGGCATCATAATCTGTGGAAATGGCTTCCAGTTCAGCTTTTACTGTTGTAAATTGAGGCTGTCCGGATTGGTTTTTTGCGATGGGCAGCACTTTGATGAACACCAATATTTCATCTGCATTGGATAGCTCTATACCAGAATCTGTGATGGTACGCTCACCGCCTTTGGCCACGACCCGGGCAAAACCTTCAAAGCCTATGTTAGGGTTATCTGGATTTTCATGGGCAAACAACGTTTTCATGTAGAGGAGCCCCTCCTTAACTTCCTCCTTGGTCGATTTGATGCCTTTTTGCTGCATCTGTCGTTCCCGTTCATTGTGTGGTTCAAGGCCTTTTAGGGTGATTACCGCACTTTGATCGGTTGTACCCGTCAAGCGGACCACAATGATGCTATCCGGCCTCGATGCAAAAACGGTCCTGGTAAAATCACCTGCATCATCGGTTAGGTGCACCTTGGTTTCTGCCGACATAAAATCTACGGAACGCTGATACTCCCTAAGTTGGGCTTCCGGTTTTTTTACATTTAGGACACAAGCCCCAATGTAAGGGTCCCTCCAATTGGTGAACCCCTGTTCCTTTTTTAAGACTTCCAGTTGTTCCCCAGCTCCCTTTAAGTCTCCAGAAAGGGCCATTTGCTTTATGGCTTCTATTTTATCGGCCATCTGAAAAATCTTGCTCTCCTTTTTGCGGGGCAGATATATTCCTGCATGGCTAACATAGATGTTTTCATCATAGGGGCGTCCCAAAACAATGGCTCCCATGGTACCGTTCCCCGTTAAAAGTCCATTCCGAAAATCCAGAGGGTCATCTGCCCAAGTTTCGCTGAGAAACCCCCTTTTTGGGGCTTCTTGGGCAAGGGATACCTGTGAGTATCCGAGCAAGATAATGCAAATTGCAATTATTGGTTGAATCCTTTTTTTCATGATCTTGTGTCTTTTTTCTATAAAAAATCTATACCTGTTTAGTTGATGGAGTATCCTCCATTTCTTTGCTGGAATGTGTTTCAATCTTCCAGTTGGAGCAACATCCATTGGTCTTTGACCACGCCTTCCAATACATTTTGGATACAGAGGTTCCAACTGATAAAGCCCACAATGTTGCCTTCGCTGTCCACATAGTCGTGACTTGGTGCCAAGGGTTCCCCCGTATCGGCATGGTAGTTCTCGTGCATGGTGTTCCAGGCCTCGATATCCTTTAACAACAAGCTGCCCACTGTTTTGGCCAGCCAGTGCACTTCGTTGTCAAACCCATATTTTTTTAGCCCAATGGAGTAGATATAATTGGCAATGGGCCATACGGGTCCCTGCCAATTGGAAAAAGGTTTGATGATGTTCTTGTTGTTGTAATCTGGATCTTGGATGGAAAGGGAACGAAGGCCATAATTGGCCTTCATGTGCTCTTCGTTGATCAAATACCTTTTGATGGTTTCTTTTCCTTGCTCATCGGAAGCGAGTCCGGCCATCAAGGGCACAAATGATGAATAACTGACCCGTTTGTAAAAATCCCCTGTTTCCCTATCTACGGTGTAATAGATCTGGTCTTCGTCTGACCATAAATATTGATTGATGGCTTCCTTTAATTTGTGGGCTTTTTCCCGGTAAAGTGTTTCATCCTCCTTTTTGCCCAACATGGCAGCAATCTTGGCCTGTGCCAAATATTCCATGTATTGGAAGGCACTCGCATCTGGTGCCAGAAAAGAACGATGGTCATCATTCACAAAATAGTTCATGGCCGGATTGTTGTCCGCACCACTCTGCATGGCGTTGTCCCAAAAGAACACCCCGGTTTCTTTATCCTGTTGGGTCTCTTCCCTGTAGGCAAGTACTTTTTTTAGGCTTTCGTAGTGTTCCTCCACCCACGTAAAATCGTCCAATCCCTTGGAGGAAAAATACACGCCTTGCGAGAGAAAGGGCTTCATGGCAAACTTGCCAAAGATCAATCTTGGCCCCTTGGTGGTGGCCCCTCCCGATACATAGCCCTCGTCATCAATTCCTTGGATGAGGTTGAGGGCCCAGTATTTTAAGTATTCCGGTTTTCCGATACTCACCAAATGGTTGCCCATGAAAAATCCGTCCCAATCCCACATCTGTTTGTAAAATCCGGCTGGAATCAAATAGGGGTATTTTAAATATCCTTCGGCCGGCTGGATCACCTTTGGCCTTAGGGCATCATACTTCTGGGACAAACTGTCCAGTAGCCCGCTTAAATCTTCTGCCACATAGCTCTCTTTCTTTTTCATGGTGTCGGTTTCCTTTTTAGTTGGTTCGCAATTTACCGTTGCAAGGGAAATTACCCCTATCAACAAAAATTTGATGTTTTTTTTTGCCATCGATTTATATGTTGTTTTCTTCATTTTGCTGTTGTTTTTCTTTTTTTCCATAAAAGCAGCCTATCCCCAAAATGGCGAGTGTAGGGGCCACTATTAGATTGATCAGGGATACCAATTGCCAATGCCAATAATCCGCAAAACTGACGCCAAGGGTTGCCGTCATAAAAAGTACGGTTGCCGTCCAGGGGACCAAACTTTCAATCATGGTGCCATAATCCTCAATGGAACGGGACAACACTTTTAAGGGTATTTTGAGTTTTTGATATTTTGGCTTAAAAGCATCGCCAATGATAAAGCTTACCGCACTTTGGGAAGAGGTGATCGCATTGGTGAAGGCCGATGCAACTAGGGAAGAAATGATTACCGAACTTCTTTTTTTAACCGTACCGAAAATTTTATCGACCAATAACGGCATGGGTTTGAGTAAGTCCAAACTCCCAATGAACACTAGGGCCATGATGGTGAAAACGATGGCTTCGTTCAATTGGTAAAGACCGCCCCGATCAAAGAGTTGTTGAATGCTGGAGGATGGATTGGCCACCCACGGGGCCATTTCCGATGTAAATCCTGTATGGAACGTATTCATCACATCGGTTATCCCATACTCTTGAAACACTAGGGCCAAAATACCAGCGGTTACCGCAGAACACAATAAGGTTGGCAATGCAGGGAATTTTTTTAGGGATCCCACCAAGATGATCAGGGGGGGAAGTAACAAGAGAATGTTAAAATGGAACAGTTCGGAAATTTGCTCCAGGATGCCATGGGCATTGTCCGTAACCGAAACTGCATTGGGCGGATGGATAAAGCCCATCATAAAAAAAATAATGGAAGCCAAGATTGCCGATGGCAATGTGGTGTACAACATAGAGCCTATATGGTCGTATAGATCTACCTCAACGGCCATGGATGCCAGATTGGTGGTGTCGGAAAGGGGAGACATTTTATCCCCAAAATAGGCCCCGCCGATAATGGCTCCGGCCGTAATGCCCAAATCTGCCTCGACCACATTGGCAATTCCAATGAGTACCGCACCAATGGTCCCAACGGCCCCCCAAGAGGTCCCGGTAAGAATGGCAAACAATGCCGGCACCACAAAGGAAAGTAGGTAGAGATAGGTTGGGTCAATAATCTTTATGCCATAATAGATCAACATGGGAATGGTCCCGCTAATGATCCAAGAGCCAATAATCACCCCTATGGCGAACAAAATAAGAATAGCCGGGAACCCTTTGGCAAGTTTGTCTATTGCCGCTGCTTGTATCTCTTTCCACGGATAGCCCAAGATCAGGAGTTGGGAGATGGAAAACATTCCGGCCAACAGAAATATAATTTCCAAGGGAATAGCAGGTTCGTCAAAATAATGGGGTTTTAGGACCAGACCATAAAGAATGATAAGGGCCAAGAAAAGCACTGAAAGTACCCTCGTGAAAAAACCATACTTTAAGTGTTTCTGCGACTCTATGGATTCAATCATACTATGGGCTTAGTGTTGTTCTAAATTTCCGTCCAAAACTACTGTTTCACCAGAAGAAATGGATAGTTCCACTTCTTTGCCCTTGTACCTAAGCTTGCAGGGCTTTCCGGCCAAGGATTTTATTTTTAATAGGGTGAGTTCTCCCTCCTTCCACTCAAAGGCCAGTTCAAAACCTCCCCGTGCCTTGGCACCGCGAATGTTTCCGGAGGCCAATGCGGTTGGAAGTGCAGGCAGGATGTCTATCCTATCCATATGGGACTGTATCAGCATTTCCAAAATTCCGGCGGGGGCCCCAAAGTTTCCATCGATTTGAAATGGGGGATGGGCATCGAACAGGTTGAGGTACGAGCCTCCACCTGCACCATAGGTGGTTTCGTTGGTGGTCACGGGCCTAAAGAGCATTTTAATGAGTTCATACGCATGGTCTCCCTCCAGAAAACGGGCCCAGAAATTTATTTTCCATGCCAAGCTCCAACCGGTACCGTCATCGCCCCGGTATCCCAAGGAAACCTTGGCGGCTTCCATTAGCTCGGGGGTGTCGTCATAGTTGATTTCCTTTCCGGGGTGCACGCCCCATAAATGCGAAACATGGCGATGTGTACTGGTGATATCATCCTTATCCTCTACCCATTCCTGCAATTGTCCGTGTTGTCCAATTTGGTCGGGCGCAATCTTTGGCAGTTTTTCCGCTAATTCGGCAGAAAATGCTGAATCTAGTTCCAAAAGGGATGCGGCTTGGATGGTGGCCTTGAACAGGGAACGGATAATCTGATGGTCCATGGAAGGGCCATAGACCAGACCCCCGGTTTCAGGAGAATTGGATGGGGAGGTGATCAACCATCCTGTGGAGGGATCTTTGATCAAGACCTGATTATAGAACTGGGCAGAACCTTTCATTAAGGGGTATGCCCTTTTTCTAAGGAATTCAATGTCCTGTGAATACAAATAGTGTTCCCAAAGATGATGGGAGAGCCAACCGCCACCGCCTTGAAAGATTCCATGATTGGCATGGTTGATAGGAGCTGTACCCCGCCATACATCCGTATTGTGGTGTACGATCCAACCTTGATCCACATTGTAATGCTTTTTTGCCGTGATGGCACCAGATTCGGCCACCTCTTCAATCAATTTGAACATGGGTTCATGGGTTTCGGGGATACTGGTCACCTCACTCAGCCAATAGTTCATTTCGGCATTGATGTTGGTGGTGTATTTGCTGTCCCATGCCGGAATCATCTGATCGTTCCAGATTCCTTGTAAATTGGACGGATTGGTGCCTTCCCTACTGGAGGAGAGCATCAAATACCTACCGTATTGGACGTAAAGGGCCACAAATTGTGGGTCCCCTGATTGGAACTGTAGCAATCGTTCATCGGTGGGCAGGCTGTCTTTTTCAGTGGTTCCGAAACCAAGATCGAACCGATTGAACAGATGTTGATAGTCTTTTAGGTGCACCTTTTTTAAATCAGCATATTTTTTTGCTCCAAGGGCATCAAAAACAGTTTCCACTATGTTGGAGGGATCGTTGGTCACATCATCGTAGCGTTTGTAGTTTGTGGCCGCTGTGAGGTACAAGGTGGCCGTTGTGGCGTTTTCAACACTTAACTTCCCTTCGTTCTCCGTTATCGTTCCGTCAGTGTCAACCTTTACCTTGGCCTCTCCAAACAAAGCACTTTGGTAAGGCACGCTCCTATAGGCGGTAATACCATCGCTTACCTTAACCGTTAAGCGCTGGCTTAAATCCCGTACCGCTACGCTTTTTTCGGAATGGGCGGCATCTAGCCAAAGGTCAAAGGAGAGGGCTCCACTTTTATCCGTACTTAGGTGTACCACAATTACCTCATTGGGCTTGCTCACAAAGTACTCCCTGTTGTATTGCGTTTCCTGTACCTTGTACGATACTTTGTGGATGGCCTCATTAAGGCTTAGGGTTCTTTTATAATCCGTATAGCCTTCATGGCCTTTAAAATCCATATACAAGTCGCCAAAGGGTTGATAGGCCATTTGCACGAGGGGGTCGCTCATAAAATTTTTCTGGGCATATTCATGGGCTTCATCTTGTTTTCCGTCAAACAATAACTGACGGATATGCTCCAAATGGTCCGAGGCGCCTTCCTTGGCATAGCTTTGGGGGATGCCGGTCCAGAGGGTTTCTTCGTTGAACTGAACATGGTCCGTTGATACCCCTCCATATACCATGGCCCCCAATCTTCCATTGCCAATGGGCAAGGCTTCATTCCAATTGCTGGCAGGATCATTGTACCAGAGTTCGTAGCGGTTCATTTCCTTTCCGTCGGACAAGCCTTCCCGTTGTTGGGCATGCCCGAAAGAAAAAATAAGTACGAGACAACAGCTTAGTTTAAAAGCCTTGTTACCGTTCAACCCCCTTTTCATATACATAATTCTTTATGTTTACTTGTACGTTTTGATCCCCAAAGTAGGGTTATTTGCATGCATGTTCCACAAAATATCCTTTGTGTTCATCCGTGAACAGATAGTTGAAATGCCATTGGGTCAACCTAACATGGGGAAAACCCTTGGATTGCCCACCATCGGTGCCATTGCACATGATTCCTTTGGGGTCGTTCAAATTGAGACAGTCTTCATGGGGGATGTCAAAGGTATGACCCAATTCATGTCCTATTACCCCAATATCTGCCCCGACTCCGTTTTGGATGCTTGCAATCATTGCTGAGGGTATCCCCGCAAAGTGATAATTGGCCAAAGCGGCACATCCACATTCTGGTGTTGCGGGTGCCTGAACAAAAAGAACCGCTTTAAAGTTAGGGTCGTCAAGAACCATTTCCGAATTGGCAATGGCTTCGTTGATGGCATTGCCAAACCAATTGTATTTAATATTATTATGAAGATTGTCATTGGTATTCTGGAATTCTGCAGTGGTCATATCGCTATAGATCTTTACCAAATCTTCCGCTACAAAAGTGGCCCCATACTCTGACCATAGCTGTCGGTTTTGTTCCACGGCGTCTTCCAAAACATGGGTGGGTATCTCATTGGCCAATTGGTCTGATGGGATAATATAGAACACCTTTACTTTTTTACAAACCTCAGAATCGATGACATTGATTGTTTTGGTGGCCGTGGCGTTTTTATCTCCGTTCATGCCTGTAAGTTCAACAGTATATGTTCCTTCAGCCGTAAACGTATGGCTCGGGTTCTTTTGCGTAGAGGTGTTTCCATCTCCAAAATCCCATGAATAGGAAGTTGCGTCCTTAGTTTCATTGGTGAAATTTATGGTGCAGGGAACCAAGCAAGCCTCCTTATCCGAGCTAAAGGCTACAGACACATTTGCAGATTCATCACTGCTACAGGAAGACATTATCAAAATTACACTGGATAGGAAGGTTGTACTAATATTAAATATATAGGTTTTAGGTAAAGAATTCATTTTGTTATACATAGTTACAGTTGGGTGATTTTTAAAATGTTTAGCGGGGCATTGTTTTTCAAGACCATTAAATTTTGGTCATTGATCAGTTGCAGATCCCGTATTTGCCCCTGTATCCATAACCCGCTTTGATTGGCCTTTAAGGGCACAAACCCTTCAGCCGTTCCTTTTAAGAAGTACCCAAAGCTGGCGTCATACCTCCCCAATTCTGGTTTTACCCCATAAAGGTTTCCACCCGCAGCAATATCCAAAAATCCGTCTTGGTCAAAATCTTTTACGACAAGGGCATAAATGGGGGAGGTTTGCATTGCTTTGGGGAGAGGTTTCAGTTCAAAATGTCCATTTCCTTGGTTGATCAGTAGGGAACTCTGCAAATTGAAAGCTTCCAGTTTGATGCTTCCTTTTAGTTCTTCTGCTGTGAATATATCATTGACTCCCTGAAATTTGTAATTCTCATATTTGAGGTACTTTTTCTTTAGGTGGGGCATTTGGTTGACCAAATCATGCTTTAGGGCGATAGGGTAGGAGTTATCGTTGTTGTAGCCGCAAATAATTTGCTCAACGGTACCATTGGAATCAAAATCGTTCAGGTACATGGACAAGGGTTGCTCTGAGCTTGCCCTAAGGCGGGAATTTTCACCATGGTTGCCCACTACAAAGTCCATATCCCCATCATTGTCAAAATCCCCGGCCTCAATGGTATTCCACCAGCCGTTTGAGCCTTGGAGCCCTGCTTGTTCCGTTCGTCTTACCAACTTTCCATGCTCATTTATAAAGACATTTATGGGCATCCATTCCCCTATGGTGATCAGATCTTGGTCGCCATCCCCGTCCAAATCGTTCCAAATGGCATCGGTATACATGCCCAAGTCCAATAGTTCCGGGGCCTTTTCTTCAGTAACATTGGTAAACGATCCCTTGCCATCATTTTCCAACAGGTATCCGTTGGTGGGAATACCGTAAATGGTGGGAATCATCCTGATCCCTACAAACAAATCCATATCCCCATCGGCATCATAATCTGAGGCCCTGACACATGAGGTGCTCTCAAACTTGCCACTGGGAAGGGTTTGGGGAGACTTTACAAAATTTCCCCGCCCATCGTTTAGGTACAGTCGATCCAAAAGGGCCACGGAAGTATTTGAAAACTCATTTCCGCCACTGGCCACATATAAGTCCAGATCACCGTCTTGATCTGCATCAAAAAAGATATTGTCTACATCTTCCGCTCCCTTATCCTTTTCAAAAAGAGCAGCATTGCTTTTGGAATATTGTCCCGGTTTTTCTTGAAGGTAGAGGGCCCCTGCAAAGTTTTTGGCACCACCAACATAAAAATCGTCCAACCCATCGCCGTTCACATCCCCCACACAGGCCTTGGGACCTTGGGTGGAAACCATAAAATTGGTCAGGGGATCTCTGTCAAAATCCACAAATTTGTTTTCCTTGTGTATGTACAGGTCCGAATATTGTTCCAAAGGCAGGGAAAGAAGCGGTTGTCCGTTGCCATCCGCTTCATTATGTTCCGAAGGTTTGGCATCTTTGGTATGGGAGAGCTCCAGAAGTTGGTTTACAGCGATATTGGTACGAAGGGTCTCTTTTCCATCCGGCCACTTTACAAGCAGGGAATCTACTTTTGTTGCTTTTCCCAAACCGAAATTGGGCCTCGGATCTATGGAGGATTGGAAACCCCTTGTGGGAATCAGTTCTTGGTAGTGCATCTCTTCCCCGGCCCAAAGCGTAATTTTTGCACCAACGGCTTGGGTGTTCTGCGAAGAACCTGTTAAATCCAGCTTTAGGTAGGCATTGTCGGGATGGTGCTCCCGGGCCTTATTTTCATAGATAAAGCTCTGCATGTTCACATTATTGACCACAAGGTCCATATCGCCATCGTTGTCCAAATCCCCATAGGCTGAGCCATTGGAAAAACTGGGTTGGGCCAATCCGTGGTCTTGGGCCAAGTTTTCAAAAGAATTCCCCCCCATGTTCTTGTAGGCTACATTGGGAATTGGGTTTGAGGGAATGACATCGACCAATTTTTGAAAGTTGACCTTGTTGTTCGAAGCCATTTCCATTTTGGTGGTCTCGGCGGCTATAAACTGGATGTAGTCTTGATCGGTAAGGTCTTTGTAGATGCCATTGGCCACAAAAATGTCCTTTAAGCCATCGTTTTCCATGTCAAAAACCAAGGCGCCCCAACTCCAATCCGTAGCCTCCACCCCTGAGAGACGGCCTATCTCCGAGAAAAAGATATCGTCAGAATTTGGCTTTCCCCCTTGGTTGAGTTGTAGGGTGTTCCTGGTAAATTGATGGTAATAATCATTTTCAAGGTTGAATTGATATTTGTTCCAATTCTCAAAAGTGGTCTTGGTCTTTAGCCTGCCTTCGTCCTTGGGCAACATCTCGGTGACAAAAATATCCAAGAGCCCGTCATTGTTAATGTCGGCCGCATCTGCCCCCATAGATGTGGCACTAATGCTATTGGTCTGTGATTCCAAGGTTTCCCTAAAGGTTCCGTCGCCATTGTTCATGTAGATGTAGTCCCGTTCAAAAAAATCATTGGACACATAGATATCGGTCCAATCATCGTTGTCAAAATCCCCTAGGGTCACCCCCATGCCAAACCCGATAATGCTACCGTAAATTCCGGCCTCCTGACTGACATCGGTAAAGCTTGCCCCATCGTTTCTGAACAATTTGTCGCCACCCACGGTGTCCCGAACAAATCGTTCGTTGATCTGAAGGTTGAACGTGCTTATGGGCCTAAACGAGTTGTTGAGCAGGTACATGTCCAGATCCCCATCCCGGTCATAATCAAAAAAGGTGGCGTGGGTAGAATATCCCAAATCTGCCAGGTTGTATTCAGAGGCTTTCTCGGTAAATGTTACCATCCCCTGTTCGTCCAATCCGTTGTTGATGAACAACTCATTTTCTTTGTTATCCCCTTTTACATTGCCAGAATTGCAGACATAGATATCCAACCAACCGTCCCCATTGACATCGGCCATGGTTACCCCGGTGGACCAAAAATGAGTTCCGCCCACTCCAGCTTCTTCGGTCACATCATAAAAACTTAGGTCATTTTTGCCTTTGTTCAGGTACAATCTGTTTGTGGACATATTGGAGGTGAGGAAAATATCTAAAAATCCGTCATTGTTCACATCGCCCAGGGCAACCCCACCTCCGTTGTAATAGTTTCTATACCGGTAAATGTTGAATTCTGAATCAAACTCCAAGTTGTTTTCAAAATCCACTCCTGTCTGTTCCGCTGGCAATAATTCAAAGAGTGGTCCTTGATTGTCCTTGTCTTTTTGGTTACATGAAATGAATGCACCCATGATCAACACCACCATTAGATGGTTGAGAGGATTGAACCCTTGATTTCCCATTGCCCATTTTTGTTTTTGCCGCATTTACAATTTATTTGCTTGGTCCGTGTTCTTGTTTAAATTGGAGATAGTTGCATTCACCTTGCCTTGCTGTTGTTTAAACAGCACAATTCTCTGATTCCCCTTGACCCATACCAGTGCTGGCCGTTTGCTCCGTTCAGATGCAAGGGTGATGAAATCTTTGCCGTATTGGTCTTTGAACCGTTGCTGTACATCGTTCCATAAGCGTTCATCTGTAGTGCGTTTATTCCACGGGGCCCAACTGAAATAACTGTATGAAACTTGCATTACCTGAATACTGTCGTTGATGTATTCGGGAAAAAAGTTCATGTTGATGGTGGTGTCAAAATCCATTATTTTATAAAGTACGCTCATGTCACCTCCCTGTGAGACAATGCCTTGATGCCCCAAACGGCTGATATGGTCATAATATTCATCTGAGGTCATTCCAAAATGAACCCCATGAAAGATGGTGTCGTTTTGAACCCCACTTTCCAATTGTGTTTGCACCAGCCTATGATATTTGCTGGACGAATCACACCCCGCTAACGAGCCCAACACCAAAAGCACTCCTAAAAGAAGAACTGTTCCCTTTTTCATTTTAAACGTATCAATAGTAAAATAATCTTGCATGATCATTGTTCAGTGCCACAATCACCGCTTTTTCCCCATGTAGGGTTATTTTTTTCAAGTCCCTGATCTCTCCTTTGACAAAAAATCCGGAGTTTGTACTTTCCATGGGTTTAAAACCACCTTTGCCATCTCCCAAGAGCAACAGGCCATGACTAGCATCATGAATGCCAATCTCTGGTTTGGCCTTATAAAAATTGCCTCCCATGAGAAGATCCTCATTACCATCGCCGTTAAAATCTTCAACCAAGATGGCATGGATGGGTGAAAATTGGGCTTCAATGGGGAGCTCCTGCAACATAAACTTACCTCCCCCTTGATTTATGGCCACGAGGGAACTTGTTGTGCGGACTTGTAGTTCTATAGCCTTTGAAAGCTGCTGTTCCGTAAAAATATCGGTCATCGTCTGCCCCTTATAGCTTTGGTATCTGGGATACTTTTTCTGTAAGGCGGAAATCTGTTTTAGGAGATCGTGCCGCAACACCAGGGGATAGGGTTTTTCCTTGTTGTATGTGGTAACGATCTGCTCTACCTTGCCGTTGCCATCAAAATCGTTCACGTACATTGACATGGGGGTATGCTGACTTGCCCTTAGTCTTGTATTGTTGCCATGATTGCCCAAGACCAGATCGGGAAGGCCATCTTTGTTAAAATCCCCCACCGCCAAGGATGACCATAGGCCATGGCTCATCTCGAATCCGGTTTCAGCGGTGACATCCTTAAATTGACCCTTGTCATTGGAAAATACCTTTACTGACATCCATTCGCCAACAACGACCAAATCATCGTCATTGTCCCCATCGATATCCACCCACATAGCGTTGGTGATCATGCCCATATCGGCCAGTTCTGGTGCCAATTCCTTGCTTACATCCTTAAAATTGCCTTTTCCATCATTTTGGAGCAGATAGCCCGATCCTGGAACACCGTAGAGGAAAGGCTTAAGACGTTCTCCCACAAAGAGGTCGGTATCGCCATCACCATCAAAATCCGAAGCTGCGACAGTTGATGAGCTCACATATCTTGAGGTTGGCAAGAGTTGGTCCGAAATGGTAAAACCACCTTGGCCGTTGCCCAGGTACAACCGATCTCTCAAGCTTGAAGATGTACTGGAAAATTCATTACCACCACTGCAAACATAGAGGTCCATATCCCCATCTTGGTCCGCATCAAAAAATACGCTTCCCAAATCCTCGGCACCGATATGATTGGAAAAAACATCTTGGGCCAATTCCTTGAACCCTTCTGGGGACTGCAGTAAGACTTTTCCTTTACTGTCTTTGGCACCACCAAAGTAGATGTCCTCCAAACCATCGCCGTTGATGTCCGAAAGGCTAATTTTAGGACCCTCTGAGGAGACCATGTGATATATGAGCCTATCCCGGTTAAAATCCACAAAGTCATTTTCCGAATGTTTATAATCGAGTTGCCCATTCTTATAAAAAATGCGCTTGGAATGTTTTGCAACCGCAGCTTTATTGGGCTGAAGGTTTCCGGTCTGTTCAATTTTCAGGATTTGGTTGGCCGGCACATTTAGCTGTTTTGAAACAAGACCGTTGGGCCAAAGTACTATTAGGCTATCTATGTGGGTTATATCCCCAAGGCCAAAATGTACCCGGTGGTCCACTGTGGATTGAAACCCCCTGAAAGGGTTGTTTTCTTTGAAGAAGACCTTACCATCTTTGTAAAGGCTTAGCTGTGCCCCAATGGCAAATTTGTTTTTGGAAGTTCCCGTTAACTCCAACGATAGGTAAGAACCTTTGTCCAATGTATCGGTTTCATTCCTATAAATGAAGACCGGCATATTGGCATTATTGACCACGAGGTCCAAGTCACCATCATTGTCCAGATCCCCGTAAGCGGAGCCATTGGAATGGCTGGGTTGGTCCAATCCCCATTCCTTGGCCTTGTTCGTAAAGCTTAAATTTCCTTCCCCGGAAAAGGCATAGTTGGGAATTTTATTGGAAGGAATGGCATCGACCATTTTGAGAATGTAATTCTCCCTTTTGCTGATCAGTTCTTTAATGGTTTTGTCATCATTGATAAAATTCAGATAATCCTGATCGGTTAGGTCCTTGTAGATGCCATTGGCCACAAAAATGTCCACAGATCCTGAATTGTCCAGGTCAGCCATAAGAGCGCCCCAACTCCAATCCGTAGCATCCACTCCTGATAATCTGCCTATTTCGCTAAAACTATTGTCCCCGTTATTGAGATGAAGGGTGTTTCTTGTAAATTGTCTGTGATACCCATTCTTTACTTGGGCATCATACCTGTTCCAGTCATAAAAGTTGACGGTTGTCTTTAGCCTCAGTTCATCTTCAGGAAGCATATCGGTCACAAATATTTCAGAAAAACCATCATTGTTGATGTCGGCAATGTCGGCCCCCATGGAACTAAGGCTGATCTCGCCCATTTGGGCTTCCAAAACTTCGGAAAAGGTACCATCCGTATTGTTCACATAAAAGTAATCGCGCTCAAAGTAATCGTTGGACACAAAAATATCGGGCCACCCATCCCTGTTGATATCACCTATGGACACCCCAAGGCCGAAACCGATATTGCTGCCGTATATTCCAGCTTTTTGGCTAACATCCACAAACTTGTCCCCTATGTTCTCATACAGTTTGTTGCCACCCAAAGAATCGCGCACTTCCCTTTGACCGGGCTTTAGGGTATACCCACGTATGGAGCGAATGGAATTGTTTAAGAGGTACATATCCAGATCGCCATCCCTGTCATAATCAAAAAAGGCGCTGTGTACAGAAAGACCATAATCGGCCAAACCATATTCCTTGGCCCTTTCGGTGAACGTAAGGTCCCCGTTGTTGATGAACAGTTCGTTGTGGCGATTCTGCCCTTCCGGTTTCCCAGATTTGCAGACGTAGATATCCAACAGGCCATCACCATTGATATCGACCATACTGGCCCCAGTGGACCATACTCCTTTACAGGCCACGTTGGCCGTTTGCGTAATGTCCTTGAATGTAAAATTGCCCTGGTTCAAGTACAGTTTATTGGCCTGCATATTGCCTGTTAGGTACAGATCTAACAAGCCATCATTGTTGATGTCACCCAAGGCGACTCCTCCACCATTATAAAAGTTTCTGTAGGTATACACATTAAATTCTTCGTCATAATCCAGGGCATTGGAAAATTCAATATTCGTATGGGAGGAATCCAGTAGTGTAAAAAGTTTGGTCGGTTTTTGTTCCTTTGGCGTGGTACAAGCCATACAAAAAAGAAATGCAGCCATGTATGCCGCGTTAATCCTTTTATAAGGAGCTAGACCTCCAATTTTTCTTATATAGTCCATAAAGAAGCGAAAGCCATCAAATTGCACATTTAAACAATGACCTTGAGGTTTACCGGATTCGGTTTTACCCCAAGGCCATGTTGTCAAAACTAAACTTAACTTAAAATTTAACTAACTCAAACAAACAAACTAAGTTAAATTGTTTAATAACCCGGGTTCTGATCCAAATTTGGATTGGCATCCAATTGCGCCTGGGGTATTGGATAAATATTTCTTGTGGCATCGCTTGGGGCTTTTTCAAACCAAGACCCCGAAGTAAATTGTCCAAATCGAATCAAGTCAGGTCTCCTTATTCCTTCTGCAAACAGTTCCCTTCCTCTTTCCGCCAAAAGATTGTCAGCATTTAGTTCTGTAAATGGAGCAACTCCAGCTCTTTCCCTTATGCTGTTTACAAGAGCCAAGGCTGTAGCAGGCTCTTGACCCAATCGCCATAACATTTCTGCTTCCAAAAGCACAAAATCAGAATACCTGAAAATAGGGAAGTCATTGTTCAAATCCCTTCTTGATCCTTTGGCAAATTCAAATTTGGCAATTCTGGCTCCATCCTGTCTTAAAAAGAACAAGCCATCCGTGGAAGTAGGATGCGGAGTCAAGGTCACTTGAGGGCCATCAGGATCATTTTCTTCAAAGGCATTGTCAATCACGGGGTCTCCGTTAGCCTTTATCTGTGGTCCGGCCAAAAAGTTACCGCGCACCCTGTAGTCTCCATAGACTCCTTTTCTAAGATCGGTGTCCTCATAGGAATCATAGAACTCACCAACAGAGGTCCAGCCATTCCAAGGCTGGTAGGCCAACTCATAAGTATCCTGGTTCCCGTAATGCAAGGTCTGGGCTCCCAATACAAATCCTCTTGCAAAAGTGGCATCGTAAGGGATGGCAAAGATAAACTCTGGAGAATCTTCATTGAGTTCATCGAAATTGTCAAAATAATTACTGGCCATGCTAAACGCTCCTGATCCTGTGATTGCTCTACAAGCAGCCAAACATTCGGCCCATCTGGCTGTTCCCGTATATTCCTCGGCATTGGCATATATCTTGGCCAATAGCGCTTGGGCAGCATAATAGTTCATACGGCCATAACTGGAAGCAACATCTCTTGTCAACAAATCCAAGTTGCTGGTGAGCTCACTGACCACAAAATTATATACCTCTTGGCGGGAAACCGTAGCAGGGGCAGGGTTGTCATCCAAAAAGTCGGTTATCAAGGGAACATTGCCAAAAAGATCCATCAAATGATAGTAATAAAATGCACGGAATGCTTTTATCTCTGGAATAAAGGCCAGTGATTCCTCAGTACCGATCTCTTCCATTTGAAATATCAACCTGTTGGTGGTATTTACCCCAAAATATAGGGTGCCCCAAGACCTTTCCAATACAGGAAAATCTGCGGTCCATTCATGACGGTGTAAACGTTGCCACGCGCCATTGCTAAACCAATCCGTTCCTTTAGTGGGAATTACCAATTCATCTGTGGACGCCCCGTTGAGACACCACATATGATCATTGTTGTTGTACGAGTATAGGTTGGTATAAGCGCTACCAATAGCGGCCACCACCTGTTGTTCTGTCTGAAAGAAGTTTTCCGTGGTTACTTCGCTAAAAACCTCCTCTTCCAAATCGGTGCACCCAAAGACCATAAGGATGCATGCGATGGAAATTGATTTCTTAAGATTCTCTATTTTCATGTCAATTATTTTTTAAAATTTTGCACTTAATCCCAATGTAAAGGTAGTGGTGGTGAACCACGTGTTCCTACGGTCTATCCCTGGTGCCAAAACACCACCGTTGTTTACAGGCTCCGCGTATCGTACTTCAGGGTCAACACCGGTATAATCGGTAATCGTAAATACATTCTGACCACTTGCATAGAGTCTAAAATTCTTAAGGTATTTGGTATCTGAAACATTAAAATTATACCCCAGTGTCATATTGTCCAATCTAAAGAACGAAGCGTTCTCTACATGAAGATCGGAATAGAGAGCCTGATCTGTCAATTCGGGCAAGTAAAGATCTGTTTTGATGACATTGTAGGATACCGCAACCGCTTGTGTTTCATAGAAGGCCCTATTGGTGTGAATCAAGTCATGACCAAAGGTTCCCCTAAAGAACATATTCAGGTCAAAATTGCCAAAGGTCATTGAATTGTTGAAACCGATTTCAAAATCTGGCAATCCATTCCCCACAATCACCTCATCTTCTGTGTTAATGGTGCCGTCATTGTTTTGGTCTACAAACCTCCAAGTACCATCATCATTCACACCATCAAATTGTAGTCCAATAATCTGTCCTATTTCAGCACCCTCTTCCACACGGATCAAAGGTCTGTTCTGACCGGGCGATCCCAAATTGGAAATATCCTGAACCCCATCTTCCCCAAAACCGACATTGTCATTGGAAAGCGATACCAGTTTTGCATTAAAGGTAGAGAAGTTGAATCTTGGCGTGTAGGTAAGCTTACCTAAATCCATCGTATACCCCACGGAAAGTTCCAAACCACTGTTCTTGATTTCCCCAACATTTAGCCATTGGCGATTAAAAAGGTTTGGCGGAACAGATACTGGAAGGTTGAAAATACCATCAGATGTCCTGCGGTCATAATAGTCAATGGTTCCATCCAATCTGTTGTCAAAAAGGGTGAAGTCCAATCCTATATCAAATTCTTCCTTGCGCTCCCATTTTAAATCAGGATTAGGATTGCTTACAGGGGCATAACTGGGAACAAAATTTCCTTGGTAGAAGAAGTTACTGGACGGGCCAAATCTTAACAAGGAAAGATAGCTGTCCCTAGGCACATTTCCGGTCACACCAAAACTAGCCCGTAGCTTAAGGTTGTTGATATAATCCTTTTCTATTAAGTTGGACAAATCCACCCCGGCACTCACCGCAGGGAAATTACCCCATTTGTTGTTCTCCCCAAATTTGGTGGAACCTTCCCTTCTTATACTGGCTGAGAAGAAATAGGTGTCTTGATAATTCAAGTTCACCCGTGCAAAGCCGGCAATCAACTTTGATTGATTCCTATAGCTGTCAACATCGCCCAATCCTTCCAAAAAATCTTGGGAAGCTTGTAGATTATGGTAGCCAAACTCATCGGATATAAACCTTGTCAGTTGAGCATGGTGACCTTCATTTGTAAATTCTTGGTATGAATACCCAGCAATGGCAGCCATATTCAAATCCCCAAATTGATGGTCATAGGATAAAGTGGTTTCAAAAAGCTCTGTTTCAAAATCATCGGTATCCCTACGTGCAAGCCCTCCGGTACTAAGACCAGTTAAGTAACTATCGCTCCTGTAATATAAACCATCTAAACGACTGATGTTTTGTAAGGAATAACGTGCTCCAATCTTTAAGCCGTCAATCAGTTTAAAGTCGGCATCAATGTTCATTTGAGTGGTTTTCAGTTCCCGATCATTCTGATTCTGTTGCAAAATTGCCACGGGATTAAAGTAGTCGAACAGAATTTCCTGCCAATACCCTCCAAATCGATCAGCTTCGGGGCCTCCAAAGACAGGAGCGGTTGGATTATAGATGGTGGCATATCTAAAAGCAGAATCAAAACCTCGTTGTTCGTTTCTTACTTGATTAGAAAGATTTAACGTGACCCTCAATCTGTTATCAAGGGCTCGCTGTGTTAAATTCAACCTGCCAATAAGTTGGTCAAACCCTGTGTTTATGGCCACTCCTTGACCATCCCTATAGTTTAGGGAAGCACGGTAGGTAGTACCACCAGCACCCCCGCTCAGGGATAGATTATGTACATGGGTAACTCCCGTTCTGGTGATTTCATCGTACCAGTCGGTTTCGCTGCCATGGTCAATGCCACCTACACCCACAAACTCAGAAGCAGTCATGACTTCTGGGGTACGCGCCACATTTTCCACACTCACATAACTGTTATACTCCAAGCTTGTTTGTCCAGATTTGCCTCCTTTTGTGGTAATCAAGATAACCCCGCTTGATCCCCGACTACCGTATATGGCTGCTGCAGAACCGTCTTTAAGAATATCCATGCTTTCAATATCATTGGGGTCCACTGAGTTTAAGTCAGCACCAATAATACCATCAATGACAATAAGCGGTCCAGTGTTGGCGCCAAAAGTTGACAAGCCCCTCAATCGTATGGCAAATCCTTGATTGGGATTACCCCCTGGGCTGGCTATGCTCAAACCAGCCACTTTACCTTGGAGCAACTGGGCAGGGCTATTGACATTACCCTTGTTAAAATCCTCTGCCTTCACACTGGCCACGGCACTGGTAATCTCTTTTTTACGCTGTGTTCCATAACCTACGACCACTACTTCGTCCAGCTTGGAGATATCTTCCTGTAGGACAGCATCTATGGTGGTGTTCCCATTGACGGCCACTTCCGTGGGGCTATAACCCAAATAACTGAATTGTAGAATGGCATCTGAAGGGGCGTCTATGGTATAATTACCGTCAAAATCGGTAGATGTGCCAATAGTGGTTCCCTTTACCACTACACTGGCACCGGGTATGGGTAAGCCATCCTGGTCCCTAACGGTTCCACTTACCACCAACTGCCACGAATCTGACAGCATATTGCTTTTGTTTGCCAAAGCAGGTCCGGCTTTTGCTAGGCCGACCGTATTAACCCCAAAAAGGAGGAGTACCACCCATACTCCTTTCAGGGAAAATAGCTTTTTAAATGAAAAGTCTCTCATAGAATAGTTTGATTTTAATTGTTAATTGTCTGATTTGAATAGCATTTTCTTTCTAATAGTATCTGTAAAACTTGATGCTGTAGCTGCTATTATTGTTTTGTGGCCATTTTGAATTTATTATAAAAAAACATTTTAAATATATTGTGATGAATACGTGTCTCTTTGTTTAATCTCTTTTTAAAATTGATAATAAATCATTTAATTTTATGTAAATATCAATTTATGTAACGCAAGAACTTTCTCGTTTTGACGAAAGTATAATATTTTTTTAATATGATATTAAAAAGTATTTGTTTTTAACATTTATTCCAGTTAATATTTTAGTGTTTGCTGCTATATGTATATGTTATTCAAATTGCATGGGGAACCAGAAAAGGCTTTTGAAAAATACATGCAATAACAAATAGGAGGTCAATTAATGTATTCCCTTTCCTTCTGCTATTTTAATCTGTGTTGTATCCCATTGTTTTATTCAAACGTTTGAATAAAACAAGTATGAAACATATTATGTTACGAACAGTATGCACTACATTCTTTGTTTAAATCAAATGAAAGTTTATTTCCAGCACTTCCATTCTGGGTAAATATATTTAATTATTTGAATTATTCAAACGTTTGAATAGATTTTAGATAAAAAAAACAGCTAAAACTTTGTGGTTTTATAAAGAATATGACCAGTTTGTTGAAGTTGTTGTTTTTTGAAATTTACGATGGTGCTAGCTTTTTCTTGAGGTGTGATCGCTTACAATATACCATTGGTTGTTTACCTTCTTCCAGACCAAGGTAAAGTATCCTTCGATATCCCCAGCGGTTCTTTTTAAATAAAAGCTTCCAATGAGTAGGGCCATGGAATCGTCCACGGCAAAGAGTTCCAAGAGCTCAAACGTTACTTTCCCCATCGTTTCCCTATCTGGGTAGGATCTTAGGTAACGTTGCTTCACATTGTCCCAGCCATACTCAGGGCCGTTGGATCCATTGAACACAATCTTGTCCGATTTGAGATAGGCTTCCATGAAGGCATCAATAGCACCCTTGTTCCAATCTTTTTCCTGTTTAAAAAATATGGTTTCAATCTGTTCCCGATCCTTGGCTTGGATGTCTTTTTGTGCCCATAACGTATGGCAAAAGGCTGTTGCCAAAAGGGTGCACATAACTGTTGTTTTCATGGTTTTTCTTTTTTTAGGTATTGTATTTGTCATTTTTGAGGGATATGGGTTTTGATGGTTTTTTGTGTTTCCTTTTGTGGGTGGGGTTGTTGTTGGATTCAAATTTCCATAGCTGTACCCTAGCTATTTCCCTTTCCATGAAAGAGAAAAATAGGATATATTTTATTATCTAGGTTAAGGTTTAGATCCTGTAATCTCATTACGGTTCCTTTAGTTTCTATAAACTTTGGAAACGAATCACACAAATTTTCACGAAGCTCATGTATCATGGCATGTGGCAGACTTTGAGTCTTACGGTCCATAGTGATTTATGTGCTATCTCTCTTGGACGATTCCCTTACCAGCAATTTGGGGGCCAAAACATGTTTTTTGGCCACAAACCTATATGTTGGATCGTTCTGTTCGTATTCCAATTGTTCCAAAAGGGATTTTGCGGCCATGATGCCCAGTTGTTCGCTAAATTGATCCACAGAGGATATGGATGGGGAAACGTAGGTGGTAAAATCCTCGTTACTGAAACCTACCAGACCAATCTCTTCCGGTACCTTGATGTTTTTTTGCTTTAGGGCATTTAAGGCCCCCAAGGCAAACAAGTCGCTCAAACAAAAAATAGCATCGGGCGGATTTTCCAATTCCAACATTTCAGTTGTGATTTGTTTACCATTGTCTATGCTGATATCCGATTCCATGATTAAGGATTCGTCAACCACAATTTTGTTTTTCCTTAACGCATCCTTGTATGCTTGGATACGTTTTTGGTAGGGCATCAATTGGCTAGGCCCCGAAATTAACCCAATCCTTTTGTATCCTTGTTGGATGAGGTGGTTTGTGGCCAAAAGGGCTCCGTTGTAATCGTCTACCACAACCTTGTCCACATCCATTTCTGGAATGGTCCTGTCAAAAAGGATGAGTTTGGTTCCCGTTCTCAGGGCATTGTCAAAATGGGCGTGGGTCTTTGTGGACGATGCCAATGATGCAATTATCCCCTCAACTTGTGCATTAAGGAAAGCCTCCACCTGTTTTTTTTCCTTCTCCTCGCTATCCTTGGACTGTCCAATTAAGATATGGTATCCTGCCGCTCCCAATACATCTTCAATTCCTTTTATGGCGGTGGCAAAAAAGTTAAGGTTGACCCAGGGGACCATGACCCCGATCAATCCGCTCTTTCCCTTTCTAAGGCCAGTGGCCATGCTATTTCTCTTGTATCCAAGCTCTTGGGCCACGCGAGCCACATCTTTTTTTGTCTTTTCCGACATTCTTGGATGGTTGCTGAAAGCCTTTGAAACTGCTGAAGGGCTTATTCCCAGCTTGTTGGCAATATCAACTATGGTTGGTTTCTTTTTACTCAAGATTGAAAACTAGTAGTTTGGCCCTAGGCCATTGTTTTGGGAGTTGTGTGCTCATCTTTAATAGTGTCGAACAGCACTGCACGCAAGATAACAAATTTTACATATATTTGTTCAATCGTTTGAATAGCTGTAGCGAATGAAATATATTGTTTGTGAAAAACCGGGGTTATTTTCCATAAAGGAGAAGGAAGTTCCTGTTACAAAAGAAAATGAGGCTTTACTCAAAATAAAAAAGGTAGGGATTTGCGGTACCGACCTTCACGCTTATCTGGGCAATCAGGCATTTTTTACATATCCAAGGATACTGGGCCATGAGCTTTGTGCAGAAATTGAGCAAATTGGCACCAATGACAAAGGACTTTCTGTAGGGGATAAAGTTGTCGTAATGCCCTATCTAAGCTGTGGCGAATGTATTGCCTGTACCCATGGAAAGACCAATTGCTGCAGCAATATTAAGGTCCTTGGTGTCCATACCGATGGGGGAATGCAGGAAAAGATTGCCGTTCCAATAGATATCCTCATCCCTGTGAATGACCTTACAGATAATCAGGTTGCCATCATAGAGCCACTGGCCATTGGGGCCCACGCCATCAACCGTGCCCAGATAAGGTCAGGGGAGTGTGTTGCCGTCATGGGATGTGGCCCTATAGGGATTGGTATTTTAAAGCAGGTACAGATGTTGGGCGCGAAGGTCATTGCCATAGATATCAACCCGGATAGATTGGCATATGCCAAGGAACGAATAGGGTGCGATTATGTGGTGGATGCCTCTGGCGATGATCCAATAGGGGAAGTGGCCAAAATAACCCAAAATGATATGTGTACGGCTGTTTTTGATGCCACAGGAGCCAAAAGACCATTGGAAGGCGGCCCCGATTTTATGGCCCATGGCGGTAGGTTTGTCCTAGTCGGACTTTCCAAGGGCGACCTTACCTACAACCATCCAAAAATACATGCCAAGGAAACGACCATCATGTGCAGTAGAAACGCCACGCTGGAAGATTTTGAACAGGTAATACGGAGTATTGATCAATTCCCCACCGATGAATTTGTAAATGAAGAGGTTTCCTTTCTGGACATGATCTCAACATTTGATTCCTGGACCCAACCGGATTCGGGAATTATTAAGGCGGTAGTGGATTTTAACTAGATAGCATGGCCGAAGCATCTATACGAATAGATTCGCATCAGCATTTTTGGCACTATGAGCCGGTAAAACATGCTTGGATCAATGAGGAAATGGCCGAGATCAGAAGAGATTATCTGCCAGTACATCTAGAACAGTTGCTCAAGGAGAATACTATGGATGGCTGTGTTGCGGTTCAGGCGGATCAAACTACCCGTGAAACGGATTTTCTTATTGATCTGGCCACCAAGAACAGTTTTATCAAAGGAGTGGTAGGATGGGTGGACCTTCGGTCGGACAAGCTTACAGCATCATTGGAACACTATAGCCAATATACCATGGTCAAAGGATTCCGACATGTTGTACAGGATGAAACCGACCCTGAATTTATGTTGCGAAGTAAATTCTCGCGGGGTATTGCCCAGTTGGAACAATTTGGGTATACTTATGATGTTTTAGTTTTTCCACACCAGTTGGTTCAAACCTTGGAATTTGTAAAAAAGCATCCCAGCCAAAAATTTGTCATTGATCATATGGCCAAACCCTACATCAAATCAGGTTATGTTGAAGGTTGGGCCGTTATGCTGAAGGAAATTGCCAAATGTAAAAATGTGTACTGCAAACTATCCGGAATGGTGACTGAAGCAGCTTACAGGACATGGCAACCGAGTCAATTTTATAAATACATGAACGTTGTGCTGAATGCTTTTGGGGCAGAACGCCTTATGTTTGGTTCGGATTGGCCGGTATGCTTGGTCGCGGGGTCATATGGCGAGGTAAAGCAATTGGTTGTGGACTTTATCGCGGAACTGTCTCCATCGGAACAACAGGGAATTATGGGAGGCAATGCGGTTAATTTTTACGGATTATAAATCAATCATATGGATTTAAAACTAAAGGACAAAGTTGTTGTGGTCACCGGAGCCGCTGGAATACAGGGAAGCATTGGGCAGACCATAGTGCAATCATTGGCCGATGAAGGGGCTATTCCGGTCATAGTCTGTCGTAACGACCGGGGCTATGGCTATGAAAAAGACCTTATTGATAGGGGGGTTGATGCCCTCTTTGTAAAGACAGACTTATCGGACGCAGATCAAATAGCGGCCACAGCAAAACAGATAGGCGAAAAATATGGACATATAGATGCGCTCATCAACAATGTGGGCATCAACGATGGTGTTGGGTTGGACAATACCATGGAAGCGTTTATGCAGTCCCTACAACTTAATATGGTCAGCTTTTTTGCCATGACCAAGTTTTGTTTGCCTTACCTAAAAAAAGCCAAAGGGACTATTTTAAACATCGCCTCCAAAGTGCCATTGACCGGCCAGGGCGGGACCTCGGGCTATGCCGCTTCAAAAGGCGGGGTGTTGGGGCTGACCCGGGAATGGGCGGTAGATTTGCTGCCCTACGGTATTCGTTGCAATGCCATTATTATTGCCGAAAGCTGGACCCCGGCCTATGACCAATGGATCAAGTCTTTGGACAATGGTGAGGAAAAGCTGAAATCCATCGTTACTAAAATTCCGTTGGAAAAAAGGATGACCACGCCACAGGAAATAGCGGACCAATGCCTGTTTACCATTTCCGATAGATCTTCGCATACCACAGGACAATGGATAACCGTGGATGGTGGGTATGTACATTTAGATAGATCCTTGCTGGTGGAGTAATCAGTGCCAATACAACCCAAGACACCAAAATGGAAAATCAAAAAGCAGCAGTAGTAGCAAAATCGGTAGTCGTTCCTTTTATATTGATCACCTCGCTTTTTGCGCTATGGGGGTTTGCCAATGATATCACCAACCCCATGGTCAGAGCGTTTCAAAAAGTTTTGGAACTCTCCAATGTAGAGGCTTCATACGTGCAATTGGCCTTTTACGGGGGGTATGGTTGTATGGCCATCCCCGCAGCCTTGTTCGTGAACAAATACTCCTATAAAAAGGGTGTGCTTATTGGGTTGGCCCTATACTCCATTGGGGCCTTGTTGTTTTTTCCCGCTGCCCAATACGAAAGCTACCTGTTCTTTTTGGCATCCTACTATATTTTAACCTTTGGTCTGGCTTTTTTGGAGACCACGGCCAATCCGTATATACTGGCCATGGGCGCCAAGGAAACAGCTACCCGGCGGTTAAATTTTGCCCAAGCGTTCAATCCCATGGGATCCATTGGGGGCTTATTGGTGGCCCAAAATTTTGTGCTCAATGCCTTGCAGTCCGATGATGTTGGCGCAGATGGCCTGCCTATATTCGATACCTTGTCAAATTCGGCAAAGCAAGCCATTAGAACTTCGGATCTGCAAGTGATACGAAATCCTTACGTTGTGTTGGGGCTGGTCGTTTTGCTGTTTTTTGTGCTGATCAGTCTGTTAAAAATGCCCGAAAACAAAGGACAGGAAGTGCAGGTACGATTTAAGGATGCAGTTAAACGATTGTGGGGCAAACCAAAGTTTGTGTTTGGGGTGGTATCCCAAATTTTCTATGTGGGAGCCCAAATCATGTGCTGGACCTATGTCTATCAATATGCTGAAACCTTGGGAATAGACAGTAAATCTGCAGTATGGTTTGGTTTGGCCGGTTATGTGGTGTTCTTGACGGGAAGGATTATTGGTACGCTTCTGATGAAAAATACCGACGCTGGCAAGCTACTCATGTATTTTGCCATGGGCGCTTTTGCCACCACCATTGGAGCTATGGTCTTACCGGGATTTTTGGGCATTTACTCCTTAATAGCCACATCTGTCTTTATGTCCATCATGTTTCCCACCATTTATGGAATTGCATTGGAAGATCAAGGCGAGGATACCAAGTTTGGAGCTGCATTTTTGGTGATGGCCATAGTGGGCGGGGCTTTGTTGACCCCCTTACAGGGAAGTATCTTGGATTTTGGGGGATCGGGCTATGAAGACCTCAAGGTGTTGGGGCTAACAGAAATGCGATTTTCATTTGTGATTACCTTGGTCTGTTTTGTGGTCATCGGTATATATGGAAGACGGGTATATTCCAAGTACAACAAGCAGGAATAACGATTAAGAATTAGTTCAATTCACAACCATAAAATGACCAAATGTTTTGGCTATAATCTAAACGGCAAACTTTTCCGGGAGTCAATATTATAGGGCTATCAAAAAGCGCTACGGTATGGATCATTCCAAAAATTTATATGATCAAGGATAATACCCATTCAACATTGAAATCCTTAGGTTTTGGGAAGGACTACAAATCCGATGATATTTTGATTAGTTTCTTTAAAGTTTAAATTTTCCGGCCATCCAACAAATTAATGATCCGGGAGCCGTAGGCCGCGTTCTTTTCGGAATGCGTTACCTGAATAATGGTCACCCCATCCTCCTCGTTCAGTTTTTTAAAGAGTTGCATAATGTCCTCGCTTTGTTGGGAATTTAGGTTGCCCGTGGGTTCATCGGCCAAGATCAATTTAGGGTTACCGATCAATGCCCGGGCCACCCCCACCAACTGTTGTTGCCCGCCACTGAGTTGGGTGGGGAAGAGGTCTTTTTTGCCCACAATATTAAAACGGTCCAGCATGTCGGCCACCATGGCCTTGCGTTCCGCCCCACCATATTTTCGGTACAGAAGGGGCATCTCCAAGTTTTCCTTAACGGTGAGTTCATCCAACAGGTGGTAGGATTGGAATACAAAACCAATGTATTGTTTATAGAGGTTGGAACGGTGTTTTTCCTTAAGGGAATGAACCGATTCGCCCAAAAAATGGTACTCGCCCTCATCAAAATTGTCCAGCATACCAATGACGTTGAGCAGGGTGGATTTCCCGGCACCCGATGGCCCCATGATGGAGATAAATTCCCCTTCCCCAATACTTAGGTTGATATCCTTTAACAAGAAGACCCGTTGCCCGCCTGAGTTGACCCATTTAAAAATGTTCTTTAATTCTAGTAGCATATGTTTTGTTTTCGGTTGCTTTAGGTTTATAATTATAGGCTATTCGCCATTAAAGTCTATTATTCATCTTTTAACGAATCTACCGGATTGGTAATTGCGGCTTTAAAACTCTGCCAACTTACGGTCAACAGTGCAATTAATAGAGCGGTCAAACCTGCTAGGGCAAAGACCCACCAATTCAAGGTTGTTTTATAGGCAAAGCTTTCCAACCACTTGTTCATGGCAAACCATCCAATGGGAATAGCGATGACAAAGGCCGTGACTACCCATTTAATAAAGTCTTGGTTGAGCAATTGCAGAATTTGGGCAATAGTGGCCCCGTTCACCTTTCTGATCCCTATTTCCTTTTTTCGTTGCAAACAGGTGTATGCGGTAAGACCAAATAGGCCCAACGAGGCAATTAGAATGGCCAGGATGGTAAATACTTGGAAGGCCTTCGCAAACTTTTGGTCTTCTTTGAACAGTGCTTCAAAATTTTGATCCAAAAAGGTGTATCCATACGTGCTCAATGGAAAAACTTGGTGCCATTTTCGCTCCAACTCCACCAGGGCATTTTGTACTCCTGCCATCGATGCTGCTTTTTTATTCAACTTGACCAAAATATTATGGGTATTCCTGCCATGTCTTATGATCAGGGGTTCCACGGAGGTTTTTAATCCAAAATGGTGATAATCTTTGACAACACCTGTTACCGTCCAGTGCTCTCCCCAAAATTTGATGGTTTTGCCAATAACACTTTCCATATCTGAAATTCCCATAAAACCAGCCATCCGTTCATTGATAACAACATTACGACTCCATTTTTCGGTTGTTTGGGAAAAGCCTTTCCCAGTAGCAAATTCCATCCCCATCAAATCAAAATATTCGGGGCGTACACCGTAATTGTACCAAATGTGTTTTTCATTGGTCCTGCCATCTGGAAATGTAATCCCTACGTTGGAGTTCATATTGGCATAGGAATCACCGGGATATGTCCCAGCACCTGTAGCCATTTCAACGTAAGGACTTTTTTTAAGCTCTTCCAATAGCGTTTCAAAACTTAAATAAAATAAAGAATCCTTTGGTCTGTTCAAAACCTGTCCCTTCAACGCCACTATTTGGTTTAAATCAGCACCTATAGGTCGTTTTTTTAGAAAATCAATCTGCTTGTTGGCCAGGAAAGTACATATAAGTAAGGAAATAGTAGCCACAAACTGAACGGTTATCAAAACCCTTCTAAATTGAAGTCCATTTTTTGAAGTCTGTACTTTTCCTTTCAGTACCTTGATAGGTTTAAACCGGCTCAATACAAATGCTGGATACAAAGCAGCCAATAAAGTACCCAAAACTATAATTCCAAAATAGGGCAAAAGGGGCTTTAGTTGCCCTCCATTTAGTACCAAATCTTGCCCTACCAAACTATTAAATCTGGGCAGTAAGAGGTAGGTAATGACCAACGCCAAAAAGATAGCGATAAAGTTCAAAAGGGCAGACTCCGTTAAAAACTGCAGCGCGAGTTGTATTTTTTTACCCCCCACAACTTTGCGAATCCCAATTTCCTTGGCGCGTTCCAACGATTTGCTGCTGGATAGATTCATGTAATTCATCCAAGACAAGGTAAGTGTGATGAATGCAATAATGAACAGAAGTTTAATATTGTTACCATTTCCATTGGTTTCGGCCTCATAAGGCTTATTGGAATAGAGGTGGATGTCCTCAATGGGCTCCAAATGATGTCTTTCCTTAAACTCAAATCCGTCAGGTACAAAGGCCATAATTTTTTGATTGAGCAATGCCACATCCGCAGATTCATCTATTTTAAGATAAGTATAATACTCGTTCTGGTTCCAAGTATACTTCCAATCATTTTCATAAAGTTTCCAGGTGTAGAAGGTTTTAAACGAAATAAGAAAGTCATTTTTTAGATGGGTATTACGGACAGAATCTTCCAAAACACCAGTAATGGTGAATGTGGATTCCGCATCACCTCCAATTTTTAAAGTTTTACCTATGGGATTTTGAGCGCCAAATATTTTTTTGGCCAATGGTGCTGTCAATACAATGGAATAAGGCTCGTTTAGTGCTGTTTTTACATTGCCTTTGGCCAGCGATCGGTCAAAAACATCAAAATATGACGGATCTGTGAGGGCTCCTGTGTTTTGGTCAAAAACTTGGTTGTTGTGCAACAAAACCACCCCAAGCTTACGCCGGAACCTTGTGAAATCCTGTATCTCGGGAAAATTTTCCTTGAGGGTAGGGCCACTCACAATATAGGCGTTGGCATCTCCAGGAACATATTTATCTCCTTCCAGATAATCCATAAAGACCCGGTACACGTTTTCCGAACCCTCAAACTTATCGTAGCTGCGTTCATAATTCACATACAGCATGATTAGGACAAATGAGGCAACCCCTATTGTTAACCCAAAAATATTGATAAAGGAATATAGTTTGTTTTTCATCAAGTAACGAAAAGCAATTTTTAAATAGGTTTTGATCATAACGGTATGGTTTTTATTGACACAATGCCTTACGCGGTCTCTTTTTTGCTATGCACTGCTTGCCATTTATAGTTCAATTTTCTTAGGGTACATTTTTAAATGCTTTATTCGTAACCCGTAATTCTTGGAGATTGATCCAGAACCTCCCTTATTCATCCCTCAGGCTTTTTACCGGATTGGTGCTGGCGGCCCTAATGGCCTGGAAGCTCACGGTCACCAAAGTAATCAACACTGCACCCAAGGCTGCGGCAATAAAGGTCACCCAAGACAGTTTGATCCGATAGCTGTAGTCTTGCAACCAACCCGACATGATAAAATAGGCGATGGGCGTGGCAATAAGGCACGAAATGATGACCAGGCGCACAAAATCCTTGGAGAGCATTTGCCAAATGTTGGTGATCGTGGCACCCATTACCTTTCTAACGCCAATTTCCTTGGTACGCTGTTCCGCCACAAAGGATGCCAGACCAAGCAGCCCCAAACAGCTGATCAGAATGGCCAAGAGGGTAAAGATGCCCGCAAGGTTGGCCACACGTTCCTCTGTTCTAAACTTGGTTGCATATTCCTCATCCACAAACTGATAGTTAAAGGGGAGGTCTGGAAAATGGGTCTTGAAGACCTTTTCAATGGTTGTCAGGTTTTCACTGGCACTTTTGTCCGGGTTTAAGCGCAGGTTGAAATAGCTAAAGTTTCCAGAGCGGTCAAATACGTACCAGGCTTGTTTTACCGGTTCGTAGGGAGATTGAGCGATCATATCCTCAACAACCCCAATGATTGTCCTGTTGGGTTCAGGGTCTGGGTCGTTGGGATCGGTCTCGGATGGTCTTATGATCGTGCCCACCGGATTTTTAAGTCCCATATGCTTTACGGCGGTTTTGTTGATCAAGATGGCGTTGGAGTCTGAGGCAAATTCCCGGGAAAAATCCCGACCCTCCACTATTTTTAGGTTCAGGGTCTTGGCGTAATCGGTAGAGACTTCGGTCCAGGCCAGGTCCTCTTGCAGGTCCTCGGGTTTGTCTTCCCAGGTATACCCTGATCGGTTGGACCAAATTTGGGTGGTTGGGCTGCTGGAAGTGGCCATGTCAATAACGGCCCCGGATTTGATGAACTCTTCCCGCATCAAGTCCTGTTTTCCAGCGAAATCCTGACTAAAGGTGGGTATCTGGAGCAGTCCTTCCTTGGTGTAGCCCACAGGCCGGTTCTTGGTGTGGTTGATCTGTTGCATAACGATCAAGGTGCCTATGATAAAGGCCACGGAAGCCGTAAACTGCAGCACCACCAACACCTGCCTTGGCGTGGCCCCCTTCTTTTGCGCGTTAAAAGTTCCCTTGAGCACATCAATGGGCCTAAAGCCCGAAAGATACAGGGCCGGGTAGCTGCCAGATACCAAGGCGGTAACAATGATAAACCCTAGGGAAACCAACCAAAACACCGGACTTTTCCAAGGGAATGCAATCTCTTTTCTGGCCAGTTCATTATAGCCATCCAGGGACAACAGGACAATGGTCACTGCAAGTACAAAGGCAAAGAGCACGATCAAAAACGATTCGCTTAAAAATTGGTTGATCAATTGGCCACGTAGGGATCCAATGGTTTTTCGGATGCCCACTTCCTTGGCCCGTTTCTCCGATCGGGCCGTACTCAAGTTCATAAAGTTGATACAGGCCAGCAGGAGTACAATAATGCCGATAACGCTGAACATGCGCACATAGGTGATTCTTCCCCCAGCCATCTTGCCTTCCTCAAAATTGTTGCGTAAATACCAATCGTCCATTTTATGAAGGAACAACAAAGGGTTATACTGTATCAGATTTTCATCGTTGTCTTGTTTGATCTTTGAAATGCGGGAAGACACTTGGTCCATGGTCACATTGTCGGCAATCTGCACAAATATTTGGAAGGAATTGTTTCCCCAATTGTCCCGGGCATACAGGTTGATCCATTCATTTAGGGAAACATATTTGTCCCAAGAGGCCAGGTATTGCATTTCGTTAAAGGAGTTGTTAAAGGGAATATCCTCAAAAACCGCAGTGACCATGGCATCGTATTGGCTGTTCACATTTACCGTTTTTCCAATAGGATCTTCATCGCCAAAGAGGGCCTTGGCGGTAGACTGGCCAAGCATGATGGAGTTCAGTTCCCGGATCCCATCTTTTTCGCCTTTTAGAATTTTTAGGTCCAACAACTCTGGGGCTCCGCTTTGCATAAAGTTTCCCGTACGCTGTATCTTGGTGTCTTTGTATTCCAGATATTGGCTGTTTTGCCAAGAACTCATGACAATATGCTTAAAATTGTCCGCATAGGTTTCTTCCAAGACCGCTCCCAAGGGAAATGGCATTGCTGAACCACTACCGGTTTGCCCGTTCCAGGTCTGGTGCTGGAACAACTGGGCAATTTGGTCCTTATGGGTAAAGTGGTTGTTGTAGGTTAATTCGTCCTCTACCCACAATCCAATGAGTAGGGCAACGGCCATCCCCAAGGCCAGCCCCCCTATGTTGATCAGGGAATACGCCTTGTTCTTAAGAAGGTTTCGCCAAGCGATTTTTAAATAGTTCTTGATCATGACCAGTTAATTTTTTGATTATTCTGTTCGCAAACTTTTTACAGGATTTTGAAAGGCGGATTTTATCGCTTGAAAACTGATAGTGAAAATGGCTATGGACAGTGCCATTATTCCAGAGAGCGCAAATACCCACCATTCAACATCGATCTTATAAGCATATTTATTGAGCCACTGATTCATGGCATACCAAGAAAATGGGAAGGCAATGAGAATGGCAATGCCCACAAGTCTGATAAAATCCTTGGACAATAAGGTTACTATAGTGCCAAGGTCGGCACCCAGAACTTTTCTAATACCAATTTCCTTGGTACGTAGCATGGCACTATACGTGGCCAGACCAAAGAGACCCAAGCAAGCTATAAAAATGGCCAGACATGAGAATAGGGTAAACAACCTCCTAAATCGAATGTCTGCTAAATACTGCTTGTTAAAAGTTTCGTCCAAAAAGCTGTATAAGAAAGGTCGATGGGGAGCTAATTCGGCCCATTTTTTTTCCACTGCGGCCAAGGCATCTTGGTAATTGTCCGTGCCGATACGTAGCGAAAAATACCTTCCGTAGGGGACTTGTCTCAAAGTCAACGGAGCAACCTTTTGGTGCAATGAGATATAGTTAAAATCTTTTACGACCCCAATTATGGTTCCCTGTCTGCCCCATTGCTGAAATTTTTTGCCGATAATTTCTTTAGGGTTGCTATAGCCAAACGATTTTACGGCTGCCTCATTGATAACGAGGGAACTAATGCTGTCTGTGGGAAAATCGGGAGAAAACGTCCGGCCGGCAACTACATCAATTTTATAATGTTGAATAAAGTTATTGTCCACTTCATAGATGTAGGGCGTAAAGTTTTCCATAGCACCCCCCGGAGTTTCTATGTCTGTTCCCGCTGCGGGAAAATGACTACTGGGTACTGTTCTGGAAAGGGAAACCGAGCTAACATCTGCAAGGGATAACAGTTCCCCTTTGATGACTTCTGAATTGCCAAGTACAGTGCCATCCCAATTAAAATCCAAGATCAATTGTTGTTCCTTGTCAAACCCCATATCCTTATTGAGCATAAATCCAAGTTGATTGTACACCACTATGGTACTTGCGATCATTGCAATGGATAAGCTAAACTGAAACACCACCAATGACTTTCTTAGATTTGTTCCTTTAGGAGATGTTCTAAAGGCTCCTTTTAACACACTTACCGGTTTAAAGCCGGACAAGACAAGTGCGGGATAGCTCCCGGAAAAAAGCCCGGTCAATAATGTCACACCAAAATAGAGAAAGAGTATAGGTGTGGTTAATATGGAACCGAGTTCAAATGTTCTGTTGGTAAGACCGCCCAGCCAAGGTAGTCCTAAAAATGCCAGCAGAAGGCCAAATACGGATGCTATCAAAACCAAGATCAAGGATTCTCCAAGAAATTGGTAAACAAGCCCTTTTCTTTCGGCCCCGATTACCTTTCTAACCCCTACCTCCTTGGCCCGTTCCATAGAACGGGCAGTGGCAAGGTTCATAAAATTGATACTGGCGATGATCAATATAAAGAATCCTATTATTGAAAAGATATAGATGTTGGATAAGCTACCAGTCGCTCCAGGCTGGCGATCTGCCGTGGAATGCAGATAAATATTGTTTAGTGATTCCAAAGAAAAGTTGTAGTAGTATTCTTTTCTTTCCTCTGGGTCAATATGTTTGTCCAAAAACCCAGAGATTTTTGATTCGAATGCCTTTTGGTCAAAATTATCTGCCACTAGCAGGTAGGTATAAAAATCTACATAGCCCCATTGCTCAAAAATATCTGGCCTAGTTTGGTAAAAACTGCTCATGGACATGAGCACATCAAAGGTAAAATGGGAGTTCTGCGGAATATCTTTAATAATGCCCGTTACGGTATAGGTGCCATCTGCGGCCCTACCCCCGATTCCCTCAATAGTTTTACCCATGGGATTTTCACTTCCAAAGTATTTTTTTGCCGTGGTCTCCGTAAGAACTATGGAGTAAGGGGCTTCCAAAGCAGTTTTGGGGTTGCCAGCAATTAAGGGCCAAGTGAACACATCAAAAGCAGCGGAATCCATGTAAAAACATTCACTTTCTTGAAAAGAACGATTGTTGTATTCCAATAAAATATCACTGATGCCCGAGAACTGGACTTTTTCCACAATCTCAGGGAAATCAGCTTTCAATGCTGGTCCAACGGGGGCATTTCCCCATATCCAAGTGTCGGTTGGATCCTCGGCACTGTTGTGGTGGACAACCCTATAGATACGATTTTTGTTTTCGTGATAGGTGTCAAAAGAAAGCTCATTGGAAATAAAAATGGCAATCAATAGAAAACAGGCAAGACCAATGGCCAAACCCCCAATATTAATGGTAGAATAGGCCTTGTTCCTAAGAAGGTTTCGCCAAGCGATTTTGAAATAGTTTTTGATCATGATGGTTCGTTTTTGGTTTCGGCTGCCCGTCCTTCCGGCAGACGGGCGCACAGCCAAAGTTGATTTTTTATTCGGTTCGTAAACTATGTGTTGGATTCCGTGAAGCTGCATTCACCGTTCTGGCCCCCATGACCACAAAAGCAATCATAAGCATGGCCAATCCGCTCAATAGGAAAACCCACCAACTTATTTCAGTTTTATAGGCAAATTCCTCTAACCAAATACGGAGCATATACCATGCAATGGGAATGGCTGCCATAAAGGCAATGCCCACCAACTTCATAAACTCTTTACAAAGCAAAAGGGTTAACTGGGATACCGAAGCACCCAATACTTTTCTAACCCCAATCTCCTTAGTTCTTCGTTCAGTGGTGTAAAACACCAGACCTAATAGTCCAAGACAGCTTATGAGAATGGATAGGCCCGTTGCCCATTTGAGCAAAACAGCGGTTCTTCGTTCCTGTTCGTAGAAATTCCGAATCATATCATCCATAAAATTGACCTCTATATCTGCGTCTGGATAAATCTTCTGCCATGCTTTTTCTATTTCAGCTATGGCATTTGCCCAGGTTTCCGGTTTTTTGGGATCCAAAGCAAAGTGGATCAAATTAAAACGCGACCTATTGCTTCTGTACCAATCACCCCTAAATGCAATCGGCTCAATGGAGGCCTTTAATGATTCTTGATGAAAATCATTCATGACCCCAACAATGGGATACGAATTTTTACCTACCTTCAGTACTTGGCCAAGAATGTCACTGGGGTTGTTAAAACCCAATATTTTCAGATAAGTTTCATTAATGACCAGTTCTTTAATGGTATCGTTCAAAGGTTTTCTTCCGGCTATCAATTCAATGTTGTACAAGTCCAAATAGTCTTGGTCACCATGCAAAAACCTGAGCTCGGTATGAATCTCATTTCCCTCCTTAAAAAAGGAGACTTTGGAAGAATTGCTACTGTTGGATGTAGGGGGATGACTGCTTAAACTTGTTTTTTCCACTGCGGGTATTGCCTGTATCTCATTGAGCAACCGCACTTTTTTATCAAAATAATTGTTGTATTGCCAAGGGATATGGAAGCTTGCCAAGGCTTCTGTTTTGATCCCCATATCCTTGGTCATAAGATAATTCAATTGTTTGCCAACGAATAGGGCACCAATAATAAATACCTGTGCAATGATAAATTGGAACACGGTCAGATACTTGCGCAGCGAAGCAGTATGGGGTGTCCCCAATACATTGTTTTTAAGTACATTGATTGGCTGGTATCTGGAAAGCACCAATGCAGGGTAAAATCCTGATAAAAGGGTTGCCAGGATCAAAATGATGGCCATTAAAGCGATAATGGGCAATTCTGAAAAAATTTCCAGTCCCAATCCTTTTGGGATAAAATCAGAAAAGATATCCAACAGCCATGTAGCAAGCAACAAGGACAATAGACCTGCCAAGAGTGTAAGGATAAAGGTTTCTCCCAAAAATTGAAGGATCAACTGCTTTTTTGAACTTCCCAGTGTTTTTCTCACCCCAATTTCCTTTGAGCGTTGGGTGGCTTGAGCGGTGTTTAAATTAATAAAATTGACACAGCCCAAGAGCAGTAAAAACAGGGCAATACAACTTAGGCTCAGTAATGCCGATTTGCTGGCGCTACTGGGGGAATCGAAATCAAAAGTGTAATAATTTGGGTTAAAATGCAGGTCGCTCAAAGGCTGTAAGTGAAACTTGCGCTGTTCACCATAAGCCATGGCATCTTTGTCCTGGTGTACTTCCCCAATCTGGTTGAGACTTTCTTGAAGGTTTTTGGGGTTCCTGTTTTTTGCCATTTTTAAAAAGAGCTGTGAATTGGAACTGGTGTTGTTCCACTGCGGGTCATTGAACACGTTGGTGTCGTCCATTACTTTGGCCGTTTTCAACGAAATGAACTCTTCAAAAATGATATCGGTACGGTTCTTAAAATTGGCTACTACCCCGGCAACCTTCAAAGGGATACTATCATTATAAATCAATGTTTCTCCAACGGTCTGTGCCACTGGGGTATCTGGGAAGTATTTTTTGGCCCTTCGCTCCGAGAGCACCAGTTCATTCGGAGCCATTAGTACCCCATCCTTACTTCCTGCCAACCAGATATAATCAAAAACATGAAAAAACTCCTGATCGGCATAAATTACATAATCCGGTTGCTTAAAGGTTCTATCGCTGCCTTCATTGCGTACGTTGGTCGGATACGTAGCATAGATATGGGCCACGGCATCCAAGCCGGGCACATCTTCTTGTAGCGTATTGGCCAAAGGCACAGTGACTCCTGGATTGTAAAAATCACCATCCGGAGTCGAAAATTTTGTGGTCACCCGGTAGATGCGTTCCCCGTCTTTGTGGAATTTATCAAAAGTGTAATCATAATATACCATTAGCCCAATTACAAAAGAAGCACTTAAACCAATGGCCAGGCTGCCAATTTTAATGGCAGAAAACAGTTTGTGTTTCCAAATCGACCGTATTGTAATTTTGAAATAATTTTTGATCATGATGGTTCGTTTGATGTGTTTTTTGATATACGCTATACGCTTTTCTATATTCTTATTATTCGGTTCTCAAACTTTTCACCGGATTCACAATGGCTGCTTTAATACTTTGGTAGCTTACCGTAACCAATGAAACCACGATAGCCAAAAGCGGTGCCAAGACAAACACCCACCACGGAATGTTGACGCGATAGGTAAAATCTTCCAACCAACGGTTCATGGCAAACCAGCCCACGGGGAGGGCAATAAGAATTGAAATCAACACCAGCTTTAAAAAATCAATAGACAACCGATAGGTAATTTGGCTTACCGTGGCCCCCAATACTTTTCTCACCCCAATTTCCTTGACCCGTTTTTGGGCATTAAAGGCAGCCAAGCCAAACAACCCAAGACAGGCAATGATGATGGAGAGCGTGGTGAAGATCATAAAGATTTTCCCTAGTCGTTGTTCATTCTGGTAGATATCGTTGAACGAGTCGTCCATAAACCGATAATCGAATGCTAAACCCGGAGTATTGGCATTCCATATATCTTGAATTTGGGAAATGGCCGTTTCAAAATTCCCAGCTTTAAGTTTCACCACCAAGTGCCCCGTATTGTTTTCTATCTGAAGGGATAGTGGCCGTATTTCATTGCGCATACTTTCGTAATGAAAATTTTGTACTACGCCAATGACCGTAAAATAGTTTTCAAGGTTTTCATCAAAGCCATAGGCAAGGCGCTTGCCCAAAACTTCTTGAGTGTTCAACTGTAAAACGTCTAGGGCGGCTTCATTGATGATGATTGCCATGGAATCCGTTGCGATGTTTGGATCAAAGGATCTCCCGGAAACCATTTTTAGTCCCAGGGTGTTTATGTAATCAAAGTCTACCCGCCAACCCTGCATGTTGATGGCATCTTCCTGGTTTAGTTTTCCTTCCAAAAAATAGGAGGAATCCGTTCTGCTGGAAGGCGTAGGTACAAAACCGCTTAGGGAAGCATTGGATACCAATGCCAGATCCTTTACAGATTCTTTAAAAGATTGTGCTTGATTCCCTAATCTACGGGTGTTGTTGATCAATAATACCTGATCTTTGCTATAGCCTAAATCTTTGTGCTGTATATAATGCAATTGTTGGGAAACCACTAGGGTGGCTATGATTAAAAAAACGGATACCGTAAACTGAAAAACAACCAAGGTGCTTCGTAGCCTGGATCCACCAACACTAGTGTCACCCGTTCCTTTCAATACCTTGGCTGGGATGAATTTGGACATAAAAAAGGCCGGATAACTGCCAGAAAACAAGGCCAAAACAACAATGGAAACCAGCAGTAGGCCCCAAAAAAGAGGGTTGGTGAATGGAAATTCAATTGCCTTATTCGCCAAATCATTAAAGTAGGGTAGGGCAATAAGCACCAGTAGAACTCCAATGATCATCGATCCAAAAGTAATCAATCCAGATTCCGTTAAAAACTGTCGTATTAAAGCCAATCTGTCCGAACCCAGTGTTTTTCGAATGCCCACTTCTTTGGAACGCTTCAAGGAATAGGCCGTGGATAGGTTCATGAAGTTGATGCTGGCCAAAAGAATAAGGAACAGGGCAATAAAGCCAAGAATATAGATGTTGTTGATGTCCCCATTCTGGCTCATATCTTGTTCGCGATGTGAGTTTAGGTGAATATCGGTCAAGGGAATGGAAGAATAGTTCACATAATTGCCCGAGGCTTCAAATTGTTCTACGGTGATTCCAGGAAAAAATTCTTGGGCATAGGGCATTAGGTAGCGTTCCATCATGCCTTGCAGGGGGGCTGCCACATCTTTTGGATCCGTACCCGGTTTTAACTTAAAAAAGGTGTTGTAGTTATGGCTGCCCCAATTCAAATAATTATCCTGATGGCTGACCATGGACATGAATACGGTATAATTGGCCAAAAATGAATTGTTGGGCGGATCTTCGATGATTCCGGTTACGGTATAGGTTTCTTCTTCGTTAAAAGTTAACTGTTGTCCCACAGCTTCCGAAACCTTAAAGTGCTTTTCGGCGGCGGTCCTGGTAAGGATTAACGTATTTGGATCGGTCAATGTTTTTTCAGGATTGCCATAAAGCACCTTAAGCCCAAACATTTTGACCAAATTGCTATCTGCAAAGGTGGTGCGCTCTTCCAACACCAATTCTTTACTATTCGCTTTGTTTAGGGAAACAACCCCCCACGGTCGGAACCTGAAAACCGCTTCTACTTGGGGAATGTCGTTTAAAACAGCTTCGGCCATGGGGCCGGAAACTTGCGACATTTCCCTGTGGGGTCCACCGAACTTCATGTCAACATTGATGCGATGGATGCGTTTGGCATCAGTAAACATCTTGTCGTAGCTCAGTTCATCGTAGATGTAGAGGGCTATCAATAGGGTTCCCGCAATGCCAATGGCCAGACCCAAGGTGTTCAAAGCATTTAAAAAGGGTTGCTTTTTAATGCTCCTCCAAGCGATTTTTAATTGATTTTTGATCATGACTGTTCGTTTTTTGGTGCTTCGACTGTGCTCAACACACATTGATTTTGATGATGATTAAACTCCTCCTAAACGGAAACTCCAATAGCCCTATTTTGGCTTTCGGTAACAATCTGTCCGTCAAACAGATTGACAATTCGGTGGGCATAATGCGAATCCCGGTCCGAGTGGGTCACCATAACGATGGTGGTGCCTTCTTGGTTGAGTTCGGTAAGCAAACTCATGACCTCCAAACCGTTTTTGGAATCCAGATTACCGGTAGGCTCATCTGCCAGGATCAGTTTTGGATTGGTGACCACGGCCCGTGAGATGGCTACACGCTGTTGCTGCCCCCCGGATAATTGCTGCGGAAAGTGTTTTTCCCTATGGGCAATCTTCATGCGTTCCAAGACGGCCCGTACTTTTTCCCTGCGTTCGGTTTTGCTCATTTTTAGGTAGATAAGGGGCAGTTCTACATTTTCATAGACCGTTAGCTCATCAATGAGGTTAAAACTTTGGAAGACAAAACCAATATTGCCCTTGCGCAATTGGGTGCGTTGGCTCTCGCGCAGTCCAGCGACCTCATAACCGGCAAATTGGTAACTGCCTTCCGTAGGATTGTCCAACATGCCAATAATGTTCAACAAGGTGGATTTACCACAACCGGAGGGCCCCATGATGGCGACAAACTCACCTTCTTCCACAGTGAGATTGACATTATTTAAGGCCAAGGTCTCGACTTCCTCGGTTCTAAAACTCTTTTTTAAATTTTGGATCTGTATCATTTTTTTGATTGTTTTTCGCTATTCGCTATTCGCTATTCGCTATTCGCTATTCGCTATTCGCTATTCGCTATTCGCTGTTCGCTGTTCGCTGTTCGCTGTTCGCTATTCGCTATTCGCTGTTTGTTGTTCGCTATTCGCTATTCGCTATTCGCTATTCGCTATTCGCTATTTGCTATTCGCTATTTGCTATTCGCTATTCGCTATTCGCTGTTCGCTATTCGCTGTTCGCTGTTCGCTGTTCGCTGTTCGTTGTTTTGCTTAACGCTATATGCTGCTCATTAAATTTTGTTATGCTTCTTGCTCTATAACTTTTACTTTTTTAACCCTAAAACCTAAAACCTAAAACCTAAAACCTAAAACCTAAACCCATCACTCATCTCAACACAATCCGTTCTGCCTCACCAAAGCTGTCATAATTGCTGGTAATGACTTGTTCGCCGGGTTCCAGGCCTTCGAGTACTTCGTAATATCTTGAGTTTTGTTTTCCTATTCTAATGTTACGCCTTAAAGCTTCGCCGCCATTTGGGTTGACCACAAACACCCATTGTCCGCCGGTACTTTGGAAAAATCCACCCTTGGGCAGTAAGAGGGCCTCATTGGATTGCCCCAATTGCAGTTTTATGTTGTAGCTCTGCCCCGTTCTAATGGTTTCGGGTTTGTTTTCGGTAAAGACCAGATCTACCTGAAACCTACCGTTGCGGACCTCGGGATATACTTTTCGTACCCGTAGCGGATATTCGGTCTCATTGCGTTCGAGTACCGCTATCAAATCCCGCCTTACCCTATCAATATAGTGTTCGTCTATATCGGCTTCTATCTTAAAATCGGTGAGTACGTTTACCTGTCCAATGCGCTGGCCCTGCGAAATGTTCTGCCCTATTTCGGCATCTAAAAAGCCCAATTGCCCTTCTGCGGGGGCCCTAACGTTCAGGTGATCCAATCGTTCATAGACCATGCCCAAGGTTTTTTGCATGCGCACCAAATCGGTTTCCAGACTGGCCAAAGAGGTTTTGCTGAGTTTTTCATCCTGTTCGGTTTGAAACTTTGAGATCTCATACTGTTGTTTGGCCAATTCGTAATTTTCCTTGGAGACCAAATAGGTTTCCTTGCTTATGAGTTCCTCTTCGTATAGGGATTGGTTCTGTTCATAATTACGCTTAAAACGCTTTAGGTCGTTATCGGCAGTGGCCAACAGGCGCTTTCCGTCCACAATACGGGATTCAAAGGTGAGCTTGGTGGACCTGAGGTCGTTTTGTTTTAGGGCCAAGTTGCTCTCACTGGCCAAGATCTGCTCATAAAGGTTGTTGTTTTCCAATTTAAGGATGATGTCCCCCTTTTTGACCATGGCTCCCTCTTCAATCAATTTTTCATTGACGCGCCCTCCTTCATAGGCATCCATATAGATGGTGGTAATGGGGGCCACGGTACCGTTAATGGTAATGTAATCATCAAATTTTCCATCCAGTACCTCTGAAATGGAGAGTTTTTCCCTATCTGTTCGGAAGGTGGAGACCGAGCTTGAAAAAAGGAGTTTCCAAACAACAAATGCCAAAAATATACCCAAGGCAATAAAGCCATAGTGCTTGGGTCGCAATCCTTTTTTCTTTTCCAGTTGTATATCCATGTCTAATTCAAATTAAATATTGGTAGGCCACGATAAAAATCCAAGGTGCTGTTGTTCACCCGTAACCGCAATCGCGCCTGTAGGTTTTGGTTCTGTGCCGTGGCATAGAGTGTTTTTGCCTGCCCCAATTCTATGGCATTGATCATTCCTTTTTCGTACCGCTTTTGTGCAATGGTAAAGGCAAGTCCCTGGGAGGTCGCCCTTTTTTCGGTTTGGGCTATTTCAGTGGTCAAAGCCTCATGCTCCTGTACCAATTGCTGTATGGTTTGGTAAAGCTCTTGCTCAGTAACCTTGGCGGTATTTTTAGCGCGTTCTAGGGCAATTTTTTGTTGTTTGACCCTAGATCGGTTGGCCCATCCGTTAAAGAGGGGCACATTTAAAGAGGCCCCAACATATTCGAATCTATTCTCTTTAAACTGTTCTCTGAAAGGGATGGTCACTCCCAAGGTGTCCGTGATGGTTTCAAAATATCCCGTGCCAATGCCCCCACTCAAAGAGAGTGAAGGATATAGCCTGCCCCGTGCGACCGCCAATTGTTTTTTGGCTGCTTTGACCCTAAAGCCTTGAGCCTTGATCGATGGCATAAAGCTTCGTGCTTTGCTAAAGATTGAATCTGAAAGCACAATTTCTGCTGCGTATTTGATGGGTGCCGTACTTAGTTCAGGTGCTATGGTAATCTCACTTTCCCCTTCAATATTCATGGCCTGTAATAAGGTCAATTTGGCCGCTTTTAAACGATTTTCATTTTGTGTTAGGGTCAACTTGTCGGCCAAGAGCAGGGATTCCGCCTCATAAAGGTCTGCCCCGGCCATAAGTCCAAGTTCTACTTGTCTTGCAACTAGGTTGTAATTGGTCTGCGAGATGTCTACCTGTTCCTCGGATATGGTGATGAGTCCTTCAATGAACTGTATATCGTAATAGGCGGACATCACTCTAAAAGCCAATAAATATTTCTGTTGCAGATGTTCTTCTTTTGTCGCTTTATACAAGAACTTGGAAGCCCTTAACGAATTTATTTTTTGAAATCCTTGAAACAAATCAAAAGAACCATCCAAGGAATAATTGTTGGAAAATATATCGGTGTTGACAATGCTGTTGTCTTCCGGATTTGTTTGACGACCATACCGTATAAAATAGTTGGCAAAACCGCTAACTGTGGGGAGTAAATCGCGTATGGATTGCCGGTAGGTTTCTTTGTTGGACTGCGTATTTAGATCAAAGTCGTTCAATTGCAGGTTATGCTCCAGGGCATAGGAAACGCAATCTTCCAAGGTCCACATTTTTTGTGAATGCAACGAAAGCGTGGCCAAAAAGATGATTGCTATACAGCCTTTTTTCAATTTCATATTTTCTAGCTATGCCAAAAGGGGAGCGAATGCCATGCCATATTGATAAATAACTGTAAATCAGTATATTGAAATTATAGGGTTTAGGTTGTAATAAGCAGTATGTAAAATATTTATACAGATAATGTCAAAATATTTTACACTTTAAAAGGGCTTGGCCCCAATTCTTTGTAGCTTGTATGAAAATTGGTCTAAAGGTATGGTAGATGCCCGTATTTTGGTCATAGACGACAACAAAAGTGTGTTGAGCGCTTTGGAGATTCTTTTGCAGTTTGAGTACAGGACGGTAGAGGTCATTTCAAACCCTAACCAGATTTCTTCCTATCCCAAGCTTTCCGAGGTAGATGTCATCCTTTTGGATATGAACTTTTCTGCCGGGGTCAATACCGGCAATGAGGGCCTTTTCTGGTTAAAGGAAATTAAAAAGAGATCGCCAAACACCTCGGTAGTAATGATGACGGCCTATGGAGCGGTGGAACTGGCGGTGAATGCCCTAAAGGAAGGGGCGTCGGATTTTATTCTGAAACCTTGGAACAATGATAAGCTTTTGGCCACGGTAAAATCGGCCTATGAATTACGGAAATCCCAGCTGGAAATCCATCGGTTAAAGGATAAAGAGGACCACCTAAAGCGTGTCATCAATGAGGACAAGAACTATATCATTGGCAACTCCAAGGCGTTGAATGCCGTGTTGAACCTGACCCGTAAAGTGGCCAAGACCGATGTGAATGTCCTGATAACCGGCGAGAACGGTACGGGCAAGGAATTAATTGCCCGAGAGATCCATCGGATTTCCAAAAGAAGGGATGAGGTCTTTATTAATGTGGATATGGGGACCATCTCTGAACACCTTTTTGAAAGCGAGCTTTTTGGCCATATCAAGGGGTCGTTTACCGATGCCAAGGTGGATCGGGCCGGAAAGTTTGAAGCGGCCCATAAGGGCACCTTGTTTTTAGATGAGATTGGGAATCTTTCATTGCAGATGCAGGCGAAGCTCCTTTCTGCCATTCAACACAAAACCATTGTTCGTGTAGGTTCCAACAAACCAATTCCGGTTGATATTCGATTGGTTTGTGCCACCAACTGTGATCTGGAGCAAATGGTGGCCGATGGGCTTTTTCGTGAAGATCTGTTGTACCGCATCAACACCATACAGATCGAGGTGCCACCCCTACGGGAGAGGGAAGGGGATGTGCTGGTCTTGGCCGATTTTTTCTTGAACCGCAATGCCAACAAATATGATAAAAAGGGCCTGCGGATCAATAGTGCCGCTCAGGATAAGTTGATGGGCTATTCCTGGCCGGGAAATATTCGTGAATTACAGCATACCATGGAACGGGCGGTCATTCTATGCGAGGGCCATGTGCTAAAGCCAGATGACTTTATCCTGGCCAATAAGGCCCCATCATCATTTGATCACCAAACGCTCACCCTGGAGGAAATGGAGAAGCGGATGATCCTACGGGCATTACAGGAACATGACGGCAACTATAGTGCGGCGGCAGAACAATTGGGGGTCTCCAGACAGACCCTTTACAACAAACTTAAAAAGGTAAAGGATTAGTGGCTAGTAGAAATTTTTACATCCAGTTGATTTTTAGGGTCTTGTTGGTTACCCTGACCGCCATGGTACTGGCTTTTTCCTTTTTTGAGAACTGGTATGTCCTCTGTGCGTTTTCATTGTTCTTTGTAGGGCTCCAAGCTTATTTTCTCATTACCTATATCAATAGGACCAACCGTAAGATTGCCTATTTTTTTGACGCCATCAGAAATGAGGATTTTACCTTGCGCTTTCCGGAACGGGTCTCCATTAAATCCTTCAAGGAACTCAACAAGAGCCTCAATAGGGTAAATACGCTTATACAGGAGGTACACATTCAGTTACAGACCCGGGAGCAGTACTACCAAATGATTTTAAAGGAGGCCAATATTGGCATCATGGCCTTTAATGAAAGGGGACATATTCTCTTTGCCAACCCTACCTTGGAGCAGTTGCTCAACTATTCCCCGTTGAACCATATTAAACAATTGGCACAGATCGATCCGGGGCTTTATCAAATTTTTGAGCCTTTCCAACCTTTTGAAAGAAAATTGTTCCAATTGGGCAATGAACGGGAAGAACTGCAATTGGCCATAAAATCCAAACCCATGCTATTGGATGGGCAGTCCCTTTTGGTAGTGGTGATCCAAGACATACACAGTGAACTGGATGAAAAACAAACGGAATCTTGGATTCGCTTGATCAGGGTGCTCACCCATGAGATTATGAATACGGTGACACCCATGACCTCAATTTCAGCATCCATTTTAAAGTATTATCAATCGGGAGAGGAACTGGATGGCGAAAAATTGAAAAGCACCAAGAGGGGGTTGGAGGTGATCAAGGAACAAGGGAACGACCTTATGGATTTTGTGTTGTCCTACCGGAGTTTTTTAAACCTGCCCAAACCCGATAAGGCTCTGGTAAATGCCCAAAAGTTTTTTGGGAAGATTGAAGTGTTGATGGAGCGTGACCTTAAGGATGGTATCGAAATAAAATGGGACCATCATTCCGGGGAGCTCGAATTCTTTGTTGACGAAAAACAGTTGAGTCTCGTGCTCATCAACTTGGTCAAGAATGCTATCCATTCCTTGGAAAAGAACGGAAATGGAAAAATAAGTGTCATTGCCAAGGTAGATGCGAAGGACAACAAAAGCATAGATATAACCGATAACGGACCCGGCATTCCCGAGGATGTGGTGGAGAACATTTTTGTGCCTTTTTTTACCACCAAGGAAAAGGGAACGGGCATTGGGCTCAGCCTTTCAAAACAAATCATGCAATTACATGGGGGAACCATAAAGGTGCATTCCATCCCCAACGAAAGAACTACGTTTTCCCTAATCTTCTAATTGTAGGGTTGATTCCCTTTCAATCAAACTGGTTTTGACCAATTTTGTGGTGAAGGGCATAAAACGCTGCTTGTTTTCTATGCGGTCAATTAAGATGTTGGCAGACAGTTCCCCAATATATTTTCCATGTTGGCTTACCATGGTCAAAGAGGGCGAAACGTATTTTGAAAGCCGCCCGTTTGTGAAACCTACGATGGAAATATCTTCGGGGACCTCAATGTTTTTTGATTTGAGAATATACAGCACATCAACGGCCGTCATCTCATCCAAGGCGATAATGGCATCAATTTTTTTGTAATCCAACAGCAAGGACATGAGCAATTGGAGATCATCGTCTTTTTGTACCATCACATTCAACTGGGCATCGTATGCATGCCCTAGTTCTTCAAGGGCCTTTTTATAACCGTCTATTCGCAGTTTTCCCACACTAGAGTTGAAGATTGTGGAAACGATGGCAATGCATTTGCACCCTGTTTTGAACAGATGCTTGGTGGTCTTGTACCCTGCCTCAAAATCATCTACAATGACCTTATCGCACTCAATGGCCTCGGTAACCCGGTCAAAGAGTACCAAGGGAATTTGATTGTCTATGAACTCACTTAAATGGCCAATGTTTGTCTTTGATTGTGTTTCCTCGGACAATGAGAGGATCAAGCCATCAACGGTGCCGGTACTCATGAGTTCTACCGTTTTTACTTCCTTTAGATAGGATTCGTCCGATGTACAACTGATAATGTTGTAGCCCCTTGCATTGGCAATCTTTTCGATACCGTAGAAGACTTGGGTGAAAAAATAATTCAGGATATTGGGGACGATAACGCCTATGTTCTTAGTGCTTTTTTGCAATAGGCTTACAGCCAATCTATTGGGTTTGTAGTGGTTGGCTTTTGCATAATCCTGGATCTTTTCCTTAAGATCGGTGCTTATTTCATGACTGTCATTGATAGCCTTGGATACCGTTGATATGGATACATTAAAATGGGCTGCTATGTCTTTTAAGGTGATTTTTTTCATACGTTTTCAAACGGGTATGTTATGCCTGCCTGTTTTCTTACTTCATCGACCATGGCGATGAGTTCGAACGAATTCTCATGGGACCAACTCCCGCTCTGTCGTCTGTTGTTTTCAATGCATTGGTGGCATTCCAAAATTTCATGGGAAAATCCTTTTCCCATGGTTGGTAAAAAATGGTATCGCTCCCATCCATCTTTACGAAGGGTAAAGCCTTGTGTCTCATGCCAAATGGGTTCAATAAAAATTTCCCCCTCTTCTCCGCCGATCTTGGCCCTCATATCGGTATTGTTGGCAAATCCGGAATACAACAGGGCCTGGGCATTTTCATACTGTAGGATGATGGAGGTTTGAATTTCTACCTTGGTCTTAAAAAACTGTGATCGGGCCAAGATTTCCTTGGGTTTTCCCAAAAGTAGGTAACTCAGGAAAATGGGATACACCCCCATATCCAACAAAGATCCCCCTGCTAAGTTTAAATTTAGCGATCGGTCAGCGATATCATCATCTAATTTATAAAAAGAAAACTCGGCATTCAAATACCGCATTGATCCTATTTCACCTTGGTCAACCAGATTTTTGATTTTGGAGATCGAGGGGTTAAAACGTGACCAGAAAGCCTCCATGAGGAAGACCTTGTTCCGTTCAGAAGCTTCTATCATAGATGCGGCCTCAAACTGGTTAATGGCTATGGGTTTTTCGCACAGCACATGTTTGCCATGGTTCATGGCCTCAATGCTTACCGTGCAATGGGTGTGGTGCAAGGTGGCCACATAAACGATATCTACATTGGGGTCTTGGAATAGTTCTTGGTAACTTCCGTAATAGGTTTTTGCATCAAATGAAGATGCAAATCTTTTAGAGCGATCTAGATTGGTGGAGGCCACGGCCACCAGTTCTGCTTCTTTGACCAGCATGAGGTCTTCGGCGAAAAGCTTTGCGATTCTTCCCAAGCCTACGATTCCCCAGCGTATCTTCGATTTTTTGCCCATTGTTTGGTCCTTTTAAATACGTTCTTCAATCACTTCTTCAGTTGAGAAACGGTACCTCATGTTCCGGTATACGCAAATATCTGTTATGTCTTCGGGGGTGCCTTTGGGCACTGCCCTAAAATTGGAAGAGATACGGTTTTGCTTTGCGGGCATCACCCTATGAAAACAGTGTCCGTGCAAAAATACCACTGTTCCCTTCTTTGGTTTGAACACCAATTGTCCTTCTATGTCTTCATGGGGCTTGCCCACCGGAAGAACACCTGCCTTGTGGGCCTTGGGCATGATTACGATTTCTCCCCCGGTCTCGTCGGTAATGTCATGGGTGTAGACCAAACGGTTGAGGTTGTACATTTTGGGATTTTCTGGGGGACAGTCTTGGTGCCATGCCTGGCCTTTGCTTCCTGCTTTGGAGAACATCATCATGCAATACAGGTTTTCCCAGCCATCTTTTAAAATGGCATCGGTGATCTTATTGAATTCCCCATGTTGGTCAATGCCATCAAAACCGCCATCCCCATCACGGTACGGAAACCAAGGGATGACCTCTACGGCAGATTTTGTAATAAACTCATTGGTATGTTCCCAATTTGGGTCTACCCCATAGTGGTGCGATATTTTTTCATTGTAGGAATCCATCAATTCATCGGAAAAGAACTTCTCGAAGATGATGTAACCTTGGTTCCAAAAGGTATTTGAAATTTTTCCGTAATCCATGATGCTGTTTTTATTTAGCGTGGTAGAGTCTGTCGTATAAATCTTCAGAAGATAGGATAAAAGGAGCCTTTGAGGTTCTTTGCAACCATCTTTTGCTAAGGGTGTCGCTCAATTGTAATCGGGCATCCACTCCTTTAAACGTTGGGTTTTCAAACCACATGGGGTGCGAATCCCAATGGCAGTTGATGTAGTGTACGGCCTTGACCACATCGGCATTTTCCTCAATGGCATTGAAGAAGGGCAGAAACCATTTTTCCCAGGCTTCCTGGGCTTGTTCAGGATTGCTTAATTGGGTCTCTTTGGTCAGGCCGTAAAGTTTTCCGCCGTAGTCCGAAATGGTGGGCGTGGCCTCGGCTATGAAAACTGGTTTGCCCTTATGTCTGGCAAATTCGAACATTTCAATTTCCTTCCATCGGTTAAAGAAGGAGACGCCGCACCAGTCCACATAGGCATCCCCAGGATACCAGCCTTCCAAATGTTCCTGTCCGGAAATAAACCCTGTGGATTGCCATACATAGGCCGTATTTTTTACCCCTTTTGCGCGGATTCTGTCCACAATTCGCCTGTAGGCGGCAACGGTTGCCTCACGATCGTAATGGTTCCAGGGGTCCCCGTCAAACTCGTAGGCAATTCGTAAGAATACGGGGCGTTCGCCCAAGGACAGCAAGAAATCTGCCAATCGGTCAATAAAGGCATCATGGGTGCCATCGGCCACTTTTTCCTCATGGTTTACAAATTGCATCCCAATGGCCATGGCCATATTTTTATAATCGGGATCTTGGTGCTGCAATAGGGCATTGTAATCATTGTCGCCCCAATCATGGGTCTCCCATAGCCCGTCCAATCCCTCTTGTGTCCTTCCAAAGGAATTTTCACCGGGATTGATGTTGGTGTAAGTGGTCCAACCTGCCGGGGTAGGGAAGTGGTCCAAGTACCCATCGTTGTATTGTTCCAATCCGCCAACAGCTTCCAATTCCTGTCCCACAAAAAGCAGTACGCCTTCCTTAGGTTCAAATTTTGCCAAGGGACGAACGGGTTCTTCTTTTTGTTCAAAAAATTCCTCAGGTGGTTTTTTTTGAACGCAACCAACACATAACCATAAAGCCGAAAGTAAAATGATAAAGGATTTCATGAGCGTTATTTTTTTAAGGGTTCTGTTAATAAAAGGGTTTTGTTGTCCATGGAATGGAATGGTCCGGGCATGGTCTGGGCACCTCGGTCCTGTTGCAGGATATCATGGCTCACCTCTGGCACACTTTTAAAGCGGGGCATTTCTTCTTGATCCAGATAAAAACCAAGGATTTCTGGAATGAACCGGGCCTCCATTCTCTTCAAAAGACTATGGGTGTCCAGTCCCTTCTTTTCTAGGTCTTCCAAATCGAAAAGATTGGGTTCTTGTGAACTGATAAAAAGATTGTTGTCCGAGATATTCGTATCTGAACTGAGCCGGAAAGGTCGGCCATCGATAAAGATATTGTTCTTTATGGTGTTATCTTCGGCGGTCAATTTTCTTCCGTTGAGATAGCGGTCGGTCTGCACAATGGCGTGTACAACATGCCCGCTTATGTTGCCCACTAGGTTGTGGTAGACCATAAGGTAATCGGTGTCGTTGGCATAGATGCCGTTGCCGTCCACATTCCATATGAAATTATTGTCGACCAAATTTGGTGCATGGCTGGCTTCCACAAAAATTCCACCTTGGATGTTCTGTACGTTGTGGATAATATTTTTAGTGACCCTAGAATGTTGAATGTCCCAATCTAACCATATTCCGTTTCCCCCCTGGATATGGTGTATGTGATTGCCAGACACTAAAGTCCTATGGGCCACTAATATTTTAATACCGGAACATTCCCAGTAATTTTCAGCGTCTTGCCATCCACAATGGTGAATGTGGTTGTCACGGATCACGGCATCGGGGACCACAAAACTGCGGATGCCCGCCGTGCCGCAATCATGGATATGATTGTTTCGAACGATGTGGAAACCAAAGGCATCTTCCCTTTTTCTTGCGATGTTTTCTGGGTTGGGGTCATTGGCCTCATAGGCCAGATAACCAAATTCCAGGCCCGAAGAATTGTGGTGCCTTATGGTATTGTCCTCAATGATCCAGTGGTGGCCGCCCAAAGCGGTCACGGCACCGGTACTGGTGCGTAAGAATCCGTTGGCACAATGTTGAAAGGTGAACCCTTGTAGGTGGATGTAGTTTAAGCCTACCTTTTGGGGTTTGAACAAATGCGAACGTACCCCTACCTCTATGACCGAATTATTAGGATCTCTGCTGTCAAATCCGTGAATGTGCACTGTTTTGCCATCGGTGTCTATCCAAAAAGAACCCGGTAATCGGGTAAGGTCGCCATAGGCTTCTACTTGGGCCATTCGTTTGCCGTTTTGAAACAATAATCCCCGAGTAGCGGTATAGGGTGGGATTTCCTTTACCAATCGGGCCCAAGGCATCAGCTTATGTTCCTCAGGGAGAATATTGGGTAGTTTGAAGGGGAAATACCCTTCCTCAAAAAAACTGTCGGGGATAGTGGTGACCCAGGTCTTTCTGGACCAAGTATAGGTGAGGGTAGTGTCTGGGAGGATGTCGGTAAAGACCTTTCGTTGCTCCCATTCTCCTAGAAAAACCTTTGAGCCACTTACGATAACCTTTTCGCCTGGAGCCACAGTATAACCAATCATGTTATCCGTGGATTTTCCAGAGTTTTTTGGCCGTACGGTTTCTCTGTACACCCCGGAATATACCATGACCTGCTCCCCGGCTTTGGCCAATTGCGCGGCACGGTTTATGGTTTTTAAGGGCATCGCTGCCGTGCCGGGATTTTCATCCGAAGCATTGGGGTGTTGTTGTGCCACCACGTAGGTTTTGGAATACCCCGTATTGTTTTCCCATTCTGGGTAATCGTTCCAATCAAATTCTTGGGCGTTGACATGCATGATAAGCCCCATTAGGCCTAACAGGAAGACATTTTTTCTTAAATACATTTTTGTTTTTTTAAAGACTACTTTTCGGTATATTCAAACCATTTGAAGTCGGCATGTTTTTCATTCATCGCCAAGTCTTGACAGCATATGCCCACAAAGCAACCGGTAAAGGCGGCACGGTATTGTTGACCACCATCCCGGACATAATCATCTGATAGAATACTGGCATCCAAAAGGGTGCCCAAGGGGGAGAACGTTATCCCATCAGTAGCAAAGTAAAACTGTAATTTATCTCGATCCATGGTACCTTTCAACACGATGGATTCTGCATTGGTGACCTCAATCAATTCATCCTGAAAGGTCATTTGGTAATTGTCTGCGGAAACTACGGAGAGCCATTTTTTGCTTCCATCATAGTTTCCTGATATATAGGCATAATGGTAGTGTCCTGTATTGTAATAGAAGACCAAACCCGCCATGTGTAGGAAATTCTCGGGTTGGAAGTCGATTTCGGTGATTGCTTCCACATGAAAATCCTGTACCCGTCTGGCCAATAGACTTTGGTGGTGAATGGAAGTCAATGATTCCCTCCCATAGAGTCTTAAAAATCCTTTCCTTGCAGTTAAGGAACACCAATCTTCTGTAATGGGAATGCGTAACGATTGAAACTCGATGGGCAATACATCTGTGTTGAATTCAACTTTTCCAAGCCCGTCCGGTTTTGGAACTTCATCCAAATCAGGTACTTCAACAAACTGTCTGGCAGTGGGCCCTTCCTTTAACCAAGGCCAACCGTCTTTCCATACTACTTCTTCCATGGCCGTTTCCCTACCAAGGGTGCATCTGCCATGGGGATCCAAGGGTCTGCCGGTCAAGAACACGGCAAGCCAGTCCCCGTTTTGGGTCTGGACCAAATCGCCATGACCGGTTTTCTGTAAATAATTTTCGGGTTTGTGTGATGCGGTCACAAAAGGATTTTCTGGGTGCAGTTCGTATGGGCCTTTGATATCCTTGCTTCGGGCTATGCTCATGGCATGCCCGTATTCGGTGCCTCCTTCGGCCATCAGTAAATAGAAATAGCCGTCTTTTTCATAGAGGTGGGGGCCTTCGGTCTTTCCTAAAACAGAGCCTTCTGAAATGTAGTGGACATCGCCCACCAACTTTTGTTGTTCGGGGCTGTATTCCTGTAATTCAATACCGCCAAAAAACTTTCCGCCCCTGTGGTCCACCAACATGTTCACGTACCATTTTTTGCCGTTGGATTGGTGGAAAAGGGAACCGTCAAAACCGCGGGAACTTAGGTAAATGGGGTCGCTCCATTCTCCCCGGATGTCGTTGGTGGTGACCAAGTAGTTGGGGGTGTCCTTCCATACCCCGTCAAATGATTTTACGTTACAATACACCAAATAGAAAGTGCCATTGTCATAGGTAAGGCAGGGTGCCCAAACGCCACAGGAATCCGGTGCACCTTGCATGTCCAATTGGGAAGTTCTGGTCAATGGTCTGGCAATTAGCTCCCAATTTTTAAGGTCTTTGGAATGGTGAATCTGGATGCCCGGAAACCATTCAAAAGTTGAGGTGGCTATATAATAATCATCACCAACCCGTAAAATGGATGGGTCTGGATTAAAACCTCGTAAAATTGGATTTTCTATTTTCATTATTGTGTTAATTCCATTTCAATTTCTTCCAGTGATTTTCCTTTGGTCTCGGGCAGGATTTTTAATAAGATGAGGAACCCGACCAAGGCCACTATCCCGTATAAATAAAAAGTCATTGCATTGCCGATATTGGCAAGTTCCCATGGAAAGATTTGAGTAATCAACCAGCTTGAAAAGCCATTCAAAAAACCAATAAAGCCAATGAGCAATCCTCTATATCGGTTGGGAAACAATTCTGATAACATGACCCACATTACGGGACCCAATGAAAAGGCAAAGCAGGCTACAAACCCCATAATTCCTATTAAGATCAAAGTGGAATTCATGTTGGTTGCCGCTTCTAAAATGTCGCCTTCAACATCCCTGTAGGCCTCTATGGAAACTAGGTTTTTGACCTTGTTTTTGAATGCTAGGTCAGAGTCATAGGATTCATTAAAAATGGGGGCTAATTTTTCTTGTAGGGCAGGGTCAAGCGTTGAGACACTTTCAGGAGTAAGTTTATAGGTGGCCTTGTCAAAGCCATAACCGCATAACAACATGCTCAGGGCTATGCCGGCAAGGCCGATCAAGAACAGGGGTCGCCTGCCCAATCTGTCAATCAGAAAGAGCGCAATTATGGTAAAGGCCACTGTGGTAAAACTCAACAGTACGCCGGATAAGAAAGCGGCATTGGTTCCAATCCCGGTCTGTTTAAAGATGGATGTGGCGTAATAATACACGGCATTGATCCCCGTGATCTGTTGAACGATTCCGATAACAATACCCACGGTAAGTACATATTTCAACGATTTCTTGAACAGGTCTTTGGTCCTTACCTTATCCTTGTTCTTCCTTGAGGCTTCCAGACTTTCCAATATGGAATTTGCCTCCTTTTTTGCCTGTACCGCTCCGTGGAGTGTGATTAATACATCATGGGCTTCCTCGTCCCTTTCTTTGACAAACAGCCACCTTGGGCTTGTCGGGACAAAGAACAACAGGAAAAAATAGGAAATGGCGGGGATAAATTCCACCCCCAACATCCATCGCCATACATTTTCGGTCGTCAAAAAGGAACTGGTGCCGGAAGAGTAGGCTTCATTAAAATAGTAGTTGCTCAAAAAAGCGGCAAAAAACCCCAAGACAATGTTCAATTGTTGAATGGAGACCAATTTGCCCCTTGACTTGGCCGTGGATACCTCGGCAATATACACAGGAGCAATGACCAAGGCGGCACCAAAAGCCACACCACCGATCATCCGGGCAATCCAAAGCATATGATACCCTAGGGCATAGGCGGATAAAACAGCAGAAAGTGCATACAAAAAAGCAACGATGAGCAGCATCTTTTTTCTGCCGAACACATCACTGATCCTACCAGAAATGAGCATGGCAAACATGGCTGCAAACAAAGGGGAACTGGGAACCCAGCCCTGTTGCGTTGTGTTGAGGTTGAATTCTGGCGTTACAAAGTTCATTACCCCAGATATAATGGCGGCATCAAACCCGTAAAGGAATCCTCCCAGGGAAACCACCAATGCCAAAAACCATGTTTTATTAGCTGTGCTCTTCATAGTTCTATTTATCCTTTCATATCTTCAAGTTCCACCCCTTTGGTTTCAAACACATATTTCCATACAAAGAAGACGGATATAATAGCGCAGACGGTATAAATACCATAGGTAAACGAAAGGCCAAAAGCGGTTAACAGTATGGGGAAGGTAAGCGTAATGGCAAAGTTTGCCATCCATTGCCCCAGTCCGGAAACTGCCAAGCCAGAACCTCGCATCTGATTGGGAAACATTTCGCCCAGCATCACCCACATTACGGGCCCCCATGAAAAGTTAAAGAACATGACGTATAGGTTGGCGGCAATCAATGCAAGCGTACCCATGTTGTCACTGAGTTCAAGAACCCCATCCTTAAAAAGTCCTGTGGAAAATGCTATGACCAAAAGCGTAAGTGTAACACTCATACCTATGGAGCCAATGATTAAAAGGGGTTTCCGTCCAATTCTATCGACCAAGATCAGGGCAAGTATCACGGATACGATACTCAATGCCCCAGAGGCTACATTGATCAATAGGGCATCACTCTCTCCAAAGCCTACGGCTTGCCAAAGTACGGCGCCGTAATAGAAAACCACATTGATGCCCACCAATTGTTGAAAGACGGCCAATCCTATTCCAATCCAGACTATTGGCTTTACTTTGCCAGACACTTTATCCAAAAGGTCTTTTAGTCCTGGTTTATGGTGGTCTTCTGCCAAGGATTTGGCAATATCCTCTACTTTTTGATCGGCAGTAGCTTCACCATATAGTTTGCCCAAGACTTCACGCGCTTTCTCTTTTTGTTGTTTAGCAACCAAGAATCTTGGGGTCTTGGGAATGGAAAATAGGGAGATGAAGAAAATGGTAGCGGGAATCAACTCCATCCAAAACATCCATCGCCATGTTTCAAAATTCCACCAGAACAGACTCTCGGAAGAACCTGCAGCATTGGCCAAAACATAATTGCTGACAAAAGAGAGGAACAGACCGGCTATAATGGCAATTTGTTGAACCGTTGCCAACGCACCGCGATACTTTGCCGGGGCAATTTCACTTATGTAGGCTGGAGCCATTACAGAGGCTGCACCAACAGCCAGCCCCCCTAGAATACGATAAATAATAAATTCTGATGACGAATTGGCTATTCCCGAGCCCCATGCCGAAACAATGAAAAATATAGCAGCCACCCTGAGCATATTTCTACGCCCAAAAGAATCTGCCAATCTACCGGCAAAGAATGCACCCACGGCACAGCCCAACAGCATGGAGGCCACATTAAAGCCACTGGCCACATCTTGCGAGTTGAAAGCACTTTCCAAGCCCTTGACCGTTCCATTGATAACTCCGCTATCAAAACCAAAAAGGAAACCGCCCAATGTGGCTACCATGGTTATTAAAATGATATAGGCCTTGTTTGCACTTTCTTCTTTCATAATATTAGATATGCTGGTTCAATATATTCTCGTACAGTTCTTGTTTTCCACTGATTTGCAATGGTTCACCACCAACTTTGGCATAGTCGTACAAATCGTTCAAGGAGAGCGATTCACGAACAAAATCCAACCCTTTTCCCGAAGTGAAGGAAGCGTACCGTTCGTCCAGCAAATGTTCGTAGTTAGAATTATTAAGTACAGAATCAGCCACGAGCAGACCACGGGCAAAAGTATCGGCACCACCAATATGGGCCAAGAAAATATCATCCAAATCGGTCGAGTTTCTTCGGGTCTTGGCATCAAAATTAACACCGCCGCCCTGCATTCCGCCAGCTTTTAAGAAAACGAGCATGGCTTCGGCAGTTTCTAGAATACTATTGGGGAATTGGTCCGTGTCCCATCCATTTTGGTAATCGCCCCGGTTGGCATCTATGCTTCCCAGCATGCCCGCATTTGCGGCAACCTGTAGTTCATGCTGAAAGGTGTGCTGGGCCAAAGTGGCATGGTTTACCTCAATATTTAATTTGAAATCTTTTTCCAGTCCCTGTTCACGGATAAAATTGATGGATGTTGCTGCATCAAAATCATATTGGTGCTTTGAAGGTTCCATGGGTTTGGGCTCAATAAAGAAGGTTCCCTTGAATCCTTGGCTTTGGGCATAGTCCCTGGCCATGCGCATAAAGCGACCAATATTGTCCTGTTCCAATTTCATATTGGTGTTCAAGAGCGACATATAGCCTTCGCGACCGCCCCAGAACACATAGTTTTCGCCATTGAGTTCCATGGTGGCGTCCAAGGCAATCTTAGCCTGTGCGCCGGCACGGGCCACTACATCAAAGTTGGGGTTAGATGCCGCACCGTTCATATACCTTGGATTGGAAAACAGATTGGCGGTGCCCCAGAGGAGTTTTACATTGGTGGCTTTCATCAGGTCCTTGAGGTAGGCAACGGTCTGTTGTACCCTTTTTTCAAATTCCACCAAGGAGGCAGTTCCTTCGTCAACAATGTCCACATCGTGGAAGCAGTAATAGTCAAAACCCATTTTGGTCATGAACTCAAAAGCGGCATCGGCTTTTTCCTTGGCTGCGACAACAGGGTCGCCAGCGGTTGACCAGGGAAAATTTTTGGTTCCCGGGCCAAAGGGGTCGCCTCCCGTTCCGCAGAGGGTGTGCCAGTAGGCCATGGCAAATTTAAAATGCTCCCGCATGGTCTTGCCGGCAACGACTTGTTCTGGGTTATAGAATTTAAATGCTAGCGGATTATCAGAGTCTTTTCCTTCAAATTGGATTTCTCCAATCCCTTTAAAGTACTCCTTGTCACCTATTAATACCATTTTTATTGATTTAGTTTTTTATTATTAATTCCAATTCTTTTTTCCAATTTTCATAGGCCTTTTTATAGGGGGATTGATCCTTAAAAGGCATAAAGGTCATGACGTGGTCATTGCTCATGAACGAAGCAAAGCGTTCGTAGTCCCCGTCTTTTAGGGCACAGGCCCTTGCAGCTCCAATGGCCCCCGTTGTATTGTAGATTTCTATTTCTTGCTGAATGAGCGTTGCAATGGTGTTGGCAAAGATCTCTGAGCGGAACAGATTGTCATTGCCGGCCCTGATGACCTTGGGTAGGATTCCATCGGATTGCATGATCTCAAATCCGTACACAAAGGAAAAGGCGATACCTTCCAGGGCAGCCCTGCACAAATGTCCTTTGTGATGGCGATTCAGGTTCAGGTTTGCAATTCGGGTACCCACATCTTTGTTCAACAGCATTCGCTCGGCTCCGTTCCCAAAGGGAATCAAACAGACCCCATCGGAACCAATTTCTATGTCCGAGGCCAATTGGTTCATTTCCTCATAGGAGGATACGGCCAGATTGTTCATCAGCCAACGGTACTGGATACCTGCACCATTGATGCAAAGCAATTTTCCAATATTTTTAGTTTCGCCCTTTGTGTAATTGACGTGGGCAAAGTTGTTGACCCTGGCACATTCCTTTACGGAGAGGTTGTCGGTAACAGCATACATGACCCCAGAGGTTCCCCCGGTTGCGGCCACTTCACCTGGGTGGAATACATTAAGCGAAAGGGCGTTGTTGGGTTGGTCGCCCGCGCGGTATAAAATTGGGGTTCCTACCTGCAATCCACTTTCTTCAGCCCCCTTTTTGGAAACGGTGGATTGTTCTGAAAAGGTAGGGACGATATCTGGAATCAGGTTGTCCTGAAACCCATATTTTTCCAATAAATCTGGACTTACCGTATTGGTTTTAAAATCCCAAAACACACCTTCCGAAAGACCGGAAACGGTTGTGTTTATGGTATCTGAAAGCCTATAGGCAACATAATCGCCGGGGAGCATGAACTTGGCCGTTTTTTGATAGAGCTCTGGTTCATTCTCCTTGACCCATTTTAATTTGGAGGCGGTAAAGTTTGCGGGAGAATTGAGTAAATGGGTTTCGCAAAATTCCTCGCCCATTTCCTTAAAAGCGTTTTCACCAATATCCACGGCCCGGCTATCGCACCAGATAATGGATTTACGTAGGGGGTTTCCATCGTTGTCCACAATGACCAAACCATGCATTTGGTAGGCAATGCCGATTCCAACAATATTCTCCTTTGATACATTATGGGCTTTTTTAATTTTTTTTACGCCCTTGCATACACATTGCCACCAATCTTCCGGTTTTTGTTCTGCCCATCCTTTGTGTCTGGCATACATTGACATTTCTTCCTCTGGTTCTTGGACTACGCCCAAGCATTTACCAGTATCTGTAGCAACCAATGCAATTTTTACCGAAGAGCTTCCAATGTCCAATCCTAAGAAATACATATTTGTTATGTTGTTGTCTTTCAAATGTAACTCCTAAAACCGATGGATTTACCCAATAGGGTGTAGATTGTTATCCTTTGGTTTTGGCACAGATTCTTTGTTGTTGTGTTTTTTGAGGCAAAAATGCTTATTATCAAATAGTTATAACTGAAAATGATTTGCGAAAATTTTTCGAAAAGCGTTTCGTAAATTTTCCATCTTCAAAACAACTAATTTGTAAAGTGTTATTTTTTTGAATCAAAAAATTTATATAATCCAATATTTGTTCGCTCTTTTTGATGAATACTCAAAATATAATTAAAGGAACTTCGAAAACTTATTGCTTTTGAAAGACCCTTATATAGTCCACAACCAAAAAAGCAGGAAAGTCTTCTGGTAGCGGGGTAGCACTTGGTAGGTTTCCACCAACTGATAATGCAAAAATGAAATAGAATTGGTCGTTAAACGGATAGGGTTGACCATTGGCAGCGGTAGTGTCCGGTGTCATGCTATGATACTCCATGTCGTTTACCAACCAAGTTATTTTGTCCTCTTCCCAAATAATTGAAAACACGTAGTAGACTTCATCAAAATCTTGTCCATTTAAGGCATCAAAGAATACAGAATTGAAACGATGGTTGTTTGGGAAATCTGTTCCATAATGACCGGTTCCCAAGATTTCAGAGGGTTTTTCCCCTAGATATTCCATAATGTCAATTTCACCACCACTGGGCCATTGGGCTGCGGGATCTTCTATGCTATAGTCTTTATTGAGCATAAATAAAGCTACCCAAGTACCTGCAATCGATGGCATGGCGGCCCTTATATCGACCCTGCCATATTGGAATTCGAATTTTTCATCGGTATGTATTCTTGATGAGGAATATTCCATGCTTTCAATCTGTTCATTTCTGGCTTCTATTACAAGGTTGCCTTCCTCTATATAGATGTTTTCAGGTTCATTTGTAAAATACTGTAGTTCGTTGTTTCCCCACCAACACAGATTTGGACAACCATTTCCCAAGTGAAAATCCCATTTTTCTGTATCTATTGCCTCATTAAATTCGTCTGACCAGACTAAATTATAGCCCTGATAACTTTGTGGACTTTCATGGCCAGACTCAGGAATGGAAACTACTACAGGGCAATCTGGGCAAGAACCACCACAGTCAACTCCGGTTTCATCCCCGTTCATCTGTCCATCATCGCAGGTTGGACATGGTTCACAGTCGCCCCCACAATCTGGACCTGTCTCACTGCCATTTTGCACACCGTCATTACAGGAAGCTCTTAACTCAGGCCCGTCATCAGAGGAGTTGGAAGAGCAGGAAGCTACCAATATAAGAATGCCGATAGCTACTAGTATTTTTTTCATAAATGATTGGAAAGGGTTTAAAAAGAGGCTATTATTTCCAATAGCCTCTTTTTGACTGAACTAAATAACTAAATTAACCAACTTCAACTTATAGCGACTATTCGGTAAATGCATTAAAGTTTCTTACGTAGAATGTGGCGGAATCGGTATGATTGGATCCACCTATTCTAATAGCAATTTGATCATAGATGTCAGATCCTGCCAATGCAGAACCATCAAAAGTGATGGTTTCCCAAGTATCACGTTCGGCAAGTACCCCTTGTAAAATGGTCCATGTTTCCCAGAAAGCTGGATTGTCTCGATCTAATATGATGACTTCGATTGTTGGGGTCACATTACCAGCAATGGATTCGGTTGGAGTATAGATATCTATGGAGAAACCGGTTGAGGCGTCCCAAGCGTACTTGGTCTCGTTGACAGCGAATTTATAATCCGAGAATCCATCAGAAATCAAACCTTCAGGCCTATTGTATTTGCCGACAAAACCATTTTCTGGGCCAACAATACCAAATTGCATCATTGGTAAATCTGCACCTTGGGTGGTTACATCGTTGCCTTCTTCACTGGTAAGGTCTAGATTAAAGCCTTGGTCATTATTGAACAGGGCACTCATGATCACATTTTTGTCTTGAACAGCAAAATCTTTGAGATAGAAGGTAGCTCCATCGGTATGGTTAGATCCCCCAATCCTTATGGCTATTTGATTGTAAATAGTGGTGGATGCCATACCAGATCCATCAAAGGTGAAGGTTTCCCACTGATCGGTTCCTGATGCTGTGGCTGTTAGTATGGTCCAAGTTTCCCAGAATGTAGGATTGGTTGCGTCCAAGAATATCAACTCAATAGTTTGAACCACACTACCTGTCAAGGATTCATTTGGAATATAAACGGATAGTTCAAATTGATTCAAGGTGGAGAAGTCATAGGTTCCGGACTCCAATTCTTCAAATTTATAATCTGAGAATCCATCAGAGATTAGTCCCGTAGGTCTATTGTAGCGACCAACCAATTGCGATGCGTCTTCAGGATCAGGCACTCCAAAGGTTATCATTGGAAGATCTGCCCCTTGGGTAGTTACATCGTTGCCCTCATCCCCATCGATAACACCGACAGATAGGTCTGATTGCTCAAAGGTGTGGAACATAGGATTTTCCAAGGATAGGTAGTTATAATGTCTTACAATGGCTGTTTCCACAGGTTCGGCACAAGGCTCACAGTTGGGGCCACCGCAATCTATTTCTTCTTCACCATTGTTCAGGATGCCATCGTCACAAGTTTCTGGGCAAGCCTCACAATCAGGGCCACCACAATCTACACCGGTCTCATTGCCATTCATAATGCCATCTGTACACGTTGGACAGGGTTGGCAACTGCCACCACAATCCACACCAGTTTCATCACCGTTCATGGCACCATCAAAGCAGGTGGCCGGTAAAACAAGTTTATCATCATCCTCACACGATTGAAAAGTGAGTATTGCCCCCAAGACAAACATAGCGGCAAGCAAGAATTTTAGATTTAATATATTGTTTTTCATAGTATTATATTCAATTAGTTTGTTTATTCTTTAATAACCTGGGTTTTGTTCGACTATGCCCACACTTTGTTCAATTTCTAGTTGAGGAATGGGTAAGAGTTCATCCCTGCCTGCACTAAAGCCCCTATCGGCCAAAAAGCTGGCAGCGTCTCCCCATCTAACCAAGTCGGTGAATTGATCGTAGCCTTCAAAGGAAAGTTCAGCCCTTCTATGGTATTTGAGATCTTCTAAAGTGTAACCTCCGGTATTGGTCAATCCGGCTCTTTCTACAACCTGACCTAATGCGGCATCCCCACTTTGACCTGATCTAATTTGTGCTTCCGCTTTGATCAACAATACATCGGCATACCTAAGATAAATGTCATTGTTGCCGGTTTGCTGGGTATTCCCTGAGGTGTTTTGCAGATCAACTAGCTCATCAGGGGTCAGATAGTATTTTCTTTGGATGGCCCCTGCAGGTTGGGTAATGCTCAAAATAGAGGTGTCGTCTCCGGTTATCCCTTCTTGGGGTTCGCCACCAACGACCAAGGTCCCTAATTTGCGAACATCGCCATCCCTAAAAAAGTCAACAAACTCTTGGGTAGGGATAAAGTTGTTCCAAACGGAATTCACACCCCCAATGCCCCCTGACATTTGATAATAGGCCGATCCTTTGTTAATGGATTCTTCACCGGCTGGTTCGAACCCTTGAGTGGATCCTGAAACAAAATCCACTTCCAGAATGGTTTCTGCCCTGCTGCCTTCAGTGGACAATCTAAAATTATCTACATAGTTGTCTTCCAGGGAATAACCCGTAACCATGTCTGCATAGGAAATAGCATTCGTAAAGTCTTCCCTGTAAAGCGAAACCTTGGCCAAAAGTGCGTAGGCTGCACCTTGGGTGGGTTCGTATTTTTCATTGGGATTGTTGGCCAAATCTGGCAGGGCCTCTGTAAGGTCTTGGACAATTTGGGCGTATATTTCGTCCTTTGACGCTCTTGGCAGGGCAATGGCCTGATCCAAGGTGGTCACCGCTTCCAATCTAATGGGTACCCCTCCATAATGTTTTACCAATTGGAAATAAAAGAGGGCTCTCCAGAATTTGGATTGGGCAATCAAATTTGTCTGAAGACCACTATCTGAAATACCAATATTTTCTAAGTTATAAATAGTTGTATTGGCACGGTTAATACCTGTAAACCATTTGGACCAATAGGACTGAACACTTGCCTGCGTTGGAGTTATGGTAGCAAATTGGTTGTAATCCCTTCCCGTAATCCAGTTGACCGGATTAGCTTCAGAGACACAATTTCCTCCCCTTAAATCTTGGAATACGGCAGGAAACGTATGGGAGTTGGCAGAAGGGATATTGGAACTCTGCCATTTCATAACCCCGCCCACATCATAGGCAATATCTATGATTTCCTGTTCTGTGAGTGTAGTGGCTTGTATGGCATCTTCTTGTACAACTTCCACATCGCAAGAAATTATGGTGCTTAGAAATGCGATGCCAAAAACGATTGAAAATAATCTATATATATTCATTTTTCTCATCATTGTCACGTTTTAATATTGAAATTGAAAACCAAAAAGGAATGTAGTAGGTTGTGGATAGAAACCTCTATCGATACCTATGTCCAATGTTGCATTCGGATTGTCTGAAGATTGCCCAATTTCGGGATCTCCACCCTCATAGTCTGTAATGGTCCATAAATTCTGCCCCTGTATGTAAAAGCGCATTTTGGTCAAGCCTATACTTTCGGCAGCTTTTTGGAAATTGTACCCTACAGTTACATTTTTAAGCTTGGCATAGGAACCATCCTTGATGAAGAAGTCCGATACCTCACTCTGTGAACCAGCCAATCCTGAAAGCACTGGACGTAAGCCATTGGATAGATATTCAACTGGGCGGTTGGAGTAAGGTACAGAGGAGTTATAGCGAGCATCAAAAATGTCATTGCCATGCGCTCCCGTTAGGTTGGCATTCAGGTCAAACCCTTTGAAGGAAGCTCCTATGGCTACACCGTAGGTAATCTCTGGATATGGATTTCCAATAATAGTGCGATCCCCAAGATCAGCTACAGAAGAACCATCGGGATTGACTACATTAACAACGCCATCACCGTCCAGATCTTTAAAGATCAACTCGCCACGGTTATTGATGTAATCTACCTCATATCCAAAGAAGGCAGCAATGGGATGACCGTCCAATGTATTGGTCACTGGCGTGGCAAATTGTCTTAGGTTACCCCCTGTAATGGTATTTTCCGGAATACCCGAACCATCAAATGTATTTTCGTTGAAACCTATATTGGCACTGATGTTGTATTTAAAAGCACCCTGTTCTGAAGGGAAGTTCCTAAAACTCACCAAAGCTTCAAAACCTTCGTTGGTGACCCCACCGGCATTCTGGAAGGTTTCCCCAACAGCACCGGAGCTTAACTGGGGTTGAAATTCCAATAAGATGCCGTCTGTTGTCTTTTTGTAATAATCCATGGTAATGGACAAACGATTGTCAAAGGCATTAAGGTCTAAACCTATGTTGGTCTGTTTTATCTCTTCCCATTTGATATCCGGATTTCCAAGTCTAATCAATGCTCCATCTTCATTAAAGGCATCGTTGAACTCATCTTCCCGTATGTTGTCCACACCGTTGATACCCCAGCTTCCCCTTAATTTTAGGAGGTTGATTACGCCGGAATCTTTAAGGAAACTTTCTTCAGACAAAACCCAACCCGCTGAAAAAGCAGGGAAATATCCGGTTTCGTTTTCTGGACCAAACTTTGAAGAGGTATCTGCCCTCAATGAGGCCGTCAACAAGTATTTCTGATTGAAGTCGTACATAGCTCTAGCATAGAGCGAGAAAAGCTTGGCTTCATTGATCCGGGTGGTGAACCCATTGGTTTGGTCTGCTGGATCCAATACTTCAATGGTTTGGGCCAACGACATTCTGGCTTCACCAAATGTGTTTACAGATAAGTTGGTGCCTTGTTCGAAATCGGCTGTTCCTTTATCAAGCTGGTAAGAAGTACCTCCTATGACTTGTAGGTGATGATCGCCCAAGTCCTCAAAGGTATACTCAGCGTTGGCATCAAAATTATCGATTTCCCTAGTGTATTTATTTATGTTAAGGATGTTACTATTAGGCAAAAAGAAGTTTTGTTCCGTGTCAATAGGAGTTCCGATAAAATCAAACTGAAAGGATTTGTATTCATCATCCCTTGAAAAACGGGAGTAAGAACCAGATACCTTTAAGTTTTCGAGTACCTTCCATTGTAGGTTGGCCCCAACTTGATAGACATCAGATTTTTGATTTTGATCCGCAGCGGCCAACACAAAAAGCGGGGTGGTATAAATATTCATGGAATTCAAAAGCACCCCATTGGAAGTTACCTGACTTAATGCATTGTCTCCCCTTGTGCCAAAACTTGGGTTAAATATGGTGCCCGTTGGAGAGTAGGGTACATAGATGGGCGCTATGGCATTTGCTGCTGTTACGACGCCAACCCCTTGGGTTTCACTGTTCTGGTTTTCAAGGACAATGTTCTCATCCATGGAAACCAAATCACCATTGGCCGTAAACTTCAGGTTCTCCAAAATGTCAACATCAAAATTGACATGTACATTTTTACGCTCAAAGTTTGATTTGTCCGGTCCGCCAACCACACCGCCTTGTTCAAATAATCCAGCAGAGACACCCCAAGCATACTTTTCCCCACCGTCGGTGACCGAGGCGTGTAGGTTTTGCATGGGAACATCTTTGTCAAAGATTAGATCAAGCCAATCGGTATCCGGCAAAAGGTTTTGTTGTGCGGTAACCCCTTCAATGGTGTTGAAGATGGCGGGGCGGTACTGCTCTCCGAATGTATTTGCATACTGAATGGCACTCTTGTAAAATAATAGGTATTCGTCCTTATTCATTAGGTCGGATTCCCGACGTACATTTTGAAAGCCATAAAAACCTTCAATTGAGGCGCTAAAGCGATCCATGTTCCTGCGGCCCTTCTTGGTCTCGACCAAGACAACACCAGAACCCCCACGAGCACCATAAACAGAGGTGGCGGCGGCATCCTTTAGAATGTTGATGCTACCAATGTCACCGGCGTTCAAGTGTTGAAGGTTAGGAACTTGGAATCCATCCACCAGATAAAGCGGTTCTGAATTGTTGGGTGTTGAAACACCCCTTACCCTTACCGATAGTGGTGACCCGGGAGAACCTGAGTTTTGTGCCACAACGACCCCGGGAATTGTACCCTGAAGGGCTGCTTCCGGTCTGGTGATGGAAAGTTCCGCAATGTCTTCGGAAGATACCTTTGCAACTGCCGTAGAAACTGTTCTTTTGTTCTGGGTCTGTCCAAGACCAATAATGACCACTTCGTCCAAGACGTTGGTGTCTTGTTCTAGTTTTGCGTTAATGACCTGTTGGTCACCTACCAAAATTTCAAGACTTTGATAGCCAATGTAGCTGAAAACCAGCACATCACTGCTGGAGGCAGAGATGATGTAATTACCATCAAAATCTGTGGTTGTCCCTGTTGTTGTGCCCTTGATTATGACATTGGCTCCAGGTAAGGGGCCAGTGTCATCCGTTACCGTTCCGGTAATGGTTTGCGCAACAATAAAATTAATGCCCATCAATAAAATTGGGAGCACTAAAATTTTTCTTAAAAAATTTGCGACCATAGAGATAGTTTAGTAGTTAATTATTGAGTTTGATCGTATAAAATGCACTGTGAATTGCCAATACGGCAATGTGATGTGTGCAAGAATAAAGGTATTTTCGTGTAGGATCAATTAGTAATTTTTAACAATTAACAGGCTGATTGTTGAAAATGGCTGCACTTGGGGTGAGATATTGTTATTGTTTTAAAGAACTGAAAATCAATACTATAAATTTGGACTAGGCGGTATTTCTATCTTTTCGAAACCGTTTTCGTGAAAAGTTTCGAAAAAATGGTATTTATTGAGGATATCGATATTTTATCACTCAAAAAACACGAAAAAAATAATATTACCCCTTGATTTTTAATGATTTAAAATTTATAGATGGAATACGAAAAGATGTATCTTTAAAAAGTCAAAATTTACGAATGGATTTAGTAGTTGGAATAGATATAGGAGGGACCAAAACCAAAATAGGTTTGGTTGATCATGATGGCAATTGTTTGGATCAAACTTTTTTTCGTACAAAGGAATATCCGGTGTTGGATGATTATCTCAATCAGACCAAAAAAATAGTTGATGCACTTATTGAAGGCTTGGATTTTGAACCCACCATTTTGGGATGTGGCATAGGGGCCCCCAATGCATCCAGTAAGCGGGGCACCATAGAACAGGCAGCCAACCTGCTTTGGAAAGGATCTGTTCCCTTTTTGGAGGAGTTTAAAAAGAAATGGGATGTCCCCATGCGTATCATGAACGATGCCAGTGCCGCAGCTTTGGGAGAACTGCTTTTTGGACGGGGAAGGGAGATGACCGATTTTATAGCGATTACCCTGGGTACGGGCTTTGGCGCAGGTATTGTGGCCAATAATAAGTTGATAGACGGATATGATGGCTTTGCCGGAGAGCTGGGCCATGTGGATATGACCGTTGGTGATGGCCGTTTAACAGGTCTTGGGGTGCGTGGAGGATTGGAGGCCTATGTCTCTGCAACAGGACTAAAGCGCACCATTCTGTATATGTTGAGCAAGTACATGGACGATAGCCGGTTCCGAAATATCGCCTACAATGACCTTCATGGCGAAGATATTACCCAAGCTGCCGAAGAAGGCGATGTCATTGCCCTAAAAGCATTTGATTATACAGCTCGAATGATGGCCCAAGCCTTGGCCAACTTTACGGCCTTTACCCAACCGGAGGCCTTTATCCTAATGGGCGGATTGGTCAATAGCGGAAAATGGATCTTGGAACCTTTGGACACCTATTTTAATGACTATTTGTTGGAGGTATATAAGGGCAAGGTTAAAATATTGGAATCGGGAATGGAGGGAAAAACTGCGGCAATATGTGGGGCCGCAGCTTTGATTTGGGAAAACCATCGTTGAATACAATATCTTTACCTATCTTTGTGCCGTTGTGTTGTGTCCCGAAATTTTTCGGGACGGTGTTGCGCCAAAAGGCGACCACCAATGAAAGGCTTTCCTTTTGGGAGGCTTTTTTTGTTTAGCTTTTTTTTGAACTCTTTCGGCAAACCAAAGAACGTTGAGATGGTTTGGTCGCTGTCTAAAACCTTGTTAGATATGTGTTTCTAAGTGTTGCTCAAGCCTAATTAGTTCTTTTTTGATTTCAGGATTCTTTATTACATCAAATGTGCTAAATGTTGGTAGCGCTTTCATGCCAAAGAACCTAAAATTCATATGTTGCGGAAAGAACAGATCATCTATTGTTTTTCCCTGAAATAAATATTCATTTTCATCATTAAATGCTTCTTCGGGGGCATTAAGGGTTAAAGAAAGCATATACTGGGTATTCACTAGGCAACCGCCACCTCCGTAATTCTTTTTTGGCGATTTAATATCGCGACCATCATTGTTGCAAAGAGACCCATCCATTCCTGAACTATAAACTTCATCCATATACTTCTTGAATTTCCAAGTTACGCCCATCCAATTAACGGGTGTTTGTAAGATGACCACATTGGCCCAAAGGTGTTTTGATAACTCTTCTGCCACATCATACCCATTGTCTAAGATGGTGGTTTTAATTTCATGCCCCTTGTTCTTAAGTACATCTGTGATTTTTTCCGTAAGGGTTGTGTTGAGTTTACCTTCGGAAAACGGATAGTAGGTGTGTGCATTGATTATAAATACTTTTTTCATTGTGTGTGGGTTAAAAAGTTTTGATAGTACAAATAAACATTGTAGATTAACATCGTCAAAATAGATAAATTAGATAATAATAATCTAAAAAATAGATTATGAACCTACAATTTGTCAGATACTTTGTTTTGTTGGCCGAAATAGGAAATTTTACGAAGGCGGCCAATAAGGCCTGCGTGGTGCAATCTTCCTTTTCATTGGGCATTAAAAAGTTGGAGCAGCAATTGAACTGCAAACTTTTTCATAGGGATAAACGTACTGTAAGCCTTACAGAAGAAGGAAAACTACAGTTGCCAAAAGCGAAGCGTTTATTGGGGGTGTGGAACGAGATGGAAGATGCTTTTTCGAAAGATATTGGGATTCCTCTAAAAATGGGTGTGGTCAATGACATAGATTTTAGTGGTATTGTGCCCATGGTCAAGTCTTTTCATCAATTGCACCCAAGTTATGAAACCCAGATTTTGGAGAACAGTGAGATTGCGTTGATCAAGGCCTTGGAAAACGAGGAGATCGATTGTTATTTTCACAAAGAGCTTCCTGCGAATAAGGCAAACCTGGAATTTCGTCGAATTAGAAAAGATGAATTGGTTTTAGCGGTTCCGGTAGATCATCCCTATGCATCAAAAAATAAATTGGCAATTGATGTCATTGACAATGAAAAATTCATTGAACGCACAAATTGCCCTTTACATACCGAGTTAACCGATATTTTTAGAGAACACCTGATCAAACCAAATGTTGTTTTTAGGGCTAAGGGCGATGATGTTGCAAAAGCATTGGTGGCAGCGGGTATGGGCATATCGTTGGTGCCTAATATTGAAACGCCCTACCCGAACCTTAAGTTGATTAAGATTTCTGGTCTTAAACTTTATACGGGCGTATTTCTAATCTGGAAAAAAGGCAATGTCTCAAAAGCACTACAAAAATTTTTGGCCCTATAATCATTTCTATGGTCTCCTATACTGATTACTTTACTCATCAATAAAAAGATTATCATGATTTTCAAAACAAACAATCCGTTAAGGTTTAAGATTTCATCAAAAAGAACATATGCCATAAGGCTTTTGGTTTTATGTCTGATAGGTTTTGTAAGTACCAATGTTTTGGCACAAGGGAATTATGTTTATCCACCTAGAAAAAAAGTGGACAAATACCAGGTCTTATACTTGGGAGGCGGACATTGGCATGACGATTTATCTAATGCGGCAGCAATAAGGGATCATTTGGAAAATACCCTAAAGAACTATTTTGTCATCTATTCTGAAGATCCTAATTCCATAAAATCGATTGGTAAGAATTGCGATGTGATCATAATTCATTCCATGCTTTTTGATTGGGATAAGAAAGTGGTCAAGAGCCTCTTGAAAATAGTGGAAAAAGGCACTCCTTTACTTGCTATACATGGTGCTACCGCAGCCTTTAGAGATGAGAGCCATCCTAAATATTTTGAAATGCTCGGAGGCAATTTTGACGGGCACCCACCATATGATGGGTTTAACGTATATGTCAAAAACAAACAGCACCCGGTAATGGATGGAATAACTGATTTTTATGTTGAAGACGAAATGTATGCCCACAAGAATTTTGACCCGAACAATATAGTATTGCTCGAAGGTACAATGGATGGGGAAACAAAACCATTGGCCTGGGTTAAAAATTATGGTAAGGGCAAAGTGCTGTATTTATCCATAGGTCATGATCATGCAACAAACAGAAACCCAATATTTCTGAAAATTTTGGAAAACGGATTGCATTGGGCTTTGGATGAAACAAAAAGTGGCGAATGGTATAGTTTAAGATAGCGCGCTATGAAACACACATTGCTTACGATAGGTGTTGCGATGGTATTCTTTTCTGCAAAAATTCAAACACAAGTGGAGATTCCTGCAAATCAAAGAATAGCAAAATACCCCCAATGTTCAAGTCAGAATGAAACCAGTTTTGTTGGCACCTGGAAGTTGGTTAAATCTAGAAAAAATAATTCGGATACTATCGAAAATGCTACGAGTACTGTTTTTAAGATTTTCACCAAAAAACATGTTTTCTTTTTAAGTTTTGATAAGGATGGTTTTAATGGTGCCGGTGGTGGGGAATATACGGTACAGGGAAACAGATTTACCGAAAAACTATCGTATTTGTCGTGGGATCATTCAATAACAACTAAGCATCAAACGTATGATTATACCATCACAGATAATGTATTGCACCAAACCGGTGTTTTGGATCTACAACAACAGTCTCATCAAATAGATGAATATTGGCAAAAGACGGAATCAAAAGTTGCTACTGGTTTAAATAAATCGCTGGTTGGTTTCTGGGTGAGTGAAGAGCCAAAAGCCAGCACCCTAATGTTTTTAGTGTTTACCGATAAATACAAACATACCATATGGGTTGACAACGCAACAGGACGTTTTGTAAACTGCGATTTTGGCACGTATAAAGTATCAGGGGAGGATTTAAAGACTTCAATGATAAGTACCTCTGCAAAGAATGATGATGCCAATAAAACCTACAAAATGAACTACGCGTTGAAGTGTACTGAAGATGGAACATACCTGGATTTAAACATGGGGTATGGGCCAGAACAAAGGAGTTGTCGTTTTATAAAAATAGATGCATGGTGTTTCAGTGGTCTCAATCGTTAATTTAAACCCTATCTTATTAATGGTGAGTCAAGTATGCCCTTTTAGTACAATACTTTCAGTTTCCATAAACTTTGGAGGTCATTCAAACAAATTTTTACAAAGCGTATGTGTCAATTTAAGGGAATTCTGCGTGAATGACTTGATGTATCAATGAAGCAGCCAACTTGCTTGTCTGGTTGTCACGATCATATTGCGGGTTCATCTCAGCAATATCCAAACTGATCAGTTTACCTGAACTGATAATGGTTTCCAAACTTTCCGTGACAATATCCGGTGAAAAACCCATGGGAGATGGAGCACTGACCCCCGGGGCATATGCCGAGGAAAATCCATCCAGATCCAGGGTCACATAAACATATTGTGCCTTATCCATAAAAGCGCGGATCCAAGTGGTGATTTCCTTTGAAAACTGGATTCTGAAGGTGTTTTTGTCCATAAAGGCCACATGGTAATCCTCGGCCCTTTTAAAAAGTATCCTGTCGTTGGCGTCTTTTCGAATGCCAAGGCATAGGTAGTGAAAGGGTTCGTTTTCATTGGCAATCTGATAGAAGGGGGTGCCAGAATTGGATTCCTTTGCATCATCCCTCAAATCAAAATGGGCATCAAAATTTATAATCCCGATGGATGGTCTCTTGTTTTTGGACAGCAGGTGTTTTTTTATACCATTGTAATGCCCGTAGGCAATATCATGTCCTCCGCCCAGAAGAATGGGAAAGGTGTTTTTTTTCAGAAGCGCCGCAACGGTATCCGTCAAAAGTTCTTGGGCCCCTTCCATGTTGGTGTCCGGACAGTCCACATCACCAACATCAAATAGTTGTTGCTTGTTGTCCAGGTGGTTGGGCATTTTTCCCAATGCTTCCCTAATGGCTTTTGGGCCTTGTTTTGTGCCGATCCTGCCCTGGTTTCGGCGTACGCCTTCATCACAGGTATAGCCCAACAGGGCAAATTGGTTGGGTTTCTTTTTAAGTTGGTCAACAGAAAGACAAGCAACTTTTTCGTGCAGATAAAGTTGTTCGTTTGAAACCCTTCCGGACCAATTTTCTTTTTTTGGGGGATTATAGTTGGCCATGCGCCTAAATTAAATCATCCAATAAATCATCTTCCACAAAATGTGGTAAAGTAACTTTTAATTGTGGTGAACGTTCCATTTCCCGTTTTATGGCAAACAATGCTTCTTGGTTTCTGGCCCAACCTCTACGGGCAATGCCATTGTTCACGTCATAAAAGAGCATGCTTTCTAATCGTGCCGAAGCATCATCGGAACCATCGAGCAGCATCCCGAACCCGCCATTGATCACCTCGCCCCAACCTACACCACCACCGTTGTGGATGGATACCCAGGTAGCACCCCTAAAACCATCACCTATGACATTGTGTATGGCCATATCTGCGGTAAATTTACTGCCATCATATATATTACTGGTCTCCCGGTAGGGGGAATCCGTTCCGCTCACGTCATGGTGGTCACGGCCCAAAACCACAGGGGCGGATATTTCTTCCCTAGCTATGGCTTGGTTAAAGGCTTTAGCTATTTTAATGCGCCCCTCGGCATCGGCATAGAGGATACGGGCCTGCGAACCAACCACCATTTTGTTTTTTTCAGCTTCTTTGATCCAGGTGATGTTGTCCTGCATCTGTTGTTGGATTTCAGCAGGGGAATGGGTCATGATTTCTTTCATCACCCTAAGGGCAATGGCATCGGTTTTTTGCAAATCTTCAGGTTTTCCCGAGGTGCATACCCAACGGAAAGGCCCAAAACCATAATCAAAGCACATGGGGCCCAAAATATCCTGAACGTAGGAGGGGTAGGCCCATCCCCCAGCCCCTTCCCCAAGGGAAGGGGAGTTGGAGAAGTTTCCTTTGGCATCTTTATAAATTGTGGCACCAGCACGGGAGGATTCCAGCAAAAAGGCGTTGCCGTAGTCAAAAAAATAAGTGCCTTTTGCCGTGTGTCTGTTGATGGCCACAACCTGTCGTCGCAATGATTTTTGAACCTCTTTTTTAAAGGATTCCGGGTCGTTGGCCATCATGGTATTGGCCTGTTCAAAACTCAAGCCGGCAGGATAGTATCCTCCCGCCCAAGGGTTGTGCAGAGAGGTTTGGTCAGAACCCAAATGGATAAAAATACCTTCTTCGTAAAACCGTTCCCATACCTCGACCACATTGCCCAAATACGCTAGCGATACCACCTCTTCATTGGCAATGGCCCTTTTGACCCGTTTGGCCATGTCATTCAAGTCCTCATACAGTTCGTCTACCCAACCTTGCTCGTGCCTTTTTCTGGCGGCCTTAGGATTTACCTCTGCACATACCGTAATGCACTTGGCAATGTTGCCCGCTTTGGGCTGTGCCCCGCTCATACCCCCAAGACCAGCTGTCAAAAAGATTTTTCCTTTGGGCGATTCCCCTTCTTTCAAGACTTTTCTAAAGGCATTCATCACCGTGATGGTGGTGCCATGGACAATACCTTGTGGCCCAATATACATATACGAACCTGCGGTCATCTGTCCGTATTGTGTAACCCCAAGGGCATTGTATTTTTCCCAATCGTCCGGTTGGGAATGGTTGGGAATCATCATGCCGTTGGTGACCACCACCCTTGGTGCTTCTTTTGAGGAGGGAAAAAGCCCCATGGGATGGCCGGAGTACATATGTAGGGTCTGCCCATCGGTCATATGGGCCAAATATTTCATGGTGAGCAGATACTGGGCCCAGTTTTGAAAAACAGCCCCATTGCCGCCATAGGTGATCAACTCGTTGGGATGTTGTGCCACAGCTGGATCCAGATTGTTTTGGATCATCAGCATAATGGCTGCCGCGGCCTTGCACTTTGCCGGATATGCTGCTATGGGCCGGGCGTATATTTCGTGTTCCGGTTGAAAACGGTACATGTAAATACGGCCAAACGTTTTTAGTTCGGCAGCAAATTCCGGGGCGAGTTCAGCATGCCATTCCTTGGGGAAATACCGAAGAGCGTTGCGAACGGCCAATTTTTTTTCTTCTTTTGAAAGGATATCCTTTCGTTTGGGAGCGGGGTTGCCTTCCGTTGGAAAAGGTTTTTTTGGAGGCAATTCCGAAGGAATCCCTTGAATGATTTGTTGTTGGAAGTTATTTGTAGCCATAAGATTCTTGTTATTTGTCATTCCGAACTTGGTTCGGAATCGCATAATGAATTAGTTTGTTTATGAGACCCTGAATCAAGTTCAGGGTGACGTAACCTTTTCTCCATTTTTAAAAACCATACTTGGGGTCAATTGCCCTTGATGGTAGGTGATCTCTTGGTAATTGTCCGTTGGAAAAACTATCAGATCGCCAATGTTCCCCTTTTCTAAAGTTCCACGGTCGTGCAGGTTAAGGGCAGCGGCTGCCCTATGGGTCATGCCAGCCAAAACCTCGGCATTGGAGAGTTTCTCAAAAGTGCCCAAAATACTGGCCTGTGTCAACAAATTACCCATGGGGGCCGAACCGGGATTATGGTCACTGGCAATGGCCAAACCAGCTCCGGCATCCAGCAATTTTCTGGCAGGGGTGTAGGCACATCCCAACCCAATGGAGGCACCGGGCAGGGCCATGGCCAGGGTATGGCTTTTGGCCAAGAGTTCAATTTCTTTTTCAGTGCTGGCTTCCAAATGGTCGGCACTTAGGGCCCCAAAATCTACCGCTACCTTGCTTCCGCTGGTGGAGAATTGGTCGGCATGGACGGTGATGTCAAAGCCCATGGCCTTGGCTTTTTCAAAATAGGGTTTTATTTGCTGGGCATTGAAGGCACTTTCTTCGATAAAGGCGTCGACACGATGGGCCAATCCTTCGGATTGTAAAATAGGAAATAGCGTATGTATGATATCCTCCAAATATTCCTCGGGAGTTCCCGCCCAATCCTTGGGGACCATATGCGCTGCCAAACAGGTGGGGATTAGGTCTTGTGTACAATGTGCATTGGTTTTTTTAATGGCCCGGAGCATTTTTAGTTCTTCATCCACAGAAAGGCCATAACCACTTTTTACCTCTATGGTGGTCACGCCCATTTTTAAATGGTCTACAGCCCGTTTTTCAATTCCTTTTATCAACGATTCTTCAGTCTCTTTCCGGGTCTTGGTCACGGTATCCCAAATGCCGCCTCCTGCCTTGGCTATCTCCAAATAGCTTTTCCCGGCATTGCGCATGGCATAATCATTGGCGCGCGAACCCCCATAACAAATATGGGTATGGGCATCGATGAATCCGGGGAGGCAAACCGAATCGCCATCAATATGTTCAATGGTATCGGCTTCCGATTTTAAATCGGTGAACGGACCTATTTTGACAATTTTTCCTTCGGAAACCATTACTCCGGCCTTTTCCAATATGGTCAATTGCCCATCGTTTAGGGCCCCCTTTACAGGAAGTCCACTCATGGGGAGCAGTTGGGTAAACGGCCCTATTACAGTTGTTTTTTTCATTTATAGCGATTCAAATTCGGCCCTGTGTTTTGTATTCCATGTAATGTCCTTTGCCTTCATCACCTTTTCGATGGTCTTGACAATCTTTTTGTTCTTAATGATGCCAATGGCAAGTTCAATATCCTCTGAAAATACACGATCTTTAGCTGCGAACGAAACCTGCGTTCTTACATATTGATGTACTTCATCCAACAGAATGCCAGATTTTAAGGGCTTTCTAAATTCAAAGGCTTGGGCGGCGGTCAACAACTCAATGGCCAAGATTTTTTCAACATTTTCAATCACTTGAAGCGCTTTCCGTCCACTTATAGATCCCATGCTCACATGGTCTTCCTGTCCCATTGAGGTCGGAATACTGTCGGCACTGGCTGGGAAGCACAAACTTTTGTTTTCACTGGCCAGGGCTGCTGAGGTATATTGCAAGATCATATAGCCCGAGTTGATGCCGGTATCCTTCATCAATAATTGGGGCAGGCCATGGCCGCCCTCAAGGGCCAGATAAATCCTTCGGTCAGAAATATTGCCGAGTTCCGAGCTTGCCAAGGTGGCATAGTCCAATGCCATGGCCAATGGTTGTCCGTGAAAGTTGCCCCCGCTTATGGCATTGTCCCCATCAATAATGACGGGATTGTCCGTTACGGAATTTAACTCGATTTCCAACAGTTCTTTAAGGTGCAGCCATGTATTTCTAGAGGCACCGTGTACCTGTGGCATACACCGCAATGAATAGGGGTCTTGTACCCGGTCACAATCAATATGGTCTTCCAGTATCTCGGAACCTTCCAGTAATGTTCTAATCCTTCCGGCCACATGCTGGTTGCCCTTAAAGGGTCTTAGGGCATGCAGTTTTTCCATAAAGGGACTAATGGATCCCTGTAGGCCTTCCAACATCATGGCTCCTATGATATCGGCATGACGTAAACAGTTTTGCATTTTTTCAAGGACCAACACCCCATGGGCCAAAATAAATTGGGTGCCGTTGATCAGGGCCAAACCTTCTTTGGGACCCAGTTCAACAGCCGTTAGGCCGGTTTTTTCAAAAAGGGACGGGGTGGCCATGACCTCTCCCTTATACTCAACCTTTCCCAACCCGATCAATGGCAGGAAGAGGTGGGACAATGGCGCTAGGTCCCCGGAAGCTCCGACCGAGCCTTGGGAGGGCACAACGGGAATGGCATCGTGCTCCAGATGCCAGAGCATGCGTTCCAATGTTTTTAATTGGATGCCTGAGTGGCCCTTGGCCAGGGCATGTACTTTTAGGATGAGCATCAGCTTTGCCAGTTCGGTGGCAATGGGTTTGCCCACGCCCACACTATGGCTTTGTAAAATATTGGTCTGTAAGGTTGTGGTTTCCGCTTTGGAAATGGATGTGGTGCACAGCGGCCCAAAACCGGTGTTGATACCATATACAGGCTCGCCCCGTTCAACCATTTGTGCGACATGAAGGGCACTTTTTTTGACGCGACGTATTGTCTTTTCCGAAAGAGATCCGTTGCGTTGGCCCCTTGCCATGGCAAGGGCTTTCCCAGCTGTCAGCTGTTCTTCACCAAATAGGAATGAATTCATGGTAATGGATTATCCTTCAAAATTATTAGGTATTTTTGATAATTGCCAATACTATTTATTGTATAATATGATAATTAAAAATTATCAATTAGAATTGAGACATTGCCATTATTTTTTGGCAGTGGCCGAAGAACTGCACTTTAGGAGGGCCGCTGAGAAATTGTATATAGCCCAACCCGGATTGAGTACCCAGATCAAACAAATGGAACAAGTTTTGGGGGTTACCTTGTTCCATCGGGATAAGCGAAAAGTGGAATTGACCCCTGCTGGACACTATTTAAAAAGGGAACTGGAAATTTTGCTCAACCATTTGGGACGAACCATAAAAGAGGTCAATTTAATCGGTAACGGAAAAATGGGGGAGATCAGAATAGGGTTTTTGGGTTCTGCCATGCAGAATGTGATTCCTGAACTCTTGCTAAGGATGCGGCAGGACTATCCCGATATCAATGCAAGTTTAGAGGAACTTTCCAACCGTGCCCAAGTAGAGGCCTTGCTAAAGGATCAGCTGGATATAGGTTTTGTGCGCTTGGGCAGGGTGCCCAACAGTTTTGAGATACGACCTGTCTTTGAGGATACCTTTTCCTTGGTGCTTCCTGAAAGTTCACCCTTGGATGAAGCATCGTTCAAGGGAATCCATCAGGTTGCAGACCATGATTTTATTCTTTTTTCGCAGGAATACAGTCCGTTGTACTACGATACGGTGATGGGCATTTGCCAAGATGGGGGGTTCGTACCCAAGGTCACCCATAAATCGGTGCACGCACAGACCATCTTTAGATTGGTGGAAAATGGCTTGGGCATTGCCATTGTACCTACCTCCTTACAACACGGTTTTAAGATGCGGGTAAAGTTTATTGAACTAAAAAAGATTAATCAGCGAGCCGTACTATCGGTGGTCTGGAAAAAGGACAACAGAAATTCTGTATTACTTAATTGTTTGCAATTGTTGTTGCATAAATTATAAGAACTTTCGCTTTATTTTTGATGCATAAAAGTATGCTATGATTTTCGATTTAATAAAAAAGAGACGGAGTGTTTTTCCTCCCCAATTTAATGACCAACCCATTTCCAAGGAAACCTTGGAGCAACTATTGGAGGCGGCCAATTGGGCTCCAACACATGCCAAGACCGAACCTTGGCGGTTTAAGGTCATTATGGGAGAAAAAAGAAAGGAACTCGGGGCGTTTCTATCAAACAAATATGAAGAAACTGCCGCCAATGTAAAGCAGGTAACGGTGAAAAAGCTACAGGAAAACCCACAAAAATCTGCAGCGGTCTTAGCCATCTGTATGCAACGGGACCCAAAAGAACGCATTCCAGACTGGGAAGAAGTGGCGGCTACGGCCATGGCCGTACAAAACATTTGGTTGGCCTGTACCGAACAGAACATTGGCTGTTATTGGAGTTCGCCGGGCATTATAAAATACATGCATGAATTTTTTGATTTGGCCGAAGGGGAACGTTGCCTGGGCTTTTTGTTTATGGGGCATTTTGATGGGGAACTGACAAAAGGACAACGAGGGCCCATTGAAGAAAAAGTAGAGTGGCTGGAGTAAAGGTTTTGTTCATTATCTAGTTTAAGCTTGAAACCCTGCAATTTTATTGCAGTTACTTTCTATAAACTTTTATAGTATTTCATTTCGAGCGGTGGCTGAGCTTGTTGAAGTCAAAGCGACGAGGAATGACATTTCACGCTAAAATGAACTTCATTTTGAATGGGGTAGGGTTGGATAAAGAGTCTAGTAATGTGATACTTTTTTCCATTGATGAAAAGAGTATCCAAAAAAAATAGGTCGTTCCATTGGAGGTGTTGGGGTAGCCCAGTTTAAAACGGATTCAACGCCCCAGCGTATTCAACGGTTTTCCAGATAAAAAGCCCTGCGTAGATAACGGCGATCATAAACTTTAAAAAGGTTCCGGTCAAAAAACCGATAAAAGAACCAAAAGCAGCTTTCCAAGCTCTTTTTTGGTCTTTGTTTTGGGAAAGCTCCCCAACCAAAGCCCCTACAAAAGGCCAAATAATAATGCCGAAAGGACCTAAAATGGGGAAAAATATGGCGACCAACAAACCAATGATACTGCCCCATATACCTGCCTTGCTGCCCCCAAATTTTTTGGTGCCCGCAGCAGGAATCACATAATCCAGCACAGTGACCACCAAAGCGATTATGGCCGTAATGATCAATAAGGTCGTATCCATTGGTACGGCCTTGGTGAGGTAGAGCAACAGCAAGCCCACCCAACTTAAAGGCGGACCGGGCAACACGGGCAGAAAGCTGCCCAAAATACCGATGAGGGTAAAAATGAAACCGATGATGACTAGGGCAATGTCCATATTTGAAATAATTAGACCTGATTACACTATAATTGTTACAAAACAACTAAATAAAGTCGTTAATTTGTTTTCAATGTCGCTTTTATTTTAAGCATGAAAACGGGTCTGACATATTTGCAGGGAACCTTCACCAAAATACTGTGTGTTCTTTTATGTGCCATGTATTTGGCTGCCCCTTTACAAATGCCCATCATAACTTTTCTACATCAACGCTCCCATGATTTTTTTGATTTTACCCATACCCATGGAGATGAGATACGTTTGCAAAGCATGCTGAATTCTTTTGAAGGGGCAGAAGAGGGGCATGAAATGATTTCTTTATTGAAGGAACTGTTGGATGCTCCACAAAAGGACGAAAGAAAAGACTCTTCAGAATCCAGTCTAAAAGTATTGAAAAAGCATTTTCCCGTAGGGCTTCCCGTTGCTGTTTTTAAAGCCCCAGTTGTCTTTAAACCACCTAATGATACTTTTTTGAAAAGGTGCATTCAAATGACCTATGAGGTTCCAACTCCTCCACCTATTTTATTCTTTTCTTGAAAAACCATAGGGCATTGTCCTTTTATGGTTGCATGGGTATTCCTCTTTTAAAGGGGTAACCCCACTTTATTAGTATTCAAAAGAGATGCCCTCGTTTGTTGGGCATCCTCCTAAAATTTAATTCAGATGAAAAAAATTATTTGGGCACTTGCCATGTGCACCATCAATTGGTGCATGGGGCAATCCCTTACCGGAAAGGTGGTCGCCAAAGACGGTGACCCTTTGGAGAATGTTGCAATCTTCAATAAAATTAATGGAGAACATAGTCATTCAGATGCACTTGGGCATTTTGTGTTGAACAATACCCAAGTGAAAGACACTATATATTTTTCCCACATAGGGTATGCTACAAAAACTTGGGTAGTAGCACAGGAAAACCTAGATGGGAACCTTACCATTGAACTGGAAGCTGTCGCGTTTTCTTTGGATCAGATAACCGTGGTATCCGAGGTAAATACGTTGAATCGCCTTGTGGATGTGGATGTGAAGATGAACCCGATCCAATCTTCACAAGAAGTATTGCGAAAGGTCCCCGGTCTTTTTATTGGGCAACATGCCGGGGGCGGCAAAGCCGAGCAGATCTTTCTTCGTGGTTTTGATATAGACCATGGTACAGATGTAGCCATAGATGTTGAGGATATGCCCGTTAACATGGTGTCCCATGCCCATGGACAGGGATATGCCGATTTACATTTTGTGATTCCAGAGACGATAGATAATGTCAATTTTGGTCTCGGACCGTTTTATGCAAACAAAGGTGATTTTAATACCGCCGGTTACGTGAATTTGGGTCTTAAAAAACGGTTGGATCAAAACCTTGCCTCGGTAGAGGTGGGTAAATTTAACACACGGCGACTCTTGTTGCTAACCGAGGTTATGGAAAAGGAAAACTCCTCGGCTTATATAGCCTCAGAATTTTATTTGACCGATGGCCCCTTTGAAGCCTCTCAAAATTTTAATCGCTTAAACCTATTGGGGCGTTATGTGCATACCACCCCAGAGGGTGAAGAACTGGTATTGACGGGCTCTCATTTTCAAAGCAAGTGGGATGCCTCGGGCCAAATACCTCAGCGTGCGGTGGATCAAGGCCTAATAGGAAGGTTTGGGGCCATAGACAGCACAGAGGGGGGCGAAACCCATAGAACCAATGTAATGGTAACTTATAGAAAAGCATTGAGTGCTGGAAAATCGATCAAGACCAATGCGTTTCTATCGCATTACGGCTTTGAACTCTTCTCCAATTTCACCTTCTTTTTGGAGGATCCCGTCAACGGGGACCAAATTATGCAGTATGAAGATCGCATGCTCATGGGGATGAAAACTGTTTTTGAAGATGTACAGGCCCGAATAGGCAGTACCAATTTTAGCTACCGAACAGGAGTGGGTTTTCGGTATGACAATGTTGATGACAATGAACTCTCGCGTACGCTTAACCGGCAAACCACCTTGGAACAGCTTGCTTATGGCAATGTAGACGAGACCAATGGCTATGCCTTTTTGGATGCAAAATTTAAATGGGGCCGTTTTATGCTAAATCCGGCTTTGCGAATGGATTACTTTAAGTTTGATTATTGGGATCGTTTAAGCGAAAACTACGATAGCAGAAGCGAAGAACAACTGTTTTTTAGCCCCAAGCTAAATACGGTTTATCACCTGAATGATAAGGCACAAATCTTTTTAAAAACGGGAATCGGTTTTCATTCCAACGATGCCCGCGTTGTGGTGGCAAATGAAGGCAATGAAATTCTGCCTGCAGCTTATGGGGTGGATTTGGGGGGTATGGTAAAACTAGCCGACCGATGGATTTTCAACACCACTTTATGGTCCCTTTTTCTTGAGCAGGAGTTTGTTTATGTTGGCGATGCAGCCATAGTGGAGCTAAGCGGTAAAACCGAACGTTTTGGTGTCGAAATTGGAACGCGATACCAAGTAGCCGATTGGCTTTATGTCTATGCCGATGCAAATTTTACCCAAGCGCGTAGTAGTGATGCCCCGAGCGGAGAAGATCATATTCCCCTTGCCCCAGACTTTACATCGGTGGGTGGGTTTAATGTAAGCACAAACAAAGGACTTTCCGGAGGTTTAAATTATCGCTATATAGGTGATCGGCCGGCGAACGAAGATAATTCAATTGTTGCCGAAGGTTACTTTGTGGCCGACGCCAATTTATCCTATAGTCTTGGCAACCTCAGCTTTTCGGTCATTGTAGAGAATCTATTTGATACCACATGGAACGAAACACAGTTTGCCACTGAAAGTAGGTTGTTTTCAGAAACCGAACCTTTTGAGGAAATCCACTTTACCCCTGGTACCCCCTTTAACCTTAGGGGGAAGATCAGTTTTAGGTTTTAACCTGGTTTTCTATAAAGTATTGGGCCTGTCACGTTTAAAAACTGGGCAGGCCTTCTTTTTAACTAAAAAATTAGTTTAAACTAAATATTTAGTTATATTTGTGGTGTGAAGTTGATAATAATTATCATTCCGATGGAGCATAGCGACGAGGAATCTAGATTTCTCAATCATCGTTTCACTCTTCATTTCGAAATGACATTACCATATAAAATCAAAAAAAGAACTTTATGAAACAACTCACAAAAGCAGAAGAAGAGGTTATGCAGCTTTTATGGCAACTAAAAAAGGCCAATGTAGCTGCGTTGATTGATGAGCTTCCCGAACCCAAGCCCGCTTACAATACGGTTTCTACCATTGTTCGGATTTTAGAGGACAAGGGTTTTGTGGACCATGAGAAAGTGGGAAAGGGGCATGTGTATTTTCCGGTGGTTAAAAAATCAGAATACAGTAACCAGTCCATTAACAAATTGGTCGATGGTTATTTTCAAGGTTCGTTTCAGAGTATGGTGTCGTTTTTTGTGAAGAAGAACGATATCAGCATGAACGAACTGGAAGATATTTTAAACAAAATAAAAGAAGAAGAGGAATAAAATCATCATTTCGAGCGGTGGCTGAGCCTGTCGAAGTCAAAGCGGGAAATCTAGATTTATGAATCGTTGCAATCATTTAGAAATCACAAAAAACACAACGCCATGCTACAGTATATCATAGAAACCCTGACCTTTCAGTTGCTCTTTTTATTGGTCTACGACCTGTTCTTAAAAAAGGAAACCTTTTTTCAATGGAACCGGGCCTATCTGCTCCTTACTTTTTTGCTTTCCTTGGTCTTGCCATGGGTTAAAATAGAGGCCCTGAAAACAACAATCTCTACCGAAGCTGTCTATTATCCATCGTTTTTATGGCAGATGGATGCTGTTGTCCTGGTGGGGGAAGAAGCCGTGGCCCCCTTATTTTGGGAGCGATTTACCGCTTACGAATGGGTGTTATTGGCGGGTACATTGGTAATGGTGGTCTGGTTGGCTATTAAGCTGATCCGGATTGGGCGGTTGCGAAGCCGGGGCACCATAACAACGTATGACAGTTATACCAAGATTGTCGTTGCGCAGAGTGAAGTGGCCTTTTCCTTTTTTAAGCAGGTGTTCTTGGGGGATGGGATTTCCAAGGAGAAGGAACCCCAGATCTTGGCCCATGAACTGGTGCATATAAAGCAATGGCATTCGCTGGACCTCCTCTTTTTTGAGCTATTGCGCCTAGTGTTGTGGTTTAACCCTCTGGTGTATAGCTACCAAAACCGAATGGCAGAACTGCATGAATTTATTGCCGATGCCCATATGGCAAAGACGAATAAAAAGGAACAGTACCAACTGTTGCTTTCCGAAGTGTTTCAGACCCAAAATCTGAGTTTTGTGAACCAATTTTTTAAAGGATCAATGATCAAAAAACGAATAGTAATGTTAACAAAACAAAAATCAAAAGCTGTTTATCAATTTAAGTACCTATTATTTTTACCCCTGATATTGTGTATGTTAGTGTATGCATCATGCGAAATTGAAACAAGAAAAGTAGAAAATGAAGAAGGAGTTTCTCTTAAAGTTTCTTCAAACGATAATTTTATTGCATTTATGGAAGTTGATGAAGTTCCCATCTTCCCCGGTTGTGAGGGGGCTGCTGATATGAAGGCTTGTTTTCGGGAAAAAATTCAGAACCATATCCGTAAACATTTTAATTATCCCCAAGAAGCACAACAGCAGGGTATTCAGGGCAGGGTAGCCATCATGTTTACCATTGATGGTGACGGCAACATTGCCAATATAAAGAAGCGTGGCCCACATGAATTGCTGGAGAACGAAGCTGTACGAATCATTCAGCGTTTGCCTAAAATGCAACCAGGTAAAAACAATGGGGAAGTGGTAAATGTGCCATTCTCAATACCAATTACGTTTAGGTTACAAGATGATATTGATAGTGAAATTCAAAAATTCATCGAAAGAGATGCCAATTGGATACCTTTTGCCTCGATTGATGAAGCCCCCATCTTCCCCGGTTGTGAGGGGGCTGCTGATAAGAAGGCTTGTTTTCGGGAAAAAATTCAGAACCATATCCGTAAACATTTTAATTATCCCCAAGAAGCACAACAGCTGGGTATTCAGGGCAGGGTAGCCATCATGTTTACCATTGATGGTGACGGCAACATTGTCAATATAAAGAAGCGTGGTCCACATGAATTGCTGGAGAACGAAGCTGTACGAATCATTCAGCGTTTGCCTAAAATGCAACCGGGTAAAAATAATGGGGAAGTGGTAAATGTGCCTTTTTCTATACCGATTACTTTTAAACTAAAGTAGTTTGAAAAAATATTTTCTGCCATTTTTAGGATTGTTCATATTAAAAGCTGAAGCCCAATCTTCAGCTTTTACTGTTGCAGACAGCCTTTATGCCTTGGGCGATTATGCCAAAGCAATAAACCATTATGCCAAGATTGATGATCTAAAGGCCAAACATCAAATTGCCCGGGCCTACAACGCCATGCGCAATTATGATAAGGCAGTGTTGCAATACAGATCTGTCATTAAAAAGGACAGCTCCAATATCTTGGCGCAGTTTGAGTTGGGAAAAACATACGATAAGACCAAAAAGTATGCTGCTGCCATAGCGTTGTTTCAGCGATTAACCAAAAACGTACACGACAATCCTGAGTTTTTCCATTATTTGGGTAAGGCCCAACAACATGTGGGTGATATCAAAAACGGCAATGAAGCTTTGGCCAAAGCAGTTTTGTTGGACAGTACACATTTGCGTAGCATTTACCTCTTGGGTAAATACTATGTATCGGTAAGAGAGCCTGGCCATGCCCATGAAATCATCGATTTGGGGTTGCGCACCGCCTCAGAGGATGTGTCGCTCATCAACCTAAAAGCGTTGGCCTATTTTGACAGCAATGATCATAGGGCGGCCATTCCGCTCTTTGAAAAATTGTTGGAGTTGGGCGAGAAAAAACCCTTTGTCTACAAAAAACTGGGTTTTTCAGCCAACTACGAATGGGAATTTGAAAAGGCAAAAACCGCATACAGGGAATTGGCCAAAATTTTAAATTATGAACCAGATGCCTATCTAGGGTTGGGCCAGGTGTTTCTCAAAGAAAAGGAGTTGGACAGTGCCGAGGTCTATTTTTTAAAATCCATAGAGGAGCGGCGTTATATTTTTGATCAGGAATATGCCAGTTTGGGCAGGGTGGCACGTTTAAAAAAGGATACCAAAAAAGCAATGGACTACTATCTAAAGGCTTGGGAAGAAAGTCCGGAAAACCAACTCTATTACTATCAGGTCTGTACATTTGCCGATGAATACTATAAAGACCCCAAGACCAAATTGAGGTACTATGAAAAATTATTGGCAGCGTTCCCACAATTATTGCCTTTTATCAAGGAACGAACCAAAAAAAGGATTGCAGAACTCAAGGAAGAAATTCACTTTACAGAGGAATAAAGGTCAAAATATCGTAATTTCGGCCAAACGACGAGAACCCTATGCGAAGGTTGTGGTGCATTCCATTATTTTTCGTTCTTTTTTCATGTGAATACTTTCTATCCAAAGAAGAACGCACCCAACGTATGGTCCATACTGAACTTATGGCTATTGATTGGAACGATGTGGACCAATATCCACTTTTTGATGAGTGTGATGAAATGGCATCAAAAAAAATGCAAAAAGAATGCTTTACCAAAGAGATGATGGACAGGTTTACCACGGCATTCAATGATACGGTCTTTGAGGTTGAAAAGGAAATAAATGACACGTTGGAGGTTGATTTTGAGATTGACGAAGATGGGTTTATCAATATCAAAAGAATCCAACAGAATGAAGACATTGAAAATCTGATCCCTGGGTTTAGAGAAGAAATTGGGCGAAGATTAAAAAATGAAACGGTAAAAGCCGCACTTAAGCGGGGACATGAGGTGAGCATTAGATTCAAACTTCCGATTGTTGTAAATACCGAACAGTAAATTGGCTAAGGAAAAGATAATTTTGGGCATAGATCCGGGAACCCAAATCATGGGGTTTGGCATCATTAAAGTGGTGAACAAGCAAATGAAGTTTGTTCAAATGAACGAGTTGCTGCTCAAAAAATACGAGGATCCCTACATTAAACTAAAACTCATTTTTGAACGTACCCTGGAATTGATTGATAGCTACCATCCAGATGAGATTGCCATAGAGGCCCCTTTTTATTCAAAAAATGTACAGTCAATGCTCAAGTTGGGGCGTGCCCAAGGGGTGGCCATGGCGGCCGGACTTTCCCGCCAGATTCCCATTACGGAATACCTGCCCAAAAAGATAAAAATGGCCATTACGGGTAACGGAAATGCTAGTAAAGAGCAGGTAGCCAAAATGCTACAGGGCATGTTGGGGCTTAAATCCCTTCCCAAAAATCTAGATAGCACCGATGGATTGGCCGCAGCGGTTTGCCATTTTTATAATGCAGATAGAATTGATGTAGGAACTTCCTATTCGGGGTGGGAAGCTTTTGTGAAGAAGAACAGTCCCCAAACCTCCAAAGGGGGCTTAAAAAAGCAGACTGTTATCGATTTGAGTCGGAAAAAGAAAGTATAATTTTTAATTGGTTTCAAATAATTTACAAACAGATGTTGAAAGCACCCCCTTTGAGGGCGGGGGGGGGGTGTATATCCACATTCCCTTCTGCAAGCAAGCTTGTCATTATTGCGACTTTCACTTTTCCACCAGTCTAAAGAAAAAGGGAGAAATGCTTTCCGCACTAGAGCGGGAACTTGAACTTCGTAAGAATGAACTGGGGTCTGAACCATTGGAGACCATCTATTTTGGTGGTGGGACCCCCTCAATTTTGGAGGTTGCTGAAATAGAGCGACTTATCGCCTCGGTATACCGTCATTTTGATGTTGTTGAAAATCCAGAAGTAACCTTGGAAGCCAATCCGGATGATTTGTCCAAGAATCGAATCATCCAACTATCCAACAGTCCGATTAACCGACTCAGCATCGGCATCCAATCTTTTTTTGATGAGGATTTGCAACTGATGAACCGGGCACACCATGCCAAGGAAGCGGAAAGCTGTATCCGTGAAGCAAGGGTACATTTTAACAATATTTCCGTCGATTTAATTTATGGGATTCCAGGAATGGAGGACAGCCGTTGGCAAGCCAATATCGAGAAAGTATTGGAGTTGGACATTCCCCATATTTCCAGCTATGCCCTCACCGTAGAAACCAAGACGGCCTTACATAAATTTATAGCCAAGGGCGATGTTCCTCCCGTGGACGATGCCCAGGCAGAACGCCAATTCCATCAATTGGTCGGGCGATTGGAGGCCGCTGGTTTTGTGAATTACGAGATATCCAATTTTGGCAAGAAAGGTTTTTTTTCCAAGAACAATACAGCCTATTGGTTGGGAAAAAAGTACTTGGGTATTGGTCCCTCTGCCCATTCTTTTGATGGAACCCGGCGTGGTTGGAACATTGGCAATAACACCAAGTACATTAAAGCGCTGGAAATAGGCGAATTGCCCATGGAATATGAAACCCTTACCAAAACAGATAGGTACAACGAGTATGTTATGACGGGGCTACGCACCATTTGGGGAGTGTCCCTAAAAAAGGTGGAAGTAGATTTTGGTAAGGAATATTTGCAGTATCTTCAAGAACAATCCAAAAGACACCTTGGGGAACACTTGTTGTCTCTGAACGATGGGGTGTTAACGGCCACAAAAAGAGGGAAGTTTCTCATAGACGGGATTGCTTCGGATTTATTTAGGACTACATTGGAATGATATGATTGCGACCATTAAACATAGATCAAGAACCTTTAAGATAGATTTATCCAGACCATTGGACTTATCCATTCCGTTACGCGGAAATGGAAAAAACATCAATGCATGGTATTTGAAACCGCCCACCATGGTTCCTCACCAAGAGGATGGTTTTGTGGGGAGTGTGGCATCGGGTTCGGCGGTAAACTTTAACGATATTCAATTTAACCCACATTCACATGTGACCCATACGGAATGTGTAGGGCATATTACGGAACAGCCACACTCCATTAATGAACAATTGCACCTTTTTTTCTTTTTGGCAGAATTGGTTACCGTGGCACCGGAAAGACAGGGGGAGGATTGGGTCATCTCCAAGGAACAGTTACGCTATGCCCTAGGGAATAAAAAGCGCGAGGCCATTGTGATACGAACCCTGCCCAATACCAATGATAAATTGACCAAGGATTACTCCCGTACCAACCCACCGTATTTGTTGGAAGAGGCCACCGTGTTTTTACGGGAGAAGGGAATTAAGCACCTGCTTATAGACCTACCCTCGGTAGATAAGGAACGGGATGGGGGCAAATTGCTCTCGCACAATGCCTTCTGGGACACGCGGGGTGCGCTACGGATGCAGGCCACCATAACCGAACTCATTTTTGTGCCAAACCATATAGAGGATGGGTGTTATCTTCTTAATTTACAGTTGGCCCCTTTTGAAAACGATGCGAGTCCGAGTAGGCCCGTACTGTATCAAATGCTTAGTTGAAACCACTATCTTTGGGTATGGACAGTCTTATTGAAGCAATTCTGGGGGTACTGCTGGGCGCCATTCTTATGTACTGGCTCTATTCCTTTTTTAACCGGAAAAAAAAGCGGGAATTGGTGGAACACCAGTCCACCGTTATTTTAGATCGTATAAAAAGCGTATGCAAATTGGTTTCGGTAGAAGGTGACTTTGCCGAAATCTACCGCTATGAAAACATCAAAGAGGGCTTTATGAACTTTTTGAGCAGTAAAAAGAAGGCCTTGGTGGTGATCAATGCGAAGGCCCAAGTGGGGTACGACTTAAAAAAATTGAAACTTGCTGCCGATACTGAACGAAAACGGATTGTACTCAGTGAGTTTCCAGAACCCGAAGTGCTTTCCATTGAACCGGATATCCAGTTTTACGATATTAAGAACGGTCTGTTCAATTCCTTTTCTTCAGATGATTTGACCCAACTGAACCAAAAGGCCAAGACCCATATCCGGGAAAAGATTCCAGAAAGCGGTCTCTTGGATACAGCCAAGAAAGAAGCCTTACAGGCCGTACTGTTAATAGAAAAGATTGTGGAGACCATTGGGTGGAAACTGGACTATTCGGCTTTGGAACTTACCCAAGGGGAAAAGCAGTTTTTGGAAGAATAAAAATATGGAGCATTAACAGGCAATGAGCGTTGCGCCTGCAGCAAAAGATAAACGATAACACCATGAACGTAGAGCAGATTCGGAACTATTGTATGGCAAAGAAAGGGGTCGTTGAGGATTTTCCCTTTGATGAACATACCATGGTATTTAAGGTCATGGGCAAGGTCTTTGCCCTCTATGGTTTGGAACGATTACCACCGCAGATAAACCTCAAGTGCGACCCGGAATGGGCCATGGAGCTTAGGGAAGCATATGATGGGGTGGTGGTGCCAGGTTACCATATGAACAAGAAGCATTGGAACACAGTGTATATAGCTTCCTTGGATCCACAGTTCTTACATAGGTTGATTGACCATTCCTATGATCTGGTAGTGGCAAAGCTCCCTAAAAATTTGAAAAACAAATTGATTGAATGAAAAAAGTTGTTTTTGTACGGGGATTGTATTTTCTGTTTGTCGACAAAAAATGACCATTCATCTTTAGAAATTGTACACGCATGGGTATTTTTACCCTAAATTGTAAGAAATTGTTGAGATTTGTACTATGAACAAACCCTGTTGAGTCGTGAAAGTATTATTTATAGAGGATGATATGATTGAAACCATGAAATTGTTTCGGTCAATTTCTAAGTTCCAATCCAAGCACATCATTGTAGAAGCCAAAAATGGGGAAGAAGCCCTTGACGTTCTTCATGGAGGTGACTTGCCCGATATCATTCTTCTAGATCTTAACATGCCCAGAATGAGTGGGATAGAATTCTTGCGAATTTTAAAGAAAGACGATAGGTTTAAGTATCTGCCAACCATTATTTTGACCACATCGGAAAATAGGGCAGACCTGTTAACTTGTTTTGAGATTGGGATTGCTGGTTACATCATAAAACCCTTAAAATATGAGGATTACGAAGCAAAAATCAAAAAAGTATTTGATTATTGGGAAGCTAGCGAGTTAGTGAAAGCCTAACAAAAATACGAATTTCACAACAAATTTTTTATTCAAAGTAAGTCAATTCCTACTTTAGGATCATAATAATATTACGTTATGAAAGGAATTGTCTTTGATGAGTTTTTACAAATGGTAGAATCTGTCCATGGTATTGCCATGGTAGATACCATCATCACAAAATCGTCCTTACCATCAGAAGGTATCTACTCATCAGTAGGTACTTACGATTTCAATGAGATGGTGGAATTGGTAAGTAGCTTGAGCAAGGAATTGGATATTCCCATACCTGCTTTACTGCATAATTTCGGACACTATCTTTTTGACAGCTTGGGCAAGGCCCATCCAGAAATCATAGCCAGTTATAATTCTCCCATAGCCTTGGTCGCTTCTATAGAGGACCACATTCACATCCATGTCAAAAAATTATATCCAGACGCAGAATTGCCCACATTCAAGATCTTGCAAAAAGAGGAGAAAACCCTCAAGATGATCTATAGTTCTTCCAGGGGGCTATATATGCTGGCGAAAGGCCTTATGGAACGGGCATTCGAGTTTTTTGGCAATCAAGTGCAGGTAGATCACAAACTTTTAAAGGAAGATGGGACCGAAGTCGAATTCACGATCAGACAGCTTGCCTAGCGACACGATCGATATTCTTGAACGGGCCCTTGTACGTGAACGTAAAGCTAGAAAAGTGGCCGAAAGGCTCTTGGAAGACAAATCCAAAGAGCTTTATGATGCCATGCTGCACCTAAAGGAAGCCAATGGTAGACTGGAGTCATTGCTGAATGAAAACGGCAAAAACATAGATGGAGCCTTTGTAAACCTAATAGATCCCTATGTGGTGATGGACCTCAACACAAAGGTCATAAGCATGAACTCCAGCGCAAAGGAATTCTTGGGGTATGATAATGATAAGGAGGAGGTTATGCTGTCCAACATTGTGCATCAAGACTATGTTACCTACACGGTGGAATCGTATAAGAAATTGCTTCACATTGGGGTGCTCAAAAACTATAAGGCCAAGATAGTCACCAAAAAATATGGCGGTAAATATGTAAACATAAACGCCAGTTTAATATACAATAAGAAAGGTGAGCCCGTAGCGGCCCAAGGGGTCATTCGGGATATTACCTCAGAGATGGAGGTTCAGCGCCTTATGGAAAGCCAAAAGAAACAATTGGATCTTATTGTGGATAATTCCTCTTTGGGAATCTTGTTGATAGTGAAGGGCAAAATTGTAAAGGCGAACCAATCCATCTGCGATCTGTTGCAATACGAGGAGTACGAACTAAAGAAGCTTTCGTTGGAAGACATCTCGACCATTGAGGATATAAGCCAATATGAAGAGCTTCTGGAGACCAATGAGGAACAATCGGCAGACAGCATCAAAATAACCAGAATATTTCACCAAAAAACTGGAGGTACGCTCTATGGCAAGACCTCGATCAAGAATTTGTACGATGAAGATGGTGAGATAGTCTACAATGTGGTCATGATTGAAGATGTGACCAGGGAAAAATTGGCCAAGGATAAGTTGGCGGCCTCAGAATCCAGAATGGCCACGATGATTGGCAATCTCCAGTCCGGGGTCCTTTATGAGGATAAGGACCGACATTTGATGATGACCAACGAAAAATTCAGGGAGCTGTTTTCCATTTCCCAATCCTTGGAAGATTTAAAGGGAATCGATTGCAGGATGGCCCTAAGGGAAAGCCAAGACATTTTTGTGGACCCCGAGGCATTCATCTCGCAAACAGAAGCGGTGGTCGCCGACCAAAAAGTGGTGGTGGCCCAAGAATTTGAATTGAAGGATGGCCGCGTGTTTTCCAGGGATTATATTCCCTTGTTTGAAGATGGGCGACCATCTGGGCATCTCTGGGCCTATAATGACATCACCTTACAAAAGACCTATAGGCGAAATCTGGAGCAGCAAAAGAAAAAATACAGCAACATAATAGCCAATATGAATCTTGGGCTAGCAGAAGTGGACTCGGATGGGAGCATCCAATTTGCCAACAACCGCTTTAGTGAGATGATCGGACTGCCCCTTGAAGATTTAGAGGGCAAGCACATACGAAACATTCTGGAGTTGGATGATGACAACCAAAGCTTGTTGGATGAACAGATGGCATCACGTCAAAACGGTATATCCGATTCCTATCAGGTAGAGTTGCCCAACATAAATGGCGAGAAAAAGTATTGGATGGTAAGTGGTGCCCCCACCTATGATGAATTTGGAGCCATCTCCGGTTCCATAGGGGTTCTCTTGGACATTACCCAACAGCGTAAATTGGAGCTGCACAAAGAATTTTTGGTCAAAGAACTGGAAGAGAGCAACAAAGGCCTTCAGGAATATGCCCATATCGTCTCACATGATCTAAAATCACCATTGCGCAGTGTGAGCGCCCTTACCCATTGGTTGTATGAGGATTACAAGGACAAGCTTGATGAAAATGGGGTGTACAACCTTAAGATGATTCAGGAAAAAATTGAGGGTATGGACCGTTTGATTGGAGGAATACTCAAGTACTCCACCCTCAGCAGCAATAGTATAGAGAATGTTGATGTGGATCTGGACCAGATTATTAATGAGATAAGCGAAATCATTTTTATCCCTGAAAATGTCAGTATAAAAAGGACAAAAAAATTACCTGTGATCAAGGCCGATAAAACCTTGATGCATCAGTTGTTCCAGAATTTTATAAGCAATGCGGTAGAGCATATTGACAAAGAAACGGGTTATGTCCAGGTAGATTACCAAGATTTGGGGTCGCACTGGCAGTTTAGCATAAAGGACAATGGGGTGGGCATTCCTCCAGAATACCACGAGAAAATATTTCAGATTTTCCAATCCATAGGCAATAAGGAGAATTCCACGGGAATAGGACTGTCCATAGTAAAAAAGGTAATAGATCGGTATAAGGGAAATGTGTGGCTCGATAGTGAAATAGGCGAAGGCACCACATTTTATTTTACCATAGCAAAGCTTTAAAGAGTATCATGAAGATTGAACAATCAAGTAGGAAGAAAAACGGAATTTGGGAGTACCAGACCATCAATGAGCTAAGAGACCCTTTGGTGCTGGCCTTTGGTGACCGTACGATCTTGGAGTCTGAAGGGATTTATGAAGAGCTTAAGAGCTTTTACCCCAATGGTCATATTGTCTTTGGTTCAACAGCTGGGGAAATCTTGGGGCTGAGTGTGTATGAAAATGCCCTTACCCTTACCGCGATCGAATTTGAAAACACCAGATATGAGGTTGTGACCGAAAACATCAAGGATCATAATGGGGTGGAATCCCTAGGGCGGGCATTGGCCAATAAATTGCCAAAGGAGGACCTTAAGCATGTTTTCGTCATTTCGGATGGCACTTTGATCAATGGCAGTGATTTGATAAAGGGATTGGAATCGGACCGGTCCATCAACGTTCCCATAACTGGAGGACTATGTGGGGACGGCTCTCGATTCGAAGAAACAATGGCCTCCTACAATGAAGACCCAAAAAGGGGCGAAGTGATTGCCATTGGGTTTTATGGCGATTCCTTTGAGATTACCCATGGTCATGGCGCAGGCTGGACAACCTTTGGGCCAGAACGTACCGTGACCAAATCTGTGGGAAATGTGCTGTATAAAATTGATGATCAACCTGCCTTGGAACTCTATAAGCGATACTTGGGGGATAAAGCAAGAGAGTTGCCCAAAGCCGCTTTGTTCTTCCCAATGGGTATTCAGCAAAGGAATGATAAAGCACCTCTGGTGCGTACCATTTTGAGCGTAGATGAACGTACACAATCCCTGGTTTTGGCCGGCGATATGCCCACTGACTCCAAAGTTCAATTAATGATGTCTACCACAACTGATATTGTGGGTGGTGCACAAATTGCTGGGGAAAAGGCCATGGAAGGTAGAAACAACCATCCCCAGTTGGCCATTTTGGTGAGCTGTGTGGGACGGAGATTGGTGCTGGATCAACGAACAGAAGATGAGATAGAAGAAGTAATGGCAGCCGTTGGGGGCCATACCTCCATTGCCGGGTTTTACTCCTATGGAGAGATGGGACCCCTAAGAGGAAGCCATACGTGCCAGTTGCACAATCAAACAATGATGTTAACCCTGTTAAGCGAATAAATGCACCCGTTGTTAACCAGACAGATAAAAAAATATTTGCCCGAGGATACCACGGAGCATTCAGACCTTGAAGTTTTTTTTGGGGCCATAGATCGATCATACTCAGATTTTGAGGAAAAAGTAAAAATGATCCAACATGCCACCACGCTAAGTTCACAAGAACTTTTTGAGGCCAATAGAATGCTGCGCAAAAAAACCAAGGAGCAGGACAAGGTATTGGCTTCCTTAAAAAATGCTTTGGCTTCAATGAAGAGCCAAAATGAAAAAAGCAAGGAAACCTTGGTCGTAAAAGATTCCAAGGTAATGGCAGAGAACATTGAGCAGCAGGCCAATAAGATTGTAAAGATCAATAAGGAGAAGGATAAGCTGCTCAAAAACTTGGCCAGCCAGAATGAATCGCTCAACAATTATGCCCATATGGTTTCACACGACCTTAGGTCTCCCATAAGAAATATGCATTCCCTTATGAGTTGGGTTTTGGAAGAAGATGGTCGCCAACTTGCCCCTTCGAGCAAGTCTAATATAGAACTCATCTTCCAGAGCTTGGAAAAAATGGACCGATTGATTGATGGAATCCTGATCCATGCCACCATAGACAACAAGGAAGAACGCAAAGAGCAGATAGACATGGGCCAGTTGCTGAAAAGCTTGATCGAACAGCAACTTTTGGCCGATAACATAACAATCAAAGTCCAGGACAAAATGCCGGTTTTGGAGATCAATAGGTACCGTATGGAACAATTGTTCTTAAACCTGTTGAGCAATTCCATAAGAGCGGTAAGCGCCAAGGAAAAAGGGATTGTAGAAGTCGATTTTCTTGAAATGAAAGATGGGCTAAGGTTTAGCGTAAGAGACAATGGGGTGGGTATCCCAGAGCATCATCAGAAAACCATTTTTGATATGTTCAAGAAAATAGACAACGACTCAAGGACCACGGGCATTGGATTGGCCCTGGTCAAGAAGATCATCAATTTTTATGGAGGCGATATCTGGATTTCCTCCAAGGAAAACAAAGGAACCACAATTTTTTTCACACTAAATAACTATTAATATGGATGTCCCAAACACCACTTACCTAGATTCTATTGCTGGAAATGACGAGATGTTTAGAAACCGATTTATCAGCATACTTAAAACAGAATTCCCCCAGGAGTTTGAGGAATACAGGTTAAAACATGATGCCAGAAGTTTTGAGGAAACCGCCAATATCGTTCACAAAATAAAACACAAACTGAACATATGTGGCATGCAGGACGCGTATCGCCTAGCCGTTGACTATGAAGAGGAATTAAAAAAAGAGCGAGATGAACACCATAAAGAATTTTTGTCCCTATTGACTGTCGTAGACGAATTTATTAAAAACCTTTGATCATGAAATGTATAATGGTTGATGATGAGCTAGCCTCACGTTCCATATTGTCCCAGCTTTGCGAGCAAGAAACCGAACTAGAGCTTTGCGGCGAGTTTGAAAGTTGCCTGGAAGCGTTAAAGTATTTAAATGACAATGAGGTGGATGTCATCTTTCTGGATCTTCACATGGATGTCTTTTCTGGCTTTGACCTGTTGAAGACCATGGACTCTGGCCAAAAAGTGGTGTTGACCACATCAGACAAGGAGTTTGCCCTTAAATCGTATGAGTATACCAATATTATAGACTATTTGGTCAAACCCATAACACAAGAGCGGTTTGGGAAAGCCATTGAAAAGGTGAAGATGCGCTCTATGGTCAATCGTTTTGAAGAAGCCAATTCTGAAGATCGGTACAATATGTTGGACAGCAAGACCGAGAAGGCAAAAAAGAGCCTATACATTAATATAGACCGGAGACTGATCAATTTACACTTTAACGATATTTTGTTTGTAGAAGCGGACGGGGATTATGTAGACGTACAAACCGAGACCAAAAAGTACCACGTACATACCACCTTAAAAAAGATAAAGGAACGGTTGCCAGAATCAATATTTGTCCAGATACACCGGAGCTTCATCATCAATTTTGACAAAATAATCGATATACAGGACAATACGGTATTAATAAATAAAAAAGTGATCCCCATTAGCAGGTCCAATCGCTCTCGGTTGATGCAGCGGTTAAATCTTTAAGACATCATTTTGGGACAATCACAATATTTAATCAGTAACATTAAATACATATAGATATGGCATTGGAAATAAAGGAGAATCGGGGAATTTTTGAACTCATTGGAAAAGTGACCTCCCAGAACATGGGCGCAGTAAAAGTCTATTTTGAAATGGAGGCAGAGGCTACGGACCAAATGGTCATAAGCTTGGAACGGGTAAGCTACCTGGATGCATCCGCAGCCAAGTTTTTTGAACGGTTCTATCGCAAGATGGCATCGGGGAACAAGGCCATCTCCATTATCGGGAAACAAAACAGGGAAGTTGTGGATGTAATGAACCTTACCAAGACAGATTACATATTGAGTTCGGATCGGGTTTGAGGCAAATCCCCAATGATTGTCTTAAAGGGCAAGCTTAAAACAAGCAGATATACGTAATAGGTACTCTTACAACGCCCAAAAAGGGTTTGGCAACATTTCGTTCGCTAAAAGTAATACTAATCCTACATTTAAGTTAAATAAATAGCACAAATCTTATATACCATGAAAATCTTAATTGTTGATGATAAAAAATCGTTGAGTGATTTGGTCGCCCAATTTTTGGGGCAATCCTATTCGGTCAGTACTGTTGAAAATGGCATGAAGGCTTTGGCTTGGATGCAGGAAGGAAATATGCCAGACCTGATCATCACCGATCTTGAAATGCCCGAAATGGATGGTTTTGAACTGATCAAAAGGGTGAAGCAGACAGGCATTTTTAACGAGGTCCCCATCATAGTGTTAAGCTGTAGGGACAGCAGTAACGATAGAATAGAATGTTTGCGCTTGGGGGCAGATGATTATATGGTGAAGCCATTTAACCCCGAAGAGCTCTTGATCAGGGTAGACAAGCTCTTGGTAAGACAATAGGAATACGTATGGAAATTGTAGTCGATAAAAAAACAGCGATACTGTATATAGGGCAGAACAAGCGTTTCTCAAGTGAGTTTCAACGAGAAATCGGTGCTGTTCAGGTAAGTATGGCAGAAAATGTTGAGGAGGCCATAAAGTGGTTTCACCATACCGCCCACTTTAAGGATGGCCAATGGTTAAATGCCCATATTTTGGTAGATGCCATCTTCTGTGAGGATAGGATTGATGAAGGCGATATTGAGCAACTCAAGAGCTATCTGTTCAAGGTTTTTGATCCAGGCAAGAAAATTCCTTTTGTCTTGCTCACCGAGAACGCCACCAGGGAAGAAAAATTGAAGGCCTTGGAGAAAGGCTACGATGATATTTTTGTGCATCCCATAAAATTTGGCCGTGTTCTGGAACGTATTGATTTTCTCAAAGAGTTGAAAAAGAATCTGAGGGAACAAGAGATTGAGTCCAACATAGCGGATGTTAAGAGGTATAGGATTGGATTTTTTAAGAGAAGCTTTGATGTTCTTTTGGCCGGCTCGGTATTGCTTTTGGCATCCCCTTTTTTATTGCTGGTCATCTTGGCCATTAGATTGGAATCCAGGGGGAAGGTCTATTACATATCCAAAAGGGTGGGTACAGGCTACAAAATATTCAATTTTTTGAAACTGCGGTCCATGTACCCAGATGCCGATAAAAGATTAAAGGAGTTCCAACATCTTAACCAATATGCCAACGAGGAAGAAACCCATGCAGAACCCGAGGAAGTTAAGGAAGATATAGAGATAAAGGGAGTGCGGCTTTTTGGGGATGATGATGAAGTGGATGAGGACGTGTTCAACCAAAAACGCTCGCAGCAGGCAGCGCGCGCCTTTGTAAAGTTTGACAACGACCCCAGGATAACGAAGGTCGGAAAAATCATCAGAAAGTTGAGTATAGACGAATTGCCACAATTGATCAATGTCCTCAAGGGAGATATGTCCATTGTGGGCAATAGGCCATTGCCCCTTTATGAGGCAGAATTGTTGACCACAGATGAATGGACAGAGCGGTTCAACGGCCCTGCGGGCATTACGGGACTTTGGCAGGTAGAGGCAAGGGGGCGAACCTCTAAAATGTCTCCTGAAGAACGCAAACAATTGGATGTAAAATATGTGGAGTACGCAAACAGCAGATATGCTTTTTTGATCGATCTATGGATCATAGTTAGAACTTTTAAGGCTGTATTCCAGAAAGAGAATGTATAACTGTAATGGGGAAAAGATTTGGTTTATTTGGGGCAGTTTTACTGATTGCAAACATTTCAGTGGCCCAATCCATAGATGAGTTTGTAAAAAAGGGACTGGAACAAAATGATATTTCCCAGCGTCTTCCTTCCCTTGAAAGTTTGATTGAGATTGCGAAAAAAAACTCCCCGAGACTCAAATTTTTTGATGCCGATTATGAATACTGGGATGGTCAGATAACCTTGGCCAGACGGGATTGGTTGCGCAACATTAATCTGGAGGCAACCTATGGTTACGGTGTTTTTGACAACCTCAGCAATCAACAAATTGCAGGCGATCCCGGAAGCCAGACCCTATTTAGTACAGAACAGAGCAGGTACACGCTGGGCGCATCCATTAAGTTGCCCCTTTCCTCAATCTTCAACAGAAATAGGGAAATCAAAAATGCCAAGGCAGAGGCAGATAAATCAAAGTACAGTAAGGAGTATGCCATTTGGGAACTGGAACAGCTTATTGTTAGGCAATATAATGATCTGATCAAGGCCCATAGGCTTTTCTTTATTTCCAACTCCATAGTGGAGACCTACAAGGTGCAATCCATCAGGGCGGAAAAAGATTTTACCAACGGGATCATCAATGTTGCTGAGTACACACGCCTACAACAAATGTTGAACCAGGCCATAAGTTCATTCGAATCCCAAAGGGCAGAATTTATCATAGCCCTTAAATCATTGGAAGGTACTGTGGGCATAGAAATACCAATATAGGATGAAGTTCAATCTACTATTTTTTGTACGGCTTCTTTTACGGCATGTGACCTTATTGGTGATCGTCCCCGTTATCTTGGCGGTCTTGGTATTCCAGGCCACCAAGAATGAACCCAAGATTTACAACTCCAAGGCAAGGGTCTATACCGGGATAGCCTCTGGATCTACCATTGAACTGGATAACACCAAACTGGATTTTAGGGCTACCAATACCGCCTATGATAATTTGTTGAACCTGATCAAGGCCAGAACAACGGTAGAGACGGTGGCACTTAAATTATTTGCCCAGCACATGTCCTTGGATTCCGCCAACCCCAAGATCATTTCTAGAGAGAAATTTTTGAAGTTGATGGGGGATGTACCCGATGAGGTCAAGGCATTGGTGGTAAAGGGAGATGCCGCAAAGACCTACGAAAACTTTAATACGTTAAAAAACGCTGATCATACCAATTATATCTATCAATTGATCAATCTAAAACATCCAGATTACAGTATTGAGAAAATTGTGGGGAAAATTGGGGTAAGGCGCATCCTGAGCAGTGATTTTGTTGATATCCAATACGAGGCGGACGACCCTGGTATTTGCCAGAATACCCTTTTGATCTTGTGCGATGTCTTTGTTAAGCTCAATGCAGACATTAAGGTGAACCAATCGGATGCGGTCGTCAAATATTTTGAGGCCCAGCTCGCAAAGTCGACCAACCGCTTGCGAAGTGCCGAGGATGACCTTTTGGCATTCAACCAGAGCCATAACATCATCAACTATTATGAACAGACCAAGCATATTGCCTCGGAGAAAGAGCATTTTGAACTGGAATACCAAAAAGTCTATATAGCCCACCATGGCGCCAAGGCCGTACTAAATACTTTGGAGACCAAGCTGGAGACCCATGAACGGAAACGCTTGTCCGGAGAGGAGATCATGAGGTTGCGCAATGAACTGGCCGATATCAGTTTTCATATCTCCATGAAATCCATAGCCGTGGCAGATGAGGAAAAGATGGAACAAAACGCCCAGGATTTGATAGGGCTACAGCAAAAAGCTAACGAATTAAAGGGCCAACTTGGGGAACAAATCAATGAAAGCTATGCAACGGACTATGATGAAAAGAGTCTGGCCTCTACAAAAATTTTAGCCGATTGGTTGGCCAATACCATCGAATATGAAAGTACCAAGGCCCAGTTAAAGGTGATGGACCTAAAGCGTCTTGAGTTTGAGGAACTGTATCAGGTATTTTCCCCCTTGGGAGCCAGCATGAAACGATTGGAGCGAAAGATAGATATTGCAGAACGCGAATACCTTAGCCTTTTGCACAGTTTGGGGCTTGCCAAGTTGCGACAACAGAATGTAGAGCTTAAGTCCAACTTAAAACTTATTGAGGTTCCCTTTTATCCCATTAGCCCAAAGCCGAGCAAACGAATGATGTTGGTCATTGTGGCGGGTATGGCAGGTTTTATTTTGGTGGCCTTTACCATCTTGATACTGGAATTTCTTGACGGAAACATCAACACGGCCCAAAGGGCAGAGGACAAGATTGGCCTTAAGGTCTCTTCCATCTTTCCGGTAATAAGTTCCAGACAGAAAAAAATAGACTATGCCTATTTAAAGAACAAGGCGGTGAACGCCATTTCGCGAAACATTATTTTAAACCAATTTAAGAAAGAGAAAAATGGAATGCCCCAGGTCAATCTAATTTTCTCCACACAGGAAAGTGAGGGCAAATCGTATATATGCGGGCAATTGATCCATAAATTCTGTGAATTGGGGTATATGACATTGCACATTACCTATGATCCCTCTACCATCAAAGCCAATACAGACTGTTATCAAAAATTGGAATACAAGGTCACAGATCGGCTCTTTACCATATCTGAGTTGGAAGAGTTTGATGTGAACAACAGCATAACCGACTACAGTAAATTTGATTTTGTGCTATTGGAGATTCCGGGTATCATCAAGAACCCATTTCCTGTAAAATTGGCCTCGGTGGTAGATTATTCGTTCTTGGTCACCCGTGCCAATAGGGCATGGTCAGAAGCCGATAAAAATGCACTTTCACTTTTTAACGAGGCCACAACGGGGCCCGAACCCACAATCATTTTAAATGGGGTCAAGGTCCTTGAAATGGAAACCGTGGTAGGTGATCTGCCCAAGAAGCGATCGTTGGTCCGCCGATGGATCAAGAAAATAGTCCAGTTTAGATTCTTCAACAAAAAGACAGTTGCGTAATGATTGCTAAGCTCAAGAAAATATCAAAAGAGAAAAACATTTCTTCATTGCTCACCAATGTGGGCATTGCTTTTTTGGGCTTGGTAAGCTTTATGTTGTTGGCCAGACAACTGAGCAAGGAACAATTTGGCGATTGGGTACTGTTCATTACCTTGGCCACATTTGTAGATCTGCTTCGGTTTGGGTTGACAAGAACCTCTGTGGTGCGGCTGTTGGCCGGGTCAGATAGGCAAAGTTACCAACGCTTGTTGGGTTCCAGTTACAAGATTAATCTGTTGCTTTTGGCACTGATTGTCCTCGTGTGTTGGTCCGTATTTGGGGTAGGCTATGGTTTGGGGTTGGAGATCAACCATGGGTATAGGCTGTTCCTTATTTGGTATCCTTTTTTGGCACTCTTCAATCTGGGGTGGAACAATGCTTCGGCTCTCTTCCAAGCAGAGCAGAACTTCAAACGGATGATGTATGTACGGCTTTCAAATGTGGGTCTTTTTGTCCTCTTTTTAATTTTCAATGGTTTGTTTTTGAATTTCGGCCTTCTGGAGATCATATGGGTCAACCTCGTAGTTAATTTGATTGCAAGTACTTGGTGCACGATAAAGAAATGGGATGGGCTACTCTATGTAAAATATGCCGATGGGGCTACCGAGAAGGAGTTGGTCAATTTCGGAAAATATTCAATGGGGACTTTGATCGGCTCCAGCCTTTTAAAGAGTGCCGATACCTTGATCATTGGGTTGAGCCCTATATTGGGGTCTGCGGGGATAGCCATGTATGCTATACCCTTAAAACTGACGGACCTAATTGGTATTCCCCTCCGTAGCTTTACCATGACCGCCTATCCAAGAATGTCCAAAAAAAGCATTGAGGGCGATCTGGAAGGGGTCCGTAAAACCTTTTACGCCTATACCGGGGCAATAACCCTGTTGTTTGTTCCCATTGCCCTAGTTTGCTTTATAGGGGCAGAATATCTCATTCTATTTTTGGGAGGTAGTGAATACAAGGATTCGCTGCCTTTGTTGGTCAATGTCTTTAGGGTGTTCTCCGTGTATATGTTGCTGTTGCCCGTAGATCGTTTTACCGGGGTCTTGTTGGACAGTATCAATAGGCCCAAGTTGAATCTCTTTAAGGTCATCTTCATGACCACGGCCAATATTATAATCGATTTTGTGGCCGTATTTGTTTTTGAGAGTTTGGTGGTAGTGGCCATGGGCACTGTTTTCTTCACCCTGTTGGGCATTTTACTTGGATTTTATTTTCTGCGGAAGGAAATTCAAGTACAAAGCCGAAAAATTTTGCCGGAAGGTATTTTCTTTTTCAAGAACATAAAGACGTATCTGGGCTAATGAATCCGTTTGAAAGAACATATGGCACCGATCTCTTAAAAAGGCCCATACCTATTGCCACCTTATTGTCCGTGGCCATTTTAAGCGCCCATTTGACCGCGACAAAAGGATTGTTGGCAGGGATGGCTTTTATTGTCCTGCCCATTGCCATACTGTATTTGGGAGTGCTGTTTCAAAAACCCAAATTAGGACTGCTCACCATCTTTGTACTCAATTTTTTGATATTGGGTTTGGGAAGGTACGTACCCATGACGTGGGGCTTATTGATTGATGGACTGTTGTTTTTAATGTATCTGGCCCTTTTTTTTAAGGCATTTAAGGTTAAGGTGCCTTGGAACAAGGCAAGTTCACAACTTACAATTTTGGTGACGGTTTGGATGGGGTACGCCCTTTTTCAGGCGGTTAACCCAGAGGCGGTAAGCTTTGCCGCATGGTTCTATGCCATGAGGGGGCTGGCCCTATACCAATGGATGATCATCCCGTTGCTGTTCATTCTCTATGACAAACCCAAAGATCTTAAGCTGTTTTTTATCATTTGGGGCATCATGTCAACCTTGGGAACCTTAAAGGGATGCCAACAGCTGTTTTTTGGGGTAGATCCCTTTGAACAGAAATGGTTGGATAATGGTGGGCATATCACCCATATCCTTTTTGGAAAGTTAAGAATCTTCTCCTTCTATTCAGATGCGGGGCAATTTGGGGCTTCCCAAGGACATGCTGGGGTTGTTTTTGGAGTGTTGGCCCTTTTTGCCAAGAGCAAAAAGTTCAGGATTTTTTGTGCAGTGGTTTCCCTAGCGGGGCTCTATGGAATGTTGATTTCCGGGACCCGGGGCGCCATAGCCGTACCTGCGGCAGGAGGGGTCATGTTTTTGATCCTTCGCAAGAATATCCCCATCCTGGTGGCCGGGGCCATTTTGGGCATTGGGGTCTTTGTTTTCTTTAAGTACACCACTTTAATGAACAATAATGCGCAGATAAGGCGAATGCGTACAGCCTTTGATCCAAACGATGCATCATTACAGGTTAGGTTGGCCAATCAGCGCAAGTTAAAGACATATTTGGCGTCTAGGCCTTTTGGTGGGGGCATTGGGTCTACAGGAAATTGGGGGCAACGCTTTTCGCCCCATACATTTTTGGCCAACACGGCCACGGACAGTTGGTTTGTGGCCATCTGGGCAGATACGGGTGTTGTTGGACTGTATCTGCACCTTTTCATATTGTTCTTTGTCCTGATCACAGGGGCATACAATGTCATGTTCAAAATACGCGATGACTGGCTGCGTGGACAGATGGCCGCATTGGTTTGCGGCATGTTCGGTATTATGGGGGCGTCCTATGGCAATGGTGTTTTTGGCCAGTTTCCTACCTGTATTTTGATGTATACGGGAATGGTGTTCATGTTCATTGGCCCAAGAATGGATAAAAAACTGAGAAGGGAACAGGGTAGATTGGACAAAGACGAACTTACGGCATTGGATGCAGGCGAGAATTTGGAAATCGGAATAAAGAAGCCATCGGCATAAAGATTATGGTCATCCGCCGATGATGTAAAATAGGTTTAAGTGCTTATTAATTAATTTGTTATTGGTCTGAATTTATTTGAGGAGTGAATAATGAATCCTAATCAGAAAACTATGAACAATCCATTAGTGTCAATAATCACCATCAACTACAATGAGTCTAAGGTGACCTTGGATATGTTGCAATCCTTATGCGGACTCACCTATCCCAACTACGAGGTAATTGTGGTGGATAATGCATCGCCCAATGACAATCCAGACATCATAAAAGAGAAATACCCATGGGTAAACCTTATTAAAAGTAAGGAGAATTTGGGCTTTGCCGGGGGGAACAACCTTGGGGTTAAGGCGGCAAAGGGAGAATTTCTGTTGTTCATCAACAATGACACGGAGGTACCGGAAGGGTTTATAGAACCTTTGGTGGAGACCCTGCAGCAAGATGAGGGCATAGGAATGGTAAGTCCAAAAATCAAGTTCCACTGGGATCCCTCCTTGATCCAATATGCCGGTTATACCCCAATGAACCATTGGACCATTCGCAACAACAGTATTGGCTACCATCAAAAAGATGATGGCTTTTATGATAAGGCAGGGGAGACCGAATCCATACACGGGGCAGCCATGATGGTGCCCAGAAGGGTTGTGGACAAGGTTGGCATGATGACAGAAATCTATTTTCTGTACTATGAGGAACACGATTGGGCAGAAATGATCAAACGTGCCGGGTATAAGATATACTACCAACCCAAATCCTTCATTTTACACAAGGAATCCCTTTCCACAGGAAAATTCAGTCCCTTAAAAACCTACTATATCGCACGCAACCGAATTGTGTTTGCTAGGCGAAACTTTAGACCACTACAACTCTTCGTGAGTTTGATGTTCCAAACTTTTGTCTCGATTCCTAAAAATACACTGACTTTTATCCTAAAAAGACAGTTCCAGCACTTAAGGGCTTTTTGGAATGCCATTTTTTGGAATCTGACCCACCATAAACAAATTCATACTTAAAAACAAAAATGAAAACTTTTCAAACATTACTCGTATTGTTCTTGATGGTGCAGTTGGTAAGCTGTGTCAGTGAAAACGATTTAAATGATATCCCGGTAGACGATGGTACTGCCGTGATAGACGATGACAACAATGACTCAGATGGCGCATTGGCCAATATGAACGTGCCCAATGATTTTAGTTATGAGACCACCAAGGTTGTTCAACTTTCATTGGAAGCACCAGATTTTTTAAAGGGGGCTGTATTTAGCCTTTACAGTAAGGTAGCGGAAGAAGACAGTATTTCGATAGGAAGGGGAACCTTTGATGCCAACGGCCGTTTTGGGCAACAATTTACACTATCCGCTAGGGTGGACAGTTTACTTATTTTCTCAGACTATATTGGATTGGTCGATAACATACGGCTGGCGGTAGACAGCGAAACACTATCTTTTGATTATGGTCCCTTGTATGAACGGACAAACAATGGAGGCAAAGAGCAGTCCAATACGCCAAAAAGAAAAAGCTTTTCCGCTACGGCCAAGGCTGATTATGTATACATAGACAGCTATGATTCCAATGGGGTGCCCGATAATATGGCGTTTCCAGATGTCATCCAACAAAACTTATTGGACGATGTAAATGCGTCCTTGCCCGAGAATTATCCAGGGGGGGTGCCTTTTTCAAATCCAGAATATTTGGCAGGAAAGGAAACAAACCTGATCATTACCGAAGAAGCCGATGTTTGGGTCACCTTTATATCCGAAGGGGCGGGCTATCGCAATGTTTTGGGGTATTATTCCTACCCCTTGGGCCAGGAGCCGGTATCCAAAGATGATATCTTGGAACATAAGGTAATTTTTCCCAATGCTTCCATGGCAGGTTCTGGCGGCGGATTGATTCCCGGTGATAGGGTCTATCTGGGCAGATTCCCGGCCAATACGGTCATTTCTTGGTTCTTGGCAGCAAACGGTTGGAACGGTAGTGGCGTAAGCGATGGTAGGGGAGTGTATTATTCCAACCCAGATTTTAACCCGGAATCTACCGAAGATACCAAGACCCACATGGTATTGCTCTATGATGAAGCACGGGAATTGACATTGCTTGGTTTTGAGGATTTAAGAAGGGATGTGGCAACAGATGATGATTTTAACGATGCGGTTTTTTATGCCAAGGCCAATCCGCCAGATGCTATTCAGGTGGGCAATTTGGCATCGATCCAAGCAGCCAACGATTCCGATGGCGATGGTATAAATGATGAGTTGGACGATTTTCCGTTTGATGTGAACAAGGCGTTCAATAACTATTCGCCATCCATAAACGCTACAGGTAAATTGGCGTATGAAGACTTGTGGCCCAGTCAGGGGGATTATGACTTTAATGACTTGGTGATCGATTATTCCTTTAACCTGATCGCCAATGCCGATAATTTGATTTCATCAATTGATGCCTCCTTTACCGTGGAGCACATTGGAGCATCCTTTCACAATGGTTTTGCCTTTGTGCTGCCCATAAATCCAAACTTGGTCGATAGTGTTGAGGGGCAGGTCATCAATGGAGATTATGAGGATTTGGCTGCCAATGGCACTGAAAATGGTACTTTGGATAACGAAGCGGTAATCATCGTCGCAGGGGACACTTATGACATGACGGGCGAGACCATTTCAATTACGGTAACCTTAAATACGCCGTTGGCTGCAGACACCCTAGGGGCAGTGCCGTTCAATGCCTTTTTGATCGCCAATGCCGATAGGCAACGGGAAGTCCATCTGGCAGATTTGGCCCCCACAAGCAAGGCGGGCTATATGGGCACCTCCGATGATTATAGTGACGCTACCGCTGGCAGATATTATAAAACAGAACATAATTTACCATGGGCCTTGAACATTTATGAAGGTTTTGAGGCACCGCCGGAAAATGTACCCATTTCACTACAATACCCACGATTTGTGAGTTGGGCAAATTCTGGAGGAACACAGGATACAGATTGGTACCTTAGATAGAGGCCTTTCTACAATAACCTTGGAAATGGGGGATTTACAACGTAAATCCCCTTTTTTACAACAAAATTTTCTGTTTTCATAAATGTAGGATAATATTTACAATAAAATATTAAAAAACCCACAAAATGAATATAGCAGTAGTAGGAACAGGTTATGTTGGCTTGGTTACCGGAACTTGTTTTGCAGAAACGGGCGTAAACGTTGTCTGTGTTGATATTGATAAACGTAAAGTGGAAATGCTCCGTAATGGAGAAGTGCCCATTTACGAACCTGGGCTGGATACCCTGTTGGAACGAAACATTGAAAAGGGTAGGATATCGTTTACCACCAGCTTGGAAAAAGGCATAGCCGATGCCGATGCGGTATTCATTGCAGTGGGTACCCCGCCAGATGAAGATGGCAGTGCAGACCTTAAATATGTTCTGGGTGTTGCCCGCGAGATTGGGCAACATATGGAAAACTATAAAGTGATCATCACCAAGAGTACAGTGCCCGTAGGGACTTCGTATAAGGTGAAATCTGCCGTTCAGGATGAGTTGGAAAAACGTGGAGTGAGAATTCCCTTTGATGTGGCTTCAAACCCAGAGTTCTTGAAGGAAGGTAGTGCCGTTGATGATTTTTTGAAACCGGACCGAATTGTGGTGGGTGTCGAGAGCAAACGTGCCGAAAAGGTGATGCAAAGATTGTACAAACCGTTTTTGATGAACGGACATCCGTTGTTGTTTATGGATATCTTCTCTTCAGAGATGACCAAATATGCCGCAAACTCCATGTTGGCCACCAAAATCAGTTTTATGAACGACATTGCCAACCTCTGTGAATTGGTAGGTGCGAATGTAGATTTGGTGAGAAAGGGTATTGGGTCGGATTCTCGTATAGGCACCAAGTTCATCTATCCCGGTACGGGCTATGGGGGCAGTTGTTTCCCAAAAGATGTTCAGGCCTTGGTAAGGACAGCCGATGAGTACGGCCATTCCCTAGAGGTCTTAAAAGCGGTAGAGGCGGTCAATTACAGACAGAAAACAACCTTGGTCGAAAAGATTAAAAAACACTTTGGGGAAAATCTTAAAGGAAAACAGTTTGGCCTTTGGGGCTTGTCTTTCAAACCCAAGACAGATGATATGAGAGAGGCACCTTCCTTGGTGATCATTGAGCATCTAAAAGCTTTGGGGGCTACCGTTAGGGCCTATGATCCCGTGGCCATGCATGAGGCTGAAAGGATTTTGGGCGATGAAATTGAATATGCAAAGGATGAGTACGATGCCATTATTGATGCCGATGCCTTGATCGTGGCAACAGAATGGTCAGAATTTAGAATGCCAAACTTTAGGATCCTGGAAAAATTGATGAAGGGGAAAACCATTTTTGATGGTAGAAATGTCTATGATCCTGAAGAGATGGAAGAGCAAGGATTCAATTACTACAGTATTGGTAGGGCAGTTGTAAAGAGTGAAGAGAAAGAAGCGGTCAATGTCTAAACAAATCAAAAAAATGAAAAGAATCTTAGTAACCGGCGGAGCAGGTTTTGTGGGATCCCATTTATGTGAGCGATTGTTGAATGAGGGCAATGAGGTCATTTGTTTGGATAATTATTTTACGGGAAGAAAAAGTAAGATAGTCCATCTTCTGGAGAACCCCTATTTTGAACTGATTCGCCATGATGTCACCCATCCTTACTTCATTGAGGTGGATGAAATTTACAATTTGGCCTGTCCAGCCTCACCCGTGCATTATCAGTACAACCCCATAAAGACGGTGAAGACTTCGGTTATGGGGGCCATTAATATGTTGGGATTGGCCAAGCGGATCAAGGCGAAGATTTTACAAGCGTCAACAAGTGAAGTTTATGGGGATCCAGAGGTACACCCACAGCGGGAGGACTATTGGGGCCATGTAAATCCCATAGGCATACGTTCCTGTTATGATGAAGGAAAACGTTGTGCAGAAACCTTATTTGTCAACTATCACGACATGAACGATGTTAATGTCAAAATCATTAGAATCTTTAATACCTATGGTCCCAGAATGGAGCCGGATGATGGCCGTGTGGTCTCCAACTTCATCATGCAGGCCTTGCAGGGCAAAGACATTACCATTTATGGGGAAGGCACCCAGACCAGAAGTTTCCAATACGTGAGTGACCTGGTTGAAGGAATGATCAGGATGATGGCTACCGGAGATGATTTTATAGGTCCCATAAATATTGGAAATCCAGGAGAGTTTACCATGTTGGAGCTTGCGGAGAACATCATTGATCTAACGGGATCAAAATCCAAGATTGTTCATTTGCCCTTGCCAAAGGACGATCCCATGCAACGACAGCCCGATATTTCGTTGGCAAAAGAAAAACTGAACGGGTGGGAGCCCAAGGTGGACCTAAGAACGGGCTTGCAGCAAACCATCGCCTATTTTGATGGAATGCTCCAAGACAAGTCCATCAAGGAATTGGTGAATTCATAACCCTAAAAGGAAGAGTATATGGATGCATTGCGAATTTTACTGAATGTGTTGGAGGTTGTTGTCATGGCTTATTTTGGCTTTGCATCCCTATATGTCTTTGTCTTTTCCCTAGCTGGTATTTTTAAGGCCGGGAGCAAAACATCCATCTTAAACAAAAAGCGAAAGTTCGCGGTGTTGATACCGGGCTATAAGGAGGACAATGTAATTGTTGATGTGGCCCGGAGGGCCTTGGAGCAAAGCTACCCGGAAGACATGTTTGATGTGGTGGTGATTGCAGATTCGTTTCAAGAAATCACCCTACAGAAATTAAAAAATTTACCCATTAGATTGGTCGAGGTATCTTTTGAAAAGAGTACCAAATCAAAAGCCTTGAACAAGGCTATGGAGATCATAGGGGACAATTACCATGTGGCTTTGATCTTGGATGCCGATAACATCATGGAGTTTGATTTTATTGAGCGGGTCAATGATGCTTTCAATAAGGGCTACAAAGTGGTGCAAGGCCATAGAATTGCCAAGAACACCAATACCCCCTTTGCCATATTGGACGCCATAAGTGAAGAAGTGAACAACCATATCTTTAGAAAGGGCCATCGTGTTTTGGGCCTTTCCTCGGCATTGATCGGTTCCGGGATGGCCTTTGATTACCATTTTTTCAAGAAGACCATGGCCAAGGTAAACGCCGTTGGTGGTTTTGATAAGGAATTGGAACTAAAATTGCTGAAGGAAGGAAATACCATAGAATACCTTCATGATGCCTTGGTGCTGGATGAAAAAGTACAAAAGACCGAAGTGTTCGCCAACCAGCGCAAACGCTGGCTGTCCGCACAGTTTGTCTATTTTAGGCGTTTCATGGTTTCGGGCCTGCGTGAACTGTTGCTCAAAGGCAATGTGGATTTTGCCGATAAGGTCTATCAAATGGTTTCGCCTCCAAGGATCCTGCTGTTGGGCTTGGTGTTCCTGTTAACTGCGGGCTACTTCCTTGTAGATATTTTCTTTGCGGAAAATTGGTTTTTTATTCCGGCATCGTATTGGTATGTCACCGCTGTGATAACATTCTCGGCCTTTGTGATGGCCATTCCACGAAAGTTTTATAATGCAGCGACCTTGCAGGCGGTTCTCACTTTGCCCAAGGCATTTTCAGTGATGTTCCTGTCCCTCTTTAAACTAAAAGGAGCCAATAAGAAATTTATACACACCCAACACGGAACAGTTAACAGTTAACGACATCAAATGAAAATTGGAATAGAAGGACAACGGCTTTTTAGAAAAAAGAAGCACGGCATGGATATGGTGGCTCTGGAGCTCATCAAAAACCTGCAACGGATCGATCAGAAAAATGAGTATGTCATCTTTGTGAAACCAGACGTGGATAATACGTGCATTCCCAAAGCGGACAATTTTAAGATAGTGGAGCTCGAGTCAAAATTTGGCTACCCCGGATGGGAGCAGATTGCGCTTCCAAGGGCTGCTTACCGCGAAGGCTGTGATGTACTGCATTGCACCAGCAATACAGGGCCTGTCTTTAGCAAGGTACCCTTGGTAACCACCCTGCACGATATCATTTATCTGGAGAGCATCAGCATTTTTAAAAAAGAGGGGACATGGTACCAGAAATTGGGCAATATGTACCGGAGGTACTTTGTGCCGCCTGTGATCAGAAAGAGCAAAAAGGTGATAACGGTTTCCAATTATGAGAAAAAACGGATCAGCAAGTATTTTGGGTTTAAGGATGACCGTCTAACAGCCATTTACAACGGGGTGGGTGAACACTTTAAAAAAGTTACCGATACGCATGAACTCAATTCCATAAAGGAGGAGTTTAAGCTGCCGGACCATTATTTTTTCTTTTTGGGCAATACGGATCCCAAGAAAAACACCATAGGGGTCTTACGGGCCTTTGCAGAATTCAACAAGGTATATCCCAACAAATATCATTTGGTGATGTTGGATTATGATGAAGGAGAACTAAGGCGGTTGCTACAGGACGTTGGAGCCCCGTCCTTGAGGGATTTGATCCATCTCACGGGCTATGTGCCCAACCTAAAGTTACCAGCAATCATTAGCCAGTGTGCCATATTCCTATATCCATCCCTTCGGGAGAGTTTTGGTATCCCCATTTTGGAAGGGATGGCCTGTGGGGTACCGGTCATTACCTCCAATACTTCCTCAATGCCCGAGGTAGCAGGTAAGGATGCGGCATTGATCATTGATCCTTTTAAACCAAAGGAAATAGCCCAGGCCATGCAGAGTCTGGTAGAAGATACCATGTTGGCCAAGCTGTTGACCGAAAAGGGGATAGCCAGGGCCAAACATTTTTCATGGAAGGCCATGGCCGAAAATGTGTTGGGGCTGTATGAGGATGTTTATAACGAAATGCATACTACACCATGATCAAGAACCAAGATATCATCGTCATGGGTATCCAGGCTTGGGATATAGAAATTGGCAGCAATTGCAAGAACATAGCGGTTGAAATGGCCAAGAACAATAGGGTGCTGTACGTAAATCCCCCTATGGACAGGGTTTCAAGGTTCCGGGAACGGCATACGGAAAAGATTAAAAAGAGGATGCGGGTCAAGAAAGGACAGGACAAAGATTTGGTGCAGTTGGACGATACCATGTGGAACCTCTATCCGAAAACGATGATCGAATCCATCAACTTTGTTAAAAACAAAGGCCTTTTCGACTTTTTGAACAGAAGAAATGCCAAGCGTTTTGCCAAGGACGTAAAATCGGCCATTGAACGCTTGGGTTTTAAGGATTACATCATTTTTAATGACAGTTCCATGTTTTTGGGACAGCATATCCAGCAATATTTGACCCCATCGTTCTATGTGTACTACATGCGCGATTACTTGACCAAAAACCCGTATTGGCGCAAGAATGGGGTGCGTTTGGAGCCTAGACTTATCCAAAATGCCGATTGTGTGGTAAACAATTCAACATTGTATGCGGAATACGGGAAACAGTTTACCGAACATTCCTATATGGTGGGACAGGGATGTGACACCTCCCTTTTTGACGACCAAATGCGGGAGATTACGGTGCCGGAAGACCTAAAGGGTATACCGGGGCCGATTATTGGCTATGTGGGTTTTTTGAGCAGTAGACGCTTGAGCATCCCCATTTTGGTCCATCTAGCCAAGGCAAGACCAGATTGGAACCTTGTTTTGGTTGGGCCCGAGGATGAAAAATTCACCGCTTCAGAACTTCATCAAATGGACAATGTCCATTTCTTGGGAAGCAGGGATGCTTCGGAATTGCCCAATTATATCAAAGGCTTTGATGTGGCCATCAACCCGCAATTGATCAATGATGCCACCATGGGTAATTATCCAAGAAAGATTGATGAGTATCTGGCCATGGGCAAGCCTACGGTAGCTTCGGCAACCAAGGCCATGGAATATTTTAAGGGCCATACCTATCTGGGCAAGACGCCCGAAGATTATGTGGCGTTGATTGAAAAAGCCTTGGGGGAAAATTCCAAGGCATTGGAAGAAAAACGTAGGACGTTTGGCCTGTCACACAGTTGGGAGAACAATGTCAACGAAATCTACCATTGCATCTTAAAGGTCAAAAAAGCCTCTGCATAAAATTTTAGGAATATGGGAATAGTAGCCAAAATAAAATCGAATCCAAAGCTGAAACAGTTGGCCTTACGGTTGATAGCGCCCAAGCGCAATCCAAGACCTAGGTTATGGGTACGTTGGTTTTTAAACCCCATGAAACACAAAAAGGGAAAAGGGGCGACCATTAGAAGAAACAGTAGGGTCGATGTTTTTCCGTGGAACCGATTTGAAGTGGGGGAGTTGACAACCATAGAGAGCTACTGTACGGTAAACAACGGTTCCGGGGACGTGATTCTGGGCAACAGGGTCCGCGTGGGCATTGGCAGTGTAATAATCGGTCCTGTGACCATGGGCAACGGTTCCGGGCTGGGACAAAATGTGTTTGTTTCTGGCTTTAACCATGGCTATGCCGATGGAAGCAAAAACTCCAGCCAACAGGCTTTGGATATTAGGCCTACGGTCATTGGGGATGAGGCTCATATTGGGGCCAACTCTGTGGTGTTGGCAGGGGTCACCATTGGTAAGCGGTGCCAAGTTGGTGCAGGCAGCGTGGTGACCAAGGATATTCCTCCCTTTTCGGTTGCCGTGGGCAATCCGGCAAGGGTCATCAAACAATTTAACCATACTACGGGAGAGTGGGAGCGTGTATCCCCAAAGAAACCCGTTATGGTCCACTAAAAATATAGGATTATGCAAGCATTGAAAATTATCTTTTGGGTCGCTTTGTTCATTATTTTCTACTCCTATTTGGGGTATGGGATTTTGCTGTTCGCCATCATTAAGATTAGAAGGATTTTAGGATTGGGGAAAAAAGTAGAGGGGACTAAAGACTATGAACCAGAAGTGACACTGTTTGTCGCGGCCTATAATGAAAAGGATTATCTGGATGGGAAAGTGGCCAATTCACGGAGCCTCAACTATCCAAAGCAAAAGGTGACCCAGCTTTGGGTCACGGACGGTTCCAATGATGGCACCCCGGAATTATTAAAAAAACACGAGGATGTCACCGTACTTCACGAAGCGGCCAGAAAAGGCAAGATTGCTGCCATGAACCGCGGCATGAACCATGTAAAGACTCCCATAGTCATCTTCTCAGACGGCAATACATCTTTGGGCAAGGAATCCATTCGAGAAATCGTGAAGTTGTTCAGCAACCCAAAAGTGGGCTGTGTTTCTGGGGAAAAGCGCATTTATTCCAAAGATGTCGATAGTGCTGCTGGCGCTGGTGAGGGCATGTACTGGAAATACGAATCCCAACTCAAAAAGTGGGATGCGGAACTCTATTCTGTCGTAGGGGCCGCAGGCGAATTGTTCGCCATACGCACGGAATTGTGGCAAGAAGTGGAGAAAGACACCCTGTTGGATGATTTTATGATATCGCTCCGTACCGCCATGAAGGGCTTTACCATCCAATACAACCCAGAGGCCTATGCCATTGAGAACGCCTCGGCCAATGTAAAGGAAGAGTTGAAACGCAAGATCCGTATTTCGGCTGGCGGAATTCAATCGGTGGTGCGTCTGGCCCCTCTTTTGAATGTTTTCAAATATGGAACGCTGTCTTTTCAGTACATCTCGCATCGGGTACTGCGATGGACGTTGACCCCCTTGTTGCTTCTTTTGATCATTCCCATCAACTTGGTTTTGGCCTTGAACGAAGGGCTAGGGTCTTTCGGGATTTTCAGTTTGCTGTTTTGGGGGCAGGTACTGTTCTATGCCGCAGCACTCCTGGGATGGTTTTTGGAGCATAGGCAAATTCGCTTGAAAATACTCTTTATCCCCTATTATTTCTTTATCATGAACCTGTCTGTTTTTTTGGGATTTGGCAGGTATCTAAAAGGAAACCAATCGGTAAATTGGGAAAGGGCACAACGCGGTGGCAAGACAACCGCTGGGGCCGTAGCCTAGACCATGACTTTTTCGGCCACGGCAAGATCAAAATAAAAGGTACTTCCCTTGCCCACGGTACTCTTTATCTTTAGGGTGCCGCCATTGCTGTCCACAAATCTTTGGCAGAGTACCAATCCAAGTCCGGTACCGGGTTCGTTATTGGTGCCCAATTTACTAAAGTGCTCGTTGGGGTTCAATATTTTTGGAATATCCTCCTTGGGAATACCTTGGCCGTTGTCCTCTATTTCTATAATCGTTCTATCGCCCTTCAATACAGCGTTCAGCTTGATCTCGCCATCCGTTGGGGTAAACTTGATGGCATTGGAGACCAAATTTCTCAATACAGTTTTAATGGTGTTCATATCGGCATTCACATAGGTGTCTTTGGGCACATTGTTGGTGAGGGTAATATTTTTATGCTCACTGCCCAGTTTTAGCAACCGAAAAGTTTGTGCTGCCAAATCATGAAGATCTAAGACTTCTGGAATGATATGGATTTTACCACTTTCAGATTTTGCCCATCCCAAGAGGTTCTGTAACAGATCGAGGGATTCGTCCATGGTGGTCAGAAGCTCATAAACGGTCTTTTCCTTAAAGTCTTCGGCCGTGGGGTCTATGATGCCCCGTAGGATAAAATCCATTTTAAGCTTGGCGGCACTCAGGGGCGAACGCAGATCGTGCCCAATGATAGAGAACATTCGGTCTTTCAAGGCATTGGATTGCCTTAGGTTTTCGGCCTGTATTTCGATCCTGTTTTTGGCGCGCTTCAAATCAACATGTGTCTTTATCCTAGCCATGAGTTCCAACTCATTAAATGGTTTGGTCACATAATCCACACCACCGGCCTCGAAACCTTCAACCTTGTCTTTTACTTTTATTTTGCCCGTGATGAATATGACGGGGATATCTGCATACTCCGGTGTCTTTTTTAACTGTTTGCAAAATTCAAAACCATTGGTGTTTGGCATGACCACATCTAGCAGGATCAAATCGGGAATTTGTTGTTCCAAGGAAGCCATAAACTGCGCAATGGTACTTGTTCCGGTATAATTAAAACCTTGCCGCTCTATGATGAATCGGAGCAGTTCTATGTTTAATAGTTCATCGTCTACAGCTAAAATATGTGGTTTTTCGGTAAATTGCTGATCCATGGTTTGGTAGATAAAAAATAAAAGAAAGAAAAATACTACATAAAAACGTAAAATACGACGATTATAGTATCAAGTCTTTGTTAAGCTCATTAAAGGATGGCATTAAAAAGCGTAATTTGAGGACTCTACCAACAAAAAGGTGGCTTTCACAACATTAATTGAACAATTAGTTTTTGTAAGTATATTTTTACATAGAAAGTAATTTTTAGACTAAAAAAATGAATCACATCTTAATAACGGGAGGAGCAGGATTTATCGGTTCCAATTTTGTGCCCTATTTTTTGAAAGAGAATCCAACGATACATTTGGTGAATTTGGATGCCCTTACCTATGCGGGTAATCTGGACAATTTAAAGGAGGTGGCCGATCATGAAAGGTATACCTTTATCAAAGGAGATATCTGTGACCGGGGGTTGATTGAGGAGACCTTCGAACGGTTCGATATTAAGGGGGTAATTCATTTTGCGGCCGAATCCCATGTGGATAACTCCATCACCAATCCCGATGCGTTTATGCAGACCAACATCATAGGGACCTTTAACTTGATCGATGTTGCCAAAAGGCGATGGATGGTCGGTCCAGGCATCTATAAAGAGGCCTATAAGGACACACGTTTTCATCATGTCTCTACCGATGAGGTCTACGGGACCTTGGGCAAGGAGGGTCTGTTCATGGAAACAACACCCTATGCACCCAATAGTCCGTACAGTGCTTCAAAAGCTTCGTCAGATTTTATTGTGAGAAGCTACCACCATACCTATGGCATGAATGTGGTGACCACCAATTGTTCCAACAATTATGGTCCCAAGCAACATGATGAAAAATTGATTCCCACCATCATCAGGAAAGCCCTAGGGGGTGAGGATATCCCCATTTATGGCGATGGATCCAACATCAGGGATTGGCTGTATGTATTGGATCACTGTAAAGGTATAGCCTTGGCCTATGAAAAAGGCGTTTCTGGAGAAACCTATAACATTGGGGGCAGAAATGAGCGAAACAATTTGTACATCGCCCATAAGGTCTGTGAATTATTGGACCTAAAACAGCCAAAGACCAATGGAGGATCCTATAAAGACCAAATCAGTTTTGTAAAGGATAGGGCGGGCCATGATTTTAGATACGCCATAGATGCCACCAAGATCGAGGGCGATTTGGGTTGGAAGGCAGACGAAAATTTTGAAACAGGTATCGATAAGACCATAGACTGGTATTTGACCCGTTACGTAGCGAATAAAAATTCCAGTATAGCATAATAACCCATTAATCCCCAACTATGAAAGGAATTATTTTAGCAGGTGGTTCAGGCACAAGATTACACCCCTTGACCCTTGCGGTGAGCAAACAGCTCATGCCCATTTATGATAAACCCATGATCTATTATCCATTGTCTACGCTTATGGAAGCGGGCATTTGGGAAATATTGATCATATCTACCCCACACGATTTGCCCTTGTTCAAAAAACTATTGGGAGACGGCAGAAAATACGGATGTCGTTTTGAATATGCCGTCCAAGAACAGCCCAACGGATTGGCAGAGGCCTTTTTGATCGGGGAGAAATTTATTGGAGAAGATAAGGTGGCCCTAATCTTGGGGGACAACATATTCTACGGCACGGGCCTTGAGGCTTTGCTCCAATCCAACAATGATCCGGACGGAGGCATTATCTATGCCTATCACGTCAATGATCCGGAACGTTATGGAGTGGTTGAATTTGACGAAGCGGGCAAGGTTATCTCCATTGAGGAAAAACCCAAAAAACCGAAATCAAATTATGCCGTGCCCGGCATCTATTTTTACGACAACGATGTGGTAGAAATAGCCAAAAACATGAAGCCTAGTGCACGGGGAGAATTGGAGATTACCGATGTGAACCGCGAGTATTTGAACCGGGGAAAATTGAAGGTCAGTATCATGGATCGTGGTACGGCTTGGTTGGATACGGGTACTTTTACCTCATTGATGCAGGCTGGACAGTTTGTCCAGGTCATAGAGGAACGGCAAGGATTAAAAATAGGCGCCATTGAAGCCTCTGCCTATAGAATGGGCTATATTACCAAAAACCAGTTCAAAAAGCTTACGGAGCCTTTTTTGAAGAGTGGGTACAGTAGAAGATTGTTGGAAGTTATCGCATAACCATGGAAATTATCAAGACCAATATAGAAGGTTGTTTTGAACTTGAACCTCGGGTTTTTGAAGACGAAAGAGGGTACTTTTTTGAAAGCTACAACCAAGAGAAATTTGAGCTGGCCACAGGGGCCAAACCCTTTTTTGTACAGGACAACCAATCGTTTTCTACCAAGGGGGTGCTTCGGGGGCTGCATTTTCAGAACGGGGAGCATGCCCAGGCAAAATTGGTGCGTGTATTGGATGGGGAAGTGTTGGACGTTGCCGTTGATATAAGACCAAACTCCAAGACATATGGCAATATTGTACGTTCTGTTCTATCATCAGAAAATAAAAAGCAATTGTACATTCCCAGAGGGTGTGCCCACGGATTTGTTACCTTGAGTGAGACGGCCATCTTTTTTTACAAATGTGATAACTTTTACAACAAACAATCTGAGGGGGGTATTTTGTACAATGACCCAAGCTTACAAATAGATTGGGCCTTGAACGATGATGAACTCCTAATTTCTGAAAAAGACAAGGTGTTGCCCACATGGAACGAATTGGTAACAGGCTAAGATTGCTTTTTTTATGATGAAAATACTTGTAACTGGCGGATCGGGCCAATTGGGCAAATGCATTAAGGAGCTAGTTGAAAAAAACCCTGACCAGGGATTTGAGTTTGTTTTTAGGAACTCTTCAGAGTTGGATATTTCTGACCCAACCGCTGTAGCCCATGATTTTACAGGCAACGGCTATCGATACTGCATCAACTGTGCGGCCTATACCCAGGTAGATAAGGCCGAGACCGAATATGCCATCGCGGAGAAGGTAAATGTGTTGGGGGTCAAAAACTTGGCGTTGGCCTGTGCAACCGTTGGGGCCACCTTGATACACATATCTACAGATTTTGTTTTTGATGGAAATGCCAGAAATCCCTATACAGAAGAAGCGGAATGCAATCCGCTTGGGGTTTATGGTAGAACTAAATGGGAAGGAGAACGGGCAGTTTTGGAACATCATGCGGCCCATTTCATCCTCAGGACCTCATGGTTGTATTCGGAATATGGAGGCAACTTCATGAAGACCATGCTACGATTGGGTGATGAGCGCGATCAATTGGCTGTTGTAGATGACCAAAGGGGCACCCCTACCTACGCCAAGGATTTGGCCAATATTATCCTTCAGATCGTATTCTCTGACAGTAAGGCTTTTGGTGTGTACCATTACAGCAATGAGGGGGAAACATCTTGGTATGGTTTTGCCAAGGCTATTTTTGAGCTTTCCAAAACCAATGTCAATGTAAAGCCCATACCATCCGAGGCCTACCCAACCCCGGCAAAACGACCAAAGTATAGTGTGCTGGACAAGCTTAAGGTCAAGAAGACCTTTGGTGTGGGAATTCCCCATTGGGAGGAAAGCCTGGTAGAAGCACTTAATGCCTACAAAAAGTTAACGGTTTAAAGTCCTTTTATTTGGGTCTTGTGAAAAGAATCGGCCTGTAGACGAAGTAATTCCTCCGCTTTTTCTTTCTTGTACCGGTACAGTTCCTCTTCGGAAGAAACATCTTCATAGATGGTCTGGTTCATTTGGGCATCGGTGTTAAGCAACAGTTTACGTTGCTCCACTTTTTGGGTCACCCAAGTGGCAACCACACTTTCGCCCTCTTCAAATTTATAATCGTATTCTCCTTTGGGAGCCAAAAGTTTGGCCAATATTGGAGCTGTCTCAATGGCCAGGAACAATAGGAAAATGAAAAAGGAGGGCAGCCAAGGTAATTTGCCCAAAGCGTTGATTCTGGCCATTAAACCATCAAAACCATCTATAACGGGTTGTGAAGTTTTTACAGCAGTATCATAGTCGGTGTTCAGGGCCATGATCTGTGCCTCCAAGCCTTTTATTTTTTCGCCATGGGTTTGTTTTAATTGTTGTAATTCGGCCAGATAGGCATCGTGTTTTTCACGTTTTTCCTTATAAACAGGGCCTTTTCCCAGTATGCCTGTTCCTGCTGTACCCTCAGCTTCAGAAATGTAGGTGTTATATAGGGCATTGGTCGCTGCTTCCTTGGCGGCCACTTCGCTTTTTAATCGACTGATTTCTTGATTGAGGTTTTCTATTTTTGGGGTGTACTGTAAGGCCAACTGTTCTTTATTGGCCAAGGTCATGCTGTTTTTTTCCTCTAAGAGTACCTGATCAATTTCTTTTTCAAAGATTTTAAGTTCCAAGGGCTTGGAAATGACAACGGCTATGATCACTGCCAGTATAATTCTGGGTGTGGCCTGTAACAGTTCATTCTTAAAACTCTTGCTCTTCTTTATGGTAGAGACGATATAGCGGTCTAGGTTAAAGATCAACAATCCCCAGACCAATCCGAAAAAAATGGCGGTATAGCTATTGTCAAAAACAGTGTATAGCGCATAGGCAGAGGCAATAAAGGCCATGACTGCGGTAAAGAAGACGGTGGCTCCTATACCAGCATATTTATTTCGTTCTCCTTGGCTACAGCTTTCTAAAATTTGGGAATCTGCCCCTGAACAGAGGATAAAAAAACGTTGAATCATGATAGTGTTCGTTTTGATTGATAGATTATTAGAACGCGATTTTCCATAATTTGTTACACTATGGCGACATCCAAGGAGGTCATACAGGGTGTTTGGGGATTCTGCAACGGTATCTGTTGGAATCATTTTCGTGACCAAAGGATGGTTTTCTGGAACCATGGGCACGGGTTCTTTGTCGGTTCAGTTGGAATTTTCACTAGATGTAAATATTGCTGTGTACTTTATTTTAAATGAGAATGTTAGAGTGTGGTCATAAACTCCCAAACAAGCTTATGAAAAGAGAGTGTTGTGTGACATAGGTTACGGACTTTTATTTGGGAGGATTGTATCTTCATTTGTCTAAAAACCAAGGGCCATGACAACTACAGTAGTAATCGGTGGAAATTTTGCGGGGATGACCGCCGCTTTGGAAATTAAGCGCAAGGGCAAAAAGGAACATAAGGTAATCGTGATTGATAAATCTCCTTTATTTCTGTTTATTCCCTCTTTGATATGGGTTCCTTTTGGAAGGAGGGACATCAAGGATATTTCTTTTAGAAAGGATAGGATTCTGGAGAAAAAAGGGGTGGAGTTTATCCATGCCGAAGCTTTGGCCATAGATTCAGGGCATCAACGGGTAAACACATCAAAAGGAGAGGTCCACTATGATCATTTGGTCATAGCCACGGGACCAAAAGTCAAATACGATGTTGCCTCTGGGGTAAGGGAATATGCCCATTATATTGGTACGCCGGCTGGGGCGATGAAAACCCGGATGGCTTTGGAGGAGTTCAAGAAAAATCCAGGGCCTATTGTGATCGGGGCCACGCAGAATGCAGGGTGTATGGGGGCGGCCTATGAGTTTTTGTTCAATATGGAAAAATGGCTTCGGGAGCAGCGCATCAGGAAAAAGGTGGACCTGTATTGGATTACCCCAGAAAATTTTCTGGGGCATTTTGGTATAGACGGTATGCCAGGGGGCGAGACCATGCTCAAATCCTTTATGAAGATGTTCAACATACACTATAGGACGGAGGTTGGTGTTGTGGCGGTCACCAAGGATAGTGTGGAATTGACCTCAGGGGAAGTGTTGCCCAGTTCGTTCACCATGTTGATGCCTCCCTTTGTGGGGGTCGATTTTGTCATGAATTCACCGGATTTGGGAGCCACTTCCACAGGCTACCTCCCTGTAGGGGAAGATTACCGCCACAAAGAATATTCCAATATTTGGGCAGCGGGAATAGCAGTCGATGTCAAATTGCCGTTCAAACCCGGAAAAGTTCCCTTTTCAGGACCCAAGACAGGATACCCATCGGATGAGACCGGTAAGATTGTAGCAGAAAACATCCTTAGGGTGTGCAAGGGGAAGACCAAATTAAAGAAAAAGGCTTGGGGAAAAATACCAGGAGTCTGCATTATGGATGCTGGGAAAAAGGAGGTGATCATACTGAGCGACCATTTGTTTAAGCCCAGAAATTTTGCCATTATGATTCCCAATGTCTTTTATGATTTTTTTAAAGTCTTGTTTGAGAAATATTTTTTGTGGAAAACAAGGCGGGGATATTCGCAACTCCCTTAATTACAGTTCGATAACAAGTTAAAAAAACCTGTCCAACGGACAGGTTTTTTTGTGGGCAAGAGATGTGACCTGTGCACTTACCGACATAAATGGTATACTCGTCTACACTTCTGGGCATCCTATTGATGGGACACTTGCTTGACGATCTTGAAGCGATAAATTTGAATTAAACATTTGATAATTAAATACTTGTGTTGTTAAAAATAAATGTGACTGAGAATTTTGCCGAGATGATTTTTTAAGGACAGTCAAAAGTATTTATAATACGCAAAGTGGAGTTGTGAAGGATTAAGGTTGTGTGTTTATTGTCCACGGAGCGATCAGATGTTTGCCCCAAATCATGTTGATTAAGGCCAAGTGCCCAAATGATTAGTCACTCTTAATGGTTGATTGATTTAATGCTGAGGTTTGTTCCCCCAGAATGGCAATTGTTTGGTGATTTCTTGGCCTTTTTCTATTTCATTTCCGAGTAAAACTTATAGAAATACGGAATGGTCTCTATCCCTTTGAGAAAATTCCATACCCCAAAGTGTTCATTGGGTGAGTGAATGGCATCACTATCCAGACCAAAACCCATTAATATGGTCTTTGAACCCAAGATCTGTTCAAAAAGGGCCACGATAGGAATACTGCCACCGGTCCTTTCCGGTATGGGGGTCTTTCCAAAGGTGGTTTCGTAGGCCTTGGATGCCGCTTTATATCCCATACTATCTATATTGGTCACATAGGGCAAGCCACCATGGTGGGGCGTAACCTTTACCTTAACCCCTTTTGGGGCAATGGACTCAAAGTGTTGGGTAAAGAGTTCGGTAATCTCATCTGGATCTTGATGGGGCACCAACCGCATGGATATTTTGGCATAGGCCTTGCTCGCAATTACGGTTTTTGCGCCTTCACCGGTATAACCGCCCCAGATTCCGTTGACATCCAAGGTGGGACGAATGGAATAACGTTCGGGGGTAGAAAATCCTGCTTCACCATAAACGGCATCAATATCCAAGGCTTTTTTATAGTCTTCAATGTCAAAAGGTGCTTTTGCCATTTCTTCCCGCTCGGCATCGGATACTTCTTCCACCTTATCATAAAAACCGGGGATGGTAATATGGTTGTTTTCATCATGGAGCGAAGCAATCATTTTATTCAGTACATTGATGGGGTTGGGTACCGCTCCACCATAAATACCCGAGTGCAGATCGCGGTTGGGACCGGTAACTTCAACCTGAACATAACTTAAACCCCTTAGGCCTGTAGTGATGGAGGGAACGTCATGGGCCATCATTCCCGTATCGGAGATCAAGATGATATCGTTGGCCAATCTTTCTTGGTTTTCTTTTAGAAAATCCTCAAGGCTATCGCTGCCAACCTCTTCTTCCCCTTCTATCATGAATTTTAGGTTGCAGGGCAATTGGTTGTTTTTGATCATAAACTCTGCCGCTTTTACATGCATAAAAAACTGCCCCTTGTCGTCAGAGGCTCCACGGGCAAATATGGCCCCATCGGGGTGGGTTTCCGTTTTTTTGATGGTGGGTTCAAAAGGAGGCGTGGTCCATAGGTCCATCGGATCGGGTGGTTGTACATCATAATGGCCATAGACCAAGACCGTGGGCAAAGATTCATCGATTATTTTTTCGGCATAGACCACGGGGTAGCCTTTGGTCTCGCAGATTTCAACAACATCACAGCCAGCTTCCAATAATGACTTTTCCACCGTTTGTGCCGTAGCGATCACATCTTTTTTATAGGCACTGTCTGCACTGATGGACGGAATCTTCAGCAGTTCAATAAGTTCATTGATAAATCGGTCTTTGTGTTGGTCGATGTAGGTCTTGATTTGTTCCATAGGTGTCGTAAAAGTTTGCTAAAAGTACAAAAAAGACGTTTTTGAATCAGTAAGGTTTAGCAAATGAAAATTTGCAGTATATTTGCAGACCCTAAGCGGATGTGATGGAATTGGTAGACATGCTTGACTTAGGATCAAGTGCCGCAAGGCGTGGGGGTTCGACTCCCTTCATCCGCACATTACAGAAAGGCTTCCTTAAACAGGAAGCCTTTTTTTGTTTGATAGACATACGGCATAGATGCCTGTTTTTTAGCAGATTATATGAGTAGATGCCATGGCCGCTTCCTGGAAAAAAGAAAGTACGTTTAGGGCAAAGGCTCGCTAAGAATCAGGTCCATATCCAAGAGATCAAGATATTCTTTTCTAAAATCCTTGCCGATGATTAGGTAGGCCTTAAAAGCACTTGGTCCACCATGTAGTATTGGGCTCGATGCGGTACAGGTATAAATGTTCTTTGAGGACACTTTTCTAATATTGATGTCAAGGGTAAGAATCTGTTTTCTGATCGAAACACTGTCTTGGTTCTTTCGGGTAAAGACAATGTTCAGCACATTGATGTTGATAAAGCTGACATAGCCATATAAAGAAATGTCGTTAAGATCTAATTGGGCCGTAAAATCCTTATTGATGAAAAGTGTGGTCAAATTCCATGTGTTGTTTTTGGCAGGGACAATCAATTTATAGCTCCCCACCAACTTTAAATAATGGTTGTGGTGTGTTGATACAATTTGATCGAGGTTATTTGGGGTAAACAACTTGGTAATGTAGACATTGTCCTTTAGGTAGCTAACAATACGGTAATCGCTTGGTTGAACAAGCAGTTGAGCCATATGGGCCTTGTCATCGGCCCGTTCCAAAATGACCCGTCCTGCTGCTGGAAAGCCATCCTTCTTTACTGTGGAATAGGTGCCTAAAAGGTATTTGTGACCATATTTCATGGTCCCTGAAAAAAGGGACAACAGTTTCTTGACAGGGGTGGTATAGCCCATTTTAACAACCTCGATGAACGTATAACTTTCTATGACGCTATAAATACCCTCCCAATGCTCCTCGATCCGGTAATCCATGACCACTTTTCGCCTATTGATTATTTGAATGGAGGCCCTATCCACAACACCCCTGGCAAAGGCATAATAATGCATGATGTAGTATTGTATATCCGAGGCCCCTGTTCCTGTAGGCTTGGTGGTCAATTGCTCTATCCTTCCAAATTTTTCGTTGTAATGGAGCCCAAATTCCTGAAATATGCTTTGGAGCAATTCTTTGCGGGTCTTTTTTTCGATGATGACCTGGGGGTATCGTTCAAAGTTTTTGGCTTTACTGAGCGACGTATAGTTTAAACGTAGCTCCATTTCTTGTTGGGTGATTTTATGGGACTTTAAAAACCTAATGCTCTCGGCAATGAGTTCTGAAGCTTCCTTGTTTGAGATATTCATATAATTTTTCTGAAAATTTCTGAAATAATTTTCTTTTTTCAAAATAATACTGCCTGTATAAGATTAAAAAACAACATTTGGCTAGACGAACTACTAATGATAACCAAAATGAAACAGATTCTATTTTTATTGCTAATGGTCTCTTCCTTTTTTACGGTTACTGCCCAACAAGTAATACAAGGAAAAGTGACCAATGAAAAAAACGAACCTCTTTTTGGCGTTACCATTGTAAAGGAAGGAACCGATACGGGGACCAATACGGATTTTGATGGCAATTATGCCATCAATGCAGCTATTGGCGATGTTTTACGCTTCAGTTACATCGGTTTTGCCACGCAGCGGGTAAGCGTTACGACAAACATCTTAAATGTGGTGCTGTTAGAAGATTTGAACGAACTTGATGAAGTAGTGGTGGTAGCCTTTGGAACCTCTACAAAGAAAGCGCTTACAGGGGCTTTGGAATCTATCAAGACCGATGAAATCCTAAAACAGCCCCAAACAAATTTCACCAATTCCCTACAGGGCTTGGCGCCTGGGCTCCAAGTGTTGGAAGGCAGCGGACAGCCGGGAGAAGGGGCAGAATTCCGGATAAGGGGTATTGGTTCACTTTCTGCAGGAAATGAGCCGCTCATTGTTGTGGACGGAGCCGTCTTTAATGGTGGGTTGTCCCAATTAAATCCTGCGGATATTGAAAGTGTCAATGTCTTAAAAGATGCCAGCGCGGCTTCCATTTATGGATCAAGGGCAGCAAATGGCGTTGTCTTGATCACCACCAAAATTGGGGACGGACAAAAGACCACCTTTTCCATTAGCACCGAGGTGGGCTTTACAACGAACACCAATCCCAATAACTTCAGGGTCATGAACACAGCTGAATATGTGGAATATTATAGGGAGGCCATGATCAACAGTGGTATTGATCCAGATGATTCCACCACAGGATTTTATTTGCCCATTGTCCAAGCATTTGATACCAATTGGGTAGATGAGGCCTTCCAAACCGGATCGTTCAAAAAATACGACTTTTCAGCTAGGGGGGGTAACGAAAAAACCTCATTTTTCACATCCTTGGGCTATACGGACCAAAAGGGTACCATCATAGGTACAGATTTTGAACGGATTACAGGTACGCTGAATGTAAAGCACAAGGCGAACGATAAATTTGATTATGGAGCTAAAATTCAGTTGAATTACAGAACTACAAATGATCTGATATCTGATGGCGGAAGAAGTGGACAGTTGTCGGGAGCCTTCAATACCGCACCTACCGAGTCCATCTTTGCTACAGCAGATACCAATCCTGCCTTTGTTGGGGCAGGGTATAATTTTGACATTCCCAGTAATGCACAGCATAATCCGGTGGCCAGTGCAGCCCTTAATAGAAATTCCAATGAGGTATGGAGTTTTAACACCAACCTTAACCTAGGGTACAATTTTACCCCCTCCTTACGGGGAGAGGTATTGGCCAATTACTATTATTATTCAACCACGGAGAAAGAGCAGGTTGGAAAACTGTACAAGGCAGAAACGGAAGGAGGCAACTCCACAGAGAATAGGCTCAATGGCAATACATTTAATTTTATAGGTTCGTTGGCTTACCATAAAAAAATTGCAGAGGACCATTCCATTGGATTAAAAGCAGGCTTTGAGACCACTCGGGAACGATTTAGTGAGTTGGGTGTTGATGCCAATGACTTTGTTTTTGCCAATTTGAACGATGTAGGCTTGGGCATTGGCGAATTCCAGCCCAATGACATTAGTTCGGATTTTGACGCATTAAATGTAGCTGGGTTCTTTGGTAGGTTGAACTATGCCTATAAGGACAAAATTTTTATAGAAGGTTCTTTACGTAGAGATGGGGCTTCCAACTTTGGGGAGGACAACAGATGGGGAACTTTTGGTGCCGTAGGACTCAGCTATGTGGTAAGCGATGATTTGTTCCCCAATTCAAAATGGGTCAACAACCTAAAACTTCGGGCCAGCTATGGTACATCGGGCAATAACAATATTGATAATTTCCTTTGGAGGGATTTGTATAGGTTAGGGGTAGATTACGCTTTAAGTCCTACGGATATCTTGGGCGGTGCAACAATTAGCACTCCGGCAAACCCCAATCTTCAGTGGGAAAAGAACCAGCAGTTGGACATTGGAATTGATTTTGGATTGTTCAATAATAGGCTTAGCGGTACCTTGGAATATTTTAGAAGAAACTCGTTGGACCTGTTGTTTGACCTTCCCCTTTCCTTGACCACGGGTTTTGAAGCACAAACCATAAATTCTGATGCAGAACTGTTGAATACGGGTTATGAGGCTTCATTGACAGCTTACATTTTGAGGAGTGAAGATTTTTATTGGAGAACCGATGCCAATATTGCATTTTACGATCAAGAGATTGTGAGTATCCCTGATGAGGTGGTTTTCTCTGAAAGGATTTGGCAAGAAGGTGGTCGGTCAGATAACTGGTACTTACAGCGTTACCAAGGGGTGGATCCTGCAACGGGAAATGCCTTGTATTTGGATGCCGAAGGTAATACCACCCCAGATTTTGATGGGAATGAAAGCAGGGTTGTCGTTGGGCAAACAACTCCGGATACCTATGGGAGTGTTACCAATACCTTTAAGTATAAAGGCTTGTCATTGTCTTTTATGGTGTATTTCAGTCAAGGGTCGGAGGGTTACTTTGATCTTGGCGAGGAACTCAATACAGACGGGGCCAATTTCTCAGCCAACCAGTGGGCCATTGCTTTAAACAGATGGCAACAGCCCGGAGACATCACAGATGTGCCCAGGGCATTGATCAACAACCCCAATGGTGGGTTGACCAGCACACGTTTTTTATACGATGAATCTTATGTGCGGCTTCAGAATGTTAGCTTGGGGTATACCCTTCCCAGTGATTTGGTGAACAGTTTGGGCATGAGCAATATCTCCTTTAAACTGTCTGGCCAAAATTTATGGGTACATACCGATTTTCCAGGGTATGACCCAACATCAGAAGCATACCCATTGCCGCGTACCATAACCTTTGGAGCTAATCTTTCCTTTTAAATCAGAGAACAATGAAAAATATAATCAAATACAATACGATTTTCTTCTTACTCATACTTGTTTTGGTAGGATGCGATGACTATTTGGATGTTGAACCGGAAACAGCCGTGGCATCCTCAAGTGTGTTCCAGACACAAGAAGGCGTTTTAACGGCTTTGAACGGCGTATATACGTTCCTTAAATTAAAGGGGTTTTACGGAACTGACTTTGCGGTAATAGGCGATGCAGCAACCGATAATGGCAAGATCCCATCCGATAGGGAGTCTTCAGGGGCAAACTTCGATAGGCTTCCTCATGCTTATTTGCTTAACCTTAACGGGAGCACTACCACTTTACTGTGGCAAGATGCCTATATTCTTATCAACAACATCAATGCTATTTTGGAGAATATAGATAACGCTTCTGATATAACCCCGGAAGTAAGAGATCAGACCGTAGCAGAATTAAGGGTATTACGTGCCTATGCCCATTTTTGTTTGGTGCAATTGTTTGCCCAGGATTTTAACTTTACTTCCGATCAATCACACCCAGGCATCCCCATCGTTACACAGACTGGTATTGATGCCCAGCCAACTCGGAATACCGTGGGAGAGGTTTTTGATTTCGTCTTCTCGGAAATGGGGGAGGCCTTGGGATTGCTTCAAAAAGGCGATTATATTGTAAGGGATGGGGAGTCTTATTACTTTATCAATTACTATTCGGCCCTTGCTCTTCGGGCAAAAATGCATTTTTATGTTACGGATTATGCCTCAGCTTTAGCCGATGCCAATGAAGTGATCAACGGGGGCGGATATTCCCTTGTGGAAACCTATACCACTGGTTTTTATGAATCGGCAGGATTGGGTCAGTTGGAATTTATCAATGAATGGGCCGGAACGTCCATTGTAATTCAAGAAAGTATCCTGCAGCTTTACGTTAATGAAGCAGGTTCGTCAACCACTACCAATCGTTCCATAATTGATATCTACACGTCCAATAATGGCAATGCGGCCCATGCCATTTCCAATGATTTGTACAGCTTATATGGACCTGATGATGTAAGGCTTAATTGGTATAAAATTGAAAATACCGACCACCATGTCTTCAAATATCCCGGGGATTTTGGCGCATCACCAGATGATACTCCTTTTTCGGTAATTCGATTGACCGAACTGGTATTGATGAAAGCGGAAATTGAGGCCAGAAACGGGCAGGAAGTGTTGGCAAGGAACCTTGTCAATCAAATTACATCCCGGGCCAACGCTTCGCCCATCACTTCCTCCGGGAATGAATTGGTGGAAGATATCATCACCGAAAGAAGAAAAGAACTGGCTTTTGAGGCGAACCGCTTGTTCGACCTAAAGCGATTGCAACGGGGTTTTACCAGAGTGGACTGCTCTGCCGACATCTGTACCGTAAACTATCCCTCAAACCTTTATGCTTGGCCCATTCCCCAAGATGAATTGAACGGGAATCCAAATTTGGTTCAAAATGAAGGGTATTAAAAAGCTACTAAACCATACAAAATTATTACGATGCACAATTTCAAAATAAACCAATTATATAAATGGAGGAGTATTGCACTTCCTCTGGCCTTATTGATGGGTGCTTTGCTGTCATGTGAAGATGAAGACATCAATGAAGTTGTTCCTAAAAGTCAATTCTTTGTGTCTATTCCCTCAAGTGCGAGTACGGCAGAAATTTTTGAAGACCAAACCGAGGGTGTTTCCGTACCGATTACGATAGGCAATGCCTTGATTGAAGCGGGAACTTTGACGTTTGAACTGTCCTCGGCAAGTGGTGCGATCTATGGTCAGGACTATACTACGGTCCCAGATGGTTCTTCCGGCACCATTGAACTGACGCTTAGTGAAGGGGCAAACAGTGTCTCTTTAGCAATTATTCCTATTGCAACGGAAGCTGTAGATACCAAAACAATATCTGTTGCCCTAACAAATGCAAGCGGAGGGCTCTTGTTGGGCTCAGAAACTTCCACTTATACACTTACCATTGCCGATCAAACCTTAAACTTGGAAGTGATTGCCTATACCAGTTTTGAAGAACCCTTGGCCGGTGCCGTCAACAATTATGCGGCACAGGATGGTGTGGAACAGATAAATATAGAAGGGCTCAATGCTGTGGACCATGTCTCTGTGGGTGGCGAAATGGGTTTTGATACCTCTTATGTCCCAGGACAAGAAGGTGGAGAGGATACTAGCCTATACTTTGGCGTGACCAATGTGGTCAGTGAACCTGATGAGTGGGATATAGGTTTCTTCAAGGATGGAGCCCAAGCTTATGTGACATCTGATGCCGATGGTCTTGCCGAAATAGTGTTTGATGAGGTGAACATTCCTTCAGGAACAGAATTTTTAAAAGTTCGTCTTTCTACCTATTTTGTGGATGCGAGTTGGGAAGAGAGTGATGAATTTGATGTTTTCTGGAGGACTTCGGATGGTGATGAACTCATCCTTTCCTTTAGGTCTGATGGGGATTTAATGACCGATGCTCCCGATGGGACCGGAAATTATATCATAGATGAATGGTTTACTTTTGATGCATTCGTGACAAACCGAAAAACGGGAAGTCTGGTTATTCAAATCGGAACCAATAGTGGATCGGAAATAGCGTTCATCGATGCAATTGAAATAGGAATCAAATAATAGCAATCAGTAGTTTTTTTGAGTTAGTTTGGTCAGACGGTGGTGAAAGCCTGCCGTCTGATCATAAAAAATGATTATGGTTTTATCTAAGAGAGTATTAAATTCAGCCTCATCGGCCACCGTAAGGATTGCGGATAAGGCGCAGGCTATCAGGGAAAAAGGGGAAGAAGTATTTGATTTTTCAGCAGGAAGGGCTTTTGAGCATACACCCAAGTATGTTCTAGAGGCAGCCATTACGGCCATGCGCAATGGGGAGACCCATCAGACTATGGCCAAGGGCACTACGGCATACCGGGCAGCTTGTGCCAACAAGCTTAAACGGGAAAACGATATTGATGCCGACCCAGAAACCGAGATAGTGGCAACGATGGGTTGCAAACAAGGTCTTACGGTTTCATTGTTGACCATTCTTAACCCAGGGGATGAGGTAATTGTAGAGGACCCTTGTTTTGTGAGCTATCAACAGACAATCAATTATTTGGGAGGGGTTCCTGTGCCTGTTCCCTTGCTTGAGGAAAATAAATTTAGATGGAAAAGGGAACAGTTGGAAAAGGCCATCACAGAAAAGACCAAAGCCATTATTTTTTGTACCCCACACAATCCCACAGGAGTGGTCCATACCCTTGAGGATTTAGAGGAAATAGCTTTTGTAGCAAAAAAATATGGTTTGATAGTGATAACCGATGAACCCTATGAGCGAACCGTCTGGGGCGGTACAAAACACCTCAACCTTGCTAATTTACCTGGAATGCAACAGCATACCATTACCCTGATGAGCCTTACCAAGAGTTTTTCCATGGGTGGGTGGAGGATAGGATTTGCCCATGCCAATCCTGAAAAGATAAAGCAAATGTCCAAACTCCAACAACATTTGATTACTTGTGTTAACTCGTTTGCACAGGCGGGGGGAATTGCTGCCTATGGCAGCCCACCTAAAAATGAAGTTCTAGAATATTGGTCTGAATGGGAAAAAAAAGTGATGTATTTTACAAAGGCAATCGATAAGATTGAGGGGCTTCATTGCTATACCCCAGAGGGCGGCTTCTATGCTTGGGTAGATATTTCAGAGACTGGGATTTCATCCTACGATTTTTGCGATAAATTGTTGGAAGAACATAAAGTGGCCATTATTCCTGGCTCATCTTTTGGAAAAATGGGAGAAAACTACGTAAGGTTGAACTGCGTAAAATCCTGGGAGGAAATAGAAGGGGGACTAAAGGGACTAAAGCATTTTGTGGAATCATTAGGTTGATCAAAACATGATAAAACGATATTTTAAGATTCCATTTGCGACGAGGGTACTCATTTGGATGTTTTTGGGGGCGGTGTTGGGCCTGGTTTTTGGAAAGGATATTCTCTTTATAAAGCCATTGGGAACAGGGTTTCTGAACCTGCTCATAATGGCGGCCATTCCGTTGGTGTTTTTTAACCTGTTGGCTGGGATTACTTCGCTTGGCGATGTCAGATCCTTTGGGCGAATAGGGATAAAAGTACTGTTGTGGTATGTCTTTTCCTCCTTAATGGCCATAGTCATAGGAATCACGGCCATGACACTATCAAAAGCGGGTGAAGGGATGACCTTGACCGGGGAGATAAATGGTGAAATAGGTGAGATTCCAAACATTGGCGATTTGCTGTTGGACATGATTCCTGTTAATATCTTTAAATCATTTGCCGAAGGCAATCTCATTCAAATAGTGGTTTTTGCCGTGCTTTTGGGAATTGTCACCCTACAACTCCCATCCGTGCAAAAGGAAACCATTGTCAAGGGTTATGATATGTTGGCCAATTTAATGCGAAAACTTGTGGAGTATATCCTCTTGTTGTCACCATTATGTTTGGGAGCATTGATGGCCGCAACCTTTGCTGAGTTTGGCAATCAAATTGTGGGAGCCTTGAGCAAGTTTATTTTTACCATCTATACGGCACAGATTATCATGGTCATTGTATATCTGGCGCTGTTAAGGACCTTGGGAAGGGTTTCTATAAAATGGTTTTTTTCAAAGACTAAAGAATTATACTCCACCACGGTGGCCACCTGTAGCAGTCTGGCAAGTTTGGCCGTGGCCTTGGATATAGCAGAGACTAAGATGAAACTGCCCAAAAAGGTCTACTCCTTTACCTTGCCCATGGGGGCACAGTTCAATAAAGATGGGACTTCCATCATGTTGGCAGGGATACTGATTTTTACCGCCCAGGCCACTGGACTTAATTTTACTTTTCCGGAGTTGGTTCAAGTGGTGCTGATCGGTCTGTTGGTGGTTGAGGGGTCTTCCGGCATTCCCGGTGGTGGTTTGGTGACCGCCATGCTCTTTGCCCAAGCCTTTAACCTTCCCTTGGAGATAGTCGCCATTGTTGGCGGTATTTACCGATTGATTGATATGGGAAACACTACGGTAAATTGTATGGGGGATATGGTAGCAACCACCATAGTCTCCAGATATGATGCTAAGTGGGTTCCAGAGTAATATGTTTTGTTAAAACAAAGCGTTTCCGTTTACAATCAATTTGGAACGCTTCATTAATAGCTAACCATAAAATCTTGAACAGATGAAAAAACTAATGGTTCTTTTAGTAGTATGTGTCACCTCAACCATGTTGGCCCAACAAGCCAACAATGCGGGAACACCAGAGGATAGAAAGGCGTTGTTTGATGACATCATCCAAAAAACCAAAATAAGGGAAGCTTGGTCTTCAATCAAAAATGAGAAACTCAATTTTGACCCCATGGCAGCCATGATGGCATTGGAAGATGAGGTGGTACAAGCTGACACCGATGAAAAACTATTTTATGCCATCCAAAAAATGAGTGCAGCCAGACGGGATAGGCATTTGTCCGTTAAAACCGTTCCAAATGGTTTGCTGCTCCCCGAAAGTGATGGGTTGACGGCTCCGATACGTTTTTTTCCTGATTATGGGAACAAAAAAGACGTGTTCTTGTTTGTTTCCGATTTGGGTAAATCAATAGGGAAACACATAGATAAAAAACCCTCGATAGGAGATGAGCTTCTGGAAATCAATGGTGAATTGACAAAGAATTACCTAGAAAGGGTAAAGGCCTACACCAGACACTCTACCAACGAAAACTTTCTCATTAGGGCCGCTTATGCATTGTCAAGTAAAGACCAGAAGCTGCCCCCATGGTTTTATCAAGATGAATTTACCTTAAAGTTAAAACCAAAGAAAGGAAAGGCCTACACCATTACGCTTCCTTACCTAGAGAACGTGGAATGGACGTATGGAAGGGTGTTCCATGATTATCCCGGTTATAAGGAAGTGCATGACCATCAATACGAAAGTTTTAAAGTTTATGAACCCATTGCTACAGATAACCAAACGTTGGTATTATGGTGGTATGGTTTTAGGGGGGATTTGCCCGAAGCCATTGATGCCCTTATACATTGGGCCGATGCCAATGATAAACTGCATTATAATCTGATCATTGATGCTGTGGATTCCCGTGGGGGGAGCCAAGGGGCGTATGCCTTGGCAAGACTCAGCCCAAAAGCATTCAAAACAACTGGGGGCAATCTTAAATTAAGCGACATTACCTATGATTTTGTCGTTAATTACACGCAACGTTACCTAAAGAAACAGGCCTTGATGGACCACGATAGCAGGGAGACCGAAGATGATGGCACTTGGGCGGTTGAGTGGTTGAACGGCCCCGTGCTAAAAGGGTTGGCCAGGGGACAGGATTATAGTAACAATACTCCCTTTAAATGTGCCCATTTACCCTACTATTCCGATTGGACCATGAAACCGGCAAAAAAACATTTCAAGGGTAAAATGGTGGTGTTGTTCGGCCCTTGGGGAGGGTCGCATTTAACCCAGTTTGCAGCAATGATCAACGATAATGACCTAGGATATACCATGGGAATGCCAGATGGGGGGTATAGCAATACGTGGGAATGGACCGAAGTGCTTACCTTTCCCATTTCAGGAAAACCTGTGGTCAGTTTTATGTGGAATATTGGCCATACCATTAGGCCCAATGGCGAAATTGCGGAAGGCAATCCCTCCATGGTTGATGCATATATTCCCGTAACCCGGGATAATTATTTGACATATAAAAAGCTGTTGGTCAATAAAGCACAGACCTATCTCAATAAATAAAAAAACGATATGAAATCCATTGTGTTCCCTACCTTCATTTTATGTTCGTTCATGGGTCTGGCCCAAGTAAAGCCATTGCAGTTTGATAACATTGGCCCCTCAAGGGGAGGAAGGGTGACAGCCGTTTGCGGGGTTGTGGACAGTACCAATGTATACTATATGGGGGCCACGGGCGGGGGCCTCTGGAAGACCAAGGACTATGGGAACCATTGGGAGAATATATCGGACGGATATTTTGCCTCACCATCCATAGGGGCCATTGCGGTGGACCAACAAAATCCGAATACCATTTATGTAGGGACTGGCTCAGATGGCATACGCAGTAATGTTATTGTTGGAAAAGGGATTTATAAATCGACCGATGCAGGGAAAACTTGGCGTTTTTCAGGACTTAAGCATGCAGGGCAAATAGGGGCATTGGAGATACATCCAAAAGACCGTAAGACGTTATTGGCAGCAATCATTGGGCAACCTTTTAGAAAATCCAAGGAAAGAGGGGTCTATAAATCCATCGATGGGGGCAAAACTTGGAACCAAAAATTGTTTTTGTCCGATAGTGTTGGTGCCGTGGATATTGAATTTGCCCCAGATAATCCAGAAATCGTATATGCGGCTATGTGGCGTGGCGAAAGAAAACCCTGGACAATCATCAGTGGGGATACCACAGGAGGGATTTTTAAATCCAAGGATGGGGGAGAGTCATGGGAAAAAATGGCCCAAGGCCTACCCCAGGGCCTTACCGGGAAAATTGATTTTGCCGTAAGTGCGGACCAACCCTCATGGGTATGGGCATTGGTACAGGCACCAACCATAGAGGAAGGCCTTTACAAAAGCGAGGACTATGGAGAAACATGGAAACATATTGAAATGCCTGACGATGTTCAAAAATCCGTCATGTACCGGCCTTTCTATTTTACCAACATAGACGCCAACCCCAAAGATGCCAACCAACTATGGACTGGAACCAAAAAATTCTGGACCACAAAGGACGGCGGTAATACCTGGACGGAAATTATATCCTCACATTCGGACCACCACGATATGTGGGTCAATCCAACGAACCCAGATCTATTTATTGTGGGGAATGATGGCGGGGCATCCGTTTCTGTGGATGGCGGGAAAAACTTTTCCACGCTCTTTAACCAGAATACGGCCGAACTTTATTCCTGTTATGTGGATGACCAATATCCCTATTACCTCTATTCGGGCCAACAGGATAATTCCACCATAAGGGTTCCCAGTAAAAGACCTAGGGAAGATGTGCTGTCCTCCAATGATGGGCATGGAATGTCTCAGATTCAATATTGGGAGTCCATAGGGGGGTGCGAAACCGGGCCGGTACTCCCTAAGCCGGGCAATCCAGACATCGTTTATGCTAATTGCAAAGGTCAATTTGGGGTCTATGACCATCGAACAGGATATCAACAGAACTATTTTATTGGCGCAGAGAGCCTCTATGGAAACCATCCGGATGATATTACATACCGATTTCAAAGGGTAGTGCCCATGGCGGTTTCACCCTTTGATCCCAACACCGTTTTTTACGGATCGCAATATGTGCATAAATCAATCGATGGTGGGGTGAGTTGGACGGTTATCTCTCCAGATTTGACCGCTAATAAAAAGGAATACCGTATGCGGAGTGGAGGGCCTATAGATGAGGATATCTCTGGAGAGGAATATTACAATGTACTCTACGCCATAGCACCATCACCATTAAATGCCAATATTATTTGGTCCGGATCCAACGATGGCCTTATCCATATGACCAAAGACGGGGGCGCCAATTGGGATAATGTTACTCCAAAAGGACTTCCTGAAGATGGCAGGGTCTCTAAAATACATGCCTCTGGCCACCAAATGGGTAAGGCATATGCTTGCGTGTATAGGGATTACCTTGGCGATGAAAGCCCTTACATCTATATCACCAAAGATTATGGAAAAAGTTGGGTGTTGGCCACAAAGGGAATTCCGGGGGATTACCCTGCCCGTGTTGTGCGAGAAGATCCCGAGCGGGAAGGACTTCTGTTTGCCGGGACGGAGTTTGGCCTATTTATCTCCTTTGATGATGGTGAAAATTGGCAGAGCTTTCAAGAAAACCTGCCCATAGTGCCAATTACCGATATGACAATTTTCAGGGACAACCTCAATCTGTCTACCCTTGGTCGTTCCTTTTGGGTTTTGGAAGATATATCGGTATTACGGGAGTTTCACAATCCACAAAAAGGTCTTACTGTATACAATCCATCAAATTCCATAGGTGAAAATGCCAATATCTACTTTAGTGCGGTTGGTGTTTCTGGGGAAGAAAAAATAGAGTTCACCTTCAAAAACGAAAAAAGTGAAATTGTACACCATAAAGTGGATACGCTTGAAAATTTTAGCCCCCATGCCTTGGGTTTCTTTAAAACTCCATGGGATTTACGCCACTACATCAAAAGGGAAGGCAAAAAAGACTTTAAAGGCCCTAAAGTGTCACCGGGAACCTATAGTGTTGAGGTGACCTTGGGAGAGGTCACTAAGGTAGTATCGTTTGAGTGCCAGCTTCACCCAGAACTTAAAAGTATTGGGGTTACGGTCAGCGATCTTGAAAAACAGGAAGCACTGTCCTTAAGAACAGCCAAACTTTTGCTAGAGGTGCAAAAAATCAAAGAGGATGTTGAAGAAAAAATTGAGTCGGAAAAATCCAAGAAGAAAAAACAGCGGTTACGGGAGATGCATTCCCAATTGGTGAAAGGCAAGGAAAGGTATGACAAGCCCATGTTGGAAGATCATATAGACTATTTGTATGAAATGATTTCGGAAAATCCGCAAAAGCTGGGCAGCGACGCTTTTGTAAGGTATGGGGAGCTTTATGATGCTTTTCAGGATTTTAAGAAAAAATGGTTGTAGTCCATTTCCAATCGAAAAATGTATTTACACTTGAAAAGCCCTCTTTCTTGTGGGCTATGATTTTATAGGGCAGTAAAGGTATTTTGTGCAACAATAAAAGCCGGGATATGAGTATCTTGGCTTTTTCTTTTCACCTCAATACAGCCCTATATGGATACCCTAGTAAAGCTTATCGATTTATTGACCCTAAAACGTTTCGGGGAAAACAAGTTTTTGGGGGAGAATTTTCAGGCTCCGTGGGGCAGGGTTTTTGGGGGTCAGGTGTTGGCCCAATCACTCTATGCGGCCTATCAGACAGTGCCTGAAGACCGGATTGCCCATTCCATGCATGGATACTTTATCTTGGGGGGAAATCTGGACATTCCCATTACCTATGAGGTGGATACCATACGGAACGGAGGTAGCTTTACCACCAGAAGGGTGGTCGCCTATCAGGCAGATACAGCTATTTTTAACATGGCGGCATCGTTCCATATCAAACGTGAGTTCGACCTAAGAAACTGGTCTTCAATGCAAGAAAAAAGCGGAATATTTTGTAAATTAAAGTGTTGATATTCAATTCACTATAAAACATTCCACTTATGATTTCATCACTTAAAATTACCGAAATCTTCTGTTCCATCGACGATTTCTGCCAGGAATTTGTTCCTTTTTGGCAAAAAAGCCTGATATCCAATGGCAAAAAGCGTATCAGAAAATCCAAGATGTCACTTTCCGAGGTGATGACCATACAGGTGCTGTTCCATATTTCGGGATACAAGACCTTCAAGGAATTTTACAAAGGGCACGTCACCAGGTACATGACCGGATACTTTCCCGACCTGGTGAGCTATAACCGTATGGTAGAGCTCAAGAGGGACAGTTTTATGCCGTTGGCCATCTACCTTAAGAGCTGTGGGCTTGCCAACTGCACGGGCATCAGTTTTGTGGACTCCACCCCTTTACGGGTGTGCGACAAAAAGCGCATCAACCAGCACAGGGTCTTCAGGGAACTTGCCAAGAGGGGGCAGTGCTCCCTTGGATGGTTCTATGGTTTCAAGCTCCACATCATTACCAACGACCAAGGTGGCATCATCGATTTCATGCTGACCACCGGCAATGTGGACGATAGGAGGCCATTGCGCTTCAAGGCCTTTGTCAAGAAACTCTTCGGCAAGCTCTTTGGTGACAAGGGCTATATCTCAAAGGAACTCTTCACCGAGCTCTTCTCCAATGGCGTCCACTTGGTCACAAAACTCAGAAAGAACATGAAAACGAAGCTGTTGACCCCAATGGCCGATGCCTACCACTTGAGGAAAAGGGCAATAATAGAGACCATATTCGACCAACTGAAGAATATTTGCCAAGTGGAGCACTCAAGGCACAGGAGCGTGGCAAACTACTTCAACAACATCTTTGCGGCTTTGATAGCATATAACTTTAAGGACAGAAAACCATCACTCAGAAACAACTTCGTAGATACCAATCAGCTTTATTTGGCACTATAGTTATATCGAACTCACGTTATCAAAGAAAAGGGGATTGCCCATCAGATTACCATGCCCAATGTGCTGCCCCCAGAAAAGCTGAATACGGCGTGCCACCAGTTGGAAGAGATTAAAACAACAGACCCCGATGGGTATGAACGATTGAAAATGTTGCTGCCAGAGGTGTTTGATTTTAAGCCCATTGAGCGCATAACTTCACAATTAATGCGAAATAGCGAACCGTTGAGCCATCTTTGGATGAAAACCCATGGGGAGCAAAAAGAGGTGTTGGATGTTAAGATGCAGCAGTTGCTCTTGGCCTATGTCTCTGACTATAATTTGCTGACAACGGCTACCTTGCCCCATAGGGAATTGTTGAACAAAGAATTAGTCTTATATGCCAGTCTAGACCATGCGCTTTGGTTTCATAGGGAATTTGATATCCAAGATTGGTTGTTGTATGCCATAGATAGCCCTAGTGCTTCAAATTCTAGGGGGTTTTCAAGGGGAAGCATATTTAATCGTAGCGGTGAATTGGTCGCTTCGGTGGCCCAAGAAGGCTTGGTTCGCATGTCAAATTTTCGTTAGGAATTGTCAACGGATTTGCATCAATGGCTAAACCTCAAAAAAGAAACTTGTTGGGAATCCACAGTTACCCCAGAAAGGGCTTATAGGATTCCGACCAAGTCTAGGATGATACATACTGGTATCGCGATCAAAATGGCAATAAGGGCGAAAACCATAAAGCGTAAAAAAGCTTCTAAAAAAGAAATACCTGCTGAGCTGGCCATGTTGAGTGGATTTTATGTTACAATATAGGCAAATATTTCTAAAATTCCTTGGTTGTAAAATTATAATCGGTTGGGAGGTAAAATTTTAGATGATGTCAAAGGAAATGGTCAATTCTCCCGAATCAACTTTTTTGCCAAATCCTCCAAAGGGACCCCCTTGGTCTCTGGCATCATAAAAATGACGAACAACAATTGTAAGACCATCATAAAGGCAAAAAAGGCAAAAACGACACCAGCTCCAACTGTTCCGAACAACAACGGAACAAAGGAAGGGATCAATGCGGCCAATATCCAATGCGTAAAACTTCCGAAAGATTGTCCTGCTCCACGCAAATGGTTGGGAAATATCTCTGAGATGAACACCCAAATCACGGTGCCTTGTCCCACGGCATGTGCGGCAATGAACAAAAAAAGAAAAATAGGCACGGCCATTCCGGTCCAGTTCAAAAAGAAAGCCATGGATACCAAGGAAAGGGATATGATATACCCTATGGAACCTATGTACATCAATTGTTTTCTGCCCAAACGGTCAATAAGATAGATTCCAATAAGGGTGAACACAAAATTCGTGGCGCCAATGCCTATACTGCCTAAAAGGGCGGTACTTGCCCCTAAACCGGCCTCTTCAAATATTCTTGGGGCGTAGTAGAGAAATGCGTTGATGCCCGACCATTGGTTAAAGAAAGCTATTAAAAACGCAAGGGTGACAATAAATCGGTATTTTTTGTTGAAAATGGTCTCTCCTTTACCTTCTTCTATAGACTGGAGGATGTCTTTTCCCAACTCGGTCAAATTGGTTTTCAATTGTAACTGCTCGAGTACTTTCATGGCCTCATCGTCTCTATTTTTTAGAAGTAACCATCGTGGACTTTTGGGTACGGTAAATACCGCCAAAGTGTAAAGAATTGCGGGGATTGCCTCAGCTCCCAACATAAAACGCCAATCCTCGTCATGAATACCACTTATCAAGTAGTTTGATAAATAGGCTACCAAAATTCCCAAGACAATGTTGAATTGGTACATTCCGACCAGCTTGCCACGATTTTGGGCAGGTGCAATTTCAGAAATATAGGCAGGCGCGGCTATGGTGGATGCGCCAACACCCAAACCACCCAAAAACCTAAAAAAGGCGAAAATATACGGGTCATTGGCAAAGGCAGAGCCCAATGCGGATACTGAATAGAAAATACCGATCCACAACAAGGTCTTTTTCCGGCCCATACGGTTGGAGGGAATACCTCCCAAGAGGGCGCCGATAACGGTTCCCCATAGGGCCATTCCCATGACGACTATTCCGTGAAAGGTGTCTGAAGAATGCCAAAGTAATTGTAGTTTCTTATCGGCACCAGAGATGACGACGGTATCAAAACCGAATAGAAATCCCGCCAGCGCAGCTATCAATGAAATCTTAAAAATACGTTTCTCCATTAGAGATGGGTTTGTCTAAAGTTATAGAACCTTTTTTAAGTACCCCAAAATCTTCTCTGTAGCTCCTTGTTGCATTTGGATAAAATCGGCATTGATATTTCCTGTTTTCTCCCTCATAGCGGTGTCCGACAGTAAATTTTGCATGGTCTGTTCAAGACCTGAATTATCTTTTACGCTAAGAATTCCGCCTTTGGCAACCAATTGTTCCGCTTCGGCAAAACCGGAATAGTTGGGGCCAATGATTACCGGGATACCAAAAACAGCCGGTTCCAAGGTGTTGTGCAGCCCAGTTTTAAAGCCGCCCCCAACATAGGCAATATCGGCATAGCTATAGATTTTGGTCAGCAGTCCTATGGTATCTATGATCAAAACCTCATAACGGGACAGGTCTTGGTCATGGTAGGTAGAATAGGTGGTCGCCTTTTTCTGTAACGATTTTTGTAGATGGGCAATATGCTTGCCCTTGATGTTATGTGGGGCAATGATAAACTTAAGGTTGTTGGATTGGTTGATGAAGTTCATCAAAACGGCTTCATCTTCTGGCCAAGTGCTTCCGGCAACGATACAGGTCCGGTTGCCTTTAAAATGCTCCATAAAGGGCAAGGCGTTGTCCCGTTCCAAAATTTCAGAGACACGGTCAAATCGGGTGTCGCCGCTTACTTCAGAATCCCTAATGCCAATGTTGTCCAACAGGGTTTTGGAATCGGAGTTCTGGACAAATATTTTGTTGAACCTTTTTAGGCTGTTTCGCATGAAGGCCCCATACCATTTAAAATATACCTGGTTTTTTTTGAATAGGGCAGAGACCAATATAGTGGGGATTTGATTGCGGTTCAGTTCCCTTAAAAGGTTGGGCCATACCTCATATTTGACAAACAGGGCAAGTTGTGGATTGACAATTTTGATGAATTTTTTGGCGTTTGAAAGCGTATCCATGGGCAGATAGGTGATTATATCGGCAACACCGGAATCTTTCTTAACCTCATAACCAGAAGGGGAAAAAAACGTAAGCAGGAATTTGTGTGAGGGATAATTCGATTTCAATTGCTCCAAAACGGGGAGGCCCTGTTCAAACTCGCCAAGAGAAGCCGCGTGGATCCAGATAATCGTATCGTCCCCTGAAATTTTTGATTCCAACTGGGGAAAGACATTTTTTCTGCCGCGGACAAATAACTTCAGCTTAGTGTTAAAGGGGGGCGTCAACTTTAACAAGCCCCAGGCCAGTTGCACTAAAAAGGTGTAGATGAGGTTCAATTTTCAAGCTTTTGGCGAAATTACATTTCTTTGGACAAAAGAACTCAAAGCTGCTTATTTTCTTACTTTTGAAGGGTAAAATAGTTATATGAAAAAAATACAAATGGTCGACCTTCAAGGTCAGTTTCAAGGCATACGGGAACAGGTGCAGACCTCGTTCACATCAGTGTTGGAATCCGCAGCGTTTATCAATGGTCCCGAGGTGCATGCATTTCAAAAAGAGTTGGAAGCATATTTGGGTGTAAAGCATGTAATTCCGTGTGCCAATGGCACCGATGCCCTACAGATTTGTATGATGGGATTGGGGTTAAAACCAGGTGATGAGGTGATTACCGCAGATTTTACCTTTGCGGCCACTGTTGAGGTCATTGCCCTGTTAGGATTGACCCCAGTTTTGGTCGATGTGGAGGAAGATAATTTCAATATTGACCCAATAGCCATTGAAAAGGCCATTACGCCCAAGACCAAGGCCATTGTGCCCGTTCATTTGTTTGGCCAATGTGCCAACATGGATGCTATTATGGCCTTGGCAGATAAACATAACCTCTTAGTCATAGAGGACAATGCCCAAGCCATTGGAGCTACTTACACCTTTGATGATGGGAGCGTAAAAAAAGCAGGGAACATGGGACATGTTGGCGCCACTTCTTTTTTTCCATCCAAGAATTTGGGTTGCTATGGTGATGGCGGCGCCATTTTTACCAATGATGATGATTTGGCCCACACCATTCGGGGCATGGTCAACCATGGGATGTACAAACGCTACCACCATGATGTAGTTGGGGTAAATTCAAGGTTGGATTCATTGCAGGCGGTTGTGCTCCGTGCCAAATTGCCAAAGCTAGATGCCTACAACACCAAAAGAGGCGAAGCGGCCAAAAAATATTCCGATCGCCTGGCTGATCAAGAACACATTGTCTTGCCAAAGATCGCCAACTACCTTGTTGCAAAAAGTGAAGATTGTCTCTGTCATGTATTCCATCAGTATACCTTACGTATTTTGAACGAAAAAAGAGACGGATTGGTGCAACATTTGAACGAAAACGGCGTTCCATGTGGGGTGTACTATCCCATTCCGCTTCATAGACAGAAAGCCTATGTGGATAGTCGCTATGATGAAGCCGATTTTCCGGTCACCAACCAATTGGTCAAAGAAGTGATTTCATTGCCCATGCACACCGAGTTGGATGATGAGCAAATAGACTTTATAACCAAATTGATCATAGAATTTGTAAACAAATAACATGGGTAAAAAAATACTTGTTACGGGAGGACTTGGTTTTATAGGTTCACATACCGTGGTGGAACTTCAGAACGAGGGGTTTGAACCGGTGATTGTGGACAACTTGTCCAACGCATCGGAAGAAGTCTTGGATGGGATTGTGGCCATAACCGGGAAAAAACCAATTTTTGAAAAATTTGACCTTCGGGATAAACCCAAGGTACAGGACTTCTTTGCCAAATATTCCGATGTAGAGGGGGTCATACATTTTGCAGCTTCAAAAGCGGTTGGCGAAAGTGTTGAAAAACCATTGCTCTACTATGAGAACAACCTAGGGGTCTTGACCTATATTTTACAGGAACTGTCCAAAAAGGACAAGGCCAATTTTATTTTTAGTTCTTCCTGTACCGTCTACGGACAGGCAGATACTATGCCGATCACGGAGGATGCTCCCGTAAAACCAGCAGAGTCCCCCTATGGCAACACAAAACAAGTGGGAGAGGAAATCATTAAGGATACCTGCAAGGTAAATCCACAATTGGCATCCATCGCTTTGCGGTATTTTAATCCCATAGGAGCGCACCCAACGGCAGAGATTGGGGAATTGCCCATAGGCGTACCCCAAAACCTCGTTCCGTTTATTACACAGACAGGAGTGGGCTTGCGAGAACAACTTTCTGTGTTTGGGGATGATTATCCAACGCCAGATGGCACCTGTGTTCGGGACTATATTCATGTAGTGGATTTGGCCAAGGCGCATGTGGCGGCTTTGCAACGATTGGTCGATGGTAAAAACGATGAGAATTTTGAAGTGTTCAATTTGGGTACGGGTACGGGCAGTTCGGTTTTGGAGGTCATTCAGAGCTTTGAGCGCGTATCTGGGGAAAAATTGAACTATACCGTGGCCCCTAGAAGGTCGGGAGATGTTATCCAAGCGTATGCCGATACCCAAAAAGCCAACGATGTTTTGGGTTGGAAAGCACGATCTACCTTGGATGATGCCATGAAATCTGCCTGGGAATGGGAAAAGAAAATTAGAAACTACCAACAGGCTTCGGTTTAAGGTAGGGTTTCTTTACTATGATAAAGAGGGCATTGGCCCTCTTTTTTATGACCCCTACTTTAGGTTGTTGTCCGTTCAAAAGGTTTAATAAATGCGATTTTTATAAAAAAATTATAAAAGTTTTGTGATAAATTGTGGTTTCTTTTCATTCTGGTTCACGACCTACAAAATAGGTTGCACTTGGGTTATTGATTTGTTGTAATTTTGAAATAATTTTGACGAAAGTTTTGAAAGAACTGTCCTAATGGATAAATATTCCTTTTTAAATGCGGCCCATACCTCATTTTTTGCAGAGCTATATGACCGCTATTTGACAAGTCCTGATAGTGTAGAGCCCAGTTGGAGGGCTTTTTTTCAAGGATTTGATTTTGGTTTGGAAAGTCAATTGGATGATTTTGATATCCAGACATCCCAAAATGGAGCTTCGGTATCGGTCAATGGAGAGACCGTCGCCATCCCCCAATCCTTGCAAAAAGAGTTTCAGGTAGTAAAGCTGATCAATGGGTATCGTTCCCGTGGCCATTTGTTCACAAAGACCAATCCGGTCAGGAAACGAAGAACCTATGTCCCAACCTTGGATATTGATAATTTTGGTCTTGAAGAATCGGATTTGGATACGGTTTTTGACGCCGGAAGCATCATTGGTATTGGCCCAACCTCTTTGCGTAGTATCATTGAGCACTTACAGCGTATCTATTGCGATTCCATAGGTGTTGAATATATGTACATCCGGACTCCGGAGCGAATCCGATGGATGCAAAACTGGTTGAACGTTAATGACAACCATCCTACATTTTCGCCTGAAAAAAAGAAGGAGATTCTAAAAAAACTGAACCAAGCCGTTTCTTTTGAGAGTTTTCTGCATACCAAATATGTAGGCCAAAAGCGCTTTTCCTTGGAAGGGGGTGAATCGTTGATTCCCGCCCTTGACGAAATCATTGGCAAGGCGGCCGAAGCCGGTGTAAAACAATTTGTCATGGGGATGGCCCATAGGGGCCGTTTGAACGTGTTGACCAATATTTTTGGAAAATCACCCAAGGATATCTTTAGTGAGTTTGATGGCAAAGACTATGAGGAAGCCATATTTGACGGGGATGTAAAATACCATTTGGGGTGGACCTCCAAAAGGGAGACAAAAACTGGCAAATTGGTCAATATGAACATTGCGCCCAATCCATCCCATTTAGAAACAGTCAACGCTATTGTGCAGGGTATTGCAAGGGCCAAGCAGGATAGTTCGCATCAAGAAAATATATCTGAAGTACTGCCCATTTTGGTCCATGGTGATGCGGCCTTTGCTGGCCAAGGAGTGGTCTATGAAGTCATTCAAATGGCCGGATTGGACGGGTACCATACCGGGGGTACAATCCATATTGTCGTCAACAACCAAATAGGTTTTACCACCAATTATTTGGATGCCCGTTCCTCTACTTATTGTACCGATGTGGGCAAGGTGACCCTTTCCCCGGTCTTGCATGTGAACGCAGATGACGTTGAGGCCGTGGTGCATGCCGCTACCTTTGCCCTGGAATACCGTATGCGCTTTAAGCGGGATGTGTTTTTGGATCTTTTGGGCTACAGAAAATATGGTCATAATGAGGGAGACGAACCTAAATTTACCCAGCCCCTTCTCTATAAGGCCATTTCCAAACACAAAAACCCAAGGGACATTTATGCCGAAAAATTGATGGCCCAAGGTGTCATTGGTTCCGATTATGTAAAACAACTGGAAGAAGAATATAAAGTGGAACTGGAGGAAGATCTTTTGGACTCCAGAAAGGTTGAAAAGACCAAGATCACTCCATTTATGAAAGATGAGTGGGAAGGTTTTGAAAGGGTGACCGAAGAGCGTATGCTAAAACAGGTGGATACCACCTATGACCCAAAGAAAATGGATGCTCTTGCCGAGGCCATAACCAAACTGCCCGAAGGCAAAAAGTTTTTGAGGAAGACAGAACGTTTGGTTCAAGGTCGCCAAAAAATGTATTTTGAGGACAATCGATTGGATTGGGCCATGGGCGAGTTGTTGGCCTATGGCAGTTTATTGGAGGAGGGCTACAGCGTCCGCATGACCGGGCAAGATGTGGAACGGGGAACGTTTTCGCACCGCCATGCCGTCATCAAAACAGAAATGCATGAGGAGGAATTGGTGTTGCTCAACAGTTTGGGAGAACATCAAAATGGACAATTCCATATCTATAATTCTCTACTTTCGGAGTATGCCGTTATGGGCTTTGATTATGGCTATGCCATGGCACGGCCAAATACTTTGACCATTTGGGAGGCGCAGTTTGGGGACTTCAGCAATGGGGCGCAAATTGTCATTGACCAATACCTGTCTGCTGCTGAGGATAAGTGGAAGTTGCAGAACGGATTGGTACTATTGCTTCCGCATGGTTATGAAGGTCAGGGAGCCGAGCATTCATCGGCACGTATGGAACGGTACCTTCAATTGTGTGCCAAGGACAATATGTATGTGGCCGATGTAACCACTCCGGCCAACTTGTTCCATCTCTTTAGAAGGCAGATGAAGATCAACTTTAGAAAGCCCTTGGTCGTGTTTACCCCCAAAAGTTTGTTGAGGCACCCAAAAGTGGTTTCCACAAAAGAGGAATTGATCACTGGAAGTTTTAGGGAGGTTTTTGATGATGAAACCGCAATGGCATCCAAAGTGACCTCATTGGTGTTCTGTACCGGAAAATTCTATTATGACCTTTTGGCGAAAAAGGAGGAACTGGGGCGTGAAGATGTGGCATTGGTGCGTTTGGAACAGTTGTTTCCATTGCCCGCAGCACAGATGCGGAGTGTGATCAAAAAATACAATAAGGCAGAAGAAGTGGTTTGGGCCCAGGAAGAACCCAGAAATATGGGGGCTTGGGGCCATCTATTAATGTATCTTGATGAGGCAAAAACCTTCCGTGTGGCTTCAAGAAGGTTCTATGGAGCCCCAGCCGCGGGAAGTTCTGTACGCTCCCACCGTAGACATGCAGAGGTCATTGACTATGTTTTTGACAAGACAAAAGATAATTTCATCCAAAATAAATCAGAATAAATAGTATACGATGCTACTAGAAATGAAAGTGCCCTCACCGGGGGAATCGATTACCGAAGTAGAGATAGCAGAATGGTTGGTAGAAGATGGGGATTATGTAGAAAAAGACCAAGCCATTGCAGAGGTTGACTCAGACAAGGCCACCTTGGAACTCCCAGCCGAAGAAAGTGGAATAATTACCCTAAAAGCCGAAGTTGGGGATGCGGTAGCCGTAGGTGAAGTGGTGTGTTTGATCGATACCAGTGCCCAAAAACCCGAGGGAGGTGCCGCAGCATCCAAAGGAGGGGAAAAGAAGGAAGCTCCCAAAACCGAAGAGGCCCCCAAGCAGGAAGCACCCGTAAAGGAATCGTATGCTACGGGAACAGCCTCACCGGCCGCAAAAAAGATACTGGATGAAAAGGGAATTTCCCCAGCAGAGGTTCGGGGAACAGGTCGTGATGGCCGTATCACCAAAGAAGATGCGTTGCAGGCTGTCCCATCCATGGGCACACCAACGGGCGGCAGTAGGGGAGAATCGCGCTCCAAGCTTTCCATGCTCCGTAGAAAGGTGGCCGAACGTTTGGTCGCTGCCAAAAATGAAACCGCCATGCTGACCACGTTTAATGAGGTGGATATGACGCCCATTTTTAACCTTCGCAAGCAATATAAGGAAGAGTTCAAGGAGAAACATGGCGTAGGACTGGGCTTTATGTCCTTCTTTACCTTGGCCTGTGTGCGGGCATTAAAGGAATTTCCATCGGTAAATTCGATGATAGATGGCAAAGAGATGATCTCCTATGATTTCTGTGACATCAGTATAGCGGTATCAGGTCCAAAAGGATTGATGGTGCCTGTAATCAGGAATGCCGAAAATTTAACCTTTAGAGGAGTGGAGTCCGAAGTTAAGCGATTAGCAGTCAGAGCACGTGAAGGTGAGATTACCGTAGATGAAATGACGGGCGGCACCTTTACCATTACCAATGGGGGTGTGTTTGGTTCCATGCTTTCCACACCCATTATAAATCCACCGCAAAGTGCCATTTTGGGCATGCACAATATTGTTGAGCGCCCTATAGTCCGAGATGGCCAGGTTGTTGTGGCTCCCATAATGTATGTTGCCCTGTCCTACGATCATAGAATCATTGATGGTCGCGAATCTGTTGGGTTTTTGGTGGCGGTTAAGGAAGCTTTGGAAAACCCTGAAGAATTGCTGATGGACAACACTATTAAAAGGGCATTGGAACTTTAGGTTATTGTTTTAGGTAGAGGCGATTTTTTGCATAGTCGATCACGGCCTTGCTTTTCTTTAAAATATCGGCACCGATGATGCCATCTACAGGTTGGGAATTGTGGTTGATCAAGGCTTGGTTTACATGGACTAGGTCAAAAAGCACGATTTTTTGCCGTCGCTTCTTCCATTTTTTTAGCTCAATGGTGTTGTTTTTGGCTAGTGAGGTTTCCATTTCTACGGCTCCCGCCCCTGCTGCCTTTATTTCAGAGGCTTCGGAATGTAGGTTGAAAAATTCTGCTTTGTCAATTCCTATACAGGTGTTGGAAGCTCCGGTATCCAAAATAAACCGACCTTCAATACCATTTATTTTAGCCTTGAGTTCAAAATGGTTGGTGGTGGTCATGTTCAAATTGACCATGACATAGTTTTTGGATTTTAAAAAGGATTTGAGTGGGGTCATACAGAAATTTTGCCAAAGATAAACCTATTTTTGCAGCATGATTTTGACCGATACGCACACCCATTTATACAGCGAGGCCTTTGATGGGGACAGGGATACCGTGATAAGAAAAGCAATGGATTTGGGAGTGCAGCGTTTTTTTATTCCCGCTATAGATTCAAGCTATGTAGAAAGCATGTATCAATTGGAAAGCGACTATCCGGAGCATATTTTTTTGATGATGGGATTGCATCCCACCCATGTGAAGGAAAATTATAAGGAGGAACTCCGCTTTGTGGAGGAACAGTTTGAAAAAAGAAGTTTTTATGCTGTGGGGGAGATAGGAATTGACCGCTATTGGGACACTACCTATCTAAAACAACAGCAAGAAGCGTTCATCCATCAAATTAGATTGGCAAAAAAGTATCAGCTTCCCATAGTCATTCATTGCCGGGAGGCCTTTGATGAAATTTTTGAAATCCTTGAGCAGGAAATATCACCAGATTTGTTCGGGATTTTCCATTGTTTTACGGGCACCAAGGAACAGGCGGAAAAAGCCATTTCCCTTAATATGAAATTGGGCATTGGGGGAGTGGTTACCTTTAAGAATGGAAAGGTGGACCAGTTCATCCATCAAATCGATTTAAAACATATTGTGCTCGAGACCGATTCTCCCTATTTGGCCCCGGTTCCGTTCCGGGGAAAAAGAAATGAAAGTGCCTACCTTGTTCAGGTGCTTGAGAAATTGGCCTTGGTCTATGGAGTGTCAAAAGAGCAAATAGCGGAAATTACTACACAAAACGCCCAAGCGGTTTTTCAAGTTTGATGATTATGGAACAATCCCCCAACATATTGTTGTTGTATACCGGAGGCACCATTGGTATGGTGAAGGATTATGCCACCGGAAGTTTAAAGGCTTTTGATTTTGATAATCTCATGGGCCATATTCCCGAATTGCAACAATTGGAATGCTCTATAGAATCTGTTGCTTTTGAGAATCCCATAGACTCTTCCAATATGGCACCCAAATATTGGGTTCAAATAGCCACCATTATAGAGGATAATTACAGCGATCATGATGGTTTTGTGGTGCTGCACGGGAGTGATACCATGAGTTATTCGGCCTCTGCCCTTAGCTTTATGTTGGAGAATTTGGACAAGCCGGTAATCTTTACAGGATCCCAATTGCCCATAGGTGATTTGCGGACAGATGCCAAAGAAAACCTGATAACAGCCATACAATTGGCCGCCTTAAAAGAAAATGGGCGGGCAGTCATTCAAGAGGTAGGACTGTATTTTGAATATAAGTTGTATCGTGCCAACCGCACTACAAAGGTCAATGCCGAACATTTTGAGGCATTCACATCGCCCAGTTATCCCCATTTGGTGGAATCGGGGGTGCATTTGAATGTTAATTATCCATACCTCGCAACGGAAAAAGGGCCAGAAAAAGAATTGGTGGTCCACAAACAAATGGATGATGCTGTAGGAGTGCTTAAGCTTTTTCCGGGAATCTCCGAAAATTTTGTGGCTGCGGTTTTAGAGGCACCACAGTTAAAGGTTTTGGTCATGGAGACTTTTGGTGCGGGAAATGCAACCACCGAACAATGGTTCTTGGATCTGTTGAGGGATGCCATCCAAAAAGGGATACATATTATAAATGTGACCCAATGCGTTGGGGGCAGTGTGTTAATGGGTTACTATGAGACCAGTACAAAACTCGAGAAGATTGGTTTGGTGAATGGGAAAAACATTACGACCGAGTCTGCCCTGACCAAGGCCATGTATTTGTTGGGGATGGGGATATCGCATAATTCGTTCAAAACAATTTTTGAAACGTCAATTAGGGGCGAAATGCACTAAAATTAACGCCCCAAATTTCTTCAAATGCCATTTTTTTCGTTTATTGGTCGGCCTAACAATTTAAGGGAATAGAGAGGTGGCCGAGTGGTTTAAGGCGCACGCCTGGAAAGCGTGTTTCCGTGAGAATGGATCGAGGGTTCGAATCCCTTCCTCTCTGCTTTTTAGTACATTTTTTAATTATTAAATTTTTATATCTTTAAACATTATTAACTAACTAATTTTAAGTTTGGACACAATGAAAAAAATATCCTTTACTCTGGCTACTGCCGGAATGTTCATTTTAGGTACTACTAGCGCATCTGCCGCTATCTTACAAGAGGAAAACGCAGAAGCCGGAAAAGGTTTCACCCAGATTTTGAAGGAGCAATTCATTCAAGGAGGCCCAGCTTTTATGGGAATTGTTCTACTTTGTTTGATTTTGGGCTTGGCCGTTGCCATTGAGAGAATTATTTATTTGAACATGGCCACTACCAATTCTTCAAAACTTAAACAACAAGTTGAAGATGCCTTGGCGTCTGGAGGGGTTGAAGCCGCTAAAGAAGTATGCAGGAACACAAAAGGGCCTGTTGCCTCAATTTTCTACCAAGGTTTGGATAGGGCCGGTGAAGGTTTGGATTCTGCAGAAAAAGCTGTTGTGGCATACGGTGGTGTCCAAATGGGACAATTGGAGAAAAATGTGTCATGGTTGTCGTTGTTCATCGCTATTGCCCCCATGCTTGGGTTCATGGGTACGGTAATCGGGATGATTCAGGCATTCCAGAAAATTGCCGCTGTAGGTAACTTGAGTGCCTCGTTGATCGCTGGTGATATCCAGGTGGCACTTTTGACCACGGTATTTGGTTTGATTACTGCAATTATTCTTCAAATTTTCTATAACTACATTATTGCCAAGATCGATAGTATTGTGAACGATATGGAAGACTCTTCAATCTCATTGATTGATATGTTGGCTGCCAACAAGAAGTAATTACCTTAATTCATTAAACGCTATTCGATTATGTATAGAATAATAAAAATCGCATTGATTATCATAGGACTTCTTTCAGCTGTTCTGTGGTTTTTTATGCCAGACGCTGAAGATCCCGCTGCCATAGCCAGTGGTTCAATTTCAGGAATGTTCATCATCATGTTCGTTCTATTGGCTGTAGCCGCTTTGATGGCCATAGTTTTTGGTCTATCTAAAATGTTGACTACGTCAGGAGGATTGAAAAAAGCACTTTTTGCCCTTGGGGGATTGGTGATCCTGTTCATTATCGGCTATGCCATCTCCAGTGGGGACGAAGCCAAGGCTGTTGTTGATACCATGGGCACCAGAGGGATAGAAACTACCGAAAGCACGGTCAAGAATATTGGTATGTTGTTGAACGTATTTTTTGGAATGACCTTTGTGGCCGTATTATTGATGCTTTGGCCAGGAGTTAAAAGATTAATTGGACGTTAAAAAAGTTTAGATATGCCTAGAAGAAAAGGAGCGCCAGAGGTTAACGCCGGCTCTATGGCAGACATTGCTTTCTTGCTTCTCATCTTTTTCTTGGTTACCACAACCATTGAAACAGATGCTGGGTTAGATCGTATGTTGCCGCCAATTGAGCCGCCCGATCAAGATGTGGTCATTAAGCAAAAGAACATTTTTACGGTAACCGTAAATAAAAGAGGTCAGTTGCTTGTTGAGGAAGAGTTGATGGAGATTAAAGACTTAAGAAAGGCGGCCATTGCTTTTCTTGAGAATGGTGGGGATGGATCCTGCAATTATTGCCAAGGGAAACGCGATCCCGGTTCCTCGGATAATCCAACCAAGGCCATTATTTCATTGAAAAATGACCGTGAAACCAAATACGGAACCTATGTCACCGTTCAAAATGAATTGGTGGGTGCCTATAACGATTTAAGAAATCGTGAGGCCCGAAAGGAGTTTGGAATGGATTTTACGGAGATGGAATCTAAATACCTGAATCCAGAAACACCTTCATCGGAAAGGGACGCATTGAAACCCAAAGTGAAGCGGATACAGGATAAGTTTCCACAGAAACTATCTGAAGCAGAAACAACCAAAAACTAAAGAAGGAGCATGGCTAAGTTTACAAAAAAGAAGGATGGTGATTTGCCAGCGGTATCTACGGCATCGCTTCCTGACATCGTTTTCATGCTGTTGTTCTTCTTTATGACGGTGACAACCATGAAAGACAGTTCGCTGTTGGTTCAAAATACCTTGCCCAACGCGTCAGAGACCAAGAAATTGGAAAAAAAGGATAGGGTCATATATATCTATGTAGGTAAGCCAACCAAGGAATACCAGAACGTATATGGAACGGAGCCTAAGATTCAATTGAACGACAAGTTTGCCAATGTAGATGAAGTGGGGTCCTACATACTTGCAGAACGGGCCAAAAAAGCCCAAGAACTGCAAAATGTATTGACCACGGCACTTAAGGTCGATAAAGAGGCGAACATGGGTCTTATTTCAGACATTAAGCAAGAATTGAGAAAGGTTAATGCACTTAAGGTGAACTACACCACCTATGAGGGTGATGCCTTTAACAACTTGAGATAAAAGAGTACGTTTACTCATTCAAAAAGCCCGAACACGCGTTCGGGCTTTTTTAGTTGGGTGTTTTTTGGCTATTTGTGATAGATTTTGAAGTAATCGCCATTCAATGGCCACAAATATCAATCTATCATGTCAAAATTTAGAGAAACACCAGAAGTGAACGCAGGTTCTATGGCCGATATCGCGTTCCTATTGCTCATTTTCTTTTTGGTCACAACCACATTGGAGACCAACGCTGGGATTAAAAGGATGCTTCCCCGAAAGGATGGTAAGGCGGCAACTATCTCTGAAAAGAATATTCTACGGGTCAACATCAATGGTCGTAATCAACTTATGGTCGAAGGTGAAATTATGGATCTAAAGAACTTTCGCCAAATAGCAATCGATTTTTTGGATAATGGGGGAGCAGCACTAACTTCTGAGCACTATTGTGACTATTGCAACGGTAAACGTCTAAATAATTCATCAGACAGTCCGCAAAGGGCTGTTGTTTCAATTTCAACCAATAGGAAAACAACCTACGAAACCTATATAGCGGTACAGAATGAATTGGTGGGGGCATACACAACGTTGCGCAATAGGGAGGCCAAGCGTTTGTTTGGCACTTCCTTTGAACGATTGAAGCTGGATTATGCAAACAGCAAAAATAATACAGACGTACGCCTGTCCCTTAAAGAGAAGATTGAAAGAGTACAAGGGTTGTATCCCATGAAAATATCAGAAGCACAACTAAAAAACTAAAAGCAATGCAAAAAGCTCAAAGAAAAACCTCGTCAAAATTACCTGCCATATCAACGGCATCCTTGCCAGATATTGTGTTCATCCTTCTCTTCTTTTTTATGACCGTAACCGTCATGCAGGACAAAAACCTCTTGGTGGATAATTCATTGCCCAAAGCCAATGAATCTGAAAAAATGTTGGGCAAAGATGGTGTCATTGAAATTTTTATGGGCAGTCCATCCCACCTATATAGCGAGAAATTTGGAGAGGAGCCACGAATACAAGTCAACAATAGGTTTTTGGAAAAAGATGAAATTGCCAATTATGTGTTTTCCGAACTATCCAAAATGCCGGAATCATTGCAGAAAACAGCTATGGTCTCATTGAAAGTCGATAAAAAAGTAACCATGGGATTGGTCAACGATGTTAAGGAGGAACTAAAAAATATTGGGGTGCAGAAGATTAATTATGCCACCTTGGATGGTGGAGTGCTTGAAGATTTTTAGCATTTTTGATTTGAATTACAAGGCTACAAATAAGTTGTGGAGTTTTGTATTATCTTTTCATTATGCAAAAGTTAGTGTTCCTATGTGTTCTTGGTCTTTTATGTTGTTGGGGGTGGTCGCAAGAGACTGCTACGGCGTTGGATATAGATGATAAGTATCTGGAAGATCAGTTTTATACAGGTTTGGTCTATAATTTTTTGGTCAATAGACCGGGAGGTATTATACAAAGAAACCTATCTTATGGCATTCAATTTGGGTATATTAAGGATATCCCATTCAACAAGAAAAGAAATTTTGGAATGGGAGTAGGGGTTGGCTATGCCACCAACTCCTATTACACCAATCTTTTGGCCACAAAAACGGATGGGAGTATAACTTATGAGGTTCCAGATGGGATAGATTTTAATCGGGGAAAGTTTGAAACCCATGGCATTGAGTTCCCCATAGAAATTCGTTGGCGTACCTCAAACCCCATTGATTATAAATTTTGGAGGATATATGGTGGGGCAAAGATAGAATACCTATTCTCGCGAAAGTCAAAATATGTTTTTGAGAACACTAATGAGCGCTTTGGGAATGATGATATAAGGCAATGGAATTATGGACTTATGCTGAATTTTGGCTACAACACCTTTAACATTCACCTCTATTATTCCCTTAAGCCATTGCTTGGGAACACTAGTGTCTTGCAGGGAGAGGAAATAGGCATACGGCCTTTAAGGGTAGGGATTATTTTTTATATCCTATAGCCAAAACTGAAATAGAAGCAACTGTGATAGACTGCCTATCAAAAAACCAATAAAGAGTTCAGATTTTGTATGCGCCCGCATGTACAGTCTGGATGTGGCAACCAAACCAGTAAAAAAGGTGAACACACTTAGGGCAATGGTGATATTTATCTCAAAATGGATGCTCATGCCCACCAAGAAGAGCAATAGCGCTCCCATGCCCATAAGATGAATGCTGGCCTTGAATCTTACATAGAGGAGGATCAAAGTGGATAATAAGGCCAACATAATGCCCAGGAAATAGAAATAAAGCTCAGGAATGTGGTATATGGGGACAACCTTATAGATAATGGCCAAGTGCAGAATAAGGCCTAGTAACAGTGGGTATTTTCGTTCCTCAAAAGAAGGGGCAAAAATTGAACTGATCAATTTTAGGCTCTTTAAAATCAAAAAGAAAATGATGGGGATTACAATGGTCAAGATAAAAATGGGCAACAACCCTGTGTGGAGAAACTCTCTTTGCTGGCTTATGGGAGATACGGATACGTAGGCCAGAGCACCGGCAAATGGTACAAACAATGGGTGGAAAACATAGGAGAAAGATTTAAGTAGTCCTTGCATCAGATTTGTTTTCGTAATCTAGCCACGGGAATGCCCAATTGTTCACGGTATTTGGCCACCGTCCTTCTAGCGATGGGATAGCCCTTATCTTTCAAAAGTTTGGCCAATCGGTCGTCAGTAAGGGGTTTCTTTTTTTCTTCCGCTTTGATAAGGGTTTCAAGGATTTTTTTGATTTCTCTAGTGGAAACATCCTCTCCCTGTTCATTTTTCATCGATTCAGAGAAAAACTCCTTGATCAGTTTGGTGCCGTATGGGGTGTCTACATATTTGCTGTTGGCTACCCGGGAAACTGTGGAGACATCCATGGCAATCTTGTCTGCGATGTCCTTTAAGATCATGGGTCTCAATTTACGTTCATCACCGGTCAAAAAATATTCTTCTTGATGGTGCATGATGGTATTCATGGTAATGAAGAGCGTCTGTTGGCGTTGCTTAATGGCATCTATGAACCATTTGGCAGCATCCAGCTTTTGTTTGATGAAGAGTACAGTATCTTTTTGCTCTTTTGATTTTTCCTTGGCACTTTTAAACCCTCTGAGCATATCACTGTATTCTTTGGAAACATGGAGTTCGGGGGCATTTCTGCCATTTAGGGTCAGATCGAGTTCCCCGTCTATGATCTTGATGGAAAAATCAGGAACAACATGTTCCACAATCCGGCTATTGCCCGAATAAGAACCCCCAGGCTTTGGATTCAATTTTTCGATTTCGGCAATGGCATCTTTGAGTTCCTCCTCATCTATGGTGAACTTTTGAAGCAATTTTTTGTAATGCTTTTTTGTGAACTGTTCAAATGATTTTTCTAGAATCTCAATGGCCAATTCTATAGATGGGCTAGGGTTCTTGCGCTTCAATTGCAAGACCAGACACTCATCCAACGAACGGGAGGCAACCCCAGGGGGGTCTAATTCTTGCACGATCTTGAGTACTTCTTCAACCGTTTTTTCCTCGGTATAGATGTTTTGGGTAAATGCCAAATCGTCTGTAATGTCGCTCAGGGGCCTACGTATATATCCGCTTTCATCCACACTGCCAATCAAGAATTCGGCAATGGACCATTCCTCATCACTTAGGGAAACCGTACTTAGTTGGTTGATCAGATATTGATTAAAGGAGATGCCAGCTGCATAAGGCACACTTTTTTCTTCATCGTCTGCACTGTAATTGCTTATTTGGGTACGGTAATCCGGTATTTCATCATCACTAAGGTAATCATCAATATTGATGTCCTCCGTGTTTATGGATTCATTGTCACCGGCATCATCATAACTGTCCGCATAATCATCTTCAAACTCGTTGCTTTCGGCTTTGCCGCTCTCCAATGCAGGATTTTCTTCCAACTCTTGCTTTAAACGCTGTTCAAAAGCCTGGGTGGGCAACTGGATCAGTTTCATCAACTGAATTTGCTGGGGCGACAGCTTTTGCGAGAGTTTGAATTGAAGATGTTGTTTTAGCATCTAGTGCTTGGGTTAATGAGGTGAACTAAAATTACAAATTCAATTTAAAACGCGGCGTTCTGTGGAGTCCTTGGAAATGGGATCACATCACGAATATTGCCCATGCCCGTTACAAACAACACCAAGCGTTCAAAGCCAAGGCCAAAACCGCTATGTACAGCGGTACCAAATTTTCTAAGCTCAAGGTACCACCAAAGCTCTTCTTCCTCAATGCCCAAGGCGGCCATTTTTTCCTGTAGCACATCCAAACGCTCTTCCCGCTGGGAACCTCCCACAATTTCCCCAATGCCGGGAAAAAGCACATCCATTGCCCTAACGGTCTTGCCGTCTTCGTTCAACCGCATATAGAATGCCTTTATCTTGGCGGGATAGTCAAATAGGATGACAGGACATTTAAAATGTTTTTCAACCAAATAGCGTTCATGTTCGCTTTGGAGGTCGGCGCCCCATTCATCAATCAGGTATTCAAACTTTTTCTTTTTGTTGGGCTTAGAGTTTCTTAAAATCTCAATGGCCTCGGTATAGGTGACCCGTTTAAAATTATTGTCAATGACAAAGCGAAGTTTTTCGATCAAGGCCATTTCACTACGTTCCGCTTGGGGTTTGGTCTTTTCTTCGTCCAATAATCGTTTTTCAAGAAATTCCAGATCATCTGCACAATTATCTAATAGGTATTGAATGACCGATTTGATAAAATCTTCGGCCAGGTCCATGTTCATGTCCAGATCAAAAAAGGCCATCTCGGGCTCGATCATCCAGAATTCGGCAAGATGGCGGGAGGTGTTGGAATTTTCTGCCCTAAATGTGGGGCCAAAGGTATAGACCTTGCCCAGTCCCATGGCGTAGGATTCTGCCTCTAGTTGCCCAGATACGGTAAGGTTGGTCTCCTTTCCAAAAAAATCATCCTTAAAATTGACCTCGCCATCATCGTTAAGAGGTGGGCTTTTGGCATCCAAAGCTGTGACCCGAAACATTTCTCCGGCGCCCTCGGCATCAGAACCGGTAATGATGGGGGCGTGCATGTAGTAGAACCCGTTTTTTTGAAAATAATCATGGATGGCAAAGGCTAGGGCAGAGCGCACGCGCATTACGGCAGAAAAAGTATTGGTGCGAACACGCAAATGGGCTTTTTCGCGCAAAAACTCCAACGAATGTTTTTTGGGCTGTATGGGATAGCTTTCGGGGTCTGCGGTACCGTGGATCGTTATTTCGCTCGCCACGATTTCCACGTTTTGGCCGCGTCCCTGACTCTCCACCAAGTTTCCTTTGACCAGTATGGCAGAACCTGTCGTTATATTTTTTATGGTCGCTTCGTCAAAATTCTCAAAATCGACAACACACTGGATGTTTTTGATGGTGGAACCATCGTTCAGTGCAATAAACCGATTGCTTCTAAAGGTCTTGACCCATCCGTTAATTTGTACTTCTTGTGAAGAGGGGGCCGTGTTCAATAAATCTTTTACAGAAAGATGTGCCATATCAGCTGCTTAAATTAGGGTTCAAAGATAGTTTTTTGGAGAAATAGAACATTCAATCCCGGCCAAAAACTATGGCTTTTCATTGGAGTCATCCTGAATGGGCAAAACATCTATGTGGGGCTGTATCAAAGTTTTCTTGTTGGCGATGCTCCGCTCCAATGACAACAATAATGATGGAAGTAAAATAAGGTTGGACAACATGGCAAACAGCAAAGTGGCCGAGACCAATCCGCCAAGGGCCTGTGTGCCACCAAAACTTGAGATAATAAAGACCGAGAACCCAAAAAACAAGACGATGGAAGTGTAGAACATACTCACCCCGGTTTCCCGAAGGGCATTGTACACCGATTTTTTAATCTGCCAACGATTGGCCACCAGTTCTTGTCGGTACTTGGCCAGAAAATGGATGGTATCGTCTACAGAAATACCAAAGGCAATGCTGAACACCAAAATGGTCGAAGGTTTTATGGGAACTCCAAGATAACCCATTAGGCCGGCCGTTATGAGCAAAGGCAAAAGGTTGGGGACCAAAGAGATGATGACCATCCTGAAGGATCGGAACAGATAGGCCATGAAAATGGAGATCAAACCAATGGCTAGGGCCAACGATAGCAAAAGGTTCTTGACTAAATATTTGGTGCCTTTTAAAAAGAGCAGTGCCTTGCCGGTCATATACACGTTAAAGCGTTCGTTGGGAAAAATCTTATCAATGGACTTGAGCAGGTCGTTTTCAATTTCCTCCATACGGGTGGTCTTTACGTCCCGCATATAGGTGGTCATCCGGGCAATTTGACCAGTGGAATCCACAAAGCTTTGTAAGAGATTGCCATTACCGGCGGAGTTTTTTACATAATCCATGATAAAGGTGTTCTCCTGAGAGGTTGGCAGCTGGTAGTATTTTGGTAGGCCGTTATAGAACGCTTGCTTAGAATATTTGACCAGGTTGACTATGGAAAGAGGTTTGGATAGTTCGGGTATTTCCGAGATTTCTGCATCCAATTGGTCAATTCTTCTCAATGTGGCTGGTTTGGCCACCCCATTTTTGCGTTTGGTGTCAATAACAACCTCCACGGGCATGATGCCATCAAACTCTTCTTCAAAAAAACGGATGTCCTTAAAAAAATGGGTGTTCTTTGGGAGGTCTTCAACCCGACTTCCCGTTATTTTAATTTGATAGATGCCTACGATGCTCAGGACCAATAAGGCCACAGTGGTAATATAAACGGCAATCCTGTGGTCGCGAACCATACGTTCCATCCAACTTACGAACATATCGATCCATTGCTTGTTCAAATGCTTTAGGTGCTTGGTCTTGGGCAAGGCCATAAAGCTGTAGATGATGGGGATGATAAGCAATGAAAGTATGAAGATGCACAGAATGTTGATGGAAGCCACAATACCAAATTCCTTGAGCAGGTCACTATCCAAAATGATGAAGGTAGCAAAGCCCGATGCGGTGGTCACATTGGTCATTAACGTGGCATTGCCAATTTTTGAGATGACCCGCTGTAATGAAAGCGCCTGATTGCCATGTTTTTTTACCTCTTGTTGGTATTTGTTGATCAAAAAGATGCAGTTGGGGATGCCAATGACAATGATCAATGGGGGGATCAATGCCGTTAAAATGGTTATTTCAAACTGGAACAGTCCCAAAAAGCCCAAGGCCCACATAACCCCAATGATGACCACGCACATAGAGATCAAGGTGGCCCTAAAGCTCCTAAAGAAGAAAAAGAAGATGAGCGAGGTGACCAAAAGGGCCGCAAGGATAAAGTTCCCTATCTCATCAATGATCACCTTGGAGTTCCAGGTACGGATGTAGGGCATGCCCGAAACGTGTACGTCCAGACCCGTTTCCTCTTCAAAATCCTCCACCAAATTTTTTAGGTCGTGAAGGATAAAACCATTTCGTACAGATTCGTCCAGAAGGTCACGATCCATGTACATCACCGTTCGCATGGAACCGGTTTCCGGATTAAAAAGGAAATTCTCGTAAAAGGGGAGTTCTTCAAACAGATGAGCCTTTAGTCTATCCAGTTCTTCTTGGTCAATGTCTTCCTCTGGAATCAATTTTTTTAAGATAAAGCTTCGCTTTTCGGCATCTTTGACCAGTTCTTGAAGGTTGTCCGTAGAAACCACAAAATCTACTTCTGGAACAGCCTGTAGTTGTTTTGCCAGTTTGTTCCAACGGTTAAAATTTTCTGCGGTATACAAAAGGGAATCCTTAACAGCTAGGACAATGGCATTGTCCTCTTGTCCAAAACTAGCTACAAAGTCATTGTATTCAACAATAGAGGGATGGTCATCTGGCAATACGCTCTGCTCTTTATTGGAAAAGCGCATATTTTTCCATTGCATGCCCAACAGCACTGTTATGGCAGTAATGATAAGTAGTATTAGGATTCTATTCCTGAGGATGATTCGAGCGGTGACGGTCCAAAACCCTCGAAGAAACTCTTTGAGCATGCCTTTATATTAATAATAGGTTCCGGGGTTTTTCCGGAATTCCTTTTTAGGTGTTATTCCCTGAAAATCGGGCTGCAAAGGTAGAAAACCTAGCAGTGTTTACCTATTTGGAAAGAGGAATAAATCTATACTTTCATGATTTCGGCTTCTTTGGTCTCCAAGACCGCATCCACCTTTTTCACATAGCTGTCGGTAAGCTCTTGCACATCTACTTCTGCATTGGAAAGTAAATCTTCGGATATGTCAAGTTTCTTTAGGTCCTTGTTGGCATCCTGCCGTGCATTCCTAATGCCTACTTTGGCATCTTCCGCTTCACCTTTGGCCTGCTTTACCAAATCCTTGCGGCGTTCTTCGGTAAGTGGCGGCACGTTGATGATGACCATTTCGCCATTGTTCATGGGATTGAACCCGAGATTGGCATTCATGATGGCTGTTTCTATAACAGTGATCATACTTTTTTCCCAAGGCTGTACAGAAATGGTGCGTGCATCTGGGGTGTTGATGTTGGCTACTTGGGAAAGGGGCGTTTGCGATCCATAATATTCAACCATTACCGTTGATAACATGGCGGGGCTTGCCTTTCCCGCCCTTATCTTTATAAAGGCTTTGTCCAAGTGGGACAAGGTACCTTCCATACTTTCCTTGGTGGCATCCAGTATAAACTCTATTTCTTCGTTCATGGCAACAAATTTTCGTTAAGGAATCAATTTATGTACCGTTATTACTTATTTACTGTGGTCCCGATGTTTTCGCCAGAGACAATTTTCATCAAATTGCCTTGAGTGTTCATATCAAAGACGACAATGGGTAGTTCGTTTTCTTGGCTCAGGGTAAAGGCGGTGGTGTCCATCACCTTAAGTCCTTTTGAGAGCACATCTTCAAAGGTGATGTTCTCAAATTTTTTGGCACTTTTGTCCTTTTCGGGATCCGCAGTGTAAATTCCGTCAACCCTTGTGCCCTTTAAAATGACATCGGCATCAATTTCAATGGCCCGGAGCACAGCGGCGGAATCTGTGGTGAAGTAGGGGTTCCCAGTGCCGCCACCAAAAATGACGACCCGACCTTTCTCCAAGTGCCGTAGGGCACGCCTCCTGATAAAAGGTTCGGCCACTTCGTTGATCTTGATTGCGGATTGGACCCTGGTTTCTACCCCGACTCCCTCCAGTGCACTTTGCAATGCCAATGCATTGATCACGGTGGCCAGCATGCCCATATGGTCGCCCTGTACGCGATCCATACCTTGGCCAACGCCTTGCATTCCCCTAAAGATGTTTCCGCCACCGATCACGATGGCCACTTCAACACCTTTGTCAACCACGTTTTTAATGTCTTCGGCATATTCATGAATGCGCTTTGGGTCTATGCCATATTGCTGCTCGCCCATCAGTGCTTCGCCACTAAGTTTAAGAAGGACTCTTTTGTATTTCATGTCACATGGTTGAAATTGGCATCAAAAATAATCAAAATTATTGGGGAGATTGTTGTTCGGTTTTGCGCCAATAAAAAAAGCCCCATCGCTTACGGTGGGGCTTTTATAGCGTATAAAGCTTTGTTATTGTTTTATCCCAAAGCAACTCTTTGGAATCCAGTAACTTCCAAAGAAGCGTCAACAGATTTAACGTATTGCGACACACTTTGCTTGCTGTCTTTGATGAAATCTTGGTTGACCAAGGTATTGTCTTTAAAGAAACGCTTTAGTTTTCCTTTGGCAATATTGTCCAACATGGCTTCTGGTTTGCCTTCTTGGCGCAATTGGTCCTTGGCGATTTCAATTTCCTTATCGATGACGGCTTGATCAACACCATCCTCATTTAAGGCAACTGGGTTCATGGCGGCAGCTTGCATGGCAACATCCTTAGCGGCAATTTCGGCACCATCAACAACGGCAGAAAGACCTACCAAGGTGGCAATCTTGTTACCAGCATGAATGTAAGAACCAACAAAAGGAGCGCCCAAGGTCTCAAAACTACCAATCTCGATTTTTTCTCCGATGACACCGGTTTGTTCGGTCAATTTATCGGCTACGGTCATTCCGTTGAACTGGGCAGCCAAGAAATCGTCCTTGCTGTCACAGTCCAGGGCCAATGCTGCCAAATCATTTGCCAATTGTACAAATGAATCGTTCTTGGCAACGAAATCAGTTTCACAGTTCAATGAGATGATGACACCTTTGGTCTTGTCTTGGCTTACCTTGGCGATGGCAGCACCCTCAGAGGATTCTCTGTCAGCTCTTTTGGCAGCAACTTTTTGTCCTTTTTTTCGTAGGATTTCTATCGCTTTTTCAAAGTCACCATCGGCTTCTACAAGTGCATTCTTGCAATCCATCATTCCTGCGCCAGTGGTCTTTCTCAGTTTGTTAACTTCAGCGGCTGTGATTTTTGCCATTTTATAATCTTGTTTTTAAAGTTTATGTAAAATAAAACACTTAAAATGTGTTTCGTTTTAGGTCAATGTTAAATTACTCTTCTGATTCTTCCTTCCCTCCAATGACACTGTCCTGCCATGCTTTGAGTTCGTCCCATTTTCCATCGGCGGCCATTTGGGCCTGTTTTCCCCAAGAGGTTGGGTCTAGATGGGCCAATCTTGGACTTACTTGGGTCAAGATGCTCTTTACGTTTTCGGCATCGGCCTTTGCCAAATCGGCATAGGAAACAATCTTAGCGCCGGCCAAGGCTTCGGCGGCTTTTGGGCCAATTCCCTCAATTTTGGTCAAATCATCCGGGGTTGCAGTGGTTTGTTCCTTTTCTGCTTCCTTAGGGGTTTCGGCCGGTGCTGCTGCGGGAGCTTTTGTATTGGCCTCTGTTTCCTTCTCTTTGGACGCCTCTTGTTTTTCTGCTTTGCGTTCGGTTAATCCCTCAGCGATGGCATCGGTCACTTCTGCCATGATGACTTCAATGGATTTTCCGGCATCGTCATTCGCGGGAATGACAAAGTCGATTGGTCTTGGATCACAATTGGTGTCGACCATGGCAAAAATTGGAATGTTCAATTTTTGGGCTTCCTTGACCGCGATGTGCTCGCGCATGGTGTCTACAATGAAGATGGCACCTGGCAAACGGGTCATATCAGCTATCGAGCCTAGGTTTTTCTCCAGTTTGGCCCGTAGACGGTCTACCTGGAGTTTTTCTTTTTTGGATAGGGTGTCAAATGTCCCGTCCTTTTTCATCCGGTCTATGGCGGTCATCTTTTTTACCGCTTTTCTGATGGTCACGAAATTGGTGAGCATACCGCCGGGCCACCTCTCTGTAATGTACGGCATATTTACCTTTGAAACTTTGTCCGACACAATGTCCTTGGCTTGTTTCTTGGTAGCTACAAAAAGGATTTTACGGCCAGAAGCGGCAATTTTCTTCAATGCTTCTTTGGCCTCTTCCAATTTGGCCGCGGTCTTGTAAAGGTTGATAACGTGGATACCGTTTCGCTCCATGTAGATGTATGGGGCCATGTTGGGGTTCCACTTTCGGGTAAGGTGTCCAAAATGCACACCTGCATTAAGTAAGTCTTTGACTTCTAAGTTGTTTGCCATTTTTTTTGTTTTTAGTTTACGTTCCGTTGAGATAGCAATGCCAAGGTGGTCAAGGATGTGTATTCGGGTGTTGAATGCGTAGCCTATCGCCCTGGGCATTTAGATGCTAAACTAATTTTCAAAAAAGTCGTTTTCTTCTTTCTTGAAACAACGACAACTTGATTAATTTTTGCCAGCCCGACAATAAATCGGGGCTGGGCTTTCAATGAACTTATAATGAAAAAGATACGCCGAAGCGTATCTGTTGTATTCTTAACGTTTGGAGAACTGGAATTTCTTACGGGCCTTTTTCTGACCAAATTTCTTACGTTCCACCATTCGTGGGTCACGGGTCAACAGGCCTTCTGGTTTCAATACCTGACGGACTTCTTCGTTAATCTCGCACATGGCACGGGAGATGGCCAAACGAACCGCTTCTGCCTGACCGGTGATGCCGCCACCGTATACATTGACTTTTACGTCATAGCTGCCATCGGTGTCGGTCAAGGTGAAAGGTTGTCTCACTTTATATTGTAAAGGACCAGTGGTAAAATAGTCTTCCATTTTCCTCTTGTTCACGGTAATCTCACCATTTCCTTGTGAGACATAGACGCGAGCAACCGCGGTTTTTCTTCTTCCTATTTTGTGAACCACTTCCATTATTTGTAGTCGTTTAAGTTAATAGTTCTTGGTTGTTGCGCCTCATGGTTGTGCGCTGTGCCAGCATACACTTTAAGGTTTCTGAACAAATCAGCACCAAGCTTGTTTTTAGGAAGCATGCCTTTTACAGATTTCTCAACAATGCGCTCTGGGTGTTTTGCCAACATATCCGTAGCGGACACAATGCGCTGTCCTCCTGGGTAACCAGTATAGCGTTGATATTCCTTGTCGTTCCACTTGTTTCCACTCAGGTTGATTTTCTCGGCATTGATGACAATCACATTGTCGCCACAATCTACGTGGGGGGTAAAATTGGTCTTGTGCTTGCCCCTTAATAGTTTGGCAACTTTAGACGCCAATCGCCCCAAGGTCTGTCCTTCAGCATCAACCAACAACCACTCCTTGTTCACGGTGGCCTTGTTGGCAGAAATCGTTTTATAACTTAATGTATCCACTTCCTCAAAAATTATAGAAAATTCCCCCGTTTTCGTTAAACGGGCTGCAAATGTACAATTATTCAATTGAATTACAAATGGTTGTTGCTGATAATTTTTTTGACCTTGGTTTAGGCCATAAAAATCAGAAAATCAAAGCTAAAGATTTGTTAAAAACAAACAAAAGAAAAAATTAGGTGTAACGATTAATATTTGGAGATGTCTATATATCATAACCTTCCTCCGTCTAACAAGCGAACAGTCATGTCTAAACCAATATTTCTGTCTGTACTTTCCTTTCTGGCTTTTTTTTCCATATCAGCACAAAGTCTAGTCAGTGAAAATGAATCTGAAAAGTCAAAAACCGAAACACCAGAGGCTACCATTGTAAAGAAAATCTATGTGACCAATGCCGTGGGAGAACAAGATGTGCCTGTACTGGATGGCCTGCTAAATGATCCCGCCTGGGATTTGGTAGAATGGGGTGGTGATTATATTGAATGGCAACCCGATGAGAATACGCCACCATCATACCAGACAAGGTTTAAGATCTTGTATGATAAGAAGAACCTATATATAGGTGTAAGGTGTTACGATGATGAACCAGAAAGAATAGTGCGTAGAATGTCTAGACGGGATGGTTTTGATGGGGATTGGGTAGAATTTAATATTGATAGTTATCATGATAAACGTACCGCTTTCTCATTTACGGTAACTGCAGCAGGGGTACGAGGTGACGAATTTGTTTCTGAAAATGGCAACAATTGGGACACGAGTTGGAACCCTATTTGGTACACCAAAGCCAATATCGATGATAAGGGATGGACCGCAGAGCTGAAAATACCTTTGAGCCAATTAAAATTTGGCAATGAAGAAAATCAAATATGGGGACTTCAATCCACCAGAAGGTTTTTTAGGGAAGAAGAGCGCTCACTCTGGCAACGTAAACCGGTTGATCAGCCGGGATGGGTCAGTGAATTTGGGGAATTGCACGGACTAAAGAATATTGAGCCCCAAAAGCAATTGGAAATTCAGCCATACACTGTCGCCAAAGGAGAGACCTATGAAGCCGAGGAGGGCAACCCCTTCAGGGATGGGAATGATACCGATTTGACCGTGGGCCTGGATGCCAAGATCGGGGTGACCAATGATATGACGTTGGATTTGACCATCAATCCAGACTTTGGTCAGGTAGAAGCAGATCCATCGGCTATTGCTTTGGATGGCTTTCAAATATTTTTTAGGGAACAGCGACCTTTTTTTGTGGAAAACAAGAACATTTTTGATTTTAGGGTCTCCCGTTCAGAGGCGGGCAATACTTTTGGTTCTGATAATGTGTTTTATTCCCGTAGAATTGGGAGAAATCCACAGGGGTATCCGTCAACGAATGATGGCGAGTTTGTGGACCAACCTGATAATACTCCAATGATAGGGGCGGCAAAGTTTAGTGGTAAAACCAAGAATGGCTGGGCCATTGGGGTATTGGAAAGTGTTACGGCACGAAGATTTGCAACTATTACTGGTGGCGAAAGTGGGGATAGAGAAGAGCTGGTTGAACCTTTGACCAATTATTTTGTGGGTCGACTTCAAAAAGATTTCAATGAACGCAATTCTTACATTGGAGGTATGGTAACGGCCGTAAACCGTGATGCGTTGACCGAGAGTTTGGATTTTTTGCATCGTTCAGCCTATACCGGGGGCTTCGATTTTAAGCACCAATGGCACAATCGCGATTGGTATCTGGGCGGAAACATCACTTGGAGCCATGTTAAGGGAAGTAAAGAAGCCATTCAACAGACACAGGAATCCATAGCCCATTTATTTCAGCGCGAAGGGGCGGATTATTTGGAGGTAGACCCGGAGAAAACCTCATTGACCGGTACTGGGGGCAATATTCAACTGGGAAAGGTTGGTGACGGCCATTTTTCGTTTGAATCGGGGGGTACTTGGCGTTCCCCGGAACTGGAATTGAACGACATTGGTTTTCAAAGACGGGCCGATGATATTCGGCATTATACTTGGGCTGGGTACCGTACCCTAAAACCCGACAGCACCTTTAGAAGGGTGGGAATCAATTATAACCATTGGTCTGCATGGGATTTTGGTGGCAATCACAATTACCTTCAGTTCAATACCAATAGCTGGCAAAACTGGATGAACAACTGGCGGACCAATTTTGGGTTTAATTATGCCCCCATCCAATATTCCAACTTTGCACTGCGCGGTGGACCTAGGCTAAGGCAATCCCCATGGGTGAGTTTTTGGAATGGGATCAATACAGACAATAGAAAGAAACTCCGTTTTAATGCCTTCCATAACGGGCGTAAGGCAGTGGACAATTCCGTTAAAAGTTATACCATTGAGGCAGGGTTTACCTATCAGCCCATCAACGCATTGAGGATTTCTGCCTATCCGTCCTATAGCATCAATAATGATAAGTTGCAGTATATTGAAAATATTGAATTGGATAATGGCCAAACGGTATATTTAAATGGCGCCATTGATCAACGTACCATGAGCATGTCCTTTCGGTTCAATTATACCATAAACCCCAATCTGACCATTCAATATTGGGGGCAACCATTTATCTCAAGAGGGAGATATTCAGGTTTTAAGAGCATAACCGATCCCCTGGCCAAGAGGTTTGAAGACCGGTTTTTACAATATGGATCAGATCAAATAGCATTGGTGGATGAAGCGTACAATGTGGATGAAAATTTGGATGGTAATGTGGACTTTACCTTTGATGATCCTGATTTTTCCTTTGTGCAGTTTCGTTCAAATTTGGTCGTTCGTTGGGAATACATTCCCGGATCAGAACTATTTTTGGTGTGGTCACAGGATGTCTCCCGTTCCGGTGACCCTACGGCAGGACTTTTTACCAGTTTAGGGGATAATATTTTTGACCAAACTCCACAGAACATATTTTTGATCAAGGCAACCTACCGTTTTCTCTTATAAGACAACGTTTTGGTAATATTGTTGCCGTTATTTTTTTGTTTCTTTAGAGGCAACTCCAAAACCAAACAATGAAAATAAGGATAGGATTCCCTGTGTGGATTGTTCTGCTGATGATTGCCTGTTCTACAGATGGCATCGTTGATCAAGTAAGTGATGAGGCCGTGATGGAACCCGAAGATTCGAAGGAAATCTCGTTTCTGGTGGGGGGAACCTGGGTGTTAAACGATTTGGTTTTGGATGAATCTGTTGGTGATTCAGGTTTAAAATTGGCGGAAGCCGTTGTGGATGACCTTGTTCAGGAAGACTGCTATCTGCTGACGTTTACTTTTACTGTTGATGGGAAGGTTGTTGCAACAGATAAGCTAACGTATATAGAACTTGTTGGGTTGGCTGTGCCATGTCCGGAAAAGTCGGATGAACTTGAATACCAATGGGAGGTTGAAGGCGATCAGCTTACCTTGACGGATAAGGACGGAACACAGGAGACCATTACCATACAATACGATGAAGATAACGATACGCTTACCTTATCTGGTGCGGACCTAAGCCAAGATTATAAAGGAGCCAATGTTGTGTTTGGTCGAGAGGATGATTAAAAAACTCCAGGTAATTGCTTTAATCTCCCAATCAACACTTCATTCGCCTCTTGGTCACCAATGGTAATGCGTACTTTTCCCGGGGCGCCAAATTGGGAAACCGGGCGTACCATAACACCATGCTCCATCAATTTATCGGTGAACTCCATTTCTGGTAGGGGAGGGTCTATGATAAAAAAATTGGCTTGGCTGGGCCAGTATTTGATATTCAATCTGTCAAATTCCTGTGCCAAATAATCGCGGCCATTTTTAACGATATTGACTGTTCTTTCTATGAACGCTGTATCGTTCAACGCACCAATAGCGGCCTCAATCGAGGTCAACGGTATTAAAAAAGGTTTGTGGATCAATCTTAGGTATTGGGCAATGGTCTTTGTGGTATAGCCGTAACCAATGCGTAGTCCTGCCAAACCATAGGTTTTGGAAAAACTGTTCAAGCCTATGATATTATAGCCTTTCTGCACATAGGGTAGGGCAGTTACATAGGTTTCGGCATCAGCAAAATGACGATAGACCTCATCAAAGACAATCAAAATATTTTTGGGTACCCGATTCAAAAAATCTTCCAAAATGGGTTTCGGAATAAAAGTGCCGGTGGGATTGTTGGGACTGGTTAGAAAGATAATCTTGGTCCTATTGGTGATGGCCTTTAAAATACCTTCAACATCCAGGTCATAGTTTGGGGCCATAAGGGGAACATCCACTTGTTTGGCGCCATACCAACGGGAAAAAACCGAATAGGGCAAAAAACAGGGGTTGGAGAAAATGACCTCGTCCCCTTCATTGATGAAGGCCCTGAGCAGCATGTCAATAATTTCTGAACCACTGTTGCCGGTGATGAACTGATCAGCTTCCAATTGCCCATCAAAGTCCTTGACCAGTGCTTCTCTAAGCCGGATATCGGTCTGGTCGGGATAGCGGTCTATTTTGCTGGTGGCCTTGATCAAAGCCTCCATGGCCTTTGGTGATGCTCCCAAGGGGTTTTCATTGGAAGAAAGCTTATAGATTTTTTTTTGGGATGGGGGTACGTTCTTTCCGCCTTTATAGACTTCCTTGGGCTGTAGGTATGGTTTAAATATTGTTTCTATTCCTTTTTCCATAATCATAAATTTTCGGCATGGACCAATATGGTCATAGCTTTTTTGGTGTCTCCTTCTTCCAAGATTTTTTGGGCCAACCAATGGAGCTGATTTTTGTGTTTTTTATGGTCGCCATCCAATTTTTTGGCCATCATTTTAATTTCATCGTCATTTTGTATGGCCAGTATTTCCTCAGGGGTGGGCAAGGTTTCCAAATTGCCCAATCGTCCTAAATTGTTGCCAGAGAGCACATCACTTTTTCTAATTCCCTCGGGTAGCGCATCAATCCCTATTCCTTGGGTTTTGATGGGCTTTGGAATTTCAAATAGGGCATTTCCATTTGCTTTTACATACCAGTTGCTTCCCATTCTACCGACCAAATCCAACTTTTCCGTATCAAGTTTCCCATCGGTAAGGTAGTCTTTGATAAGATGAATGCGTTTCACTTCTGCCAACACAAGATTGCCGGATCCAGGGGTGTTGGAGAGTTCAATGACTTCCCGGACCGTACACTCAAAGGCAACCGGGGCTTCACCTACCCGGGGTGGTTTGACCAAATCGCTGGCCACTTGTGTGAATCCCGCTTTTATAAATTCGTTCACTCCCTTTTCATAAGCGGTACTCGCCAGGGACATTTGTTCTACCATGGCATGGTTCACTATGTTGATGACCACTTCCGGAACCTCTTTTATGTTCTGGTGTGTGTGCTTTAGGGTATTGTCTCGTCCGCTTCGCGCAGGAGAAAAAATCATCAAGGGCGGATTGGAACTAAAGACATTAAAAAAACTGAACGGACTCAGGTTCACGTTTCCTTTGGTATCAATGGTGCTGGCAAAGCAAATGGGGCGTGGCGCTACGGCGGTCAATAGGAGGCCATGCAATTCTTGTTGGGATATATTGGTAGGATCTATGGTCTTTGTCATGGTTCATTTTTATGGGTAAAATTTCGGTAGAAACTTTACCAAATGCAACTAGAGCTCCATTTTATTATATAGCCCCATCATGGATTGTCTGTGTAAAATGGAAGTTAAAGACCAATAGTTTCATTGGTCTTTAGCTTTGAATGAGTCAGTTAATTGAATTTTAGTTTAGCGTGCCCCTTAATTCCTGTTCGCGCTCTATGGCTTCGAACAATGCCTTGAAGTTTCCTTTTCCGAACGATTTTGCCCCTTTTCTTTGAATGATCTCAAAGAACATGGTTGGTCGTGGTTCAACGGGTCTGGTAAAGAGTTGCAGTAGGTAGCCTTCATCATCCCGATCTATCAAAATACCCAATTCCTTTAGGGGAGCAAGGTCTTCGTCAATTTCACCTACACGATCCAATACGGCATCATAATAGGTGGCGGGAACCTGTAAAAACTCCACACCCCTACTTTTAAGCTCCCTTACGGTAGTAATGATGTCGTCTGTGGCCACGGCAAGATGCTGCACACCTTCCCCTTCGTAAAAGTCCAGGTATTCCTCAACTTGGGATTTCTTTTTGCCCTCTGCGGGTTCGTTGATGGGAAATTTAATACGGCCGTTGTCATTGCTCATTACCTTGCTCATCAATGCGGTGTATTCTGTAGATATATCATCATCGTCAAAAGAAAGGATATTTTTAAAGCCCAGAACGTTTTCATAGAAATCTACCCATTGGTTCATTCGGTTCCAACCCACATTGCCTACCATATGGTCTACATACTTTAACCCAGTGGAGGAAGGATTGTAATCTGGGGTTTCCCATTTCTTATAACCGGGCAAGAAAGTACCGTGGTAATCATTGCGTTCCACAAAAATATGTACCGTCTCGCCATAGGTGTATATACCGGAGCGTACCACTTTGCCATTTTCATCTTCTTCTACCACAGGCTCCATATACGATTTTGCGCCTCTTTCCATAGCGGTTTGGTAGGCGTAGGTAGCATCATCTACCCAAAGGGCCACCACCTTTACCCCATCACCATGTTGGTCAATATGCTTGCCAATGGTTGTGCCGCTTTTTAAGGGGGAGGTCAATACCAAACGAATCTTGTCTTGGATCACAACATAGCTTTCACGGTCTTTAAGGCCTGTTTCCAATCCTGCATAGGCATAGGATTGAAATCCGAAAGCTGTTTTGTAATAATGTGCCGCTTGTTTACAGTTGCCAACGTATAGTTCAACATAGTCGGTACCGTTGATGGGCATAAAATCTTTTTTGGTCTTTTGCTTATTATCCGGTGTTGTAGTGGGTTCCATAGCAGAATGTTTTTTTAGTTTTGTCACTATTATTTTGTTGTTGATGCAACAAAAATATATTTTTTCAGAATACAAAAACATTTTAAATTGAAATTTTTTAGGTTTTAGTTTTGCTTGGACAAATAGATGAAATACAGGGAATAGGCCTACACTTGGATTTGGTGCTGCGAACCATCCAAGAAGCCTATCTGCAGAAGTTTGAAGAATTGGGGGTTGAAATGACCATTGAGCAATGGGTGATTCTGCACCAGATCTATAAGTTGGGGGATGAAGCCTCACAACGTGATATTGTTCAATCCAATTTTAGAAATCGCGCCACTATTTCGAGGGTCATTGGCGGAATGGAACGTAAGGGTTGGATCAACAAGACCCGTTTTAAAGGAGATCAAAAGCGCTTTAAGTTGGAGCTTACACCAGAGGGTCGGGCCATAATAGCCATGGTGTTGCCCCATGCGGTCCAACTCAGAAAATTGGCCGTAAAGGATATGATGTCTTCTGAATTTGATACATTTTTGGCCGTATTGAGCCAAATACGCGACAATTATTCAAAATAAAAGGCACTCCAATCCATTGGAGTGCCTTTTATTTGAGTCAGTTATATAGTTCCTATCCGCATTTGGATGAACCACAATCTTTGCAGATCAAGCAACCTTCTTGATAGATCAAATTCTCAGAGTTGCAATTATCGCAACGTTGGCCCTTGGCAACGGTACCATCGGCAACGTATCGTTTAAGGGCACGGGCCACACCGGCTTTCCAGGAGTTGATGGATTCGCTGTCAAATTGAAGGCCGTTGACCAAATGCACCACATTTTCAATGGGCATCCCTTGGCGCAGTGTCCCAGAAATCAATTTGGCGTAGTTCCAGAATTCGGGGTTGAACTTGTGTGAGAGTCCTTCAATAGTGGTTTTATATCCTCTTTTGTTCTTGTACTGAAAATCGTAACGGGAGGTGCCATCCTCGTTTCGGTTTTTGATGATCAAGCCATCGTTCACCCATCTTGGAATCAGGATACCATCTTCGTCATCGGCTAGACCGGTAAATATTTCATAGGGTTTATCGCCAATTTTTCCAATAAAGGCTATCCATTTGTCCTTGTTGTTTTGAAAACGAACAACATCGGCTTCCAAAACCTCGGGGCGTTTTTTGGGGAAATGGTTCAAGGTATCGTTCTCGCCATCCTCTTCCTTTTTGTCGTCGTTTGAGATCAAAACCCCGGAACGTGATCCATCCCTGTATACGGTTACCCCCTTGCACCCACTTTTCCATGCTTCTAGGTACAATTGTCCCACCAATTCCTTGGATACGTCGTTGGGCAGGTTAATGGTCACACTTATGCTGTGGTCCACCCATTTTTGCACAGCTCCCTGTAAATGCACCTTGCTCAACCAGTCCACATCATTGGAGGTGGCTTTGTAGTAGGGCGATTTTTGAATGAGGGCGTCAATTTCCTTTTGCGAGTAGTTTTTTTCCGTATCTATGCCGTTCACCTGCATCCATTGTTTGAACTTATGGTGAAAGACCACATATTCTTCCCAAGAATCGCCAACTTCATCCACAAAGTCTACCCGGGCACTGCTATCGTTGGGGTTTACCTTTCTACGACGTTTGTAAACAGGCAGGAAGACCGGTTCTATTCCAGAAGTGGTCTGGGTCATTAAACTTGTGGTGCCCGTTGGGGCAATGGTCAACAGGGCTATGTTGCGGCGGCCATGCTCCAACATTTCGTAGTATAGTTTCTCATCGGCTTTTCGCAAACGGGCAATGAACGGATTTCCCTTTTCCTTATCGGCATCAAAAATGCTGAATGGGCCACGTTCTTTGGCAGTTTCCACCGAGCCTCGGTAGGCTTCCACGGCAATGGTTTTGTGTACCTGTGTAGAGAATTCGTTGGCTATTTCGGTACCGTAACGTAATCCTAGCGCAGCCAACATATCGCCTTCTGCGGTGATGCCAATCCCGGTTCTACGACCTTCATAGGCTTTCTTTCTGATGTTTTCCCATAGTCTGATTTCCACGGATTTCACCTCATTCAATTCAGGGTCGGCATGAATTTTTTTCAAAATGCCATCTATCTTTTCCAATTCCAAATCAATGATGTCATCCATAATTCGTTGGGCTCTGGCGACATGCTTCTTGAAGAGGTCAAAATTGAACGTAGCTTCTTTTGTAAATGGCTCCTCTACATAGGAAAAGAGGTTGATGGCCAATAAACGACAAGAGTCGTAAGGGCATAATGGGATTTCGCCACAAGGGTTGGTAGATACGGTTCTATAACCTAAATCGGCATAGCAATCTGGAATGGATTCCCTTGCAATGGTATCCCAGAACAGGATGCCCGGTTCAGCAGATTGCCACGCGTTGTTCACAATTTTGTCCCATAAATCCTTGGCTTTTATTTTTTTGGAAACTTTTGGGTTCTTACTTAGGATAGGAAATTTTTGTTCGTAATCCGTGTCGTTTTCAACAGCTTTCATAAAGCCATCATCTATACGTACAGAGACATTGGCCCCTGTTACCTTGCCCTGTTCCATTTTGGCGTCGATAAAATCTTCCGCATCTGGGTGGTTGATGCTCACGGACAGCATTAAGGCACCACGGCGACCATCTTGGGCCACTTCTCGGGTAGAATTGCTGTAACGTTCCATAAAGGGAACCAGACCAGTGGAGGTCAAGGCTGAATTTTTTACCGCTGAGCCTTTGGGGCGGATGTGTGAAAGATCATGCCCAACCCCACCACGACGTTTCATTAACTGCACTTGCTCTTGGTCAATCTTTAAGATGCCCCCATATGAGTCCGATTTGCCATCATTGCCCACTACAAAACAATTTGAAAGTGAGGCAATCTGGTGTGGATTGCCAATCCCGGCCATGGGACTACCTTGAGGTACAATATACTTGAATTCCTTAATGAGGTCGTAAACCTCATCTTCTGTCATTGGATTTGGGTATTTTTTCTCTATTCTAGCAATTTCTTTGGCTATACGACGGTGCATGTCATCCGGTGTCTTTTCGTAGATGTTGCCATCAGAATCTTTTAGGGCATATTTATTTACCCATACCATAGCGGCGAGGTCATCGCCTTTAAAATATTCTAATGAAGCTTCATGGGCTTCTTGTTGGCTGTATGTTGTTTTTGTGGCCTTCACACTGGTCAACTGCATATTTGAATAGGGTTTAAAAAATTAGGAATTGCTTTGTTAACTAATTGTAAAATTATAGAAAACTTGAACACATTGGATGGGGGCTACTTTTGAAAGTTGTCAACTTTGCATTGTTAATTAATTTAAAATCAACAATATAGTATTTTATTAACAAAAAAAAGTTGACAAAAAAATAAGAATAGATGATTTATGTCACTTTTGGGCCTATGGTGTGCCAACCCTTTATTTTGTTCTTTTTTTGGGGAGATCAATAGGGGTTCCTTCTTGTCCCAGAGCTGCTTTGTTCACCATTTTTGAATGGGGAGGTTTCCTTTTTTTGTTGGCTTTATCAGAAAAAACGTGTGCAATTATTTTTCCTAAAATGGTTTGGCGCTTGGGAAAAAGGGGTAAAGGGAGTGTTGTTTTTGTGCAAAAAAAGTAGGGGAGGCGGTAAACCACCTCCCCAAAACTCCACTGTTGCTGTATTAGAGCGGGGGACTGCTAATACAACGGTTACATTCACCATCCATCGTCATCATCCTTCATTTTCAAGGGTATCACCATATGATTGGATACCCTAATATTGTTATTTTGGTCGGCTTATAACAGGCTAACAACCAATAATAATTAACAAAATTTTAAAACGAAGTTAAGATATGAATTTTTGATGGATTTGTACCGTTGTACGATCATTGGTTATAAATGTCTAAAATGTCGTTTTGACTAAACCAACGGCATAAACCAATAAAATGTAGGGGAAGTATAGTCTTTTTAAGGTTGGAAAGACTATAAAATATTCATTCTTCTCATGAGTTCTTTCTTGGCATTTCTGGATATGGGGATGGTTTTACCATTTTTCATGATGACGGTACCGCCTTGTTCCTTGACCAAGAAATCTATATGGTTCAGATTGATCAGATAAGATTTGTGGATCCTTAAAAAGTTGAACGGAGCTAATTTGTCTTCAAACTGTTTTAGGTTTTTAGAAATGATGATCTCATCGTCGTTCATAAGGGTAATGGTGCTGTAATTGCCACCGCCCATACAATAAAGGATGTTATTGGCCTTTAGTATGTGCACTCCTTTTGTGTCGGTAATGGAAATTTTGGGATCCTCGGTAATTTTTGAGTAGATATCCCTAATGTCATCGATTAAATTTTGTTTTAAAAAATACTCTTTCTTTAGTTTTTTGACTTTATCGACAACCTTGATCAATTGTTTGGAGTCCACTGGTTTTAGTAAATAATCGATAGCATCATACTGATAGCCTTTTATAGCGTATTTGTCAAAAGCGCTTACGAACACAATCTTAAAGCTAATATCTTCCAGATCATTGATGATGTCAAACACATTGTGCGGACCAATATGGATGTCTATGAACACCAAGTCTGGATCAGTGGTCGTGAGTAGTTCAAGAATACTTTCCCGATCATTGGCTTCGCCAATAATTTGGGTGTTGGGACAGTAAGACTCTAGCAGCATGCGAATATTTTCCCTGTCCTTTCTACTGTCGTCAATAATAATACATTTTAAGTTTTCTGTCATTTTGCAGTAGTATTAAAGGGAAGGACAATTACGACCTCTGTGCCAAGGGCAACTCTTTCTTTACTATAGAGGTCGTTGGTGGTCACCGTGGCAGGTCCCTTGCTTATTCTGTTCATTAGTTTTAAACGAGCCCTTGTTTTCTTTGTTGCTACAGATAGATGGCGTTTTGACCCGTTGCTTTTTTTCATGGCTTCAGATTGGATCCTGCCTATCCCATTGTCCTTAACAATGCACTTAATGGTATCGCCCTCTTTTTTAAAGCAGAGTTCCAAGGAATACTTTTTGTTTTTTTTGATAAATCCATGGGTGATGGCATTTTCAACATAGGGTTGGATGATCATGGATGGAATATGAGGGTTCAGCTGTTTTAACCAATCATCAATTTGATAGACTACATCAAACTCTTGCTCAAACCTACCCTGTTCAAGATTGATATAGGAATTTATCAACTCAATTTCTTTGTTAAAGCTTATGTACATGCTTTCTGTGGTGGCCATAACGTTTCTGATAAGGCCAGACAGTTGGGTCATGTAACTGTTGGCCTTTACAGTTTCTTTTTTTAGGATAAAATATTGCAATATGCTGAAGGAGTTGAAGAGAAAATGTGGGTTCATCACAGATCGCAGTGATTGTAATCTACTTATGCTGAGTTCTTCCTTTATCTGGTATAATTTTATTTTGTTCCGATAGTAGAAAATACCGGATGCCACTATAAGGAGTAAGGCAACCAGACCCAACAAATAGTTGTACCTTCTGGAAACGCTGGCCCTTTTCCCAACAGCTACATTAGCTGCTTGTAATGATGTGATTTCTTCTTCTTTCTGTTCCAGGATATTAAGACTCTCTATATTGGCAAGTTCCTTTTTTAACTTTATTTTATCATAGTCCTCACTAATCTCAATAACCTTTTTTAGGAGATGGGTGCTTTCTGCATAATTTCCCAATTGCTCATAGCATTCTGCCAAATGTTTATTTCCAAGGATTTGATAATCGTGGTTGTTTGGTTTTTTTTTACTGACCTCTAGACTTAACAGAAAGTAAGGTATGGCCTCATCATACCTGCCCATTAGGTAGTAATTGTTCCCAACGGTATGCATTAAGCCTTCATATAGGCTGTTTGTGGGGTCGGACTTGTATTCATCTAGGTTGAAATTGTCATTGATGATTTGAAAGGATTTTTTAGGTTCTCCCTTTTTGGAATGGGCCCATGCCAAATTGATCAGGAGATATTCGCAGGGGAATTGCAGGCTAGAACAATCTTTTAAGCCCTTGTTCGAATAAAACATGATGGAATCCGGCTCCTCAAAGGTTGAGGCCAAGTTTAGGTAGGTCATTCTGGCTTCGCGCAAAAATTTCTTATTGCTCAAGAGTCTAATGCTTTTCTTGTAAAGATCCCTGGCCTTGATAGAATCGCCAAGCATGTGGTAGACAAGGCCCTTTTCTAGGTCCATTGACCATAAAAACAGGGTGTCGTTATAATGTTGGGCCAGCTTTTTGGCTTGGTTGAAGTATTCCATGGCAGCCACATATTCCGATTTTAGTCTGTTAAAAAGCCCCAATTCAAATTGGCATCTGGCCATAGTCATGGAATCTTGCTTTTCTTTGCTAAGTAAATAGGAGGCTTTAAAATGGGCGATGGCGTTGTCAAATGTGTAGTTTTCCGAATAGAAGCGATGTAGGGCCCTGTTTGTTTCAAAAATGTGTTTTTGGTTTCCTCCCTGTATGGCCAAATTATGGGCCTTGGTATAGATGAGTTCTGCCCTGTGGTCGTGGTCATTGGTCGTAAGGCTGTCTGCAATCTGCAATAAGAGTTCAATGGAATCCTTGGCACTATTGGGCAATATGTTGTCGCGTTGTTGAAAGCCAAAGGTAGAATGGCACCAAAGAATCAAAAAGATCAATATGCGATGGGACCAACTTTGGCGACAACAAGAGTTCATAAGAGTTTTTAAAAAAACGCGTGGAAGATAAAAAAATAATAATGAATGGCTATATTTTTTGTGTGAATGGTAAAAAAACAGGTTTGAATGTAAGAATATACGTCAATGGGCTTCCAGCCAATCATTTCCGATTCCTATTTCAACATCCAAAGGTACGGCCAATTCATAGGCATTTTCCATTTCATTTTTAATGAGATTCTTTACGGTGTCCAGTTCAGATTTGTGGGCATCAAAGACCAATTCGTCATGCACTTGCAGCAACATTTTTGTCTTATAGTTTCCTTCGGAAAGTTTTTTATGGATGTTGATCATGGCAATTTTTATGATATCCGCCGCACTGCCCTGTATGGGGGCGTTTATGGCGTTTCGTTCTGCGGCCCCACGTACAGTCTGGTTGTTCGCATTAATGTCCTTTAGGTACCGGCGGCGACCCAAAACGGTTTGCACATACCCGTTTTCCCGGGCAAAGTCGACCAATTCACTCATGTAATTGCGTAATTTGGGATAGGTTTTGTAATAAGTGTCTATAAGCTCTTTGGCCTCGGTTCTGTTTAAATCTGTCTGGTTGCTCAGGCCAAAGGCAGAGACGCCGTAAATGATCCCAAAATTCACCGTTTTGGCATTGCTGCGCTGTTCTCGGCTTACCTCTTCAATGGGAACGTTGAACACTTTGGATGCGGTAGAGGCGTGAATGTCCTCCCCATTTTTAAAGGCCTCGATCATGGTGTCCTCCTCGCTCAGGGCCGCGATGATCCGCAATTCAATTTGCGAATAGTCCGCTGCCAATAACACATAGTCGTCATCCCTTGGGATGAACGCCTTTCTAACCTGTCTGCCGCGCTCCGTCCTAATAGGGATGTTCTGTAAATTGGGGTTGTTGCTGCTTAACCTACCCGTAGCGGCAACGGTTTGCATATAATCGGTATGCACCCGCCCACTATGTTCTTGAACCTCGTTGGGCAGGGCATCAACATAGGTGCTCCTTAATTTGGTGAGCCCTCTGTAATCCAATACATTTTGTATGATTTTATGGTCTTTGGCCAAATAGGAAAGGACTTCCTCTGAGGTGGAAAATTGCCCGGTCTTGGTCTTCTTGGGTTTGTCCACCAACTTCATTTTTCCAAAGAGAATGTCGCCCAATTGCTTTGGCGAGGCAATATTGAACTGTTCCCCGGCCAGATCGTATATGGTTGTTTCCAGTTTTTTGATGTCCGCTTCTAGGGCAATGGAGAGTTCTTTAAGGAATCCCTTGTCCAGATTAATGCCCTCGCATTCCATATCGGCCAAGACCCGTAATAGGGGCACTTCAATTTCTTCGAACAATTTGTCGGTTTTGGCCTCCGCCAGTTCGGGTCTAAAATGTTGTGCCAATTGGTAGGTGATGTCGGCATCTTCCACGGCATATTCGGTCTGCTTATCCAAGGGTACTTGGCGCATGCTCAACTGGTTTTTACCTTTTTTTCCAATAAGTTCCGTAATGGAAACGGGGGTGTAATTAAGGTAGGTCTCGGCAAGTACATCCATATTGTGGCGCATATCTGGATTGATGAGGTAGTGCGCCAACATAGTGTCAAAGAGCTTGCCCTTGACCGCTATCCCATAGTTTTGCATCACCTTGATATCGTATTTCAGATTCTGTCCAATTTTTTCAATGGTGTCGTTTTCAAAGAAGGGACGAAATTTTTCCGCCAAGGCCATGGCGGCCTCCTTTTCCTCGTGGAACGGCACATAAAATCCCTTGCCACTGGCCCAAGAAAATGCAATGCCCACCAGTTCGGCTTCCAAGGGATTGATGCTGGTGGTCTCGGTATCAAAACAGACGGAATCTTGTTTTATGAGAGTGTCCAAGAACAAATCCATCCCCATTCCATTTTCGATGGTCTGGTAAAAGTGTGTGATGTCTGAAATGGTATTCCGGCTGCTTACATCTTTGATGGTCTCTACTGCTTCAGTAGGGTCGCCACCAAAAAGGGAGAATTGGCCACTGCCGGCCACTTTGGCTCCTGCTCCACTGGTAGGTGTGGTCTTTTTGGCAGGTGCTGTGTCAGTGGCTTGGGGGGGGGCTTCGGTTTCCCCGGAAAACAGTTTGATGAATTGTTCCTTTAACCGTCTAAATTCCAGTTCTTCAAAGATTTTTTGCACTTCTTCGGCATCGGGGGGGCACATTTCAAAATCCTTCTCATCAAAGGTGACATCGCAATCAATCTTTATTTCGGCCAGTTTTCGTGATAAGCGACCCAATTCGGTATTTTGCTCCACCTTTTCCTTCATTTTTCCCTTTAACTGATCAGTGTTGGCCAAAAGGCCTTCCAATGAACCGAACTGGGCCAAAAACTTTTGGGCGGTCTTATCCCCTACGCCGGGCAGGCCTGGAATATTGTCACTGGCGTCCCCCATCATACCCAGATAATCGATTACCTGCTCCGGGCGTTCCACTCCAAAGCGTTTTTGTATTTCAGGGATGCCCCAGATTTCTATGCCGTTGCCCATTCGGGCAGGGCGGTACATAAAGATGTTTTCAGAAACGAGCTGGCCAAAATCCTTGTCTGGAGTGACCATGAACACCTTATAGTCCTCCTTTTCGGCCTGTTTGGCCAAGGTGCCGATAAGGTCGTCGGCTTCATAACCGGGCAATTCCACTACGGGAATCTTCATAGCTTTTAGGATATCCTGAATGTAGGGTACGGCGATTTTAATGGCCTCCGGGGTTTCATCCCGATTGGCCTTATAATCTTCAAAAAGTTCAGTCCGTTCCACACTTCCGCCTTTGTCAAAAGCCACGGCCAAATGGTCTGGCCGTTCACGGCGGATCACATCAAAAAGAGAGTTCATAAACCCCATGATGGCCGAGGTGTCCATGCCTTTAGAATTGATTCTAGGGTTTTTGATAAAGGCGTAATACCCCCTAAAAATAAGGGCGTAAGCGTCTAAAAGGAAAAGTCGTTTTTGATCGGACATGGGCAGCTTTTTATTGTAGGTTCAAAGTGTTTAAAAGTAATGAAAAGCATCAAGATTTAAGGAAAAAGAATTGTTGCCGGGGCGTGTTTGGGCGGAATACCAATATCTAGATGGGTAAAACCATTACTTTAGCACAAATTATGGTCTATGCTCGTAGAAGTCTGTGCCAATAGCCTGCAATCTGCCTTGAATGCCCAAGCGGCTGGGGCCGAAAGGGTTGAACTCTGTTCCGAACTTGGGGTGGGTGGGGTTACGCCATCCCATGGATTGATAAAGTTGGTGAAGGAAAAACTATCCATTCCCGTACATGTGCTCATACGACCCCGTAGTGCACATTTCACCTATTCTGTAACCGAGTTTGAAGTGATGAAGGCTGATGTGGAATTTTGTAAGGATTTGGGGGTGGATGGTATAGTGTCCGGGGTTTTGCGTGCAGACTTTTCTTTGGATGTTGAAAAGACCAAAACCTTGGTGACCTTGACAAGACCATTGCACTTTACCTTTCACCGAGCATTTGATTGGGTGGCAAATCCTTTAGATGCCCTGAGGCAATTGGAGGAATTGGGGGTGGATACGGTGTTGACATCGGGTCAAAGCCCATCGGCAGAAGAAGGAATTGAGGATTTAAGGTCTTGGCAATCAAATACAAAAATGACCCTGATGGCCGGGGGAGGGGTCAGTGCCGGAAATGCCCATAGATTCAAAGAAGCTAGACTCAAGGCTATTCACTTGTCCGGGACCGCCTTTAGAAACGAGGTTTCCATAGCGGGGAAAATCCCGATGAATTCAGAAAAACACTTGGAAGAAAAACAGGTTGCCGAAACCAATGAAGCCTTGGTCCGTCAAGTGATTGGAGCCGTTAAATAAATGTGAAACACAGTTTATAATAGAGGTTTGCAATAATTTTACAGAAATTTTTTGAATGACCAGATTCATTATCATTCTTTCCGTCCTATATATAGTATTGGCCATTTATGGCTTCCAGGCTTTTAAAACCTTGTTCAAGAGTTCTTGGTGCCATATAGGTTATGCCGTTGCATTTTTTACTGCATGGGCGTTTTTGGTTTTTAAGTTTGTTACTGCGGATCAAGGAACACCCATGCGTGGACAGATTGCTGTTGCTGGTGGTGTTTTCTTTTCCTTTTTCTTGTTGGCCATGTTTTTGGGAATTTTCCTGTTGTTGGAAGATGTTGTGCGCCTTTCTGTCTTTGGTTTCAACAAGATAGCTGGCGTTACTGATCAGGGGGGCAGGTTCTTTCCTTCAAGACGAAAATTCATCAGCGCCATTGGTCTGGGTGTTGCAGCCCTTCCGTTCGGAGCGTTGTTGTATGGCATGTACCGGGGCAAGTATAATTATCAGGTGTTACAATATGAATTGGAATTTGATGACCTGCCCGATGCATTTGATGGATATCAGATCACGCAGATTTCAGATGTCCATAGCGGGAGTTTTGATAATTATGATAAAGTGGCCTATGGCGTTGACCTGGTGAACAAACAGCATAGTGATGTTATTCTGTTTACAGGTGACATTGTCAATGATAGGGTGGAAGAGCTAAAACCATGGTCAGACCTATTCTCAACATTGGAAGCTAGGGACGGGGTGTTTTCCATCTTGGGCAACCATGATTATGGGGATTACACCGCGTGGGAATCTGAAGCGGAAAAGGCACAGAATCTTCAAGACTTGAAAGACTTACAGCGCCAAATGGGTTTTGACCTATTATTGGACGAACATCGTTATTTGGAAAAGAACGGTGAACGCATAGCCTTGGTCGGTGTGGAAAACTGGGGGAGGGGCGGTTTTAAAAAAGCGGGCGATCTGCAAAAGGCGAAAGCAGGGGTGGCCAAAAACGATTTTAAGATATTGATGAGCCATGACCCCTCGCATTGGGAAGATGTGGTGATTCATGATGATTACCATTTTCACCTTACCCTTAGCGGCCATACCCATGGCATGCAGTTTGGGGTAGAAATTCCCGGCTTGATCAAATGGAGTCCGGTAAAATGGCGTTACAAGTATTGGGCCGGTATCTATAAGGAATTGGGACAGTACATCAATGTCAATAGGGGTTTTGGCTTTATCGGGTATCCCGGCCGTGTGGGTATTTGGCCGGAAATAACGGTCATTACACTAAAAAAGAAGTTGACGGCCTAGTCTATATGCCTTTGGTCTAAACAAATTTTCCTTTCACCCATAGTTATACGGCTTACAACCCATTCAAATCTTTTTAGAGCTTGGTTTGGTGTAATTTAGGGGTATAATCAGGAAGATATCATACAAGTTTAGTATTCCTGTAGCCTATATCTAGTGGCACCGTTGTTTAGTGTTTTTGGTTAGGAATTTGGTTGTCTACGGTGCCAACATAGGATTGATTTTGATGGTGGGTGGTTATTCCACTGAAAAAAGGCTGCACTCTTGGCAGCCTTTTTTTGTTTGTACAGTGCATGGGCAAGGCACTGTTTTTTTTCAAAAAAGTAAACCTCCGTTAGCTATATATTCTTTTTTACCAGCTTTGGTTTAACTCGAATTTAACTTAAATCAAAAAGCTAAAGAGGTCACTTCATGTAAAACTTTAACAAATTTTGTTACATTTGATTCGATAAATCTGTATTTACCATGTCTAAATTTGGTGAGCTAATTGATTTGGATATTCCAGTACTCTTGGATTTCTATGCTGATTGGAACGATCAGTCCACCGCAATGCATCCTGTGCTGCGTGATGTGGCCGCTGCTTTGGGCGATAAGGGAAAGGTAATCAAGATAGATGTTGATAAGAACAAAGAACTTTCACAAGCCTTAAGAATAAAGGGATTGCCCACCTTGATGATCTATAAAAAAGGCGAAATGGTTTGGCGGCAGAGCGGCGAGCAGGACGCCAATACCCTTATCGGCATTCTTAGTGAATACACCAGATAACCGTAGCTGAACATCCTTTTATTCCGCTTTAGAACTATCCACATCCAGAATGATGGAGTCAGATGGAATGCTGTCCACTTCCATGGAATCATTCAGCATTTTTGGATTGTCATCCCACACATCTTCCTCAGATTCCACAAAATCATTGAACAGACTAATGTATTCCCGTAAGATTAAGTCTTCTTTTTCGGCAAACTCGTCATCGCCGTTTTCAGAAGGAATGAATACAACCCTTTGGTACGCCTCCAGATCGGTGATAATTTCATCCAGATTGGCATATTGTTCGTCCATGGGCATGCTGTCATAATACACCAAACGTTCTTGGTACACCTTTTTTAATTTCTCAAAAAGGGCCCTGGCCTTATCTGTTTCCCCTACTTTGTAATAGCCATCCAAAAAGGGCTCTACAAAGGCATAAAAACCGTAATGTTCAAAAGGCAGGTTGGTCATGGTGGTGTCAATGATATCCTTGGCCTTTTCCATTTTTCCCTCCTCAATGAGAAGTTCCATCAATCGGGCCATATTGCCCCGGAAGGACAAGCCTTGGGAGCGTGTCTGGGGGTCGTGGTAGATATCTGGACTGCCCGAATTGCCCCATTCCCATTTTTTTACAATGTCATAACAGAGGTCGGTATCTATACGTCCCATTTCAAAGCTGCTTCGGTTTTCGGTTTTTATGGGAACCAATTTGTATACCAGGCCATCCATCTGTAGGTACTGTTTCATCCAAATATATTCCGCGCTGTCAAAGCTTCCGCCAGAAAAATAGATGGGGCGTTTCCAATCGTTGTTGGCAATGATGTCCAACATGAGAATACGGTTTTTGGGCAAGGCGCTCTGCGGAAGGTCAATATCAATATAATCCAAGATCAGGGCAGAATCCTTTTCCTTGACCAAACCGCTTTCCAGTACGTTTTGTTTGTTGACCGGGATACGGATTTTGTGCGTGGGATAGTACACAATATCCAAATTGCTCTCCGAATAATCCCGGGGGTCTGCCCCTTGTTTTTCCAAAATATATTTGAATTTGGTCTGTGGCTTGTCGCTATCGATCCAGTTTATAAAATCCTTGATGTTCCACCTGTTTTCGGCAATATTGGGGAGTCCTTGATAGTAGACTGCATCCCGGGTGCCATACCTGTATTTGTCATGGGTAAGCTGTGAGGGAATGGGATTGCTTTCGTAGGCTTTCTGTTTCATTTGGTCTATGTACCAATCTGTAGCAAACAAACTGGTGTTCACCACCCTTACATCGGTCCTGTAGTTTTCTATTTCCTGAACATACCAAAGCGGGAAGGTGTCGTTGTCGCCAATGGTGAACAGAATGGCCCCAGCATCTTCTTGGCATGAGCCCAGATAGGCCTTGGCTGTGGAATTGGCCGTATAGCGACCCGAACGGTCGTGGTCGTCCCAATTTTGATAGGCCATGAGCAAGGGCACAGCGCACAAGCATAAAATTGTGGTCAAAGGTCCTGCCAATTTGGGTTTTAAGAGTCTTTTGGTCTCTTCAAACAGGCCGTAGACCCCCATGCCAATCCAGATGCAGAAGATAAAGAAAGAACCGACCAGGGAATAGTCCCGTTCGCGGGGCTGAAAAATATAGGGGTTGGTATAGAACTGAATGGCCAGTCCCGTGAACACAAAGAACACCAAAAGGGCCCAGAATTGTTTGGGGTCTTTGGAAATCTGAAAGAAAATTCCAATGATACCCAAAATAAGGGGGAGGAAAAAGTAGACATTTCGGCCCTTGTTGTCCAATACTTCAGAGGGAAGGTTTTCCTGACTTTGGTGCAAGAAGGAGTCCACCGGTTTAATGCCGCTTCGCCATTCCCCATTATTGTCGTAACGCCCCTGGATGTCGTTTTGCCGCCCAACAAAATTCCACATAAAATAGCGGAAGTACATATAACCCCATTGAAACTCTATGAGGTAGCGTACGTTTTGCCAAAACGTGGGAGGCTGTACATCAATGTATTCTTCAAAAGACCGAAGGAACTCAAGGTATTGTTCGGTGCCGATTTGTCCGGCAGCGTTCATTTGTTCAAATTGCGCAATGGCATCGCGGAGCTCCGTTTTGGGAATGTATTCTGGTTTTATCCGATATTCCAACCGGCCAAAATAGCGCATGTAGTTTTCGGCATGCTGTTCGCTCCACATACGGGGCATTATGCCCACGTGCTTTTTGTTTGGGCCTTGCAGCGCACCCTTGTAATTGTTGACAATCACATATTTGCCCAGTGTTTCGTCTTTTTCATATTTGGGGCTATCGTCCTTGTCTTTTCCGGGAGGGGCAAAGGCATCGGAATAGTAGGCCCCATAAAAAGGACTTTCCACACCGGGATATTGTTCCCGGTTGTAATAGGCCAATAGGGAGCGGGCATCCTCCGGGTTGTTCTCGTTGACCACCGTTTTGGCGTTTGCCCGTATGGGCAGCATTAACCAGGAAGAAAAGCCCAACATTAGGAACATTAGGCACAGCACAATAAGTTTGGCATTGTACCATTGTTTTTTTACAGTATAGCTGAGTGCGGCATAGAAAACAACTATGAACAATACGCCAATGATAATGGTGCCGGAATTGAACGGTAGTCCCATTTGGTTGACAAAGAAGACCTCGCCCCAGCCAAAAAATTTCAAGACATAGGTCAAGGAGAACTTATAGACCAATACCAGAATAATGATGACAATGATGTTGGCCGCCAAAAAATTCTTGACCGTAGTGGTCTTGTATTTTTTAAAGTAGTAGAGCAGACCAATGGAAGGGATGGCCAAAAAGCCCATAAACTGAATGCCAAAGACCAGACCCACCACAAAGCATATCAACAACAGCCATCGGTTGCTTCTGGGGGCATCCAGGTTGTCGGTCCATTTTAGGCCCAACCAGAGCAGTAAGGCCATGATAAAGCTGGCCATGGCATACACTTCTGTCTCCACGGCATTGAACCAAAAACTATCTGAAAAGGTAAAGGCCAAAGCGCCTACAAGACCACTGCCCAAAATGGCGATGGCCTGTCCATTTTTTAATTTCTTTTCTCCCGAAATCAATTTTTGAACCAGATTGGTGATGATCCAAAAAGTGAAGAGTACCGCAAAAGCACTGGACACTACGGAAACCATGTTCACCATAAAGGCAATCTTGGTTACATCGCCAAAGGCAAAAAGGGCAAAGAATGCACCGATCATTTGCAGAAGTGGGGCCCCGGGGGGGTGTCCTACCTGCAATTTGGCAGAGGTGGTGATGTACTCGCCGGCATCCCAAAAACTTCCTGTGGGTTCAATGGTCAAAAAATAAGTGATAAAGGCTATGGTGAATGCGAACCACCCAAAAAGGGTGTTCCATTTTTTAAAGTTGTCTGCAAACATATGGTCTGTTGTTTACCAAGTTGCGGCGAATTTACCAAAATATGCAGATTATGCCCCACTTTTTAGGAAAAGGTTAAAACCAAAAAGTGTGGTTTAGCATAGAAATTAATTTGTAGGGTATAAACTTTGTTTTAAATTTGCACGCTCAAAAGTTGGAATACTTTTGTTAGTGGCCTATGGTGTAATTGGCAACACATCTGATTTTGGTTCAGACGTTCTAGGTTCGAGTCCTAGTAGGCCAACAACCCAATCCCCTTAAATATTGATTTTAAGGGGATTTTTTTATCTGGACACCATTACAGCGGTCGTAAGAGAAAAATATATTTGGTGTTCTGGAGCTTAAAAAACATAGCACAAGAACGATATGTCCCCAACACATTTTGCAAAATAAAGAATTATCCTATCTTTGCACCACTGAACGAATAAAATGGTATTCATGAGGGGACTTCGAGTCCCCTCTTCTTTTACCGAAATTTATGCTGAAGGATAAAGTTTCAGACTTGCTTTCAAAGGCTTTGGAAAATAAGCCCACCCTTTTTTTGATAGATTTCTCTGTATCGGCTGATAATAAGATAAAGGTGGTTTTGGATGGTGACACAGGGGTTAGCCTTGATGATTGCATCGCAATAAGCAGGGCCGTTGAACACAATTTGGACCGGGAAGAAACCGATTTTTCGCTGGAAGTCACATCGGCCGGAGCCACATCACCCTTGGTTCTTCCGCGGCAGTACAAAAAGAATTTGGGCAGGAAATTAAAGGTCAGGACAGAGACAGGGGAATGGGAAGGAGATTTGGCCCAAGCCGATGACAAAAATATTGTCCTTGAATGGAAAGCAAGGGAACCCAAGCCTACCGGCAAGGGAAAACATACTGTTCAGAAAAAGAAACAGATTCCTTTTTCTGAAATAAAAGAGGCAAAAGTTGTATTAAAATTTTAATTGTAGACCACAATGGAAAACATGGCGCTTATTGAATCCTTTTCAGAGTTCAAGGATGATAAGTTTATAGATAGGGTAACACTTATGGCAATATTGGAGGAAGTGTTCCGTAATGCGTTGAAAAAGAAGTTTGGCTCTGATGAAAATTTTGATATTATCATCAACCCCGATAAGGGAGATTTGGAGATTTGGAGAAACCGTATCGTGGTGGAAGATGAAGAGGTAGAGGATGAAAACGAAGAAATCTCGCTCTCGGAAGCCCGTAAGATTGAGCCCGACTTTGAGGTTGGTGAAGATGTTTCTGAAGAGGTAAAGCTTGTAGATTTGGGGCGCCGGGCCATCTTAGCGCTTCGCCAAAACCTTATCGCAAAGATCCATGAGCATGATAATACCACCATCTACAAACAATTTAAGGATCTAGAAGGGGAGATTTATACGGCAGAAGTGCACCATATTCGCCATAAGGCCATTATTTTGTTGGATGATGAAGGCAACGAGATCATTCTCCCTAAAGAGAGACAGATTCCTTCAGATTTCTTCAGAAAAGGCGATAATGTCCGTGGAATCATTGAAAGTGTGGAACTCAAGGGCAACAAGCCCGCCATTATCATGTCCAGAACATCGCCCAAATTTTTGGAGCAGTTGTTCTTCCAGGAGATTCCAGAGGTTTTTGATGGGTTGATCTCCATTAAGAAAGCAGTTAGGATACCTGGGGAAAAGGCAAAGGTGGCCGTGGATTCCTATGATGATAGGATAGATCCCGTGGGTGCCTGTGTGGGGATGAAGGGTTCCCGTATTCATGGAATTGTCCGTGAATTGGGCAATGAAAATATAGATGTGATCAACTGGACCAACAATTCGCAATTAATGGTCACCAGGGCCTTGAGCCCGGCGCGGGTAACCTCGGTCAAGTTGGACGATGAGAACAAAACCGCCCAAGTCTATTTAAAACCAGAAGAGGTGTCCAAAGCCATTGGTCGTGGAGGACATAACATTCGTCTTGCAGGTCAGTTAACTGGTTATGAGATAGATGTGTTCAGGGAAGGGGTGGAAGAAGATGTGGAACTGACGGAATTCTCCGATGAAATAGATATGTGGATCATCGAAGAATTCAAAAAGATAGGATTGGATACGGCACGCAGTGTTTTGGAATTGGATGTTGCCGATTTGATCAAACGTACCGATTTGGAAGTAGAAACCGTGGAAGAAGTGGTTCGCATTCTAAAATCCGAGTTTGAAGATTAAATTATATTTGCAGCAATTTTAAGAGGACAGAAGCTTGTTTATGGCAGATAACCCAACAATACGATTGAACAAAGTTCTACGTGAACTCAATATCTCACTGGACCGTGCCGTCGATTTTTTAAATGCTAAAGGACACGAGGTGGAGGCGCGCCCTACGACCAAAATTTCCAATGAGGTTTACCAAGTACTGTTGGATGAGTTCCAGACCGATGCCAGTAAAAAAGCGGCTTCGCAAGAGGTGGCCGAAGAAAAGCAGAAGGAGAAGGAAGAGATTCGTCTTAAAATGGAGCGGGAGCAAGAAGAACGGCGTCTTGCCAGGGAAAGAAGGCAGGCTTCTGCAGAACAGGTCATAAAGGGAAGGGCAGAATTGTCTGGGCCAAAAACCGTGGGCAAAATAGATTTGGACAAAAAACCGGCGCCTCCCAAAAAAGAAGAGCCCGTCAAGGAAGAACCCGTTAAGGAAGAGCCTGTCAAGGAAGAACCGGTTAAAGTTAAAGAAGAACCGGTTAAAGAGGAACTTCCCAAAAAAGTGGAAGAAAAGAAACCTGAGGTGCAAGAGCCGGTAGCGGTAAAAAAGGAAGAGCCCAAACCAGCGCCAAAGCCAGAGAAGAAGGAAGTGGTAGAAACTCCAAAGGAAGAACCGCAGCAACCGGAACCGGAAACCATTCAGACCAAATACCAAAAGCTTTCGGGGCCAAAGCTTACGGGTGCTAAAATTGACCTGAGCCAATTCAATAAGCCCAAAAAGAAAAAGGAAGAGCCCAAAAAAGAAGACGAGGCAGCCAAGAATAGGAAGAGAAAACGGAAACGAATCGTTTCTGGGGGCAATAACAAGCAACAGGCTGGTGGCAATCGGGGTAAATCGGATAATAGAAGGGGATCAAAACCTGTTACCAACAAGGTTGAGCCTACCGATGAGGAAGTGCAGAAGCAGGTTAGGGAAACCTTGGAGAAACTCCAGGGAAAGACCAACAAAGGAAAAGGAGCCAAGTACCGTAGGGAAAAGAGGGACTTGCACCGTCAACAAACAGAAAAGGAACAAGAACTCCAAGAAAAAGAAAGCAAAGTACTCAAGGTGACCGAGTTTGTGACGGTCAATGAGGTAGCGACCATGATGGATGTTTCCACAACCGAAATCATTTCTGCCTGTATGTCCTTGGGGATGATGGTGACCTTGAACCAACGTTTGGATGCTGAAACCTTATCCATCGTAGCCGATGAGTTTGGCTATAAAGTGGAATTTGTCACTGCCGAGATTGAAGAGTCCATAGAGGTAGAGGAAGACAATCCCGAAGATTTAAAACCCCGTGCACCAATCGTAACGGTCATGGGCCACGTTGATCATGGTAAGACCTCCTTACTGGATTACATTCGCGAAGAGAATGTAATTGCAGGGGAGAGTGGCGGCATTACCCAACATATAGGGGCTTACGGAGTAGTCTTACAGAGCGGTCAAAAAATTACTTTTTTGGATACACCGGGTCACGAGGCCTTTACCGCGATGCGGGCCAGGGGAGCCCAAGTCACCGATATTGCCATAATTGTGGTGGCTGCAGATGATGACATTATGCCGCAAACCAAAGAGGCCATTAGCCATGCCCAAGCTGCAGGCGTGCCCATTGTGTTTGCCATTAATAAGGTAGATAAGCAAACGGCCAACCCAGATAAAATTAAAGAAGGGTTGGCGGCTATGAACCTTTTGGTGGAAGATTGGGGCGGTAAGATCCAATCGCATGATATTTCCGCCAAAACTGGGCAAGGGGTGAACGAACTTCTGGAGAAAGTGCTTTTGGAAGCTGAGCTTCTGGAATTAAAGGCCAATCCTGATCGTTTGGCCAATGGTACCGTGGTCGAGGCCTTTTTGGATAAAGGCCGTGGTTATGTTTCTACAATTTTGGTGCAAAACGGTACCTTAAAAATTGGGGACTACCTATTGGCGGGTACCCATAGTGGTAAAGTCAAGGCCATGCACGATGAGCGTGGCAAAAATGTAAAAGAAGTTGGCCCGGCAACCCCCATCTCTGTTTTGGGGCTTGATGGTGCTCCACAGGCTGGGGACAAGTTCAATGTAATGGATGATGAACGTGAGGCCAAGCAAATAGCCACCAAACGTTCACAATTACAGCGTGAACAAAGTGTAAGGACACAGCGTCACATCACCCTGGATGAAATTGGAAGGAGAATTGCCCTCGGCGAGTTTAAGGAATTGAACGTAATCTTGAAAGGGGATGTTGATGGTTCTGTTGAGGCGTTGACGGATTCGTTCCAGAAATTATCCACAGAGGAGATCCAGGTAAATATCATTCACAAGGCTGTTGGGGCCATTACCGAATCTGATGTGTTGCTGGCCAGTGCTTCAGATGCGGTCATCATTGGCTTTAATGTACGTCCAATGGGCAACGCAAGGTCATTGGCTGAGAAAGAAGAAATCGATATCAGGACCTATTCCATTATCTATGATGCCATCAACGATCTTAAGGATGCCATGGAGGGAATGCTTTCCCCAGAGCTGAAGGAAGAGGTTTCCGGTACAGCAGAGATTCGGGAAACCTTCAAAATTTCCAAGATTGGTACCATTGCAGGTTGTATGGTGACCAGCGGCAAGATCTTTAGGAACTCACGGGTCAGGATCATACGGGATGGTGTGGTTATCTACACCGGGGAACTGTCTTCGCTGAAACGCTTTAAGGATGATGTAAAGGAAGTGGCCAAGGGATACGATTGCGGTATGCAGATCAAAAATTACAATGATATCCATGAGAGCGATATCATTGAGGCTTTCCAAGAAGTGGCTGTGAAAAAGAAGTTGTAACCCGTGGTGCATTTTGCTATTTAACCTTAAAAAGATATTTAGCGCCCATATAATGTTAAAATAACAACGATTTTCGTCACCCCGAACTTGTTTCAGGGTCACATTCCATAAATCTTAGTACAAAAATCCATAGTGGGATGCTGAAACGGGTTCAGCATGACGCACTTTTTAAAAAAATCTGTTTCAAAATGCACCACGGGTAAGTTGTAGTATCTTCTTTTAGGTATTCCAGCGGTTTCTATCGCACCGAACTTTCGGGCTGAATGATAAAGGCGCTCGAATATTTTTTGCGGATTTGGATCAGTTTTCGTTCCGCCTCCATTTTATTTCGGATTTTAACCAACCTAACCCGGTAGGTGGGTTCTTGGAAGATGATTTCCGAATGCCAACCAGGAAAATCAATTTCAACCGCTTCCAGTAATTTTTTGGCCTCCTCTTCCTTGTTTTTAAAACCAACCTGAATTTGGTAGTATTCGGTCTTTCTGTTTACCGAATTATACACATTTACCAGTTCGCCTATCCTTGGGTCTTGCTCTACGTAAATGGAGCCTTCTTGGGCAAATGCCAATGGTGCAATACAAAAGATGAGGATTGCGGTAAATAAGGTTTTCATGCTATTTATTTGTGTGTTTGGCAAATGTAAATGATAATGTCGGAACAATTTTCACAACACTTATTTAGAATAAAAATAAATTAGTGTTTAAAGTGTGCAAACATGAGAAAAAACATTGCGGAGTTGTATTTTTGGCAACGATTTTTACCGTGTTAGCGCTAATATACACAGTATCAGAGCGAAATCCGTGCCAAAATCGAATACCAATTTTGTGATGATGAAAAAGGTTTATAGCCGCCCTAAATTTTCAAGAATTCTCAGTTTAAGTATAGTACTATTCCTACAACTTTTTATGGTTTCTGTTGTTGCTCAAGAAGAGGCGACCGTTGCAGAGGTGTCAACTGCTGACCCAGTGAAGGGAAAGCAGTTGTTCAACCAAAACTGTGCGGCCTGCCACGCCATGGACAGAAAAATGACGGGTCCGGCATTGGCCAATGTGGAGAGTCGTTTGGCAGAGGATGAAGGTTTGGATAAGGAGTGGCTCTATGCTTGGGTAAGAAACAGTGCGGGTGTCATTGCTTCGGGCGATGCTTACGCAAACAAGATTTTTAACGAGTACAACAAAGCGGCCATGACTGCTTTTCCTACGCTTTCGGATCAGGATATTGATGATATTCTGGCTTACACTGCTGCTCCGCCCCCTGCTCCTGTTATAGCTACGGCTGCGGTTGAAGAAGCTGCTGAAGGAGGTTCGGGAGGAATATCAAATGAGCTTATTCTTGGGGGCTTATCGGTGATATTTGGTCTGTTGGTGATCATGTTGTTCATGGTCAATAAGACCTTGCGAAGAATAGCTGAAGCCAATGGTGTGGACTTAGCCAGGGCGGAGGCTGAAAAGGGACTGCCTATTTGGAAAGCCTTTATCCAAAACGAATTCTTGGTGTTCTGTACGGTTGTTGTCTTTCTTTTAGGAGGAGCCTATTTTGCCTATGTATGGATGTCTCAAGTTGGTGTAGACCAGGGGTATACGCCCATACAGCCGATTCATTATTCCCATAAAGTCCATGCGGGGGACAATAAGATAGAGTGTAAATATTGCCATTCATCGGCAAGAAGTTCAAAGCATTCCGGCATACCGTCGCTTAATGTGTGCATGAACTGCCATAAGTCAATTTATGAATACAAGGGGAATCCAGAAGGGCCTAGTGTGGAAGACTTGGTCAATGGGTATACCAATGAATTCTATACCGGCGAAATAAAAAAATTGTACCAAGCTGTGGGTTGGGACGAGGAAACCCAAAGTTACACGGGTGAGACAAAGCCAGTGGAGTGGGTGAGGATCCATAACCTTCCCGATTTTGCTTACTTTAACCACTCTCAGCACGTGACTGTAGGTAAGATTGAATGTCAGACCTGTCACGGACCGGTAGAGGAAATGGAAATTATGTACCAGTACTCGCCTTTAACCATGGGATGGTGTATTAATTGCCATCGTGAAACAGAAGTGCAGGTTGCGGATAATGGGTACTATGAGAAAATCCATGAGGAGCTTTCCAAAAAATACGGGGTTGAAAAGTTGACCGCGGCACAGATGGGTGGACTTGAATGTGGTAAATGCCACTATTAATTAAGAAGAAGTTATTTCGAAATACGATATGGCATCAAACAAAAAATATTGGAAGAGTGAAGCGGAGTTGAATCCGAATGATTCCATTGTTACGAAGTTTAAACATAACGAGTTCGTTGAGCACATACCTGTTGATGATTTTCTCGGCGATAAGGATAATTTGGAGGAGTCTTCAACGAACAGAAGGGATTTCTTAAAATATGTCGGCTTTAGTACCGCAGCGGCTACCATGGCTGCCTGTGAGGGGCCGGTGCGTAAATCCATTCCTTATGTAAACCTTCCGGAGAGTATTGTTCCCGGTGTGGCCAATCATTATGCGACCACCATTGCAGATGGTTTTGACTTTGCCAGTATTTTGGTGAAGACACGTGAGGGGAGGCCCATTAAAATAGAAAAGAACGACCGTGCATCGGTGTATGGCGATGCCAATGCAAGGGTGCATGCTTCTGTGCTTTCCCTGTATGATAGCAAAAGGGTTCAGGGACCAATGGCCAAAGGTGCGCCTATTGATTGGAAAGAACTCGATGCCGCAACAAAGGCCAAATTGGCAGGGTTGAAAAATGGAGGGAAACAGATTGCCTTGCTCACCCAGTCCTATGCCAGTCCTTCCACAAAGAAATTGATCGGGGAGTTTTCTGAAGCGTATGGAAATGTAAACCATGTGGTGTATGATCCTGTGTCTGAAGATGCTGCATTGACTGCCTTTGAGGCAATGTATGGTGAGCGCGCCCTTCCTGATTATGATTTTTCCAAGGCAGATGTCATCGTGTCCTTTGCGGCAGATTTCTTGGCAGATTGGCAAGGCGGTGGTTTTGAGAAGGGATACGCCAAGGGTAGGATTCCACATCATGGTAAAATGTCAAAACATATTCAATTGGAATCGAATATGTCGTTGACAGGGGCCAATGCCGATCATCGTTTGCCCATGAAGCCTTCTGCCATTAAGATTGCTTTGGCCAAGGTCTATGGAAAATTAAACGGCGGCAATGTCGGCGGTGGCACCTCGGAGATTGATGGAGTTGTTGATCAAATGGTTGCGCAAATCAGAAAGGCGGGTAAAAAAGCTGTCGTGGTTTGTGGTCTAAATGATGTGAATGCACAAATGGTTGTGTTGGCCATTAATAAAATATTGAAGAGTGAGGCGTTTGACGTGGACAGTCCAAGATATGTTCGTGAGGGCAATGTAGCCAAAGTGAACAAATTGGTTGCCGATATGAAGGCCGGTAAAGTTGGCGCGTTGCTAATTGATGGTGTTAACCCATCATACTCACTACCAAATGCTGCTGACTTCAATGAAGGACTTGCTAAGGTTAATCTATCGGTATACTTTGCCCATAATTATGACGAGACTGCGGAACAGGCCACATTTGTAGCGGCTGCAAACCATTACTTGGAGTCTTGGGGCGATGCTGAAATAAAGAAAGGGCGTTTTAGCCTGATGCAGCCCGTTATTCGGGAATTGTTTGATACCCGGCAGTTTCAATCCTGTTTGTTGAGTTGGATGGGTAGTGAGCAAACGTATCACGATTACGTAAAAGAAAATTGGACTGCTACTATTCTTAATGGTTCCGGTTGGAACAAAGCTCTGCAAGATGGTGTTTTTGTTCAGTCTGTAGATGTTCTTGATACTTTAGTGGAGCCCTTGGTTGCTTCTGTTGGGGATGAGGTTGTAGGTAGCAGTGTGGATGTAAACGCTGCCGTACGTTCTTTGGCAGGTAGTACAAGTGCAGATTTTGAATTGATGCTCTATTCCAAAGTGGGAATGGGTGATGGTCAACAGGCGAACAACCCTTGGTTACAAGAATTCCCCGACCCCATAACAAGGGTGACGTGGGACAACTACGTGACCGTATCCAAAGCTGATGCTGAACGTTTGGGGCTTGAAAATTACAATGTGGCCAATGGAGGTTTGGATGGCAGTTATGCCAACATTACCTTGGATGGTGTTGCTGTAAACAGCGTTCCTGTAATCATTCAGCCTGGTCAGGCCGAAGGAACCATAGGGCTATCTTTCGGTTATGGAAGAAAGTCTGGGATGCAGGAAGAGATGCAGACGGGGAAGAACGTATACCCATTGTATAAAGATTTTAACAATGTGCAGTCTGTGAGCATAGCCAAGACAGAAGGAGTGCATGAGTTTGCGTGTATTCAGTTGCACAATACATTAATGGGGCGTGGCGATATCATCAAAGAAACCACACTCCATGATTTAAATACCAAACCATCAGCGGAGTGGAACCCAGTGCCCCAGGTTTCTCTGGATCACCAAGAGGTTCCGGCCACTACGGTTGACCTTTGGGAGAGTTTTGATCGTTCCATCGGACATCACTTTAACCTTTCCATTGATTTGAATGCCTGTACCGGTTGTGGTGCTTGTGTCATTGCCTGTCATGCAGAAAACAACGTCCCTGTGGTTGGAAAACGTGAGATGCGCCTTTCTAGGGACATGCACTGGTTGCGAATAGATAGGTATTACTCTTCGGAGGAGACTTTCAGTGGAGATGTGGAAGAGAAGGAAACGGCAGAGAAAGGATATAGAAATACCATGTTGGATTTGGAGAATCCATCAGCAAATCCTCAGGTGGCCTTCCAGCCTGTAATGTGTCAGCACTGTAACCATGCGCCATGTGAAACGGTATGTCCGGTTGCGGCCACGTCGCACGGACGCCAAGGGCAAAACCACATGGCCTATAACCGTTGTGTGGGTACCCGTTACTGTGCGAACAACTGTCCGTATAAAGTGCGGCGATTCAACTGGTTCTTGTACAGTGACAATGATGAGTTCAACTTTAACATGAACAACGATTTGGGTAAAATGGTATTGAACCCAGATGTCAATGTGCGTTCAAGAGGGGTGATGGAGAAATGTTCCCTTTGTATTCAAATGACCCAAAAGACCATATTGGATGCCAAGCGTGAAGGCAGACAGGTTGAAGTGGATGAATTCAAGACAGCTTGTTCGGAAGCTTGTAGTACAGGAGCCCTTGTTTTTGGAGACATTAACGAGGAACATAATAAAGTAGCCGAACTTAGAAAAGAAGAAAGAGTGTATCACTTGTTGGAGCATGTGGGGGTACAACCCAATGTTTTCTATCATGTTAAGGTGAGAAACACAGAAGAGGCATAAGAAAATAATAAAAAGAAGAAACTAGAATATAGATTATGGCGTCGCATTACGAAGCACCTATACGAAGACCTCTAGTACTTGGCGATAAAGGATACCACGATGTTTCCGTTGATATTGCTCGCCCGGTTGAGGGAAAAGCCAACAAACAGTGGTGGATTGTTTTTTCCATTGCCCTAGTGGCGTTCCTTTGGGGGTTGGGATGTATCATCTACACCATTTCTACCGGTATTGGTGTGTGGGGTCTTAACAAGACCGTAAACTGGGCTTGGGATATTACCAACTTTGTATGGTGGGTAGGTATTGGTCACGCAGGAACCTTGATTTCTGCGGTACTTTTGTTGTTCCGTCAAAAATGGAGAATGGCCATTAACCGTTCAGCGGAGGCGATGACCATCTTCTCTGTGATTCAGGCGGGTCTTTTTCCTATCATTCACATGGGGCGTCCTTGGTTGGCCTATTGGGTCGTGCCCATTCCCAACCAATTTGGGTCATTGTGGGTAAACTTTAACTCTCCACTGCTTTGGGACGTATTTGCAATCTCCACCTACCTTTCGGTATCCTTGGTGTTCTGGTGGACGGGACTATTGCCCGATTTTGCCATGATTCGTGATAGGGCCATAAAGCCTTTCCAGAAGAAAATATACAGCCTGTTGAGCTTTGGTTGGACAGGTAGGGCCAAAGATTGGCAACGTTTTGAGGAAGTTTCCTTGGTTTTGGCCGGTTTGGCCACACCCTTGGTGCTTTCGGTACATACCATTGTATCTTTTGACTTTGCCACATCGGTGATACCAGGATGGCACACCACCATCTTTCCGCCATACTTTGTTGCCGGGGCCATCTTTTCAGGCTTCGCGATGGTGTTGACCCTCTTGATTATCATGCGCAAGGTGTGTAATCTTGAGGCCTATATTACGGTGCAGCATATCGAATTGATGAACATTGTCATCATGATTACGGGTTCAATCGTAGGTTGCGCCTATATCACTGAGCTGTTCATAGCTTGGTACTCTGGCGTGGAATACGAGCAATACGCATTCTTGAACCGAGCTACGGGTCCTTATTGGTGGGCATATTGGTCCATGATGACCTGTAATGTGTTCTCGCCACAGGTGATGTGGTTCAAGAAAATACGGACCAGCATCATGGCCTCGTTCATTATTTCCATTGTGGTGAACATAGGAATGTGGTTTGAGCGTTTTGTGATTATTGTGACCTCCTTGCACAGGGATTACCTTCCTTCGTCCTGGACAATGTTCTCCCCAACCTTTGTGGATATTGGTATTTTCATCGGGACCATTGGGTTCTTCTTTGTATTGTTCCTCTTGTATTCAAGAACTTTCCCTGTAATTGCACAGGCAGAGGTAAAATCAATCCTAAAAGCTTCCGGGGAAAAATATAAAACCCTTAGGGATGCTGGCAAGCCCTTATATCAAATGCCCGAAAGGGGTGTGGAAAAACCTGCCGTTGCCATTGAAGGGGATAAGGGGGAGCAGGTATCAAAGTTGATGGAGACATTGGGTAGCTTTGATTCAGAAAAGGAACAAGCAGATGATTTGCAGAAGATCAAAGGGGTTGGCCCCCAAATGGAGCAGGTGTTGAATCAAATAGGCATCTTTACCTTTGCCCAAGTGGCTAGAATGACCAAGAATGAGTATGATTTGTTGGATTCGATAACAGAGAAGTTTCCTGGCAGGGCGCAACGGGATGATTGGGCAGGTCAGGCCAAAAAGTTAAACAAGAAATAATTATGGCATCAAAAGTTATACAAGCACTTTACAACGACGATGACATACTGTTGCATGCCGTTAAAGAAGTACGTGCAGCGCATCACCATATTGAAGAGGTGTATACCCCATTTCCCGTTCACGGATTGGAAAAGGCAATGGGTCTTGCCGATACCCGTATTGCCATAACATCCTTTATGTATGGTTGTTTGGGCTTAACGGTGGCTATTCTCATGATGAACTATATCATGATTGACGATTGGCCACAGGATATTGGGGGTAAACCAAGTTTTAGTTATCTGGAGAACATGCCGGCCTTTGTGCCCATCATGTTTGAGATGACGGTATTCTTTGCGGCTCACTTAATGGTGATCACTTTTTATTTAAGAAGTAGGATGTGGCCGTTTAAAAAAGCGGAAAATCCTGATAAACGAACAACGGACGATCATTTCTTGATGGAGGTCAGTATCCATGATAACGAGGAAGAGTTGAAGCATTTGTTGTTGGATACAGGTGCGGTTGAAATTACAGTTACTGAAAAAGAAGATTAGCATGAAGCGATTCTTTAAGATAATAGGGGTATGTGTTTTGTTGGTTTTGGTGAGTTCTTGCTTTAACAAGAACCGACCCAATTACCAGTATATGCCCAATATGTATGAGCCTGTGGGGTATGAAACCTATGCAGGGGTGGAGTCACCTTTATTTCCAGAAGGTACCGAAGCTTTGGTGCCGCCAACAGGAACGGTATCAAGGGAGTGGTTGCCTTATGAAATAGAGAATTCCATTGAAGGAAAAGAGAAGGCACGTTTGCTTGAAAGTCCGTTGGATTCCTTGTTGCAAGGGGAAAACTTGGCCAAGGGTAAGGAATTGTACGATATTTATTGTGCAATCTGTCATGGTACTAAAGGTGATGGACAAGGGAACTTGGTAAAGCGTGAAAAGATTTTGGGCGTACCTAGCTATGCAGATGCAGGAAGGAACATAACTGTGGGCAGTACCTATCATGTCATGTATTATGGCCTGAACTCGATGGGTTCCTATGCCTCCCAATTAAGTTCCGAGGAAGAGATGTGGCAGATAGCCGAATATGTAATGAAATTAAAACAAGACCTATCCAAATAAGAAGGCATGAAGTATACGTTTTCAAATAGGTTAAAGATCAGTTCCTACGTTTTAATGGTAGTGGGCGCACTATGCCTTGCTGTAGGATTTTTGAATCAACCCCATACAGAGGAAGAGGCATTGGCCATGGTAGCAGATGCCCATCATGACGGTCATGGCGATGCACATGCTACAGAGGATGCGGGTCATGCAACGGCAGAGGCCGATTATCATGATTCCCATGCAGTGGCTGACTCCCATGGAGAGGATACCCATGGCGAAGGACATGGGGCTTCCCACGGAGCGCACGTATTGCACCAATTACAGAATAGACCATGGGCTGCTTTGTATGTGGCTGCCTTTTTCTTTTTTATGATAGCTTTGGGTGTATTGGCTTTCTATGCGATAAACCGTGCGGCACAGGCCGGTTGGTCTCCATTGTTGTTCAGGATAATGGAGGGTATAACCGCCTATCTGGTACCCGGTGGAATTATCATGTTTGTTATTTTAAGTATTTCTGCATTTCATATCAATCATTTGTTTGCATGGGCGGATCCAGAAGTATTGGCCCATGATGAGTTGTTGCAGGGAAAATCAGGTTTCCTTAATAGTTGGGGCGTGGTTATCCGTGCAGCTATATTCCTTACGGGATGGATTGGATATCGTCAAATTTCCAGAAAACTTTCCTTGGCACAGGATAAAGCGGATGACAATTCCAACTTTAAGAAGAATTTTAAATTGTCAGCAGCCTTCTTGGTGTTCTATTTGATTTCAGAATCCATGATGTCTTGGGATTGGATCATGAGTTTTGATCCCCACTGGTTCAGTACGCTTTTCGGATGGTATGTTTTTGCCAGTATGTTTGTGTCTGGGATTACCACCATTGCGATCATTACCATTTATTTAAAATCAAAGGGATACTTGGAACAAGTGAACGATAGCCATATCCACGATTTGGCCAAATTTATGTTCGGTATCAGTATCTTTTGGACCTATCTGTGGTTCAGTCAGTTTATGTTGATTTGGTATGCGAACATTCCTGAAGAGGTAACCTACTTTGTAACACGTATAGAATATTACAAATTGCCTTTCTTCGGCATGTTGGCTTTGAACTTCATATTCCCATTGTTGGTGTTGATGAACAGTGATTACAAGAGGGTCAACTGGTTTGTGATCATGACGGGTATTGTTATCCTTTTCGGACATTACTTGGATGTGTTCAATATGGTGATGCCCGCAACGGTAGGGGAGAATTGGCATTTTGGGATTCCAGAAATAGGAGGGATTCTGTTCTTTGCCGGTCTTTTTATTTTCGTGGTTTTCACTACATTGACCAAAGAGGAATTGACACCAAAACGAAATCCTTTCATAGAGGAAAGCCGACAATTTCATTACTAAAAAGCGTATAGTTAAGAAATGACGACATTATTTATATTGATAGTTCTTGTTTTAGTAGCGATTGCTATTTGGCAAATCGGTAAAATATTTGAACTGTCCCAGATGGGCAGGGATACCGCTACGGCCCAAATAGCTGATGATTCAGATAACAAAACCAACGGATATTTACTGTTTGCTTTCTTGGTGTTCATTTATGGGATTACCATTTTTAGCTTGGTCAAGTATTCCAAGTTTTTGTTGCCCGAAGCTGCTTCTGAGCACGGTGGTGGTTATGATGCCTTGTTGTACGTGTCTTTTGGTATTATCTTTTTTGTACAGACCATTACCCAAGCTTTGTTGCACTATTTTGCCTACAAGTACCGTGGACAAAAAGGTAAAAAGGCACTTTTTTATGCAGATAATGACCGATTGGAGTTTATATGGACCATTATTCCGGTCATTGTTTTGGCAGGCTTGATCATTTGGGGACTATATACATGGACCGGTATCATGGACATCAATGAAGATGATGACCCCTTGATCGTAGAGCTATACGCGCAGCAATTTAACTGGACGGCACGTTATGCTGGGGACGACAATGTCCTTGGCGATGCCAGTGTGCGTTTGATTGATATAGACAGAGCCAATGTCCTTGGTCTTGATGAGTCGGATCCCAATGCTTCAGACGATGTTATCGTAAAGGAGTTGCATTTGCCCGTGGGAAGAAAGGTCAATTTCTACATGCGTTCGCAAGATGTCTTGCATTCGGCATACATGCCCCACTTTAGGGCGCAGATGAACTGTGTCCCCGGCATGATTACTTCATTCTCATTCACCCCAACCATTACAACGTCTACGATGCGTCAAAACCCAGATGTGGTTGATAAGGTAAAGCGTACCAATGAACTTCGTGCAGAGTGGGCCGCCGAAGGAAAGCCAAACTCAGACCCTTGGGAGTTTGATTACGTATTGTTGTGCAATAAAATTTGTGGAAAATCGCACTATAACATGCAAATGAAGATTATAGTCGAGACCGAAGAAGAATACAATAAGTGGATTGCAGAGCAGAAGACATTTGCTCAAAGTATGACACCATAGAGTTAAGTAGCTAGTTAAAGAAAATTAGAAAAAAGAAGTAGAGTATGTCTGAAGTAGCACACGCACATGTTGATGATCACGGCCATGATGATCACGGACATCATCATAAAGAGACCTTTATAACCAAATACATCTTTAGCCAAGACCATAAGATGATTGCCAAACAGTATTTTATTACTGGGGTGCTGATTATGGGCTTTATTGGGATAGCAATGTCCTTGTTGTTCCGAATGCAATTGGCTTGGCCAGGAGAGTCTTTTCCAATTTTTGAGGCCCTTCTTGGTAAATGGGCCCCTGATGGCGTTATGGATGCAGATGTATATTTGGCATTGGTGACCATGCACGGAACCATTATGGTGTTCTTTGTATTGACCGCTGGTTTGAGTGGTACCTTCAGTAACCTCTTGATTCCATTACAGATTGGGGCTCGTGATATGGCTTCCGGCTTTTTGAACATGATTTCCTATTGGTTGTTTTTTGTGTCTACCGTTATCATGGTCATTTCAATATTTGTTGAGGCGGGACCTGCCGCAGCGGGTTGGACAATCTATCCACCCTTGAGTGCCTTACCCATGGCGCAGTCTGGTTCTGGTGCCGGGATGACGCTTTGGTTGGTGTCCATGGCCATCTTTATTGCTTCGTCCTTGTTGGGGTCCTTAAACTATATTGTAACGGTGTTGAACCTTAGGACAAAGGGAATGACAATGACCCGTTTGCCCTTGACCATCTGGGCGTTCTTTGTTACTGCTATCATAGGTGTCATATCGTTCCCCGTATTGTTGTCAGCTGCGTTATTGTTGATTATGGACAGAAGCTTTGGAACTTCATTCTTCCTTTCGGATATTTTTATCCAAGGAGAGGTGTTGCACTATCAAGGGGGCTCACCGGTATTGTTTGAGCACTTGTTCTGGTTCTTGGGACACCCTGAGGTCTATATCGTTTTATTGCCCGCTTTGGGAATAACTTCCGAGGTCATGTCGACCAACGCCAGAAAGCCCATATTTGGGTATCGTGCTATGGTGGCCTCAATTTTGGCAATCGCCTTCTTGTCCACCATCGTATGGGGACACCATATGTTTATTTCTGGGATGAATCCATTTTTGGGATCGGTTTTTACTTTCACTACCTTATTGATTGCGATTCCTTCAGCAGTTAAGGCGTTTAATTATATAACAACACTTTGGAAGGGAAATCTGCAGTTGAACCCTGCCATGTTGTTCTCTATAGGTTTGGTCTCTACCTTTATTACTGGGGGACTTACCGGTATTATTTTAGGAGATAGTGCTTTGGACATCAATGTACATGACACCTATTTTGTGGTGGCCCACTTTCACTTGGTGATGGGTATTTCTGCACTTTATGGCTTGTTTGCCGGGGTTTACCACTGGTTCCCTAAAATGTTTCAAGGCAGGATGATGAACAAGAATTTAGGATATGTGCATTTTTGGATTACTGCGGTCTGTGCTTATGGTGTCTTCTTCCCCATGCACTTTGTGGGAATGGCCGGGGTGCCTAGACGTTACTATGAAAATACCGCCTTTCCTATGTTTGATGAATTGACCGATGTACAGGTGCTCATGACCACATTTGCCATCATCGCCGGGATAGCACAATTGATATTTGTCTATAATTTTGTAAGCAGTATTTTCTATGGAAAGAAAGGGACTCGGAATCCATGGGGGTCCAACACCTTGGAGTGGACTACGCCAATAGAGCACATACACGGCAACTGGCCTGGAGCCATTCCAGAGGTGCACAGATGGGCCTATGATTATAGCAAGACCTATGAGAACGGGGAATACATTATTCCAGAGCAGGATTTTGTACCCCAGAACATACCACTACAGGACAATGAAGAAGAATTGAATCATTGATAAATACCAACTAGAATATCTTTAAAAGCCCATCCATAACTTGGTTGGGCTTTTTTTGTGGCATGGAATTTTCATTCATAAGAAGGAAAATGGAAAACTAATTTTTCCATTATACCAATTTGGTATGCAAAACTAGGTAAAGAAAAAGAAACGTTTTATCCACTGGTTTTACATGTTGAAATGGTATTATTCCTTTAGGAACCATTAATTTTATGAAAATGAAAAAAATACTTGCATTACTTTTTGTTCTAGTTCCATTGCTTGTCTTAAGTCAACGCCGGCCCAAGATCAAGGGAAATAGGGTTGTTACCGAGGTGAATGAATCCTTGCCCACCTTTAATGCCATTGAACTGACTGATGATTTGGAGATTCACCTTAAAAAATCTTATGGAGAAGGGTATCAAATCACAGCAGATGATAATCTGATTGATGTTTTGAAGTTTGAAGTACTGGATGGTACTTTGATGATTTCTTCTTATTATGATATTGTTTCTAAAAAGAAGCTGGAGATTACCGTAAACTTTGTAGCGTTGAATGCCATCACCCTACGGGCGGGAAAAGTGTTTGGAGATGACCAGATTTCCACAGAAACCCTCTATTTGAACACATTTGGCAACGCTGATATGGATATAGATGCCAGTGCATTTTTGGTTAATTTAAATGCAGAGGATAACAGCAAGGTCAATTTAAAATTGGATGTAGATACCTTGCAGGTGGTTCAACGTCATCGTAGTAAGGCTTATATCTATTCCGTAAGTGGTACCAACATTGTCGATTTGTTGGATAATGGTGATATGACCATGGAAGGGACTACAGAAGAAATGAAAGCTAAATTATTGGCCAATACCCGTTTAAAGGCCCAAAAGCTGGAATCCCAAAATGTTGTGCTACATATTGATGAAAATGCTGTGGCCCGTATCCAGGCCTTCAAAAACTTCGAATTGAATGCGGCCGGCAATACAAAAACGTATCTTTACGGCAATCCAAAAATTAGTATTTTAGATTTTATGGATACCACACAGCTGATCAAGAAACAGCTGGAATGACAGTACTTGAATGAACAGTAACTTAGACCCAACACCAGATAATTTTTCGCCGGAAGAACTGGATATAGAAAGAGCACTTCGTCCTATCACCTTTGATGATTTTACAGGGCAGGCCCAAGTACTTGAAAATTTAAAAGTCTTTGTGCTTGCGGCCAACCAACGTGGAGAAGCTTTGGATCATACCCTTTTTCATGGCCCACCGGGTTTGGGTAAGACCACCTTGGCCCATATTTTGGCCAATGAGTTGGGGGTGGGTATTAAAGTTACCTCTGGGCCGGTTTTGGATAAACCGGGTGATTTGGCAGGGCTGTTGACCAATCTGGATGAGCGCGATGTACTGTTTATAGACGAAATACACCGGTTGAGTCCCATTGTGGAAGAGTACCTCTATTCGGCCATGGAGGATTATAAGATAGATATCATGATCGAGACCGGGCCCAATGCCAGAACGGTACAAATTAATTTGGCCCCCTTTACCTTGGTGGGAGCTACCACCCGTTCTGGATTATTGACCGCCCCAATGCGTGCCCGTTTTGGTATTTCTAGTCGGTTACAGTATTACGATACCGAATTGTTATCGACCATAGTGCAGCGAAGTGCCGAGATTCTAAAAGTGCCCATTTCAAACGATGCGGCAATTGAAATTGCAGGGAGAAGCCGGGGCACACCACGTATTTGCAATGCATTGCTGAGACGGGTGCGGGATTTTGCCCAGATCAAGGGCAATGGCAATATTGATTTGGAAATTTCCAAATTCGGACTCCAGGCCTTGAATGTGGACGCCCATGGCCTGGATGAGATGGACAACAAAATACTTTCCACCATTATTGACAAATTCAAAGGAGGCCCTGTAGGAATCACCACCTTGGCGACTGCCGTTTCTGAAAGTGCCGAGACCATAGAGGAAGTCTATGAACCTTTTTTGATTCAAGAAGGTTTTATAATGCGCACTCCACGTGGTAGGGAAGTTACTGAGTTGGCCTATAAACATTTGGGCAAGGTAAAGGGAGGTGCCCAATCAGATTTGTTCCAATGAACAGCCTGCCAAATGTTTCGGCCCTTCAAGTAATCCTCAACCGAAGAAGGATTGCGGAAAACCCATTGCCGTTTCATAAGGAGCATTTTGAAAAGTTGGGAGATACCTTTACCGTTTCGGTACCAAGGGAAGGAAAGGTTATTTTTTCACGAAGTGCTACCTTGATTAAAGAAGTACTCCAAAAAAAACATCGGCATTATACCAAATCCAAGATTCAGACCGTAGACTTGGCCAAATATATTGGCAAGGGGTTGTTGACCTCTGAAGGTGACCATTGGCGAACACATCGCAGGATGATCCAGCCAGCATTTCATCTAAAGGAATTGAAATCCCTGGTAAGGATCATGCATGCCACAGTTGTGGAGGAGTTGAATAGAATCATACCCGATAAAGAAATTGATGTATTTGACTCCATGGGCGATTTGGCATTTCAGGTGGTGGCCAAATCCCTTTTTAGCAGTGATCATATTCGCCAGCCCATGGCAGAATTAAAGGAGATTACCAAAAGGAACCAAACCATGTTGGTCAAGGAAATGCGCCAACCGTATTTTACATGGTGGTTTCAACTTTCCGGTCAAATAGGGAAACATTTAAAATTGAGTCACAAGGCGCGGGAAATCCTTAATACCCTGATTGAGGAACGTATCCGGTCAAACGCGGTCAAGCACGATCTGTTGGATATGTTGTTAACGGCAACTTACGAAGACGGTTCAAAAATGACCCGAAGACAATTGATGGATGAAGTCATGATTCTCTTTACCGCCGGGCATGAGACCACGGCCAATGCCCTCTCCTTTACATTGTTCTTTTTGGCACACGACAAGCATCTTCAGGAGCGTTTGTTCAAAGAGGTAAATGCATTGGAATTCCAAGAGGATATATGGGGCGATTTGACAAAAATGCCATTGACCATGTCCTGCATCAAAGAAGCTATGCGCTTGTTTCCCCCGGTTTATGTCATTGACCGGGTGGCCTTGGAAGATAATGAAGTAAACGGTTGGCAGATTAAAAAAGGAACCATGCTGCTCTTGTCCTTGTATGAATTGCACCGCCATACCGATTTTTGGAAACATCCGGAAGAATTTATAGCGGATCGTTTTTGTACTGTGGACACAAAAATGTTCAATGATTGTTACTACCCTTTTGGTGCAGGACCAAGAATGTGCATTGGAAATAATTTTGCCCTATTTGAAATGGCCATGGTAATGGCCGAGATCATTAAAAATTACCACCTAAAAACCCCAATGGCAAAAGTGGATATTGACCCTTTGATCACCTTAAAGCCTAAAGAAGTGTTTGTTGAATTTGTTAAAAGGTGAACATTGATGAACGCTTCAAAATACACCACGATGATAAAGTCCGAAGCCAAACGGCTCGGTTTTTTGTCTTGTGGAATCTCCAAAGCTGAATTTTTAGAAGAAGAAGCTCCCCGCTTGGAACAGTGGCTTAAAGATGGAATGCATGGCGAAATGGGCTATATGGCAAACCATTTTGATAAGCGGTTAGATCCCACCAAATTGGTCGATGGGGCAAAATCGGTGGTTTCGTTGTTGTTGAATTATTATCCATCCGAAAATCAAAATTCAGACTCCTACAAAATTTCAAAATACGCTTACGGTACCGATTATCATTTTGTCATAAAGGATAAATTAAAAACCCTCATGCATTTCATCAACAAGGAAATTGGCGAAGTGCATGGCCGTGCCTTTGTAGACTCCGCTCCGGTCTTGGATAAGGCATGGGCAGCCAAAAGCGGACTGGGGTGGATAGGCAAAAACGGAAATTTGTTGACCCAACAACTAGGGTCGTTTTATTTTATCGCAGAGCTTATTATTGATCTAGAGTTGGAATATGATGCCCCAACAACAGACCATTGTGGTACATGTACGGCCTGTATTGATGCGTGCCCCACTGAGGCCATCGTGGCTCCCTATGTGGTGGATGGCAGCAAGTGCATTTCGTATTTTACGATCGAATTAAAGGATGAAATTCCAACCGAATATAAAGGCAAGTTTGACGATTGGATGTTTGGTTGTGATGTTTGCCAGGATGTTTGCCCATGGAATCGATTTTCAAAGCCTCACCAAGAACCTCTCTTTAATCCACATCCGGAATTGCTTTCCAAGGATAAAAAAGAATGGGAATTATTAACTTCAAACGTTTTCGTTGATATTTTTGCGAAATCCGCAGTTAAGCGCACCAAATTCACGGGATTAAAACGTAATATTGAATTTTTAAAAAAATAAGTTTCCCTTGTTTTTTAATGATTCAACAATAGATGAAGAATGAGGTTCAACTGATTGCCTATGTGGACCGCATAGGGTGCAAAAACATACAGGGGTTGCAGCTACTGCTTAAAAACGAACTGAAAGACCTTTTTGGGGGAGTTCATATCCTTCCTTTTTTTTATCCCATTGATGGGGAAGATGCTGGTTTTGACCCCATTGACCACAAACAAGTGGATCCAAGGTTGGGGACTTGGAACGATGTAAAGGAGCTCAGTACCACCCTATCCGTTATGGCAGATATAATCGTGAACCATATATCGGCCGATTCTGTCGCGTTCCAAGATTTTTTGGAAAAAGGGGTGGAGTCGGAATATGCTTCCCTTTTTTTAACCTATGACAGGGTTTTTTCGTCTGGTGCTTCTGAGGCGGAACTGGAGAAAATATATCGCCCAAGACCAGGCCTACCCTTTACGGAGTTCAGGTTTGCCGATGGTTCGCAACAATCGATCTGGACAACCTTTACCTCCAAGCAGGTGGATATTGATGTGTGCTCGGAAGCTGGGCAACACTATCTCGAGGCCATTTTAGGAATTTATCAAAAAGCGGGGATCACCATGATCCGTCTGGATGCTGCCGGTTATGCCATAAAAAAAGCGGGCACTTCTTGTTTTATGATTCCAGAAACGTTCGATTTCATAGACAAGCTCACACAAAAAGCAAGGAAATTGGGCATTGAGGTTTTGGTAGAGGTGCACTCCTTTTACAAAACACAGATTGAGATTGCCAAAAAGGTGGATTACGTATACGATTTTGCCTTGCCTGTTCTGGTTTTGGATACCCTTTTTAACCAAAATGCCGAAAACCTAAAGAAGTGGCTTGGCATAGCGCCCAAAAATGTGATTACGGTGCTGGATACCCATGATGGCATAGGTATAGTGGATGTGGCGTCAGAAGGAGGTGAGCCCGGTTTGGTACCAGATGATGCCTTACATGAAATAGTTGAGACAATTCATGCCAATAGTGAGGGTAGAAGTAGAAAAGCGACCGGAGCGGCAGCTTCCAACCTGGATTTGTACCAAGTAAATTGTACCTATTTTGAGGCTTTGGGCAAAGATGAAAAGGCCTATATCATGGCCCGGGCCATTCAGTTCTTTGTGCCCGGTATTCCACAAGTGTATTATATGGGATTGTTTGGGGATGACAATGATATGGAACTCTTGGCCAAGACAAATGTGGGAAGGGACATTAACAGGCATTATTATTCAAGGGAAGAAATCTTGGAAAAAGGCAAGGGGCCCGTGTTTATACACTTAAAGGAATTACTGAAAATTAGAAATGAACACCCCGCCTTTAATGGTATTTTTGAACTGGTCGATACCGAAAGCAACAGACTTTGGATAAAGTGGAGCAATGATGGGGCATGGATCCAATTGGAAATGGATCTGGAGGAGAAAAGTTTTGTGGTTCGGGGAACCAAAAACGGCGACCAACAAACGTTGGTACGCCTCTGATTTTTAAAGTGGAAAAGCTTATCTTGGAGTTTTGAACAAGGAACAAACAAACGCGGACAAATATGATGAAGCTTAAAAAGCCCCAACTCAGTTTTTGGCAGATTTGGAACATGAACGTAGGGTTCTTTGGGATCCAATTTAGTTTTGGGTTGCAACAGACCGCGATCAATCCGATTTTCTCCTTTTTGGGGGCGCATCATGATGAATTGCCCTTGTTGAATTTAGCAGGCCCGGTAACAGGCTTGCTTATACAGCCCATTATAGGGGCCATTTCAGATAAAACCTGGTCCCCAAAATGGGGAGGACGTCGTAAGCCTTTCTTTTTGATTGGGGCCATATTGGCAAGTTTATGCTTGTTTGCTTTTCCCTACAGCCCGGAACTTTGGTTTGCTGTAGGCTTGCTCTGGATTTTGGATGCGGGCAACAATACCGCCATGGAACCCTATCGGGCTTTTGTGGGGGATAAATTACCGGATAACCAATTAACCTTTGGGTATCAAATGCAGAGCCTATTCGTGGGTGCGGGCATTACGTTGGCCAATTTTTCCTTGTTCCTGTTCCAAGACTGGTTCAGCGTTCCGGCAGAGACGGCAGGACTTTGCAGTACTGGGGCAGAAACGGTGTCGTCCATCCCAACTTGGGTCTATTATTCCTTTTTCTTGGGGGCTTTGGCATCCATTGGAACGGTGCTGTGGTCGGTGTGGAAAACCCCGGAAATTCCTCCCTCGGAAGAAGAGTTAAAAGAAATTAAGGAGTTTAATGCTGGCACTCCCGCTCCCATAGTTCAGATTTTGAGTGTGCTTTTTGTTATTTTTTCCGTTCCATTGGCTTCGGGCTTTCTTATCGGAAACGCCTATCCTTCATTGTGGGAGGATATCAATCTTTGGGTAATCATTGTTTTGATAATTGCTGGGATGTGGCTTTTCTTGCTGTTTCGTATCATCAAGCGGAATAAGAACAATTCGGCCATTAAAAAACTTGGTGATACCTTGAGTCCATTCATGGAAGCGGCTGAAGCCATTGGAACCATGCCCGGATTCTTGTGGAAGCTTTCCGCTGTTTACTTTTTTCAGTGGTATGCCCTTTTCGTGTATTGGCAGTTTATAACCCCAATGTTGAGAAACAGTTTATACGGCATCAGTAACGAGGACAATGAGAGATTTGAAGCTATTATGGAATCTTGTAAGGAGGGGGCCGAAATCAGTACAACCGATATGTCCTTTGCACAAAATGTCCAGTCGTTGGCAGAACAGGCACTGGCCCAGACCGGTTTAATGAACGGCACCTATAACTTGGTGACCATGCTAACGGCCTTGGCCCTTGTTCCTATTGCTGCTAAGATAGGATCTAAAATGGTCTATGTGTTGTGCCTCTTTCTCACAGGGATTGCCATGTTGAGCATGCCATACATTGCCAATGAATATGTGCTATTGTTGCCCATGCTTTTGTTTGGTATTGGTTGGGCAGCTATGATGGGCATACCCTATGCCATGGTTTCAAAAGTGATTCCGGAGGAACGGCGCGGGGTGTATATGGGCATTGTAAATATGATGATAGTGATTCCCATGTTGATCCAAACGGTAAGCTTTGGCCCGATTATCAAAAATACCTTGAACAACGATGCCACAAGCGCTATAATTTTTGGTGGTGTTTTCTTCATCATTGCTGGCTTTTTGGCCATGCGGTTAAATCTGCCCAAGGATAAGATTGATTCAGAAGTTTAAGGATATAACATTCCTGAAAAGGTTGTTCGCCTAAAAGACGAATAACCCTTATCTTTATCTGCTTATTTAAAATCCATGAGCAAAGAGAAACAGCGGCAAGAAGCCTTGGCATACCATGCCAAGCCCCACCCAGGAAAAATAAAGGTCGTTCCCACCAAACCTTATGCTACACAGCGTGATCTGGCGTTGGCCTATTCCCCAGGTGTGGCAGAACCTTGTTTGGAGATTGAAAAGAATAAAGAGGACGTCTACAAATACACGGCAAAGGGGAATACCGTGGCGGTGATTTCCAATGGTACCGCTGTTTTGGGCTTGGGAAATATTGGCCCCGAAGCCTCTAAGCCCGTTATGGAAGGGAAAAGCCTCCTCTTTAAGATTTTTGCTGATATTGATGGCATTGATATTGAATTGGACACCGAGGATGTGGACAAGTTTGTGGAAACGGTCAAGACCATTGCCCCTACTTTTGGGGGGATTAACTTGGAGGACATTAAAGCCCCCGAAGCCTTTGAAATAGAACAACGGCTCAAGGAAGAGCTGGACATTCCCGTCATGCACGATGACCAGCACGGTACGGCCATCATTTCGGCTGCTGCCCTGTTGAACGCCTTGGAAATTGCCCAAAAGAAAATAGAAGAGGTCAAGATTGTAATCAGTGGCGCCGGTGCCGCCGCAATATCCTGTTCCCGACTCTACAGAGCCTTTGGGGCGAGTCCGGAGAATATGGTCATGTTGGACAGTAAAGGGGTAATTCGGAACGATAGGGATAACCTAACGGCACAAAAAGCAGAATTTGCCACAGATCGTAAGATTGATTCGCTGGAAGAGGCCATGAAGGATGCCGATGTGTTCATCGGTCTTTCCATTGCCAATATCTTGAGTGCCGATATGTTGTTGACCATGGCCCAGAATCCCATTGTGTTTGCCATGGCAAACCCCGATCCAGAGATTGCCTATGACCTGGCCTGTAAGACCCGGGAAGATATCATCATGGCCACAGGTAGGTCGGACCATCCCAATCAGGTAAACAATGTATTGGGCTTTCCCTTTATTTTTAGGGGAGCCTTGGATGTACGTGCCACCAAGATCAATGAGGAAATGAAGATGGCCGCGGTTAGGGCCTTGGCCGATTTGACCAAGGAACCCGTGCCGGAGCAGGTGAACATCACCTATGATATTACCAGACTTACCTTTGGCAAGGAATACATTATACCCAAACCCTTTGATCCCAGGCTGATTGCCAAAATCCCGCCTGCCGTAGCCAAGGCCGCTATGGATAGCGGTGTGGCAAGATTGCCCATTAAGGATTGGGAAAAATACGGGGAAGAATTGCTGGCAAGGTCGGGTAACGATGAGAAGTTCATCCGTTCACTGCACGATCGGGCAAAGACCAATCCCAAACGGATTGTCTTTGCGGAGGCAGAGCTTTTGGATGTTATTAAGGCGGCCCAGATAGTCTATGAAGAAGGGATAGCCATTCCAATTTTGTTGGGCGATATGACGACCATAAAAAAATTGAAGGAGGAGCTGGAGTTTGATGCCGAGGTAGAGATTATTGATCTCAACTCCGATGATTCCAAAGAAATGAGGGCTCAATATGCCCATAAGTTTTGGGAGCAACGAAAACGAAAAGGGGAGACCGAATACAGTGCCCGTGTTGATATGGACCGAAGGAATTACTTTGGGGCCATGATGTTGAACGAAGGTGCCGCCGATGGAATGGTCTCTGGCTATTCCCGGGCATATCCCAAAGTGTTGAAACCTGTTTTTGAGGTCATTGGAAGGGCTTCGGGGGTTAAAAAAGTGTCGACGGTCAACGTCATGATCACAGAACGTGGCCCCTTGTTTTTAGCAGATACCTCTATCAATATCAATCCAAATGCAGAGGAATTGGCCGAGATTGCGCAGATGACGGCCAATGTTGCCAAGACCTTTGGTTTTGAACCTGTGGTGGCCATGTTATCCTATGCCAACTTTGGTTCTTCGCCACATAAAGAGGCGCAAAAAGTTCGTGAGGCGGTGCGTATCTTGCACGAGACCAATCCAGACTTGATAGTGGATGGGGAAATTCAGGCCGATTTTGCGCTGGATTTTGAGTTGGGCGGTGCCAATTTCCCTTTTTCAAAATTTGCGGGCAAGCATGTGAATACGCTTATTTTTCCAAATTTGGATGCAGCCAACATCACCTATAAATTTTTGAGAGGGTTGCACAATGCAGATTCCATAGGGCCTATTATGGTGGGATTGAAAAAAGCGGTCCATATCCTGCAATTAGGGGCCAATGTGGATGAAATGGTCAATATGGCGGCCATAGCCGTAATAGATGCCCAGGAACGGGAAAAGCGTAAAAAAAAGAGATTTAAACTTTAGCCCATGATTGAATTCCTGAACGGAAGACTGGTTGAAAAAAGCCCCACCCACGCCGTGGTCGAATGCAATGGGGTAGGTTACTTTTTAAATATTTCATTGCATACTTTTTCGCAACTCCCAGAAGACGAAAACCTAAAGATTCATACCCATCTTTTGGTCAAGGAAGATTCGCACACTCTTTTTGGTTTTATGGAGAAGGCCGAACGTGAAATTTTTCGTTTGTTGCTGTCGGTTTCAGGGATTGGGTCAAGTACGGCCAGAACCATGTTGTCGTCCATGTCCCCAGCTCAAATTCGTGAGGCCATAGCATCGGCAGATGTGGCTTCTATACAGGCAATCAAGGGAATAGGGGCCAAAACCGCACAGCGGGTAATTCTAGACCTCAAGGACAAAATTTTGAAGGTCTACGATATGGACGAAGTTTCACTTCAAACAAACAATACAAGTAAAGAAGAAGCGTTATCTGCTTTAGAGGTTCTTGGTTTTGCCAGAAGGCAGTCAGAGAAGGTTGTTGATCGGGTAATTGCACAAGATTCCTTGTTAAGCGTTGAGAACATTATAAAACAAGCGCTCAAAAACTTGTAGATAATTTTGGAAAGAGGGGCATATTGGTTGCTTAAATATCCGTTATTTAAGTTCCTTATTCTGTGTTTGGTATTTTTTGGAACCGTAGTTTCAGTTGCGGCCCAGGATGATGGGGAACAATCCATAGATTCTGTCAAAACGGGTTTTTCTTTGGGAAAAATACGATTGCAAGATCCCAACAGTATTGTGTCAAAATACGTGTACAATCCCAAATTGGATCTCTATGTACACACGGAAAGCGTTGGGGATTTCAATGTAAAGTATCCCGTTTACCTTAGCCCGGAGCAGTACTATGAACTGGTACGAAAAGAAGGGATAAAATCATATTTCAAAGAAAAAATGGATGCCTTTAGCGGCAGAAAGGAAGGTAGTGAGGAGGCCCGTAAAAACCTGCTGCCCAACTTCTACGTTAACAGCAACTTTTTTGAATCTATTTTTGGCGGCAATACCATTGAAATTGTTCCACAGGGTTCCGTGGCGATGGATCTGGGGGTGATTTGGCAAAAGAACGATAATCCTGCCCTATCGCCTAGAAACAGGACCAACCTCTCCTTTGATTTTGACCAACGCATCAGTCTAAGCATGTTGGGAAAAGTAGGGGAGCGGCTTCAGGTGACCGCCAATTATGATACCGAGGCAACCTTTGACTTTCAGAACCTGATCAAATTGGATTATACCCCTACAGAGGATGATATTCTCCGGTCTATAGAGGTGGGTAACGTGAATATGCCCCTGAACAGTTCCTTGATCCAAGGGGCGCAAAGCCTTTTTGGGGTCAAGACACAGTTGCAGTTTGGCAGGACCAATGTTACCGCGGTGTTCTCGGAGCAACGCTCACAGAGCAATACAGTAGTGGCGCAAGGCGGGGGTACCATCAATGAGTTTTCTTTTAATGCCTTGGATTATGATGAGGACAGACACTTCTTTTTGGCCCAATATTTTAGGGATAATTATGATAGGGCACTGGAAAGCTATCCATTTAAACAGAGCAGGGTTCAGATCACAAGGTTGGAGGTTTGGGTGACCAACCGAAACCAGCAGACCCGAAATGTGAGAAATATTGTGGCCATCCAGGATTTGGGGGAAACAAAGTTGGAGCAGACCAGATTGGGAATACAGGGGGGAGCCCCCAGCGGATTTTTTAATGCCACATCGGCAAGTGGTTTTCCAGATAACGGTGCCAATGACTTTGATCCATCGGCAATAGGATCGGGAAGCCTCCTTACAGAGGCCATAAGGGATATTGCCACAGTGGAAGCAGGATTTAATATTCCTACCGGATACCAAGCTAACCAAGGTTTTGATTACGCTATTTTGGAAAATGCCAGAAAGTTGGAGCAGGGCAGGGATTACGAGTTTGATTCCCAGCTAGGCTATATTTCCCTGAGCCAACGGTTGAGCAATGATGAGGTGCTGGCCGTAGCATTCCAATACACCTCGGGGGGCGAGGTATACCAAGTAGGGGAATTTGCCAACGGTAGTATAGATGCCACAACGGTACAGACCACCGCACAAAGCACTATTGTGAACAACAATACCTTGGTCTTAAAAATGTTGAAGAGCAACATAACCAATGTGGACGATCCTATTTGGGATTTGATGATGAAAAACATATACAGTACAGGGGCTTACCAGTTGATCGAGGAAGACTTTAGACTGAATATACTCTACTCCAACCCAACACCAAGAAACTACATTACACCGGTGGATCCCAATATTGGGTGGCCTACCGGATTGGAGGATCGTATATTGATCAATGTGTTCAACTTTGACCGCCTTAACGTCTACAATGATGTGCAACCGGGAGGGGATGGTTTCTTTGATTATGTCCCGGGGATTACAGTGGATACCCGTAATGGTCGGATTATTTTTACCAAGGCGGAACCATTTGGGGAATACCTTTTTGAATTATTTGGGGGTGGAACATACGATGTTGAGGACGACCAAGGGTACAATGCCAATCAAGAGCGGTACGTTTTTAGATCCATGTATGCCAATACCAAGACTGCGGCCCTACAGGATGCCGAAAAAAATAGGTTCGAGATTTCTGGGCGCTACAAGTCGCAAGGGGGAAGCGGTATTCCCATAGGGGCCTTTAACGTGCCAAGGGGTTCGGTGAGGGTTACGGCCGGGGGGCGGCAATTGCAAGAAGGCATCGATTATACGGTGAACTACCAAGCGGGGACTGTTCAAATCTTGGATCCGAGCATAGAAGCATCCAACACCCCGGTAAATATAACGGTTGAAAACAATGCGGTATTTGGACAGCAGACCAGACGTTTTTCCGGAGTTAATGTTGAGCACAAGTTCAGTGAAAATTTCATACTGGGAGGAACCTTGTTGAACCTGAACGAACGTCCCTTGACCCAAAAATCAAACTATGGGATAGAGCCGGTGAACAATACCATATTGGGACTCAATGGTAATTTTAGTACAGAAGTTCCTTTTCTTACGCGTTTGGCGAACAAATTGCCCAATGTGGATACCGATGTGGCCTCCAATTTATCGGTCAGGGGAGAGGTGGCCTATTTGATCCCTGGGTCGCCAAAGAATGATGATTTTGATGGAGAGACCACTACCTATCTGGATGATTTTGAAGGAGCCCAAGCATTGATCGACATTCGGTCGCCTTTGGGATGGTCCTTGGCCAGTACGCCATTGGAGTTTACGTCCAATGGGCAATTGTCGGGGAGTTCCCCAGATGATCCATTGAACCTGGAGAACGGTTACCAAAGGGCTAAGATGGCATGGTACACCATAGACCCCATCTTTTACACCAATGACCGACCAACCTCCATGAACGATAACGATTTGTCTTTGAACAGTACAAGACGGGTCTTTATCAATGAGGTTTTTCCCGAAACGGATATTGCCCAGGGGCAGACCAATGTACAGGGAACTTTGGATTTGGTGTATTACCCCAACAACAAGGGGCCTTATAACAACAACCCCAATTTTGATGCAGAGGGCGATGATGGGAAATGGGCGGGTATCATGCGACCCTTAAGCCAAACCGATTTTGAGCAATCCAATATAGAATTTGTCCAATTTTGGGTGTTGGATCCCTATGTAGATGGAGAGACGCCCACCTCAAGTACGGGTGAACTGGTGTTCAATTTTGGTAATATCTCCGAAGATATTTTAAGGGACGGAAAGAAACAATTTGAAAATGGACTCCCCGGGGTTAATGGGAATGAACTGCTTTCGGCAACTTCATGGGGCCAAGTCCCTGCCACCCAATCTTTGGTCTATGCCTTTGATGCGGACGAGGCCAACAGGAGCCTGCAAGATGTGGGATACGATGGTTTGGATGACACTGCCGAGGCACAGGTGTATACCAATGGCGGGGAAGATCCCGCATTGGACAATTATGTGTACTACTTAAACCGGGAAGGTGGCGTTTTGGAACGCTATTTCGATTTTAACAACCCGGAAGGTAACTCTCCCGTGGCAGTGACCAACACCAATAGGGGTTCAACAACCTTGCCCGATGTGGAAGATATAGATAGGGACCTGACCATGAATACGGTGAACAGTTATTATGAGTACCGGATCAACATAAAACCCAATACAACCATTGACGACAAATATGTGACCGATATAAAGGAAGGAACCACGGGCGATCTTCCCAATGGGAGTGTGCTGAACAGAAGATGGATACAGTATAAGATTCCTTTATCCGACTTTACAGACGCTGTGGGGGGCATTGCAGATTTTCGTTCCATGAGTTTTATGCGAATGTACATGACAGGATTTTCCAGTGATGTTGTCCTTCGTTTTGCCACCTTAGATCTGGTGCGGGGCGATTGGCGAACCTACACCCAGTCACTTCAACCGAATGTTGATAACAATCCAAATGATGATGGGACCCTTGTAGATGTCAATACCGTCAATATCCAAGAGAATGAAACAAGAACCCCCATTCCCTACAGACTTCCCCCAGGTGTGCGGCGGGAGCAATTGAACAACAACAATACCATTATCAGGAGCAATGAACAATCATTGTCAGTAGTGGTTGAAAATTTAGAGTCTGAGGATTCCCGAGGGGTGTTTAAGAATGTGAATATAGATACACGGCAGTACGAACGTGTAAAAATGTTCATCCATGCCGAAAAAATAAATGATACGGATTATACAGATGACGATACCCCCCTTGTTGGCTTTTTGAGGATAGGGACCGATTTTTCAGAGAATTTTTATCAAATAGAGATTCCCTTGCAGTTTACACCACATGGTTCTTCGGATCCAGAGATCATTTGGCCAGAGGTAAACGAGATTGATATTGCGCTAAGTGATTTGAACAAGGTAAAATCTTATGGTATCTCACAACAGAACCTGGCAACCACCAATTACTATGAGATTATTGATGGCGAAGTGGTGCCTGTTGATGAGTTTGCACCAAGAACAGTTGGGGTGAACAGAATAGGGATTAGGGGCAACCCTTCCATGGGCGATATACGTACCATGATGGTAGGGGTAAAGAACATTGATGCCATTCCGGCCCGTGGAGAAGTTTGGTTCAACGAATTAAGATTGGCCGGACTGGAAAATGAGGGAGGATGGGCCGCCATTGTGGCCATGGATGGAAACATTGCCGATTTTGCCAATTTTTCACTAACCGCCAACAAGAGTACTTCTGGTTTTGGCTCCATCAACCAAATGCCCAATGAGCGCGCACGGCAAGATATGGAATCGTATGATTTGGTGGCCAATGTAAACGCGGGGGAATTACTGCCCAAAAAATGGGGAATGCAGATACCGATCAATGTAAGCGTTTCCGAAGAATTGGTCACCCCGGAATTTGATCCCGTATATGACGATTTAAAATTACAGGACCGTATCAATGCCGCAGAAAACCAAGAGGCAAGCGATGCCGTTCAGGAACAGGCGGAGAACCATACCAAGCGTACCAGTATTAACTTGATCGGTCTGCGAAAGAATAGGACAGAGGAAGCCAAGGAAGACTTCTTCGACATAGAGAACTTCACCTTTAATTATTCCTATAGCGAGACCAACCATAGGAGTTTTGAAATTGAGGAGGCCAAAGATCAGGATGTAAGGGCCGGATTTGTCTACAATTATAATTTTAAACCGCTGACCGTAGCTCCATTTGCCAAGAACGATTCCATTCTTAGGGGAAGTTTTTGGAAATGGTTGAAGGATTTCAATATCAATTTGATGCCGACCAGCCTTTCGGTCAATGCCAATTATAACCGTTCCTTGAGCCAACAGCGGTTTAGGGATGTTTTTGAACAGGGGATCGATGCCCTGGAATTGCCCCTTTTGCAACAGCGTAATTACCAATTTAACTGGCAATATGCCCTCAATTACAACTTAACACGATCTTTGGGGTTGGTATTCAATGGGTCTAGCAGCAATATTGTGCGCAATTATTATGAAGAGGAAGTTGGTTTGGATGGAGAATTGGCCATTGATCAGACCAAGGATATTTGGGATGGTTTCTTCGATTTTGGGGAACCCAACAGGCATTCCCAACAAATGCAATTGAATTACGCTCTACCATTTAACAAATTCCCGTTCTTGGATTTTATAGATGGGCAATACAGCTATTCCAGTAATTTTGATTGGCAACGGGGGGGCGATGCCATTAGGCAAGTGGCCGGCGAGGATATCAATACCGTACAAAATGCCAATACCCATTCTTTTACGGGCACTTTGAGCATGCAGCGCTTCTATGATCAAATAGGTCTTAAAAAACGGGGGGGCAAGACTTCGAGGGTTCCGGTACGGCGCGATAAGGCAGGGAATGCGGCAGACGGACAAAAAGATAAAAAGTCCAAGAAAAAAACGAGCAAATCGGTCAATACGTTAATAGATGTGCTCACCATGGTCAAGCGGGTCAATGTTAGCTATAATGAGACCAATGGTATCTTTTTACCGGGGTACACAGAATCATTGGGCTTTATTGGGACCACCAAGCCATCACTTGGGTTTGTCCTCGGTCTGGATCATGACATACGTATGGAAATGGCCAAAAGGGGCTATTTGACGGATTTTGCCGATTTTAACGATCAATATACAGAATCTACTAACGAACAATTGACCATCACCGCCACGGCACAGCCAACACCTTCCCTGACCATTGATATTTCTGCCGATAGGCAATATTCAAACTCATTAAGGGAGAATTACGACATTACCGATGGGGTCTATACGGCCCTCACACCAAGTAATTATGGTAATTTCAGTATCTCGACCATGATGTTGGGCACTGTTTTTAGCAAAAGTGACGAGAATGAATCCAAGAACTTTGATCGGTTTAAGGAGAACAGGTTGGTCATTGCCAACCGGGTGGCTTCGGATAGAAACCAGAACACGGGTGTTGTGGATGAGGATGGGTTTCCCCAATTTTATGGAAAAACAAGTCAGGATGTATTGTTGCCAGCCTTTGTTGCGGCCTACACGGGGCAAGACGTCAACAGGGTAAACCTAGATGCTTTTAGGCAAATTCCCATTCCCAACTGGAACATCAAGTATACCGGGTTGATGAAGAACAAATGGTTTAAGAAGAAATTCAAGCGTTTTTCCATGTCACATGGCTACAGGGCATTCTACAGCATCAATTCATTTCAGACCAATCTTGAGCGTTTGAACACCTTGGTCGATCCAGAAACGGGAGATTACCTTCCAGAGAACATCATTGGCAATATTGTTTTGAACGATCAGTTTAATCCCTTGGTCCGTTTGGATTTTGAGATGAGAAATTCCCTCAGCTTTTTGGCCGAGATGAGAACGGAGAGGACCTTATCCCTTAGTTTTGACAATAACCTGCTCACCGAGATGAACGGCAAACAGTATACCGTGGGGATGGGATACCGTTTTAAGGATGTGAACTTTGTTATGAACATAGGGGGAGACCGTACAAGGTTTAAGGGAGACTTAAATTTAAAAGCCGATTTGAGCCTAAGGGATGATGTGACGATCATACGCAATTTGGACCTGGATACCAATGAGATCACCATGGGACAGAACCTGTTTTCATTAAAGTTGACCGCAGATTACGCATTGAGCAAGGAACTGAACATGCAGTTTTTCTACGACCATGCCTTTTCAGAGTTTAAGGTGTCCACCGCCTTCCCGCAAACTACCATCAATACCGGGTTTACATTGCGGTATAATTTTGGCAATTAAGAAGTCTTTAAATCCTTTCATTATTTGTGGCAATCGAAATTTATTCACTTAAATTTGTTGCTGTACTAAAAATTAAGAATCATGAATATTCCATCCGAGCTAAAATACACAAAGGACCATGAGTGGGTAAAGATTGAAGGCGATGTGGCCACTATAGGCATTACCGATTTTGCCCAAGGGGAGTTGGGCGATATTGTCTATGTTGAGGTTGAAACCTTGGATGAGACTTTGGACAAGGATGAGGTATTTGGGACCGTGGAAGCCGTAAAGACCGTATCCGATCTGTTCTTGCCCCTGACCGGAGAGATAGCCGAATTCAACGAAGCCTTGGAAGATGAACCCGAAAAGGTAAATTCCGATCCATACGGCGAGGGTTGGATGGTGAAGCTAAAAATAAGTGATGCTTCTGAAATTGATGCATTGCTCGATGCCGAAGCCTACAAAGCGCTTATTGGTGCTTAGGCATAGAAGGTATACGCTCCTTTTTTTGGCTTGGTTGCTGACCATCACCTTGTTCAGCCTGCTTAGGCTACCAGATGATGACAAGGTTGACTGGGTTAGCCTACCGCATTTTGACAAGTTCGTTCATTGTTGCTTTTACTTTGGCGTAGTGGTGTGCTGTTCCTTTATGTTAAGGGAGCTAAGGCCTATCTTAAAGATTCGTAAAGTGGTCTTGCTGTCGGTTTGTTTTGCCATTGTGTATGGTATTTTTATGGAAGGGCTCCAGCAACTCATGCCCTATGGCCGCTCGGCAGAGATCTATGATGTTTTGGCCAATAGCTTGGGAGCAGTCGTGGCAGGTTTACTCATTCAAAAGTGCCATTCACTCATTGGGCCGTTAAAATGATTTGGAAAATTGCCCATGTTTTAAATTAATGGTTAAATTAGCCACACTTAAAAAAATCAAAAACGATATGGAACCAAAAAAGAGTAAAAAAGCAGATGTGGGCAGGCATAGTGGTTTGTACTTTGTAATCGGCCTTGCTTTGGTATTACTATTGGTTTATGCAGGCTTGGAGTGGAAAAAATATGATAAGGCTAACGATTATGATATCGCTCTGAATGTAGAAGACCAACTGGACGAGGAAGTACCGATGACCGAACAGATCAAGACCCCACCACCTCCACCACCTCCTGCGGCACCTGAAGTCATTGAAGTTGTAGAAGATGAGGAAGAGGTAGAGGAAACCGTTATAGAATCTACAGAGACCAGTCAAGAGGAAGAAGTGGTCGAAATAGAGGATATTGAGGTAGAGGAGGTTGAAGAAGATATTACCGTGCCTTTTGCCGTGATTGAGGATGTGCCTGTTTTTCCCGGTTGTGAAGGGGCAAAGAACAAAAAGAACTGTTTTCAGGAAATGATGCAAAAACACATCAGAAAAAATTTCCGTTACCCAGAGATAGCCCAAGAGATGGGGGTGCAAGGTAGGGTGAGTGTCATGTTTACCATTATGCAAGATGGTAGCATCGGCAACATTAGAATGCGTGGACCGGACAAAAACTTGGAGGCCGAAGCCATGCGCATCATCAAAAAGCTCCCTAAGATGACACCTGGTAAGCAAAGGGGCAGGGCGGTAAAGGTACCGTTCAGTATTCCTATTACCTTTAAGCTGCAATAAAAAACAAGCAACATATCTAAAAACCTCGGCTTTGCCGGGGTTTTCTTGTTTTAGGCCAATTCAATTTTGAAGCCCAAACGTAAAAAGAACCATTTTTTAGGCGGTATTTCAATGTTGAATTGGATTATATCATATTGTATTTGCATAAGGGGCCGTTCGCCTTATCTTTGCAGACCGTTAATTTGCGTCCAATGAAGTCTGCCGTGGGCATATTTACTATTACATCTTGGTCAACGGTCGTAGCCGATTTTAAGGAATTGACCAAGGTTCGCTTGGCCGTGAGCGTGGTGTTCTCTTCCATGGCGGGTTATTTGTTAGGCGCTGATCAGATTGAGGTGCATGCCTTGGCCCTACTCACTTTTGGGGGCTATTGCATGGTAGGGGCCTCCAACATTTACAATCAAATCATAGAAAGGGATTTGGATGCCTTGATGAAGCGGACCAGGAACAGGCCAATTCCGGCCCAGAGGGTGTCCATTTCCATGGCCTTGTTTTTGGCCATTGTGCTTACTTTGTTGGGCATAGTTGCCCTGTATGCCCTGAATCCCAAAACGGCATTTTTTGGATCCATATCCATTTTTTTGTATGCCTGTGTGTATACACCCTTAAAGACCAAAACCCCCTTGTCGGTTTTTGTGGGGGCCATTCCGGGGGCCATCCCCTTTATGTTGGGTTGGGTTGCGGCAACCAATCATTTTGGCATAGAACCGGGGACGTTGTTCATGATACAGTTTTTTTGGCAATTCCCGCATTTTTGGGCGTTGGGCTGGATGTTGGACGAAGATTATCAAAAAGGGGGATTTAAGATGCTCCCCACAGGAAAAAAGGATGCGGCAACCGCCTTGCAGATTATTTTGTACACCATCTGGATGTTGGTCATTTCCGTAATACCGGTTTTTGGCTTTACGGGAAGGTTAACTTTGTCCGTTCCCGCGGCACTGGTCATTTTTGCTATGGGAATGGTCATGTTGGTGTTTGCTTTTAAGCTTTATGAGAAAAGGGATAACCCTTCGGCCAGAAAATTGATGTTGGCCAGTGTGTCATACATTACCTTAATGCAAGTGGTTTACGTAATCGATAAATTTATCTGACAACTATGGATTTGACCCAAGGAACTGAATTTGAGAAAAAGAGAAGGTCCAAAAAGATGATGCTGTGGTTTGGTATCGTGAGCCTTATCATGGGGTTTGCCGGTTGGACCAGTGCCTACATCGTCAGTAGTAAGCGGGAAGATTGGTTGCAGGATGTTGAGCTTCCCCAAGCTTTTTTTATAAGTACGGCCATTATCGTTTTGAGCAGTATCACCTATTTCATGGCCCGGCTGGGTATCAAGCGGAGTGTTGTGAAACAGGCCACGGGCTTTTTGGTCATTACCCTGTTATTGGGGATTAGCTTCATTATTCTTCAGTTTTACGGGTTTTCACAGATGTTGGCCCATGGTTATTTCTTTACGGGGCCAACGAGCAACATTAAAATGTCCTATATTTTCCTGATTGCCTTTGTGCATATCTTGCACGTGGTCGCAGGATTAATTTCATTGATCGTGGTCTTGGTCCAGCAGATTAGGGGTAAATATTTCCCAGAGCAAAAATTGGGTTTTGAACTGGGCGAGACCTTTTGGCACTTTTTGGGTATTTTGTGGGTTTACCTGATATTATTCATGTTTTTTGTCAAATAAAATCTTCCAAAAAGGTGTTTTTCGTTAAAGAATAACTTTCACAGTGTGTCAAAACCATTAAATTTGCGAAAGTTTTATTAAAACGTTTCAATATATGGATGCAACGGTACAAGCCGGAACACAGGAAGGTGCTTGGAGTGGTGGAGGAAAAAAACCACTGAACGCGAGTTATGGAAAGATGATGATGTGGTTTTTCATTCTTTCGGATGCACTTACTTTTTCAGGGTTTTTGGTCTCTTACGGCTTCTCTAGGTTTAAGTTTATAGAAACATGGCCTATTGCCGATGAGGTTTTTACCCACGTTCCTTTCTTTCATGGTAATTATCCCATGATTTATGTGGCATTCATGACCTTTGTTTTGATCATGTCATCGGTGACCATGGTATTGGCCGTGGATGCAGGTCATAAAATGAAGCAAAAGGCTGTAATATGGTATCTTTTTGCCACCATTATCGGGGGTTTGATCTTCGTTGGTTCACAGGCTTGGGAATGGGGCACCTTCATCAAGGGAGATTACGGAGCATTGGAGACCAAAGGCGGAAGAGTATTGCAATTTGTGAATGCCGAAACAGGCAAAAGGGCTGCATTGGCCGATTTTGCGAAAGCCTTGCCAGAAGAAAGGGTAAAGCACAACAGTAGTGAAGGGGTCTGGTTTGAGAAGGAAGGATATCAAACTTCGTTTTCGTTAAACGAGGTCGTTGCCGGTTTTCAAGCTTCGCCAAACATTTTGATACGTACCGAAACCATCAATGAAGAAGGGGAAAAAACGGTGCTGGATAGGTCACAGTCACTGGACAGGTTAAAAAATGCAGTTCGCGTTGTAGAAGGGGCCAATCTTATTAGGAATGAATACGGCAGTCGTTTGTTTGCAGATTTCTTTTTCTTTATCACAGGCTTTCACGGATTTCACGTTTTCTCTGGTGTCATCATCAATATCATCATATTCTTTAATGTGATTATAGGAACGTACGAGCGCCGTGGACACTATGAAATGGTGGAAAAAGTAGGGCTGTACTGGCACTTTGTGGACTTGGTGTGGGTATTCGTATTCACTTTCTTTTATCTTGTTTAATTTTATTCGCGTAGGCGAAAATTCAAAATAGTTGTAGCGCATGGCACACGATCATATTTTAAGGGCTTTTAGATGGGCAGGTGGAGTTAATTTTAAATCCAATGTGCAGAAGATTTGGGTGGTTTTGGCATTTTTGACCTTGGTCACTGCCATAGAAGTAGGCCTCGGTATTGCCAAACCAGATTTTTTGACCGGGACCTACCTTATTGGAATGAAATTATTGAACTGGATTTTCATCTTTCTTACCTTGGTAAAGGCCTATTATATTGCTTGGGATTTTATGCATATGAGGGACGAAAAGGCCGGATTGCGTAGGGCAGTGGTATGGACAGCCGTGTTTTTGATCCTATACCTCACCTTTATCCTTCTTTTTGAAGGGACGTATGTTTACACCGTATTCAAGGAAGGTTATATGACCTGGGACTACTAACCAATACCATATTAGAACGAGCAAAAGGCGGTTTTTAGAACCGTCTTTTTTATTTTTGCACCGTTCAGCGCTATGAAAAAAGCTTTTGTTTTAGTGGTACTGTTTGTATTGCCCTTGGTGGCGTACCTTTTTTTTGCTTCTGGGGTGAACAACTTTGGTAAATTGCCTGTCTTGGGATCAAGCTTGGATGATCTGGAGGTTTTTGATACCGATGTGCGGTTGGAAGGCCATATCACCATTCTCGGGTTTTTGGGCAACAGGGCAGAATTGAGAAAAGCTAACGCGTTTAACCTCAACCAAAAAATCTACAAGCGCTTTTACGAGTTCAACGATTTTCAAATGGTCATGTTGGTGCCTTATGGAAAAGAAACGATAGTTGAAGCGATAAAAAAGGAACTCTATCAACTGACCGATGCTTCCCGGTGGAAATTTGTATTTGCCAAGGAAGAGGACATTCGGCAGTATTATAATGCCCTGAATATTCCCTTGGCCCTGGAAGACGACTATGGGTCCTCCTATGTTTTTATCATAGACAAAGCAAAAAAAATAAGGGGGCGGGACGATGATGAGGATGATGGTATCAAATACGGGTTTGATGCCACATCGGTAGCGGAACTGAACAATAAAATGGTGGATGACGTAAAGATCATCTTGGCGGAATATCGATTGGCCTTAAAGAAAAACAATGCCACAAGGAACAAATAGCGCAAAAAAATACGCCTACATCTGGGTCTCTTTCATCATCTTGGTTTTCGGGATTATTTTTGTGCCCAGGATAGTGAATAGGATCAAGGGAGGCAACATTGTGGAAAGCGATAGGATGGACTATGTGGGTGCCGTTGAAACATTAGACTATGTGGTGGCCGATGGAAAAAAAAGAAAAGTCCCGGAATTTCAGTTTTTGGACCAGGATAGTATTGTGGTATCTAATGAAGATTATTTGGGTAAGGTCTATGTGGTGGAGTTCTTTTTTACTTCCTGCCCTACCATCTGTCCACTTATGACCCAAAACCTCTTGGAATTACAAAAGACGTTTGCGGAACATGATGGTTTTGGAATAGCTTCGTTCACCATAGACCCAAGACGGGACACTCCATCAGTATTAAAATCGTATGCCCTAAAGAATGGGGTAGTGCACCCCAATTGGCACTTTTTGACAGGAGACAGGGAGGGTGTTTACCAAATGGCCAACGAAGGATTCTATATGATTGCCGAAGAGGACGAGGCTGCTGCAGGCGGTTTTGAACATTCGGGACTGTTTGCTTTGGTCGATAAAAAAGGTTATTTGCGTTCAAGAAAGGACGCATACGGCAACCCCATTATCTATTATCGGGGTACAATTACCGAAGCTCAGGGGGTCAACAAAGAAGGTGAGGCACAACAGATAACAAACCTGAAGGAGGATATAAAAAAATTATTGTTGGAATGAGTATGGAGGCAACATTGAAGAAAGAGAGAAAGATTAAGGTATGGATCACGATTCTGTCCATTGTCATTCCGGTAGTGGTGGCCATCCTGTTTGGGTATAAAATTCCCAATGCAGAGCCGTTAAGCTTTCTTCCCCCCATTTATGCGGGCATTAACGGCTTCACGGCTATTCTCCTTGTTGCGGCGGTAGTGGCCATAAAAAAGGGGAACCGTAAAATGCATCAGAATCTAATGGTAGGCTGTATTGCACTGTCCCTAGCATTTTTGGTGATGTACGTGGCCTATCACATGACCTCGGAATCCACGCCTTTTGGAGGTGATGGATTGGTAAAATATGGCTATTACGTTATCTTGATATCGCACATTCTGCTTTCCATTGCGGTCATACCCCTCGTATTGATAACGTATAGCAAGGCCTACCTTAAGGACTTTGGCGCGCACAGAAAATGGGCAAAATATACCTTTCCCATATGGCTTTACGTAGCTGTTACCGGGGTAGTGGTGTACTTAATGATCTCACCTTATTACAACTGATGCAGAAACGATGGTTGCTTTTATTGTTGGTCATGTTGCTTTTGCCGAGTTTGGTAGAAGCCCAATGCGCCATGTGCCGTGCGGCTCTGGAGAGCGAAGCCGATAACAGTCAGGTAGAGGGCATCAACAATGGTATTTTGTATTTAATGGCCATTCCCTATATACTGATTGGGGGACTTTTCTATTTTATCTATCGAAAGCTCAGGGGCTAAACCTCTTTTTTTAAAATTTCTTTAAGGGTAGACTGTAACATTTTCGCTTAGTTTTAGTCTATTAGAAGTACGTATTTCGTATTTCATCAATCAAAAAAAACCAACCCATGTTTGACATCGAAAGATGGCAAGAGATTTTTGATACTATTCGCAAGAATAAATTGCGCACTTTCCTAACGGGACTTTCCGTAGCTTCTGGTATTTTCATCTTGGTTATTCTTCTTGGTTTTGGCCAAGGCATGCAGAACGGTATTGAACAAGAATTTAAACAGGATGCCGCTACCAGTATTGAGGTATGGGCCGGGGTAACGAGCAAAGAATTTAAAGGGCTCAATCCCGGTAGACCCATTCGGTTCACCAACGATAATTTTGAATCCTCGTCCACACTTTTGGACGATTATATAGAATACCGATCCGGTCGGTATTTTGTGCGAAATACCAGTGTGAACTATGGAAAAGAAAGCTTGGTGTACAGTGTACAGGGTGTTTCGCACCAATATCAGTTTATTGAAAATGCCGGAATGATAGAAGGACGTTTTTTTAATTATAACGATCAAAAAGAAGTGGCCAAGGTTGCTGTTATCGGTAAAAAAATTAAATCGGATGTTTTTGGCCAAGTTGAGACCCCGGTCGGTGAATTCATAGAAATTTCAGGCATTCCATTCAAGATTGTTGGTGTTTTCAAAGATCATCGAGAACGGGAAGAAGAACGTATTTACATACCCATTACTACTTCACAGGGGGTTTTTAATGGGGGTACTCGCATCAATAATATGTTTTTTACCCTGCCAGCTGCCGATAATTTTGATGAGGCGGTTGCCCAATCCATTGGTTTTAAGAATAATCTAAGGTCACATTTGCAACAATTGCACACCGTGGCCCCGGACGATAATTCGGCCATAAATGTTTGGAGTGCCATGGAGGAGGCTAAACGCTACTATACCCTTACCGACAACATTAAGTTTTTCTTTTGGTTCGTAGGGGTCTGTACCATTATTGCCGGTGTTGTGGGGGTAAGCAACATCATGCTCATCGTGGTAAAGGAACGTACCCGCGAAATTGGTATAAGAAAGGCGTTGGGGGCAAAACCATGGTCGATTATAGCCATGATCATCCATGAATCGATATTTGTGACGGCCATTTCAGGTTTTGGTGGACTGATCTTTAGTATGGCCTTGTTGGAAATTGCAGGCCCCCACATTGAAATTGACTATGTGCACAACCCATCGGTCAATTTTCAGGTGGCGTTCACCACGGTTGTTGTTTTAATACTTGCGGGCACCTTGGCAGGGTTTTTTCCGGCATGGCGTGCCGCTTCCGTTCAAACCATAACAGCTTTACGAGACGAATAAAAAGGTAAAAAATGTTCAACAGGGATAGATGGGAAGAAATTCTGGAAGTGCTGACGACCAATTGGTTCAGGACCTTGTTGACGGCATTTGGGGTCTTTTGGGGCATCTTTATCTTAATTGTACTGTTGGCGGCAGGAAAGGGTTTGGAAAATGGTATCAAAGCCGATTTTGGCGATATTGCCACCAATACCATGTTTATGTGGACCCGCCGTACCACAAAACCTTATGAAGGGCTTCCCAAAGATCGAAGGTTCGAGTTCAAAAGGGAAGATGTACAATCCATCAGGGATAATGTGCCCAACCTTAGGTTCATATCACCAAGAAACCAATTGGGCGGTTTTAGTTCTGGGGGCAACAATGTGGTCAGGGGATTAAAGACGGGAGCCTACAATGTATATGGCGATTACCCCGAAATCATTAACCAAGACCCCATGACGGTAACATCGGGGAGGTTTATCAATTATAACGACATTGAGCAGAGCCGAAAGATTGCCATTATCGGAAAGGGAGTCAGGGATGAGATGTACAACAACGGAGAACAAGTCATAGGAACGTACATTAAAATTCAGGGGGTGAATTTTATGGTGGTTGGCACGTACAAAAAAAACAACAATGATGGAGGGGAAGAGGCCCAAAAAGAAATTTTTGTGCCGTTCACGGCCTTTTCGCAAGCTTTTAACAGGGGAGAAGAAGTAGGCTGGATGGCTATTACCGCTAAGGATGGGAGTTCAATTTCCGTACTCAAGAAAAAGATATTGGAGGTAATGAAGAAAAGGCACAAAATCCATCCCGATGATAATCGCGCCATCGGCTATTTCGATCTGTACGAACAATACAACAGGGTAGAGAGCCTGTTTGCGGGCATGCGTTGGATTGCCATCATCGTGGGAACTTTTGTGCTGCTTTCCGGTATTATCGGGGTAAGCAACATTATGTTGATCGTGGTGAAGGAGCGGACAAAGGAAATTGGAATCAGGAGGGCCTTGGGCGAATCGCCCTGGTCCATAAAAAAACAGGTGCTTATGGAATCTATTTTCTTGACCGCAATTTCTGGAATGACGGGGATTGTTTTTGGGGCCTTGGTCATCTATGGAATCAATGCCCTATTGGACAGTACAGGACCCGTTGATATGTTCCTGAACCCAAGTGTGAGCCTACAGGTGGTGCTGGCTGCAATGACGGTCTTGGTGGTCTCTGGCCTATTGGCCGGGTTCATTCCTGCCAATAGTGCAATACGGGTAAAACCCATAGATGCATTAAGAACTGAATAATTAACAACCCGCCCCAAGCTTGTCCATGCTACACATGGTTGGGCAAGGGGCTATAAAACACGAATTATGAAGAAATCGGTAACCATGATCATATTGGCAATCATTATGGCGGCCTTTGGAGGGGCAATGTACTATCTGTATCAAAAAAATGCCGAAGATCCTATTGTATATAAGACCGAAAAGCCCACAAAAAAGAACATCGTCAAAAAAGCGGTGGCTACGGGCAGCATCCTTCCCTTGGAAGAGGTGTTGATCAAGCCCAATATTTCTGGGGTGATCGAGGAGGTTTATGTTGAAGGTGGGGATTATGTAAAAACTGGGGATTTGCTGGCCAAGATCAAGGTCGTTCCCAATCTAAGTGCACTAAATGATGCCAGGGACGCCATTGATCGGGCCAAGATAGATTTGGATGACCAGCGGCGAAATTATGACCGCCAACAGAAACTCTTTGAAAAAGGAGTAGTGCCAAAAACCGATTTGGAACGGGCAGAAGTGGCTTTTGACCAAGCTAGGCAAACCTACAACGCGGCCAATAAACGATTTGATATCATAAAGACGGGTACAGCCAGTGGATATGGCAATCAAGCCAATACGCTCATACGTTCAACGGTGTCCGGAATGGTACTTGATGTCCCTGTCGAAAAAGGAAATCAGGTCATTGAAAGCAACAACTTTAACGAAGGGACTACCATTGCTGCCATTGCCGATGTGGAACGGATGATCTTTGAAGGAAAGGTAGATGAATCTGAAGTAGGCAAGATCAAGGAAGATTTGCCCTTGGAGATAACGGTGGGAGCCATAGAAGATCAGGTTTTTAATGCGGTACTTGACTATATTGCCCCCAAGGGGGTAGAGGAAAACGGCGCCATTCAATTTGAAATCAAGGGCACCCTTAAAAAACAGGACACCACTTTTATAAGGGCCGGATTAAGTGCCAATGCCAGCATTATATTGGCGCGTGCAGATAGTGTTCTCGCCGTAAAGGAAGCCTTGGTGCAGTTTGATGATGATACCAAAAAACCTTTTGTGGAAATTGAAAAGGGAGACCAAGAATTTGAAAGAAAAGATATAGAGTTGGGCATAAGTGATGGTATTTATGTCGAGGTCAAATCAGGAATAGCGGTAGAGGATAAAATCAAAATCTGGAACAGCAGTGAAAGTGAGTAACTGTTTTAGTGTGATTTAACAAAACTTTTGTATAAAAATTGTAACAAAACAGCCGCCTTTATGTCATACATCAGGGTTCACTATTCTGAATAGCTAATAAACCAATCATGATAGAAATCAAGGATCTTCATAAATCGTATCAAATGGGAAGCAATTCCCTTCATGTATTAAAGGGAATCAATTTTTCGGCAGAAGATGGGGAATTGGTCGCCATCATGGGTTCTTCGGGCTCTGGTAAATCCACGTTGCTGAACATCTTGGGAATGTTGGATTTGGCAGATTCCGGAGAATATCATCTGGATGGTGTGCCCATCAAGAACCTTAGTGAGACCAAGGCGGCCCAATACCGAAATAAATTTTTGGGGTTTGTCTTCCAGTCCTTTAATCTTATCAATTACAAGAATGCCTTGGAAAATGTGGCTTTGCCACTTTATTACCAAAAAGTGGGTAGAAAAGAGCGCCAAGAAAAGGCGATGATGTATTTGGAAAAGGTTGGGTTAAAGGAATGGGCTACACACTTGCCCAGCGAATTGTCCGGGGGTCAAAAACAACGGGTGGCCATTGCCAGGGCCATGGCGGCCGAACCCAAGGTGTTGTTGGCAGATGAGCCAACAGGAGCATTGGATAGTACGACTTCATACGAGGTAATGGATTTAATCCAACAAATCAATGACGAAGGCAACACCATCTTGGTGGTCACCCACGAAGAGGACATTGCCCATATGTGCAAACGAATTGTCCGCCTTAGGGATGGTGTGATCATGGAAGATAAAAAAGTTGATCAGGTAAGAGCTTCACAATATGTTTGATAGGGACGTCTGGCAAGAAATATTCAATACCTTAAAAAAGAATAAACTAAGAACGTTCTTGACGGGTTTTTCCGTAGGGTGGGCCATTTTCATCTTGGTGATGTTATTGGCTTCTGTAAATGGAATGCAGAATGGGTTTTATAGTCAGTTTAATGATGATGCCACCAACTCAATTTTTGTCCGTTCAGGAGTCACCGCTAAAGCCCATGCAGGTTTTGAGGCAGGACGGCGCATTCAATTTTTGAATGACGATATTGAATACATCAAACAGAGTTTTCCCAATGACGTTGAATATATAAGTTCTAGATACAACACGGGGGTTACTGCCAGGTATAAAAGTGAAACGGGCTCCTACTCCGTACAGGCCGTGCATCCAGATCACTTGTATATTGAAAAAACAGAAGTGCTTAAAGGCAGGTACATCAATGAGGTTGATCAAAGAAATAAGGCAAAGGTCGCTGTAATTGGAAGAAAAGTTGCTGAAGACCTTTTTGATGAAGAGGATTCCATAGGGAAGTTTGTAGAGTTTAACGGTTTGCCGTTTCGGGTAATCGGTGTTTTTGCTGACGAAGGAGATGACAATGCCGAGCGTAGAATTTATGCTCCGGTGAGTACATTTCAAAGAATTTATGGAAACACTAACAAGATTAACATTATTGCCCTCACCTATAACCCCAATTATGATTTAACAGAGGCCTTGGAATTTTCTGAACGACTAGAAGTTTTGATGAAAAGAAGGTATAAAGTTGCACCGGATGATCAGGCAGGAATTGGGGTGTGGAATTATGCCGAAGCCTTTGACGATATCAGTAAGTTTACCTCGGTATTAAGGTTTATTGGTATTGGGGTTGGCTTCTTAATATTGGTTGCGGGTATTGTTGGTATTGGAAACATAATGGTTTTTACCATTAAGGAGCGGACCAAAGAGATTGGAATAAGAAAAGCCTTGGGGGCCAGGCCGAGTCAAATTGTGAACTTGGTCATTCTTGAATCAGTGTTCATTACCACAATTTCGGGTTTTGTAGGTCTTTTATTTGCATCTATGATTTTGTCAATAGTTGGACCAGCGATCAACACTCCCGCTTTTACAAACCCAAATGTGAGCAGTTCTGTGGTGATTACCGCAACGATAATCTTAATAGTAGCTGGGGTAATGGCCGGGCTTTTGCCTGCAATGAAGGCATCAAAAGTTAAACCAATTGTAGCATTAAGCGATAGGTAATATGTGGTTGTTTGATAGAGATTTATGGGTTGAAATTTTCCACACTTTGGGCAAGAACATGTTTAGAACCATCCTCACCATGCTTGGTGTGATATTTGCCATGATAATTTTAGTACTCCTATTGGGGTCGGCAAATGGAATGAGCAACGGGTTTGATAAAATTTTTGCAGGAACGGCATCCAACAGTTTGTTCGTTTGGGGACAGTCTACTTCAGAGCCCTATAAAGGGTTTGAAAGAGGACGAAGAGTGCGTTTTAAAGTTGAGGACGCAGCAATACTTAAAGAAAACATCCCAGAGATTGAAGTTTTGGCCCCTAGGATTGAGTTGGGCAGCCATAGGGGCATTGTAACCGTTTACAGAAATGGCCAAACCAGTGGTTCTGCAGTTTATGGTGATTATCCTCAGATTGATGCCATTACCAAAAAGAAGCTGATCGAGGGCAGGTTTTTGAACAACAATGATATTGAGAAATCGAGAAAGGTATGTGTTATTGGAGAAGAAACCTATGAACTTCTTTTTGATAAAGGTGAAAATGCCATTGGGGAAGAAATCAGGATTAACGGAGTTTATTTCTCTATCGTGGGGATATATAAGCCCAATAACAACATAAATATAGATGGTGAGAATGCTGTTTTTATTCCATTCACCACTTTTCAGAAAGCATTTGGGTCGGGTGATAGAATGGGGTGGATGGCCATAGCCGTTGAGTCCAATACAAAAGTGCCTTTTGTTGAGCGGAAAATTAAAAACTTATTGAAGAACAAATATGATATCTCTCCTACAGATGAGCGAGCCATAGGTAGTTTTGATATGTCTGAGGTTTTTAGTAGCATCAATGGTTTTACCACAGTGCTCCAAGGGTTTTCCTTCTTTGTGGGCATTTTCACATTACTCGCTGGAGTCATAGCCATTAGTAATATTCTTTTGATTACCGTTAAAGAGCGTACCAAAGAAATAGGGGTAAGAAGAGCAATGGGGGCTACACCAAAAATTGTAAGACGACAGATTGTTTTAGAGGCAATTGTTCTTACCGCTTTTGCAGGTCTGATAGGATTTGCCATTTCAACCGGAATTTTAGGACTACTTGATGCTGCTTTTGGTAGTGGAGATGATTTTCCTTTTGTGAATCCGATGATAAGCATTCCGCAATTTGGAGTATCTTTTATACTAATGGTAAGTTTAAGTATTCTTATTGGGCTTATTCCTGCCAATCGGGCATTGAAGGTAAGACCAATTGAGGCCTTAAGGGAGGAATAGCAACAATGTAGATAGAATTAAATAACAAATCAAATAAATAGAAATGAACAAATATGTAAAGTATTCATTGGTTGGGTTGGTTGTCATTGGAATTTTGGCAGCTATCACCTATTTCCTCAAAAAGAATAGTGAGCCGCCCCAATTGTTCAAAACAGAGACCGCAGAACGAAAAGATATAGTCAACAAGGTTATTGTTACAGGAAAGGTCATACCAGAGGATGAGATCAACATAAAACCCCAGATTTCAGGAATTATTGATAAAATCCATATGGAAGAAGGATCCGATGTAAAAGCGGGTGATTTAATAGCAGTGATTAAGGTGGTGCCCAACGAACAGGCAGTTTATCAAGCCAAGGGCCGTGTCAACAATGCCAAGGTGGCCCTGGGCAATGCTGAGTTGGATTTTAATCGAAACAAGACCCTGTACGACAAAGGTGTGGTCTCCGCACAAGATTTCCAGAATATAGAACTGGCCTTTAACCAAGCAAAGTTGGAACTGGAAAATGCACAAAATGATTACCAGATCATCCTTCGCGGCTCTGCAGGAGGTTCATCAAGTGCCAATACAAATATCAGGGCAACAGTTTCAGGTACAATCTTGGAAATACCTGTAGAAGAAGGGGATCAGGTCATACAGAGCAACAATTTCAATGATGGTACCACCATTGCTACCATTGCAGATATGACAAGGATGATTTTTGAGGGAGAGGTAGATGAAGCAGAAGTCGGAAAACTCCATGTGGGAATGCCTTTAGAAATTAGCATGGGAGCTTTGGAAGAGAATAAGTTTGATGCTAAGCTTAAATTTATAGCTCCAAAAGGAGTAGAGGAAGAAGGTGCGGTTCAATTCAAAATAGAAGGTGATTTGGTTGTAAATGACAGCATTTATGTAAGGGCTGGTTACAGTGCAAATGCTTCAATAGTTTTAGATGAAAAGAAAGATGTCATTTCCATTAAAGAGGCTCTGCTACAGTTTGATGGCGAAACGGAACAGCCTTATGTAGAAGTTGAGGTTGAAGAAAACAAATTTGAGAGAAAGGATGTTGAATTGGGAGTCAGTAATGGTATTGATGTAGAAGTAATATCTGGACTTGAAGAAGATGCAAAGATCAAGGTTTGGAATAAGCTGGAACGTACATCTGATGCAGATTCTTAAAATCAACCAAAATAAAATCAAAAAAAACGAACAGATGAAGTTTAAAATTTTAACCCTTTTGGCTGTTTTTTCAATCTGTGTGCTACAGGCCCAGATGAAAAAATGGACCTTGGAGGAATGTGTTACCTATGCTGTTGAGAACAATTTGACTATAGAACAATTCAAATTGGACTTGGAAAATGCCAAGATTGACAAGTCTGATGCCATTGGTAACCTCTTGCCCAACTTAAATGGATCCATGAGTGTATCCAGCAATACGGGTTTTTCCATCAATCCAACCAATAACCTGCCTACCAATCAAACGGCATTTAATGTCAATGGTGGGTTCAGTTCCAACCTTACCCTGTTTGATGGCCTAAGAAATGTAAAACAATTGCATAGGGCAAAGCTCAATGCCATAGCCAACCAATACCGTCTGGACGATTTAAGGGATGATATTCGGTTAAACGTGGCCAATGCTTATTTGCAGGTGGTTTCCAACAAAGAGCAACTAAAGGTTTTTAGGGCCCAGTATGCGGTTACGGAGCAAGATATGAAGCGGACCAAAGAATTAGTGGAATCTGGCGTGGTGCCACGTGGAGATTTATTGGAACTGGAAGCTACCGCGGCCGATCAAGAGCAGCAAATTACAAATGGAGAAAGCCTTGTGATCATTGCTAGGGTGAATTTGGCGCAATTGCTCCAGATTACGGATTATGAAAATTTTGATGTGGTGGATGAAGACTTTGGAGTCCCTCCTTCTGCTATTCTAAATAACTCGGCCAAGTCAATCTTTGCCAAGGCCATGGAATTTAGAAATGACATCAAATTTTCTGAGAAAAATGTGGAATTGGCAGAAAAAGATTTGGAAATATCCAAAGGGGCCTATTTGCCATCAATTGGCGCTTTTTTCCAATATGGAACGCGTTATTCTGATGTTGCTGAAATTCCAGTGGCAGGATCCGTTCCGCTTGAATTTTTTACACCAAGCTTCACTGATCAGTTATGGATTTTTGATGGGGTTTCTTATGGAGCACAACTGAATGTACCCATATTTAATGGATGGAGTACCCGGAACGGTGTTAAACGCTCAAAAATCAATCTGGAAAGGGCTAAGGTTCAATACGAGCAGGATAAGTTGGATCTAGAGGCAAATATTCAGCAAGCCTATGTTGATGTGACCACATTTAGAAAGGCCTATGAGGCAGCCCAAAAAGCATTGGAGGCCAGAAGATTGGCCTACGACTATGCCAAAGAGAGGTATGATGTGGGTTTGATGAACGCTTTCGATTTTCAACAGGCACAAGCCCGGGTAGACAATGCAGAGGCAAGTGTGATCAGAACCAAATATGACTATATCTTTCGGTTGAAGATTTTGGAGTTCTATTTTGGGATCCCCATTAGCTTGGACTAGGATTTGAAAAATAAGTAAAGGGCCTGTTTGGTTGTATGACCTTACAGGCCTTTTTTTTAGTTGGGCTATCTTTGTCCAATGGCAACAATTTTATGTTTGGAAACGGCGACCACCAACTGTTCCGTAAGTATTTCAGAAAATGGAAGACTCTTGGCCCTACAAGAGCATAACGCCGAGAATTATACCCACTCAGAACAATTACATGTGTTTTTGGAAGAAGCATTGGCACAGGCATCACTCCAATTTTCAGAGCTGGATGCTGTTGCGGTAAGTAAAGGCCCTGGATCGTATACCGGACTTCGTATAGGGGTTTCAGCCGCAAAAGGATTGTGTTTTGCCTTGGACATCCCCTTGATTTCCATTGCTACCTTGGAGAGTTTGTCCCATCAGGTTCAGGCAGCTGAGGGAGAGTTGATCATACCGCTTTTGGATGCCCGGCGTATGGAGGTGTATTCTGCCGTTTTTGACCATAACCACGAACAGCTTAGGGAAACCAAAGCAGAAATTATTGATGAGGGTTCCTTTCAGGAATACGGCTCGGCCCAGAAGCGATATTTGATAGGCAATGGAGCGGAAAAATGTAAGGGAATCATCAAGGGGGATACTATCGAGTTTTTCCCAAAGTTGGTTCCCTCAGCAAAGGAAATGGCACAGCTGAGCTATAAAAAATATGTAAGCAAGGATTTTGAAGATGTCGCTTATTTTGAGCCCTATTACCTAAAGGATTTCATCCTTGGCGGCACTAAAGGCTAATCATCACCAACCTCGGCTGTATGGATGACCCGTTGTGGGAACGGAATTTCAATCCCTTCTTGGTCAAAACGTACTTTTGATTCTTCGATGACATGAAATCTCGCAGGCCAAAACACTTCATTGGGCGCCCAGAACCGAAGCGTTAGGTTTACCGAACTGTCACCCAGTTCCCCTACGTAAACCTCCGGAGCGGGGTCTTTTAGGATACGTTCATCCTCGGCACAGATCTGCAATAGGATATCTTTGGCTTTTTTGATGTTGGAGCCATAGCCAATGCCCACCACATAGTTTTCTCGACGAATGGGTTCTGCATTGTAATTGACAATATTTCCATTGGCCAAGATCCCGTTGGGAATAATGGCCACTTGGTTCCCAAAAGTGTTGAGTTTGGTGTTGAAAATTGAGATTTCCTTGACCGACCCATCCACCCCTTGGGCAGAGATCCAATCCCCTATTTTAAAAGGTTTGAAGATCAAGATAAGAACGCCCCCGGCAAAATTGGCCAAAGAACCCTGTAATGCTAAGCCTATGGCCAGACCAGCGGCACCGATCATGGCAATCAACGATGAGGTCTTTACCCCCAATTGCGTAATGACCAAAACAATCAGCAACACATTTAGGGTCACTCGGATAAAGCTTTGGAGAAAAGCTTCCAGGGTTTCATCGTAATCCTTTTTGTCAAAGAATTTTCGAACCAATCGGTTTAAAAACCGGATGATGGACCGACCAACAAAGAAGATGATCAGCGCTATGAAAATGTTGGGCGCATAGTTCCATACCAGTTCTATGGCGTGGTCCAGATGTTGTTGATAATTGCCAAGATATTCAAACATGGGTGTCTATTTTTTGCGAAACCTAATCAATGAATTTGTTTCGGTCAAGCAATGGGTTTTAAACTTTGGTTAAAGTTGCGAAAGGGCTTTCTCTGCTGTGGTTACGGGCAGTTTACAGCTACCTTCAATACAAACGTATATAAGGGTCTGGCCCTCATTGTACCTATTCTTCAACAAATCAATGTTTCCCTCTCTTTTAGAACCAACCAATATGCTGTTGGGTAGGTAGTTCTTAGAGATTTCGCTCCCCAAGTTTTTAAAGTCATCGCCCACCAAAGCGATTTCGTAAAAGTTTTTGTGTTCAAAAAGAATCAAATTCAACCAATTGGCATAGCCTTGTCCGTTCTTGGAAAAATCAGCTTGTACATTGCGCAACATTTGATGTTGGATTTTTCCGTATGCTTCCTCTGGAAAAAGCTTGTGCAAGCGCAATAGATTTTTGGCCATAATGGAATTGGAAGCGGAAATGACATTGTCACTGGTTTCCATGGAACGACGGATCAAGGCGGCGTCTTCATCTGAGGTATAGAAGAAAAGACCGGTATCCGCATCTTGAAAATGAGCGATGCAATAATCGGTCAGTTTTTTGGCCTCGAACAGCCACGAATCATCAAAGGTGGCTTCGTAGAGTGAAATATAGGCCTCGATAACAGTGGCGTAGTCATCCAAAAAGGCATTGATGGTGCTTTTGCCCTCTTTGTGGTTTCTGTAGAGTCCACCATCATCCTTCTTTCCTTCTTTTTGGATAAAGGAAGCATTTTTTAGGGCCATGTCTAGGTAGGCCTTATTGCCAAGGTACCTGTAGGCATCTATGAGTCCTTGGAGCATTAGGCCATTCCATGAGGTCAAAATTTTGTCATCAAGTCTTGGTTTGGGGCGTTTTTCCCGGGCAACGTTCAAAATGGTTAAGGCTTCGCTGATGGAAGTGGAAAGGTGCTCCTCGGAAATAGTGTTCGATTCGGCTATCTCCTTGGAGGACTTATCGCGGATCAATACATAGTTTCCCTTTTCCCATAAGCCGTAAGAGTTGATGTTGAAATACTCCTTAAAGAGCGTTAGGTCTTTTCCCAAAAGGGAGTCCAATTCTTTTTCGGTCCATACGTAGAAAGCACCCTCTTCCAATTCTCCGTTCACATCTTCACTATCTGCATCCAAGGAGGAGTAGAAACCCCCATTTTCATCGGTCAGTTCCTCTTGGACAAAGGCAATGCTTTCCTCAACCACTTTCTTGTACAATGGATTCTTGGTCAAGGCATAGGCCTTGGCATAAAGGCTTATGAGTTGTCCGTTGTCATACAGCATTTTTTCAAAATGGGGCACATGCCATTTGGTGTCTACCGAATATCTGGAAAATCCGCCCCCCACATGGTCATAAATGCCGCCGTAGGCCATTCTTGTCAAGGTGGTGTTCACATAATCCAAGACTTCATCATCGTTTTCAGAGGTGGCATAGTGCAACAGAAACTCAAGATTGTTGGGCATCATAAACTTTGGGGCACGTTTGTAGCCTCCTAGGAAGGTGTCAAAATAGTTTTTCCAGTTTTTAACCGTTACTTGTAGGGAATCCAGAGAAAATAGGTTGGTATCTCCTTGGGGTGCCACAAGGTTTATGGCCTTGATGCCCTTTTCAAGCTTAGAAGCATAATCTTCAACCTTGTTTGGGTCGTCTTGGTATAGGGTGGTCAAGCTTTGTAACGATTTGAGCCAACTCTCCTTGGGAAGGTAGGTGGCACCCCAAAAGGGTCTTCCATCGGGCAGCGCCACAACATTTAAAGGCCAGCCACCATTGCCGGTCATCATTTGAATTGCATCCATATAGATTTGGTCCACATCGGGTCGTTCTTCACGGTCTATTTTGATGTTCACAAAATTTTCATTCATGAATTGTGCTACTTCCTCGTCCTCAAAACATTCATGCTCCATGACATGGCACCAATGGCAGGCCGCATAACCGATACTGATGAGCAAGGGTTTGTTCTCCGCTTTGGCACGCTCCAGCACCTTGGGATGCCAAGCTTCCCAATTGACCGGATTGTGTGCGTGCTGCAATAAATATGGACTGGTCTCTTTACTAAGGGCATTGGTATACTTGTGGCTCATTTCTTTGGTGTTTTGGGCGCAACTGACCAAAAAGGTCAATAATAGGATAATTGTAGTTTTGGATAGTCTCATTATAATGATAAAAAAAGGCGCCCAAACCGGACGCCCTGTTAGGTGTTCGAAAATACAAATTATTGGACTTCGAAGGTGATTTTTACATTCACGCGGTACTCGTCTATCTTCCCGTTCTTTACCGTGGCACTTTGTTCCTGTACGTAGACCGAACGAATACCCTTTACCGATTTTGATGCTTGTTTTACAGCCTTTTCCGTGGCGTCCTCCCAACTTTTTCCGGAACTGGCCAAAATTTCAATAACTTTTAAAATAGCCATACTAAAAATTTTTATAATTTATTGAATATAAGAATTTTAGAGCTAATTATGGGTGATTTAGCCATTTAAAGCGACCACTTCGTTCACTTTATCCCCCAACATATTTTTGAGCATGGTCTCAATGCCATTTTTTAGGGTAAAAGTTGATGAAGGGCAACCACTACAGGCACCTTGTAGAATAACACTCACCGTTTTTGTGTCTTCCTCGTAGGATTGGAATAAAATATTACCACCATCGGATGCCACAGCGGGTTTTACGTATTCGTCCAGAATCGATATGATCTGTTTGGAAGTGTCGTCCAGATGGGGGGCAATGGGGTTCTGGGCATTGTTTTGTTTTGCTTCGGCTTCAACAGCACTGGTGTTTACAGCTTCCTTGCCCTCGTTCAAAAATTGGTGAATGAATTCCCGGACCTCCATGGAAATATCTTCCCAGTTGGCCCGGTCGTATTTGGTTATGGAGACGTAGTTGTTGTCTAAGAAGACCTCCTTTACAAAGGGGAAATGAAAGAGTTGGGTGGCCAGTTCCGAGTTTTTGGCCTCATCAATATTTTTGTATTCAAAGATTTGGGGCACCAACATGCGGTTGGCCACAAACTTCATCACGGCAGGGTTTGGTGTGACCTCGGCATAGATGGATGTGGGGGTCTTTTTGTTGGACGCTTCATTGACCACAGCTTCACCAGCATTCAGATATTCGACCAAATTTTGGGCCACTTCATCTTTTACATCGTTCCATTGTACAATGTCATAACGTTCCATGGCTACAAAATTCCCGGAAATGTAGACAGTTTTGATAAAGGGAAGATGGAACAACTGTTGGGCCAAGGGGGAGTTTTTGGCTTCATCAATGTTCTTGTATTCGTAATTGTCCTTGACCAAAAAATGATTGGCCTCAAACTTCAGGATTGTGGGGTTATTGGTTTCTACAATGGAGATGTTATACTCTTTCATTAGTTGTTTTTGACAAAAATACGAACTAAAAATAGGTCAGGGTCAAATACTAGACTTTGTGCAAATCCGTTATAGTTGAGAATATTGACATGATGTTGATTGTTCAACCCCATCTCAACACTACATGAAAAAACGGTTAACCTCTATTATTATTCTCCTTTTTTTGTCCGTGAGCGTAAAGGCACAGGAAGGTATTCCGGTATATTTTGATTATTTGTCCGACAATTACTATTTGGTATATCCGTCAATGGCGGGTATTGGAGGAGGGGGTAAAGTACGGTTGACCGCAAGGAAGCAATGGTTTGATGTTGCTGAAGCACCAAGCCTACAGACCTTGAATGCCCATTTTAGGGT